>JAXGOJ010000004.1:0-107272 GCA_040767525.1 Bacillota bacterium | reverse complement strand
CTAGAAAGATTTCAAAGAATGATCGATGAGTACAATTCCGGGAGCATTAATGTCGAGGAGTTCCTTTACCGCCTGATGGAGTTTGCAAAGAGCCTCACGCAAGAAGAACAACGGGCTGTTGCTGAAGAACTTACTGAAGAGGAACTGGCCGTATTCGATCTTCTTACCAAACCCGAAATCCACCTTACCAGGAAGGAACGGGAGCAGGT
Source organism: Bacillota bacterium (assembly GCA_040767525.1). Taxonomy (GTDB): domain Bacteria; phylum Bacillota; class Sulfobacillia; order Fermentithermobacillales; family Fermentithermobacillaceae; genus JAXGPX01. The sequence continues at coordinate 107,063 of JAXGOJ010000004.1, read as the reverse complement.
TAAGAAAACAGCTCGTGAACTGCTGGAGACCCTAAAGCGCGAGAAACTGATTCTAGACTGGCGCAAACGGCAGCAGGCCCGCGCCCAGGTGCGGGTTACCATTGAAAAAGTCTTGGATAAGGGGTTGCCTGCAGTTTACACTGCTAAAATCTACGAAACCAAGGCTGCCGCTGTTTTCGAACACGTCTACGAGTGTTACTACGGGGCCGGGAAAAGTGTATATAGTGTCGCATCTTGAGAAATAGTTCACAGAGACTCAGACTTTATTTCCAAGCAAGAGGCCCTGCGTTAACACAAGGCTCCAAGTGAGAACCAGCCAGAGTACGCCTGTCAATCGGCAGTGATTGGGACTTCATGTCAACGTCTGTATCTTCAACATGGATTGCAGCAAGAATCACCCTTTGCCAGACTCATGTTTACTTCACTTTTATTGGTATTAGCAGATGAAGCTCTGATATTCAAAGATACTGGCAGGAGTTGGAGATTTAGGCGAGAAGTACCTTCTTGTATCCAAGCACGCCTACCGCAAGTGTAAGCGGTGGGCAGTTGGACCGTTACAGGGAGTTTACTAAGTGCAAAAATCAGGAGGCGTATCAAAGTGAGAAAGAGAACCCGGCTTGTGACGGTGGTATTGGTCATGGCGTTGGTTCTGACCATGTCCGGCACTTCTTTGGCTTCACGAGCAACTTCCACCACAAGGACTGTCTACTACAGGTCAGATCTCAAGATCTTCGTTGATGGTCGGCAGGTCACTCTCGATATTGAACCATTCATTGTAGACCCTGGCTGGATCATGGTGCCGATCGAGTTTCTGTCCAAGGAACTCGGAGTCAACGTGACCTGGGATGATGCCACCTCGACCTTCACACTCACAACCACAGATAGAGCCAATCTCGCCAACGTTCCCCCCGCTAAAGACATCGTACTCTCTGAGACCGAAGGCACCAAGGCAGTGGTTTCGCAGGTCGCCGACAGCGTGGTACTCATACAGACCTACGATTCATCAGGTCAAGGGAAGTCCTTAGGAAGTGGAGTCGTAATCGGCAAGGATCTGGTTATCACGAATTTCCATCTAGTCGACGGTGCATCCGCTGTATCTATAACCGATTCGGCGGGAGGACTACACGAGTGCCCTGGATACGTAGGATTTGACGAGCTCAACGACTTGGCTCTCCTGCACTGTGAAACCGGACTCAAACCAGTAGTGCTGGAAGACCCGGACGCTGTAGAGGTTGGAGACGCTGTTGTGGCGATTGGCAACCCACAAGGCCTGCAGGGCACGGTATCGACCGGTATAGTCAGCGGCCTACGAAGACTTGACGGAAAGGCATTCGTTCAGACGACTGCTCCAATTTCTCCTGGGAGTAGCGGCGGGGGCCTTTTTGCTATGAACGGCAAGCTTGTCGGGATAACAACACTGATGTGGAAAGATGGGCAGAACCTTAATATGGCCGTTCCCTCAAACCAAGTCAGATCTCTCACACAAAACGCTCAAGAAATAACACCATTTGCTTCAGAATCGAATGAGTTCGTCGAGGTGCTAAGTCTTGGTGAAACGGCGGCCGTGCTGAACCGGACATCGTGGCAATTGCGCCTTGGCGATCGGTTAGTCCCGGTTAACTACATTGCCGCTAACGATGCGATTCTTGTGATCATGAGGACTCTGGCCTACACTGCGTGGGTGAATTCAAGTCCTACGGTTCGCAACGGCCTCTTGTTGGACGCCTTGCTCAAAGCCCGGGAAGTTTCTTCCCGAAAAGCCATGAAGATCGTTGCCTTCTACTGCGACTACTGGCCTGTATACCCAATTGGCTTTCCTCAAAATGAAATATCTCTAACAATAGACGGGAGAAGTTGGATTGTGACACACTTCATTGGCGACCTGGAGATCAGTGAGGATGGGTTACTTGGGGGTACATTCTCCTGCCCGTAGACAGGACCGACTATGTTTGCGGCAGTGACAAAAGCAATTTGGATGTCTCAATTGGGACATGCGCTTTCCAACATAGTGCATGACGACATACCGCCTTTGGGAGACGCATTGGCAAGCGTCGAAGGCTCGACCTAGTGCTGGATAGACCTGGCAACGATCCCGATACTGCAGAAAAAGTCCTAAAAATGTGCCGCAGTTTGTTGAGGAATTTCGAGTAGTCGTTCCAAATTGTGCAAAAAGCGCTGCCACGTTAATTCCACCGAGAAAATTCGTGGATGGGCAAAAGATGGGCAAATAGTATATAGATGGTCAATGTGATGACTTAGGTTTCCGGTGGATTTGGGGGTTTACCTGCAAATAAATTGGTGGAGCCGAAGGGAATCGAACCCACGACCTCCTGAATGCCATTCAGGCGCTCTCCCAACTGAGCTACGGCCCCACCTGCACTCTATGATAATATAATACTTACTACGGACTAAAGTCAAGTTTACCTCGTCTGGTCAAATTGAGCAGCCACGCAGGAGCGTGGGAGGAATATAATCCCTGGGAAGACAAGGCGCTGAGCCTTACTGGAAAGACACCTGGGTATCCCACACTGCAAGATGGGCCCTCGAATGAATGTGGGTTTGCGGCGCAGACTTGATAGTCGCAGGGCGAAATTGATGATACTATTATCTCATAACTCGGGATTGCCTGAAAATGGAGCCGTGATCAACGTGCATTTGAATGAAACCGATTCAGCGAGGTTTTACTCAATATGGTTAGGGGTTTTGGAGTATACAAATCAAAAGCATAGAGTTGTCCCCAAACTAAAAGCAATCAGGACTGCAAGGACCGTGGATCCGGTTGAGCTTGTACCAATAAGGGATATGTTGTGGATCTTAACGGCCATATAGTTAGAATACCTTAGTTGATAATTTCGCTGACCACCTGTGTGCTGGGCCATGACCCGGCATCCGTCAAAACCACATTAGTATCGCTATAATCCTCGGCTTTGCGGGTTGCTTTTGCGGTAGCTTCGGTTAAAGTCCCTGCGGAGTAGTTAACACCGAGTATTTAGATATTGTATGTTAAGTGGCAGGATGCATCGGATTCACAAATGTCTCACTAAAGGAAGATACGGAGTGCTGGATCGCATTTTATACTGGGCTCTTACAGGGACCTGGGAAGATTCGCGTTTAACCCCGGCCCGCCTCAGAGTCACGAAGCAAATCTCCTGCCTGATGAGGTTGGAGTTTATGTTCACATTCCGTTTTGCCGCACACTGTGCTCTTTTTGCCCTTACATAAGATTCTATATTCCCACCGGACAGCAAATTCTTACTTAGATTGCCTGGAAAGTGAAGCCAAAGGACTGATTAGCAGGTTGAGCGGTTCAAAGGTTTCCTCGTTGTATTTTGGTGGAGGGACCCCATTGACTTTACCTGAAGCCATTGAGTCCGTAATCGAGTTAATGAGCCCTTACATGGTATTGGGCGCGGGCATTGGAGTTGAGGTTCATCCAAACGATGTAAGTACCCAGGCTGTTCAGTGGTTGCGACAAGCCGGGGTGACTATGGTAAGCCTGGGAATCGAGTCCTTTGACGATGATGTCTTGCGTATTCTTGGAAGAGGCTATGATTCAAAAGCTGCTCATGCAGCCATTGAGACTGTCATGGATGCAGGATTTCATACAGTCAACGTCGATCTTATGACATGTATTCCCGGCCAGGCCTTAGAACAGACAGTAGCCGATTTTGAAGAACTTCTCAGGTACAATGTCGGGCAGGTTTCTGCTTATCCACTAATGGATTTCTCATTTACCTGGCCGGCTTCTACATACTCCTGCAAAGATCAGCTGCGGGTTCTATCAGCCTTATCTGCAGCAGGGCATGTTTGGGGATACGACCGGTCATCAGTATGGACCTGGACCCGGCCCACAGTAACGAAATATACGTCCATAACTCGCAGGTGCTTTGCAGGTCTTGGGGCAGGGGCTGCAACGTATGTTGATGGCTATTTCGGTATCAATACGTTCGATGTTTCAGCCTACATTAATAGTATTCTTCAAGGAAGGCCACCGGTGGCTCTACACTCTTTCTTGACTCCACAAGAATCTGCCTTGTACTGGCTGTTCTGGCGGTGCTACGAAGGGGAAATTGATGTAACTGCACCGGAGGTTCAGCGCATAAAGGCATTTCCATGGCTGGCACGTTTTTCCCGTATGTTTGGTTTGATTGAGGGCTTTTCCCTGGGCGATACACGAAAATCCTCTGTCCGGCTGACTGAACGAGGACTACACCTATATCACTTTCTTGAGCGGTACTATACCCGCAGATATATTGGGCGCTTGTGGCAGGTTTGCCGTGACTCGGCATTTCCCGTGAGGATGACGTTGTGAAACAATGGGACGGTCGTAATCACGGCCGCGTATTCCTGACCACATGCATGGAACGTTAGAACCGTCCCCAGCGTTTCACGCATCGGAACTGATACTTCAACAAGGTGACTTTTGGAGATCCATTTGCTCATGTTGCCCTTGACTTGATATATGGCTGAATGGCAATATAGGCATGGACTTAGTACTTGACCAGCAAAGTTGGACGGTACTATTGGGTTGCGGTTGCAGGACCAGCCAAGGAGGTATGCCCGTGCTTAAATTATCAACTGAAGAATATCAAGCCGCAGTATTGTTATTCAAGGCTTTAGGGAAATCCACACGGCTGACTATAATCAACATGCTTGCCGGCGAAGGTGAAAAGTGTGTATGTGAGATTGTGGACCGGCTGGGATTCGACCAGTCCACCATATCCAAACACCTGTCTGTCCTTAGAGCTGTTGGTATTGTGGCTTCACGTAAAGATGGGTTGAATGTTATTTACAGTTTGAGTATGCCTTGCGTTTACCAGCTTCATGGAATGCATTGATACGGTGATGACAGGAACCCAGCCTTTCACAGATGAGGGCATACAATGTGCTACCTGTCTTGGAGCGGTAAAATCAGAGTAAGCAAGGGTTTGCAGCCGGGGCGATATAAGAACAGGTAAACAACTAAGACAGAGCCAACATTCAGAGGTGAAATAGATGAAAGAGTCGCAGAAATTCATACTTGTATTAGTCATTTTCCTTTTGATATACTTCACGCCTTTTGAGAGCAACAGGTCCGGAAATTTGTGACAGGAGGCTTTCATATGCTCCAGGAGTATGCCGGGGAGCATGTGTTATTCTGCCTTATTCCTGCTTTTTTCATAACATAGGCTGTGCAGAACTTTGTGTCTCAGAAGTCCGTCATGAAATACCTGGGTAAAGGTGCAAAACAGTGGGTTGCATATGCAGTCGCATCAGTTTCCGGGGCAATTCTGGCTGTTTGCTCGTGTACTGTGTTGCCCTTGTTCATGGGTATCTACAAGCGAGGAGCAGGTTTGGGGGACATGCCAGTACTTTTCTTTATTCCGGACCGGCGATCAACGTCTTGGCAATCATAATGACTGCAAGGGTTCTGGAGGCTGTAGATTGGCTCCTGAGGCAATTGGGGCGGTGCTCTTTTTCATTATAATAAGTTGTTATGGTAGGACTTCAGAAAGAAGAGGCAGAACGTCAAAGGGTTTTGACATGCTTCCTGACGAATCCGGACATAGATCTCTCGGCCAAACTGCTGCGTATTTTGCCGTGCTGGTCCTTATCCTGATATTTGCAGCCTGGGCAAAACCGGCTGATAAAGTGGTTTTTCTACAGCGTCTTCACAATAAAATGGTATTTGGTATTTGCGTTGCTGGGGTATTTTTGGCATATATGATGAAGAACTGGTTTGCCAGGGAGGAACAGGCGATTGGGTATTGTCCTCTTGGGATTTTGCAAGAAGATCTTGCCTCTGCTTTTTGGAGGAGTACTCATAGCAGGCATTCTTATGGAAGAGTGAGCATTGATGCTAGTATTATACCATCTGAGTATATTGCCACGCTGTAGTTGGAGGAAACTCCTTGACATCAATCTTGTGGGCTTCAATTCTTGGAGCACTTATGTATTTTGCTACTCTTACTGAGATACCCATAATCAGGGGGCTTATAGGTTCAGGTATGGGACAGGGAAACTGCCCTGGCACTGTTACTGGTAGAAATTGCGGCACTTAGCCTGCCCAGTATGATCGTGATAAACATGACACCCTTGGGTTTTAAAAGACTCTCGCTTTTGCGCCATCTCTTGTTGTCATAATGGCAACCATATCAGGCATTCTTTTCGGAGTTTATTGTGGGATAGTGAGGTAAATCGGGGACGGTCCAGATCGAAATTCTAGGAGGTAATGACATGAAAATTGAAGTTTTGGGAACCGGGTGTACGAAATGCCGCAAGACTGAAGAGACAATAAAGGAAGTCATAGGGAAATTGGGCGTTGATGCTGAAGTAGTCCATGTAACTGACCTGAATCAAATTCTTGATCGAGGAGTCATGATGACTCCCGCGGTTTTCATTGACGGAAGAAAAGTGATTGAGGGCAGGGTACCTGGCAGGCAGCGAAAGATAGAGAAATGGTTCAGAAATAGTTGGTAGGGAGGCGGGGTGGCCAGGTAAATCAATCCTTGTCATGGGTGGCACCAGGTTTGTGGGACTTCACATAATCCTAAGATTACTGGAAAAAGGATATAAAGTCACTGCCCTTAACCGGGGCACGCGCCCCGATGTGTTGCCTCAAGAGGTAAGACAGTTGAGATGTGACCGAAAAGATCTCCATCATCTAAGACAAGTTCTCCTGGATACCACAAAGCATGAACACTTTGATGCAGTCATTGACCCTTCAGCATACGTACCCTCAGATGTCCTTCCGTTAATAGATATCTTCCAGGATCAGATCGGGTGTTATGTGTTCATCTCTAGTGGGAGTGTCTGCAGGGTACGTGAGTTGTATCCCTGGTATGAAGGGATGCCAGAGTGACTGATAACTCTCAGGGCGATTATGGTTTCAACAAAAAACTCTGTGAGGACGCTTTGATTTCAGCATTTGACGAACATGGTTTTCCTGTCGTAATAATCAAGTAAGGGTACATCTACGGTCCCCACAATACTGTTTATAGGGGCGCATATTTCTTTGACCGGATATTACTTGGCCGGACTGTTCTGGTTTCGGGAAATGAGACAGTGCTCAGCCAGTTCGGCTATGGTGATGATCTTGCGAACCTGGTCATCATGGCTATGGAGAATCCAAAGGCTCGGGGCAAGCATACAACTTTTCAGGAAAGTACATGCGTAATCTTGACGAATATGTACGAGCCTGTACCGGCGCAAGTGGAGTATGTAACAGAGTAGTATGTATCTTCATTCCGGGGAATCGGGAATTGGCACCGAAGTAAGAGCCCGTACAATGCATCAGGCCCAATTCATTACAATCCAGATGAAACAAGGTATATCAGATCAGGAAGTGAGCAGAGTTTTCCCTACAGGTGGAGGGTACACACAGTACGGGATATTTCAAGGCAAGGTACGAACTGAGCTATGATGAAATACAACCAGAAGAGGCCTTAAGGAAGCGTATTGCTGCCTGCAAAAAAAAAAAAAAAAAGTGGTACCTTACTGAAATCAATAAGGAGTACGTCCGTTTCAGCGCAGATTTCGCTAGAAGACTCTATTTGCAAAAGGTGGACTTGCCTGATTATTTGCTCTTATCTCTTAGGCGCGGTGTCTGCAAGAGGTTTTCCTGTGCCAAAGTTATGGCTGCATATAACACCTCCAAAAAATGCCGTGGATGAGTTCAAGAGGACAATTATTTTATTTCATTTGTGCATATTTGCCCAAATCTCCATATAATGTTTGTCTTTCAAAGCCATAGTTGATCTGCCAGGATTTTAAACTAAATTGAACTGAAAAGAATGGTATAAGAAACTTTTCAGATTCTATGTTCAAGATTAGGGAGGTATATACAGATTAATCCATGATGGTGCAGGTTGGATTGTCTGCCTTCAAGCGTTATCGGATATTTGTTTATACGAATCTGGTAATCACACTACTTCAGGGGATTAAGACAAGATACACCAAATGCCTTGAGAACCTGGAACAGCAATCGCACAAACTTCTTCAGCAGGTCAAGGCGAGGAATTGGTAATCTACACGTTTTTGACCGGATAATGTTTAATATCACTTCTCAAGGCTACACTTTACGGATCAGTCAACCGGATAGATTGAACTCAAAGCATACAAGGAGGGTTCATTATGGTTGCCAGAGAGGGAGGCAGGTTCGCTTTTGTGGCATTTATGCTGCTGTCAGCGGTTCTTTACCAGTGTTACAACAAAGTAAAATCAGGTACCAGGTAATATTTCCGCAAACTCCCCGGACTTGAGAGTGGAAGAGGCAATAGGAAGGGCTGCAGAAATGGGAAGGTAAGTTCACTTCACTCCGGGATCTGACGGATTCAGTTCTGGTACTGCCGGTCAAACACTTGCGGCTGCCATCTGTTTATCTCATGTCGCCGGTAGCTGCGCGAAGTATGATGTGCGTCTTTTGGTATCTAATCGGCGTTCAGAGGTTCAGCCTTTGACTGAGGAAATTGTTAAGCAGGCCTATTTATCCGCAGGCAAAATAGATAGTTTTCGTGCAACAGATATTCGTTTCTTTTCTGATGATCAGTTTGCCTATCTTCCAGTGTAATGGGAATGCTCAGTGGTGAAAAGACTGCCTCCAACATCATGCTTGGTGGTTATTATGCCGAGTCACTGATGTTTGCAGAAGCGGGGGCTACCTACGGCAACATTCAAATTGCAGGTACAGCCAGTGTAGCTCAAATCCCGTTTTTCGTTACCACATGTGATTATGTGCTCATCGGAGAAGAACTTCCGCAGCTGCGGCGATCTTGTCTGAGGATCCTGCACGGAGTCAGCACTCTGATGATGCAGATTTGGTTCGTGTTGTTATTGTGGGGGTCCTGATCATTGGGGCAATTGGGGTTTTCCTTCGGATCTAGTGTTCTTAAGGACTTGATCCTCAAGTGGTAGGAGGTGCAAAACATGAAATTGCTCATTACTGTGGTAAAACATCATTTCCGGTATTCCAATACTGCTATCGTCATTTGCAACAATACCTGTGATAACGGAACTGGCTCAAAGTTTCAGCGTTGAGGGAATCATATTAGCAGGGTTTTTCAACCTTTCTTGGGGTCCTAAACCTTACCTTTGTTCACGGTTCAGTATGGCCAAAAGCGCAAGAGCTCTTGACATAACAGGTTCTGTAGTGGCATGGGCATTTTGTGGTTGTTGGTAATTATCGGAGTCTTGTTTAGCCAATCCATCGGTATACAATTTCGTTTTTGAGAACGCTCTGGAAACCTCTCAGCGCATCAGGTTTTGCAATGCTGGCGTTTTCATCGCCTCTGCTGCGTACAGGGCATTTCGGGTGCGGAATCTGGACGCAATTATTCTTACGGTATGTGGGTCCATTGTCATGTTGGCAAACATTCCTATAGGCAGATCCATTTGCCCGGTATTCCGGTTGTATCTCAGTGGATTATTAGCGTTTTAAACGGTGCCGCTATGAAGGGTGTTGTAATCGGTGGCGCGGTCGGATCTGTACCAACTGCGCTTAAAGGTCTTAGTTGGAATTGAACGGTCGCATTTGCGAGGTTAGATTCTTGCCACGTTAAGGGAGAGGTGAAAAATGACAATTATGGAGGAGAGCACAATCAATCAAGCGTGTCACCATTTATGGACTTGTAATACTTGTGCTGTCTATCCCTTTGCTGGTACCCATGAAAATTCCTCGAAGTTTCTTCGGCGACCCAACGGCTTATGATGCTATTGAAGCACCGTCGGGTTCGATATTCATGCTGTCCACTGACTGGGAGGCGTCGACGCAGAAACGAGGTCTGCTCCTCAGACTGGAAACATTATCAGGCATGTCTTCAACGGAAGGGCCTGAAACTGATAATAGTGGGAATGTGGCCCCAGGGCAATTCGGCCACCGAACAAATAGTCGAAAAGTTGGCTTCGGACATGAACAAGGCCTACGGGATTGATTGGGTCAATTTAGGTTATAAGCCTGGTGGTGAGGTCGTTCTGGCTTCCCTTGCCGAAAACATTAAAGAACTCTATCCACGGGACGCCAGGGGAAACGCCATAAATGACCTTGAGATAGGTAAAAACTTGTCAAGCGTTAAGGATGTCGACCTTGTCTGCTCTGTTTCCTGGGGGGATCCCGGCCATCTAACCTGGGTTAAAATAGTCCAAACTCAGCATAAAGTCCCTGTGATAGCTGCGGTTACCGCAGTATCCGTTGCCGGTTGCGCCCCGTATGTACAATCCGGGCAAATTGTAGGCGTTGTAGGTGGCCTGGGAGGAGCTGCTGAATACGAGAAACTCGTAGATCATCCCGGAAAGGCTACTGCAGGAATGGGAGCCCAAAGCATGGGCCATCTGCTCATTTTGGCCCTGGTTATCCTGGGCAATATAGGTTATATCAGCACCAAAAGATCAAAGGAGGCGTAGACTATGGACTTGGGAATTACTGTTGCAGCCATTCTCAATCTTGGCCTGTGGAGTTTTCTGATAGGCGATAATCCTGGTTTCCGCCTGGTTCAGAGTTTATATGTTGGTGCCGCTGTGGCACATACCTTTGTACTGGCCTACCGGAACACTTTAATACCTAACCTCTGGGAACCTCTGCTGGCAGGCAAATATGTGCTCTTGATCCCGATGGCCTTGGGCCTTTTGCTGTTTACAAGAGTCAGTAAAAAGTACTCCTATTTATCCAAAGTGCCCCTATCGTTTATCGTAGGTATAGGAGCTGCACTGGCTATCCGTGGCGCGGTGTTTTCGGATCTGGCAGTTCAAATTGCTTCAGCCATGGTACCTCTCACCACTGTGTCAAATGTTATCATGCTTGTTGGGACCATTTGCACTCTAATCTACTTTACGTTTACATTTAGGCCGACACCGGTAACCAGGCCCATATCTACTTTAGGTAGGTATATAATGATGGCAGCATTTGGAGCTGCGTTTGGTAACACGGTGATGGCCAGGATGTCCCTTCTTATTGGACGACTACAGTTTCTGTGGGGGGACTGGCTGCATCTGATCAAGTGAAGTGGAAGGTGGTATAGATGGCAAAAAGAGATGTCTTCAGAAGCAGAGCCATAGAGGCTATTGATGCTGCAAAGAACGACCTATTGACCCTTTCCCATGACATTCATGAGTACAGGGAGGTTGCATTTGAGGAGGTTCAATCATCTACCAGGCTGAGAAATATCCTATCGGATCACGGGTTCAGGATAAAAGACGTTGAAGGATTGCCTACCGCGTTTATTGCCGAAATTGGAAGCGGTTCGCCTGTAATTGCCGTTATGGCAGAGTATGATGCACTTCCTAAAATGGGCCATGCATGTGGCCATAATATTATCGCATCAGCAGCTGTGGGAGCAGGCCTTGGCATAAGTTCTTTTATTGGAGAATCCGAAGGCACCGTACGGGTAATAGGGACTCCGGCGGAAGAAGGTGGAGGCGGCAAGGTTATCATGGTAGACAAGGGTGTATTTGATGATGTCGACGTTGCCATGATAGTCCATCCAGCAGGTGAATACATGGCTGACGATTGTTCTCTGGCCATCCGCTCAATGGATGTAGAGTTTACCGGAAAAGCGGCCCACGCTGCATCGGGGCCTCAGTTTGGCATAAATGCACTATCGGCGGCAGTCGAATTCATTGTCAGTATCAACGCCTTCCGTGAACACATGACAAACGATGGCCGTATTCACGCGATTATCACAAACGGAGGTACTGCGGTCAACATAATTCCTGAGCAAACCGAAGTAAGAGTTGCAGTTAGAGCCACAAAAGGGGCCTACCTGGATGAACTAATAGAGCAGGTGGAACGAAGAGCCCAGGGTGTATCCTTAGCCACCGGATGCAAGTATTCCATATCTAAAGTTGGTTTGGGCTGCCGGGAGATTCACGTAAACCCTGAACTTTCCAGACTGTTTGAAGATAACTTCAAGTCATTGGGGGTAACTGTTGTACCCAGGGGCGATTCCATGGGCTCAACAGATGTTGGCAATGTCAGCCATGTTGTACCTACTATTCAGGCGTATGTAGGAGTCGGAGTTGAAGCTTTGCATACACCCGAGTTTCGAGAAGCCAGCATATCACCTAGGGGAGACGAAGCAGTCATCAATGGAGCCAAGGTCATGGCGCTTACAGCTGCTGACATTCTTTCAGACGATTCGGTTCTTGCCAAAATACGTGGTGAAACGCCGGGACGGTCCTAACGTTTCACCGCCGAGGGGGAAACACGACTGAAACGTCGGGACGGTCCTAACGTTTCATCGCCGGGGGCGAACACGTGAATAGCCCAAATGGTTTTAGCGTAACTCTAAAGCCAACCCGCCATAGTTCCGAGGGCACGAAGGGGTATTAGGTCTGATTGAAAGCACGTCTTTTGGCTGCAAGGGTGTATAGGTGAACAATGACTGATGGCCCCGGCCAAAAAGGCCTGGGCAACTCAGAGCGACAAAATGGCCAAGAATCTGCAGGCAGCCTGGCAAACATGTTTCTTGGCCATAACCTGTCGGAAATCCGGCAAGAGGAAGCAGTGCTCATGCAAAGCAGCCTGAGGCAGAGCTCCTGGGAAAAACTTTCTAGTGCCCAATAGGTGAACTCCTCAGATGCCCCAGGGCCGAAAAGAGCAATCAAGTCAACCTGCCAATAATGAGTCCGGAGGGCGGCACATGGATTAATATGTAAAATCAACAGAGGGTTTTTGCAGGTACACGTCTAATTGTTTTGTAGTTAAACATGCGACCTAAATGGCTGAGTACAGGGTGGTATCAAGTGGTAACTGTACGCCATGCGCTTAAGATGGGGGGCCTGGCAAGTTCTAAACTGGTTGCCGGCTATCAAGGCCTTGATAACAAAATCTTCTCTGTTGATATTATCGAAGTTCCCGACTTTCAGGATTGGGCAAGGCCAAATGTGTTGGCAGTGACTTGTGGCTATGCCGTCCGGGATGATACTCAGTCTCAAAAAGGCCTGGTTCTGGCTATGGCACAGAGCAAGGCCGCCGCTTTGGCTGTTAAACCCGGGCGGTTTCTGGGTGAATCCATGCCTGAAGTCATGATAAGGGCAGCCGACGAAAAGGGACTTCCCCTTATTGAGGTCCCTGTGGACATTCCATACACGAAAATAACTTTACCTGTGTTGTCGGCGATTTTGAACGAACAGGTTAGCCGGCTGCAGTACGCATCCTCTATTCACGAAATACTGATACGATCTGTCATCGAAAACCAAGGAATTGAAAGCATAGCGGAAACCGTATCTCACTTAGTTGGAAGTCAAGCATATATAGTAGATTTGTGGGGACGTCCCCTTGCTTTTTCTCACGGCGCTCCGGATCATGCCCGGATCAAGTCTTTCCTGAGAAAGAAGTCCTACCTGTCCAGTTTGGAAAAAACCGATGGTGTTCCCAATTCCGTGGGTTTTGGATCTTGCATAGACGATTTTCTGTGTATTCCCGCTGTTGGAAAGGGAGGTGTATTAGGCTATCTCATTTTAGACCGTGATAAACAAAGGGAGTTTAGTGTTTTTGAAGAGACTGCATTTAAGGAATCTGTCACAGTGATAGTCCTGGAACTGACCAAGCGTCAGATAATTCAAGAGACTGAAATGAATATGAAAAGAAGGTTCTTACAAGAACACGGATTTGCACAGATTGCAAACAGTGCCCAGGCAGTGAACAGGGCACTGTTGCTAGGACTCAGTTTCGACGTTCCTTATGTGGTAATTGTGGCCAAGGCTCAAGAAGCACATGATGAGTCAGGTTCAGGTTGCACCCAGGTGTGGTCAAAGGAACGCTTGGAGAGCGTGCTTGATTGGGTGAAAGTGCCAGAAGTGATGCAGTGGCTACCCATATCCCTTGACAGGGGGAAAGACGAACTCACCCTCTTGTGTTCCGGGGTAGATTGTGCAGGCGAAGGCCGGCTATCTGAGTTTACAATCAATGGGCTTCGGCGCTTCAGAAAGAATGCATCTTTGAGTATCGGCACTAACATGCTGTTTGGTGTAAGCCGGGTTCACACCGGAACCAGAAGTTTTACACTTGCTGAAGAAGAGGCTCGCAAGGCCATTGCTTATGGTTATTTGGACGCCATTTCTGACCGAGTATTCTTTTACCATGATATGACGACATACGAATTCATCAACCATATTGGCACAGATATGCAGGCCAGGTTTGCCAGAGATAATCTACAGCTATTGCTGAACGAGGCTCAAAACCTGGACCTTGTCAAGACGCTCAGGGTTTTCTTGCAGTGTGGAGGACAAGTCACTCAAACTGCCAAGAGTCTTTTTATCCATAGGAATACGTTGAATTACCGCTTGGAGAAAATCAGTTCGCTTTTAGGATGTGATGTAAAAGACGTCAATAACCGGTTCAGGCTTAAGCTGGCGTTTCTGGCAGGGCTTTTATCCGGCGTTGTGCAGGAGTAGTGTTTAGTGGACAACTGATAACAAAGTGGAGGCAATCAGGCAATTTACCTCTGCGCAATCAAATGTCTCTTCATCATGACAGAGTATGTGGGTTTTCTCAGATTATTTGTGCAGCTTAACAGTTTTGATGCACGTTTATTGTATGTTGTATATGATGAATAGACTGTGAGTTTACCTGAGAATCAGTAGAAGAAGATAGATCTGGAGCCGGATGTATGGTTGTAAAAGCCAGCAAAGTCTGTTTACTCCATACGGGATGGCCTAGGGTGGTGCAAGTTAATACCGCAAAACCAATAGGAAGGGGAATTTTGCAATGATAAAGGGTGCAGGAGCAAGAATTGGCTTGATCAGGGTTTTGACTACAGATGATGTTCATATGCTCAACATACATGGGGCTATGATAGGGCCTTGTTCCCCAACTTACAGGTTACATCCCGATGCATACTGGACCACCCGGAAGGTGTACATGACCATGAGACCAAGGCGACTGCTGAACCCCAGGTGGCACAGTTGGCAAAGGAATTTGAAGCGGAAGATTGTTCAGCAATTATTATTAGCTGTGCAGATGACCCGGGACTGAACCTTGCCAGGCAGACGGTCACGCTGCCTGTTATAGGTGCCGGCGAAGCAACAGCACTTGTGGCCCGGCCTTTGGGCAAAAAGTCGGTGTTATAGGTATTGGAACTAGTATTCCCCAGGGGATGAAACAGGTTCTTGGCTCTTCTCTGGTACATTACCTCGTTCCTGAAGGTGTGACCACTACCAATGACCTTCTCAAGACCAAAAGCCAGTCATCGATAATCGAGGCTGGGCTACAATTGAAAAAAGCCGGGGCCGGGCTCCTGGCCCTTGCCTGTACCGGCCTTTCCACCATAGGAAGCGCAGTTCCTCTCAAGAAGGCAACAGGATTAAGGGTTATCGATCCCGTTTCTGCCGCGGCTTATGGCTTATTACTCTGTAACGTTTTAACATGGGCGTTTTTAGACACGTATAATGCATAAGTATACAGTCATGGATGATTGAGGCCCTTCATCCACGGGCATTTTGCAGTACACGGAATTTCTGAGTCTATTATCAAGTATAGAATTCCTTGTACCGGGCCTTTCGGCATTTGATACCGGGCCAATTCCCGGATTAGGCTATCCTCAAATACAACTCCGCCAGGTTTCCTGGCAGTTAAGGGACAGTTCTTTACTCACCTGGGCGTGATTAGTCTCTCAGGCCAAAGTCAGTCTACTTCAGGGCATGCAGAGACACAGTCCGATGACTTTCCAATTAAGCCTTGCCGAATTTTCTGCTGAAAAGTGGTGACAAAGTATACACCTTAGTGATAGAATATGCAGCAATTGTTGAAATGGGTGCCAGTAGCTGCAGTATCCGTGGAAAATTGCCAGTGACGGGCTTGCTCCTAGACGGTTGTGTGCCGAAAGATTATCTAGGAGGCCGGGGGAATGGGGGTGTTATCATTCTAATCACAAAACTTTGAATCATGCATACATTCATGCATAAAAAGCAGGATTAGCATTATTGGGCATCGAATATGTCAGAAACTAAGGCGTTCACTGAATCCGGGTGACTAAGGTATGTAGGTTATTGACAATGCGTACAAAAGCAGTAATGCACTGACATGAGAAATTCGATGAACCTGAATTCATGCAGTGCCGAGAGAGTAGATCGTACTAACTCAAGAAATAGAATTGATGAGCAATTATCACAGTTGCCAGATTCATCTATACTAACCTGCAGTATGCCGTGAATCTGGTTCAAACTACCGGCAGAGGTAGCCTCAAAAAACGACTGATTGTCTTCAGCAGTAGATTTGTCTTAGGCAGAATCTTTGTGCCAAGCAGCAGACTCGTTGTAAGCAACAAATTTGTTCTAAGCAGGAGATTTGTTTTCGGTGTGAGTTCAGATTCATCTATAGTCAAAACCAAAGATAAGAAAGAGGGGAAGTTAGGAGAATGCTAAAGAAATTCGGAGTAGTTGTGTCACTATTATTGGCCATGGTGTTGCTTCTCAGCGGTTGCGGGCCACAAGCCGAGACGGGCCCTGAAAAACGTGAAGGCCCTACTCTGGGTGGAAGCATTACCTATGGTATGACAGGAGATCCGGTGATCTTCAACCCGATCCTGTCTACCGGCGGGTTTGCAGGGCCTATTATTAGCCGAACCTTCAATGGATTGGTCAAAGCAAATGAAAACCTTGAGATGGTCGGGGATCTTGCAGAATCCTGGACGTTTTCTGAGGACGGCCTTGTATGGACTTTCAAACTGAAGAAGGACGTGAGGTTTCATGATGGACAGCCGTTTACATCGGCAGACGTTAAGTATACTTATGATGCAATCAAGCATCCTGACTACCAGGGAATACGGGCGACCGACTTTGAATCCGTTGAAAAAGTTGAGGCCCCTGATGAGCACACTGTAGTTTTGTATCTAAACGAACCATTTGCCCCGCTGCTTTCAAAACTCTCAATAGGTATTCTTCCCAAGCACATTTTCGAGTCCACTTCGATAAAACACATGAAACAGAACCCTGCTAACATGGAGCCTATCGGAACAGGCCCTTACAAATACAAGGAATGGCAGAAGGGCCAGTACATTATCCTTGAAGCTAGTGAGGATTATTTCGGAGAAGGCCCTTATATTGAGCAAGTTGTGTTCAAGACTTACCAGGATGAACAGGTAATGCTCGCGGCTCTGGAAAAAGGTGATATTGACTACATGGCGTCTGTTCCGGCAGATGATATCGAAAGAATCACAGAGCAGTGCTCAGACCGTCTTGACATAAGAGAAGTCACATACAACGGGTACCGGTATATCGGACTCAAGCAGACTCACCCGATTTTGAAAGATATCAAGGTGAGAAAGGCTCTCATGTACGGTTTGAACAGGCAGCAGATTGTGGATGATCTTATGACCGGCTACGGCACTGTTATGAATGCCAATTTGCCCCCTGTTTCATTGGCATATGCCGCAGGTGAACTCGAGGAGTATGCCTATGATGTCGAAAAAGCCAAAACCCTTCTTGAAGAGGCCGGATGGCAAGAAGGCCCTGACGGAATCAGGGAAAAAGACGGAAAACGATTAACTTTCCAGGTTGTTGCGAGGTCAGGTGAGAAAGAGGAAGAAGCTCGTGCTCCTTCTTGTTCAGGAAGATTGGCGGAAAATTGGCGTCGAAATAGTCCCCGAGTTCATAGAGTATTCGGTGCTCCTTGATCAATATCTTGATGTTGCCAAGTTCGAAGCGTATTTGCTCGGATGGGATTTAGGCCTCGATCCCGATTGCTATCTGTTTTTCCATTCACGGTGTGCAGTTAGTGAGGATGGGCAGTACAATGGGGTTCAACGATGTTGAATTCAAGAATAAAGAGCTTGACGATTTGCTTCTCGAAAGAGGCCGAAGAGAAACCGACCAGGATGTGCGAAAAGACATCTACAAGCAAGTTCAGCAGATAGTCAACGACGAGCTGCCTTATGTGTTCATCTATTCAAAGAACAACGTATCTGCTATAAGCAAGAAAGTTCAGGGTGTTGTGTGGTCCACTCTGGGCCCGGTGTTTCCGGAGAAGTGGTATATCAAGTAGTTGCCCGGCGCTGGCCTCAAGTCCAGCGCTATTTAACGATAGGGTCTGTTATGAAGTAATTTTGAAAGACCCGACATTCTTAGTGTAAGCAGGGAACATGGTGGGGGCAATGTTTGCCTCCACCATAACCGCTGCAAGAGGAGAGGTAGCAATTGCTTAACTACGTCATTCGGAGGTTACTGCAGATCATTCCGCTGTTAATCGGAATATCCGTTATAAATTTCTTTATTATGCATCTTGCGCCGGGGGACCCAGTTCTTCTTTTGACTGATCGTAATGCCACCCAGGAACAGGTTGCCAGAATCAGGGCTTTATACGGGCTCGACGAACCGCTTCATATTCAGTACATAAAGTGGTTAACCCAGGTGCTAAAGGGGACTTTACGGCCGGTCCTTCATTGATGGGCGCCCTGTCCTTGATCATATTATGGACAGGCTGCCGTATACGTTGTATCTGAATTTCCTGGTTATGATACTGATATATCTGTTCTCTATACCTATAGGCATTACTTCTGCCCTCAGGCAGTATTCGAAATTCGATCATATTGTTACATTCTTTGCATTCCTCGGCCAGGCTTTGCCGAGTTTTTGGTTTGCTCTATTGCTCATATACGCTGTGGGTATAAAATCCGTACTGGCTGCCGATTTCCGGAGTGGCAACCATAGGAGTCACTTTGAAAAGATATAGCCTTTGGACTGTCATAGCTGATCGGGCTAAGTATCTCATTTTGCCTGTTACCGTCATTTCGCTGGGGAGTATGGCAGGAATTACCCGCTATATGAGGTCAAGCATGTTGGAGGTTATCAGGCAGGATTATATTCGGACGGCCCGGGCAAAAGGACTTCCTGAAAATGTGGTAATACGGAAACATGCTCTTAGAAATGCCCTTTTACCGATAGTCACCCTTTTGGGGTTTGAGCTTCCCATTTTGTTTAGCGGCTCAGCCATAATTGAGACGATCTTTTCATGGCCTGGCCTGGGCTTGCTTTCTGTAAGGGCTGTGTTTCAGAGGGATTACCAGATCGTTATGGCCCTTAACATGATAGGGGCCTTACTCATGGTAGCAGGTAACTTTCTTTCAGACATTTTGTATGTACTAGTAGACCCAAGAATCAAGTATTCGTAGAAGCTGGTGATGATCTGTGGCAATTGAGAGCAACATATCACCTGATCGCCTGGATGATAATTTCGGAGGCGATACACTGACACTTGAGCCTGAAACCTATTCCCGTATGGTTTGGAGGCGTTTTAAGCGTCACAAATTGGCAATGGTTGGACTGTATTTTCTCATTATAATGTATGCTATTGCAATTCTTGCGCCGCATATTGTCCCCCAGTCATACAGGACGACTGATCTTCCTAACCGGTTGAAAGGAATGAGCAAGGATCACCTAATGGGTACCGACCACCTGGGCAGGGACATACTCAGCCGGGTAATCTGGGGGAGCCGGATAAGTTTGTCTGTAGGCTTTGTTGCAGCAGGAGTAGCGGTGCTGCTGGGCACAGTCATCGGTGCTGTGGCAGGATATTTTGGTGGAAGAATCGATGACATCCTGATGCGGTTTACTGAAATCGTAATGTCATTTCCGACGTTCTTCCTTTTGATAACCATAGTATCTGTCGTTGAAAGAAGTATATTTAATATAATGTTGGTTATCGGGTTCACCTCGTGGCCTGGCCTTGCAAGGATGGTTCGAGGCCAATTCCTGTCCTTACGTGAGCAGGAGTTTGTTACTGCTGCCCGGGCTCTTGGAGCGAGCAACAGCAGGATTATTTTCAAGCACATCCTTCCTAACGCCATGGCGCCTATTATCGTGTCTGCAACCCTCAGGATTGGGGGAGCCATACTATCCGAGTCTGGCCTGAGTTTTTTGGGTTTAGGGGTTCCCGAACCTTTTCCCAGTTGGGGCAGTATTCTTAATAATGGGCGTACGGATTTGCGACGAGCTCCCTGGATAACCACCTTCCCGGGGATATTTATTTTCCTGACAGTTCTCGCCTTCAACTACGTAGGTGACGGGTTACGAGACGCCCTGGACCCGAGGCTAAAAGATTAAAATGAAAGTCTGGCTGAAGATTCTAAAGCGGCCTATTTCGGGGCCCGGATCTATCGGTATATGCCGCTGGATGTGTGTTGCTGCGGGCTTACTAGCCATTATTAGTTTGGCCATTGCCGGTACAGTATCTGATCCCCGCCAGGTTATGGCGGCTGAAAGTGCAGGCATTGGCTGCCCAATCAGTACTCGGGCCATTGGAAGTTATCACAATCTGGCCATGTTACCACTAACAGCAGGTACAGAAGGCAAATCGATCTTGCCGGAATGGCCGGACAAGTTTGGTCCGCCCCATGATATTGTCAGGGCGTCCAGGTGGCCGGGATACAAGGCTGTTATGGGGCCTGATTCGAATATTTGGTGCATAACACTGGATAACTCTATGAGAAGCAAGAAGGATTTCGTTCTTACGCGGGTTACCAGGGGAATGGATGTTTACGACAGGCAGGAAATTACGTCCCTTGAGGGAGACATAGTCAATTTTGATGTGGCTGCCGGAACGGGTGAAGTAATACTCGCCTGGCTAGAGAAACGCGGCGATGAGTTTTACCTTCTTGTAAAGGAAATCAGGTGGCTTCCCAAACACAGAGTGGCCCAGTCCGGGCTATCTTATGCTGAAGGTTCTGTGAGCCTGATGGATACCAGGGAGTTTCTGGTCATTAAGAGTGTAGCAACCGATGTTGCTGTATCAGTTTCGAACAATCGGATTTTCATTGGGTGGGTTGATCAAGAAGAAGGGCGGCCAGGGGCGTTTGTGTGCGAGATGGCTCCTGGAAGGCTTGAAGAGATGCCTGTAGACGCCCAGGGCAGGACGCTTCATGAACCTGAGGGTCCGGACACCGGTCCGGCAGGTCCTTTGGTTCTAGGCAATGGGGCCGGGGTGCAAGGCGTGTTTGCCGGCAGAACCCGGCTTTCTGATCCGGGGGTTTCAGTCAGTTCCTTAAGGCTTGCTCCTGCTCCAGAAGGAGTATGGATTGCCTGGGTTCAAACCGGAGCCATTGTTAACCAGGTAATTGCCAGGGCGTGGGCAGACGGTTCTATTGGCCCTGAAGTGATGATTATGAATACTGCGGATGACGATGCCCGGGGAGTATCTATGCTGATTTCAGACGATGGAATCTGCCACCTAGTGTTTACCCAGGGACGGGTATTGAGAGGAGGGGTAGGCTGTCCTGTTGTTGTATACGGTGCATTGACACAAGATGGTTCTTGGATTGCGGAACCTGTGAGTATCACCCAAGGTGAAGGCTACGTAATTGCCCCGTCAGCTGACTTCAGTAATGACGCGCTTGAGACGGCGTGGTCAGATAATCGAGATGGCAAACTTCAAATATATCATGCTTTGATACAGATTCCTGTGAGTCAGTCAAGTACATGGCACGAAGGCGTATCCGGCTCATCTTCTCAGCCAGTGATTGCATCTTACGGTGCAGCAACACTGTCGTCTAAAGAATGTATATACCCACAGATATTTGCTTTCGACGACGGCGTCAGAGGAATCTTGTACCAGGTGTATCTGAGCGAAGGGGATATGTTGCTTCAGGGAGTATCGACCGTGGACCCGCGAGAACCTACGTGGGCGTACTATTTGGGCCTGGATTTGGAAAGGCCTGTACAAGACGGGTGTTTCAAACTTGTAAATGGAATCGCCGCAGCTTTGGTTGCTGTTTTTCTGGCAATACCGAGTCTGGCCGCAGGAGTGGCTGTGACAGCAGCGGCCGACAAGTTGAAAGTGTTTTCTGAAACCATGGGCGGAACGGTGCTGAGGCTCTTGTTTCTTTTTTGTGTCATTTTCATGCTGAAACAGCCAGGAGTGTGGTTTTACCTTTTCGCGCCTGTCTTGCCCGGATGGATGGGCTGGCTGTCTTTTGTTCTGACATCAGGTGCAGTTTATGGGCCTGTGCCTGCAGTCGGGGTCAAATTACAGAGACTTTCTGTTTACGGTTTTGGCAGGGGCATTATTTGTATTTTATGACAGTGTGTTTTCAATCATTGTGAAGGGAGTGGGCTTCTTTTGAGGAAAAGGGGTTTTAAGTGGCTCGCCTTCCTTCTGGAATTTACCGTAATTGTGTTTGCGGCTGCCCTGGTAGTAATCGCGCGCAGGGGAAGCCCCCTGGAATCAAGTGTGGCACCAAACGTTCATCAGGTGGTTACAAGGGCAGTATTAGCGGGCTTTGTTGTTTTGCTGGGATATATAGAAAACTCAGTTGTTAGGCAGAGGAATAAGAGGAACCGGTAAGGGGGCGCTCACATGGACGTGGAGCAAAGTGTTGCTGAAAAGGAGCCTTATCTCCTTGAAGTAAAGGGACTAAAAACAACATTTTATACTTTCGACGGAGTAGTTCCGGCAGTTGACGGGGTTTCTTTTACAGTAAAACCCGGACAAACTGTTGGAGTTGTTGGAGAGTCCGGGTGCGGTAAAAGTGTCACTGCGCTTTCTGTAATGGGATTGATTGCTTATCCTCCTGTCAAGATCGAAGGTGGCGAGATCATATTCAAAGGAGAGGATTTGCTCAAGAAATCTCCCGAAGCGATGAGGAATATCAGGGGAGATGAGATAGCCATGATATTCCAGGAGCCAATGACCAGCCTGAACCCTGTGTACACCATAGGGGACCAGATTGGAGAGGTTCTGGAGTTTCACAGAGGATATACCAAGGAACAGGCTCTGAAAAGAACCGTGTCTCTTCTGAATTCTGTGGGAATTCCTGAACCTGCAAAGAGAGTGAAGCAGTACCCTCACGAGCTCTCAGGCGGAATGCGCCAGAGGGCTATGATTGCAATGGCCCTTGCTTGCGATCCCAAACTTCTCATAGCCGACGAGCCTACTACAGCCCTGGATGTCACCATACAGGCTCAGATTTTGGAGGTAATGAGAGACGTCCGGGACCGTTTTGGTACCGCTATCATGCTTATTACCCACGACCTCGGAGTTGTGGCTGAAATGGCTGAAAAGGTAGTTGTTATGTACCTGGGCCGGATTGTAGAAGAAGGCTCTGTTCGGGACATTTTCCACAATCCTTCGCACCCGTACACTCATGCCTTGTTGAAGTCCATTCCCAAATTAGGAGATAAGGCCAAACGGCTCCATGTTATTCCCGGAGTTGTACCCCATGCAATGTTCATGCCTGAGGGGTGCAAATTCCACAGCCGCTGCAGGCTGGCTACGGATAGGTGCCGGGCTGAAGAACCCAGGCTGCGCGAACTGCTTCCCGGACACAAGGTCAGGTGCTTTTACCCCTTGAATGAGGAAAGCAAGGGACAAGGAGAGGTGATAAGCGTTGGGTAGATCGTTGAACAAGGTTATGGATGAAACTGCAAAATACTCAGTCAGCGGTTTGGATAACGTTTCTGTGAGTGGTTTGGACAGTGGCCCTGACATAGAGGCAGAAAACCTTCTACTTGAAGTCCACAATCTTAAGAAGTACTTCCCTCTCAGAGGAGGTGTTTTTTCTAAGGCCACGGCATGGAACAAAGCCGTAGACGACGTATCTTTCAATGTCTATCACGGGGAGACCCTTGGCCTTGTCGGTGAGAGTGGTTGCGGAAAGACCACCACAGGCAAGTGCATATTGAGGCTGGAAGAGCCTACAGGCGGCCAGGTGCTTTTTGAAGGTAAGGATGTTCTGGATATGGACGACGAAGAACTCAGGATTTTGCGAAGGGAAATGCAGATAATCTTCCAGGATCCCTATGGCTCACTAAATCCAAGAATGACTGTAGGTGACATTGTGGGAGAGGCTTTTGCTATTCACAATATAGTTTCCGGCAAGGAGCGCCACGAAAGGGTTGAGGGACTTCTCAGGGTAGTTGGGCTGAGCCCATTCCATTCTAGAAGGTATCCCCATGAGTTTTCAGGGGGACAGCGCCAGCGCATAGGTATAGCCAGATCCCTTGCGTTAAGGCCGAAACTCGTAGTTTGTGACGAGCCGGTATCTGCCCTGGATGTATCCATTCAATCCCAAATTCTCAACTTGCTCAATGACCTTCAGGAGCAATTCCAGCTTACCTATATATTCATCGCCCACAATCTGAGTGTAGTCCAGCACATATCCGATCGAATAGGTGTCATGTACCTGGGCAGGCTTGTTGAGCTTTACTGACAGCGCCACGTTGTATTCAACGCCCAAACACCCTTATACCCAGGCCCTCCTTTCGGCTATTCCCGTGCCCGATCCTGATCATCATAAAGACAGAATTGTG
Organism: Bacillota bacterium; assembly: GCA_040767525.1. Lineage (GTDB taxonomy): Bacteria > Bacillota > Sulfobacillia > Fermentithermobacillales > Fermentithermobacillaceae > JAXGPX01. The sequence goes on along the minus strand of JAXGOJ010000004.1, from coordinate 82,853 downwards.
CTCGAAGGTGACGTCCCTAGCTCGCTCAATCCTCCGCCAGGGTGCAGTTTCCATACACGGTGCCAGTACTGTCAGGATATATGCACAGAGCAAAGGCCCCAATGGAGAGAAATAGAAAAAGGCCACTTCGTCGCCTGCCACCTCGCCTGAAACGCCGGGACGGTCCTAACGTTTCACACCACCCTTTGAAACGGGGGGACGGTCCTATCGTTTCACTCAAGGACGAACCGACCCGACCCCTGGTTTGGTTGTTCTTAAACACCGGAACGGTTCTGATCTTCAAGGTTGCTGAAGAGGCTCTTGCGAATCTGATAGGGTGATTGTAGGTTAGGCCAGGACAGCCTATAATGGATGTAGACTTGCTGTTGAAAAGACTGGGGCTTTGGGACAAGAGGTTTGCCATGAAAGTAAGGCTGTGTTGTCGGCAAAGTGTAGGAATGTATCTGGATGCAATTAACTGGACGTGTTAGGAGGTTCCCAATGTCTCGCCGCCAGACTGTACTAACAATCTTGCTGTTTGCTGCGATTGCCATTGCCGGATTTATCTTCGGCAGAGTGATTCTGCCCTGTCTTATTCTCAGGAACATGGAAACGAAAACGGAATCTTCTGAGCTTATGTGGCCTAGAGACGACAACAGGAAATTAGCCCTTGTGGCTGCTTTGGATAGAAGTATCTACGAATCTGCAGAAGGCAATCAAATTGGTGAAAAGAGCCTGTCTACAGGGGACAACCCATCCCCGCAGGAGCAACAAACAGGCCGGGAGCCCCGATTCATTGCTGAGCCGGAAGATATCGTAATAGATGTAGACGTAACTTTACAGGCGGTAAAAGTCATAAAGGATCAAGAAGTCCTTAAGGAGATGATTGCATCTACAGGTGTTGAGGGCCACGAAACCCCTCTCGGGACATTTGAGATCCAAAATCGCGGCACATGGTTCTACAGCGAGAAATATAAACAAGGAGCCAGGTATTGGGTATCCTTCAGGGATTGGGGACTTTACTTGTTCCATTCTGTAGCCATGGACAAAAATCAAAATGTCATCCCAGAAGAAGAGGCAAAACTCGGTGAGCCGGCCTCCCATGGGTGTGTCCGGCTCAAGATCGAAGACGCCAAGTGGATATATGACAATGTTCCGGAAAAGGCCAAAGTAGTGATTCACAAGTAGTCCTACTTCTTCACTGACCCGGGCGGGCCAGGTTAGGTTCGTATCCTCCTGTCAGGCCCTGCCCCAGCTCTCAACGAGATTTCATGCAGCTGAAAGTTCTGCAATTAGCCATATCTTCATGCCCAGGTTTATTCTTCATGTTTATGCATATTTAGTGCAAAGACAGTGAACGTACTCAACTGTATAATGATCTATCATGAGCAGAATACAACGATCTCAAGCACGGTGTTAGTTTTATGCAGGAGTGTCAAACCATGTGCCGGATATCCGGGGTTCCTGAAAAGTGTGGTTCGATATTCAAGGAGGTGCATAGAGTAAGTGAAGATTGCAGCAGGGTATGTATCAGCGTTTTTTCTCGAGTTTGCATTCCTTATTACAGTACTAGTGGTAATCAATCGCGCTAAACGGGGTCTGAAGATCCCTTCGGTGCAAAAAGTAGCAGGGCTTGATGCCCTTGACGAGGCCATTGGCCGGGCTACTGAAATGGGGCGGCCGGTCCACTTTTCACCGGGTATAGGTTATGTGGACAACGCTCAAACTCTGGCGGCATTTTCTATCTTATCCTACGTAGCCAGGGCATGTGCAAAATACGATACAGGACTCATCGTGACCAACCGTTACAGTGTTGTCCATCCGATTACAGACGGCATAGTCAGAGAGGCCTATATAGAAGCCGGCAAACCTGAAAGTTTCGTGCCGGATAATATACGGTTTCTGTCTGAGGAGCAGTTTGCCTATGCTTCAGGAGTTACAGGCATCATGCTCAGGGAAAAGCCGGCAGCTAATTTGCTCCTTGGTGCTTTTTGGGCTGAGTCACTGATTTTTGCTGAAGTAGGGAACTCAATCGGTTCAATTCAGATATCAGGAACGGCCAACATTGCACAGATTCCGTTCTTTGTGGCTGCGTGTGACTATTGCCTCATGGGTGAAGAACTATTCTGCGCAAGTGCTTACCTTTCCAAAGACCCAGTCCTTTTGGGAAATCTTATTGCAGAGGACTGGGGGAAAATGGTCATAATTGCGCTTATCTGTATTGGAGCCATTCTGGAGACTTTCGGAAACCCGGCCTTAACAAATCTTCTGGCCAAGTGATTGGAGGTTCAAACACATGAAGCGGGAAATACCGGTAGCATTGGGGTTCATGGCAGGGTTTTTGATTCTTATCACAACTTACTTTACCGGATCAGCCCTGATGCAAACCGTTCGTGATGAATTGAGTACATGGTACCAGATTGCCGCTGCTTTCATGGTATTTGTCGGTGTCATAAATCTGGCCAAAATTCAAAATAACAGGATATCCCAACATAAGCAGGGTTGGGTGTATAGTCTCGTAACCCAGGTATGTATGTTTGGAATCATGTTTTACGGGATTTTCATAGCCAAACAGGCAGACCACGAAGGGTGGAAGACATTTTACGCTAACGTCATAGCTCCTATGAGCGCGACAGTTTACGGCACTCTTGTATTTTATATCGCATCCGCGGCCTACCGTGCATTTAGGGCAAGAAATGCCCAGGCTACGCTTCTTCTCATATCTGCTCTTGTAATGATGCTTGGCCGGGTACCTATTGGAGAAATGATTTCCCCTTATATACCCATAGCTGCCAAGTGGATTCTTGATGTTCCTAACGTTGCGGGGATGAGAGGGATTCAGATTTGTGCGGCATTCGGGGCGATTGCCACTGCCCTAAGGGTTCTTGTGGGTATAGAGCGTGGATATATGGGTGGCACCGAATAGAAGGGAGGGGGTATCTCATGGGAATTACAAATATCGACAAACGCTGGATATACGTTATGCTTATTGCCGTAATGGTGATGGCTTTGATAAAGCCTGTGGGGTTAGCCATTAAGGTCTCTTCTGAGACCCAGGCAGTTTACGATGCAATAGACAAATTACCCGAGGGTAGTATCATATGGATGGGTTTTGAATATGATGCCGGCGGTATTCCTGAACTGATGCCTGCTTCTAAATCTGTTATCCGCCAGGCTTTTGAAAAGAACCTGCGTATGGTTTGCGGTGGAATGTGGGATATGTCAGGCGACATGGCTACCCAGGCTTTTGATGCTGTTACCGAGGATTTCCCGGAAAAGCAGTACGGAGTTGATTGGGTCAACATCGGATACAGGCCCGGCAAAGCCATATGGCTCGACCAGATGTACTTTGACGCCGGTAAGGCTTCGTCGGGAATTGATGCTTACGGCACGTCCTTGTCAAGTCTTCCTTTGATGCAGGAGTTTTCGGGTATCAAAGATGCTGACTTTTTGATGCTGTTTTCGACTGGGACTCCGGGTATTCCTGAGTATATAAAGACCATATCGTCACCTCACAATAAGCCTCTTGGAGTATCGTGTCTTTCAGTGGACGTTCCAGGGGTCATGCCGTATCTTCACGCAGGCCAGGCAGCCGGAGCTATTCTTGGGATGAAGGGCGCTGCTGAATACGAGGTGTTAGTAAACAAGCCAGGTACGGCTGTGGCAGGGATGGATGCCCAGTCATTTGCCCACCTTCTGATTATTGCATTTATTGTGCTTGGTAACATTGGCTATTTTCTTGAGAAGAAGAATATCGCCTTTAAGGGAGGTGTCCGGTAATGCCTTCAACGCTCTCAACTGATTATTGGATATGGATACAGGCATTTTGCACACTGGCTTTGGTTTCCGTAGTATTTAAGGATAATCCGTTATTCAGGTTTACAGAACATGCCTTTGTTGGCCTTTATGCCGGATACACAGTTGTGATTACGTATTTCAACCGGATCAGGCCTACTACCCAGGACATTGTGGAAAATGGCAAGTACAGTTTGATCATACCGGTAATCATCGGCCTTATGATTTATGCCAGGTATTTCAAACCAATAGCATGGATAAGCAGGTACAACATGTCGTTCATGGTGGGAATCGGAGCCGGATTCGTCCTGGCCAGGGATTTTAAGCCTCTCTTACTTGATCAGGTTCGTGCCACTTTCAAGCCTTTATTTGTGGCAGGGAGTATTGGACAGACAGTGAACAACATAATCATTGTCGTGGGAGTCATCAGCGTCTTATGGTACTTCCTTTTCACTGTGGAGAAAAAGGGAACTGCAGGAACCATAAGCACCATTGGAAGGGTAATCATGATGGTTGCTTTCGGATCGGCCTTTGGCAACACTGTAATGGCCCGTGTGAGTTCCTTCCTTGGCAGGGTCCAGTTTCTCCTCGAGGAGTGGCTGGGGGTTATTTAGAGTCTTTGCAGTAGTCTGAAGATGTGGCGGCGGCGATGATGATCCTTGCAGCAGGTGCTGGTTTGCAAGGCCTGGGTCATTGGCAAAGGAGATGCAGATCACAGACTTTGAGGTGGACAGGTGAATTGTGATCCATGAAGCGCCGGCAAGGAAGCGGATGGGAGATTATCCTGGAGGTATTGCGGGATAGATGTCGCTGCCGCCTATGATTGAGGCTTTGCCGGGGCCAGGAGTCATTCTGGAGGTTTTGCGGGGATAGATGTCGCCGCTTGCGACCGAGGCCTTGCTGGGCCGGGGCGGTATCCCGGAGATATTGCGGGGTGCGCGGTCGAATGTGAGCAAAGTGGAAGCCTAGGCCGCCAGGGGGTTCACAGGTATGTGGACGAGATGGGAGTGTTTACTCCGTCATCTGTTGAAATATCTTTGATTTCGCTGTATCTTAAGTACATGGTCAAATTACGCTGAAGATTGTCAATCCTTATAATGCAGCAGCAAGGAGAGAATAGCGTGAGCAATATTGCAGTAGTCACAGACAGCACCAGTGACATTCCCAGAACCCTGGCTGAAGAATTCGGAATCAGTGTCATACCTCTTTCGGTTGTACACGAAGGGGTTGTTTACCGGGATGGAATTGACATAACTCCCGCGCAGTTTTATCCCATGCTTGAAAAAGCAAAGGAGCTTCCGACCAGTTCACAGCCTTCTCCCAAGCAGTTCTTTGATATGTATAAACCCTTGATTGAATCGGGCAAGGAGATTCTATCGTTTCATCTGTCCAAAGGGTTGAGCAGCACCGTTGATGCTGCCAGGCTGGCAGCAAAGCAGCTGGCACCTGATCGCATACATGTAGTCGATACTCGTTCTATAAGTTATGGAATTGCTGTACAGGCTGTAGAGGCTGCCAGACTAGTAAGGCAGGGGCTCAGTGTATCCAATATCCTTGAACGCTTATCCCGGCTGAAGGAGCAATCTGAGGTTTTATTCAGCCTTGATACTCTGCATTACCTTCATAAAGGCGGCCGGATCGGAAAAGTGTCATCTCTCCTTGGTAATCTGCTTAACATTAAACCTATAGTCCGTGTTGAAGACGGGATTTATGTGCCTATTGGGAAGGTTAGGAGCATAAAGCATGCATTGGTCGGAATGGTGGACTATTTAGCAGAGAAATTTGGCAAGAGCAAGGTTTTTGTGGCCATTGGGCATGGACAGGCTATTGAATATGCTCGTTCGCTTCTTGACCTTGTAATGTCCCGGTTGAATGTTGCTGAAGAACCGGTATTTTTTGAGGTGGGCCCGGTAATTGGTGTTCATACAGGCCCGGGTACAGTAGGAATTAATGTTCGCCCGGTGGTGTATTGAGAGCTCGATAATTTGCAGTCACCGAAAGTAGTATGAGACGAGAACGGTTGAACAGGAAAGAGGCTGGAAAGGCCCTGTTTAGATTCCGGTTCTGTGGCTTGAGCGTCACTGTTGCCATTGGGAAAATGCGCCGGGTCATGCGGCGTGCACAAGGCGGGGTTGGGGGAACGCCGAGTTATCTGGCGGTAGAATGTGATGAGCGCCCTGCGCCCTGCTACTTACCAATTTCATCCCAGTAAAGAAACGACTCAGCCAGTTCTCGCATGCAGCCCGGTTTATCCATGGATTTGATTGATGCCTTGAGTCTCACCAAACTCAGTGTAAGGTTCACAATATCGTCTTTAGCTACTCCGATTTGGATTCTGGGAATTATCATATCCCATGCCTTTTCTGTGTTTTCAATGTGGGTGATTGCTTCGGTCCAGTTTTCAGCCACGATGCTATTTTGAGCCAGTTCAAGATGCAGCAATACGTCATCTTCGCGCTCTTTCGGGCCTTTCAGGTATAACGTTAGGTTCAAAATAACGGAAAAAGATATGAGCACTATAATGGGAATGGCGAGAGGAATTATGCGTTTGGACATGATGTAAACGTAGCCCCATGGTTTACTCTTCACCTCGGGTTTTTGCTTTTCCGGTTTCGCCGGTTGGTTGTTGGATTGATGGTTTTCCCCGTGGTCATCCCGGCTTTTCTCCGAGTGGCTATTACTCGAATGGCCGCCGTTTGATTGAGCGTTTTGCTGAGAATTGCTATTTGTCATTGTCAGATTACACCTACTTCTCCTGTGGCTTGATTGGGTCTGACATGTCTACAGGGCTTTTCACATGATCCTTATACGTATCTACATACAGATTGCCCGAGGTATCCAGTGTTGCAAGGAACACTTCAGATGGGTCATGTATTCCCTTCTTCCTGAGCTCCTTTTCAAGCCATTTACGGTCAAGGTGAACCTGGTCCAGATTAGAGTCTACAACTATGCCGTCGTAAACAAGTTCAGTGGTAATCCCTTCATAATCCGTGGACATGTTCATGTCCTTCGGGGTAACCGGTTGGTGCTGTGCCTTCAAGAGCACAGAAATCTTGCCTTTGGTCTCAAGCACTGCAAATTCAACCTTGGATAGGTCAAACACTCCCTGGAGTCTCAATTCCTCGAGCAAGTCGGACACCCTGTACCTGGTCCTTCGCAAGGCAGTTTCCATTATTTGGCCATTCATAACCACCACTGTGGGTTCACCATCTACATACTTTGACGCCCAGCGCCATTTCATGGCTACTACCTGTAATAGCAACACGAGGCCAACCCAGATGAAGAGTCCGAAAAACTGAGGCCACGCCCTGATGCTTACATCGACTGTCATAGAAGCGGCAATAGAGCCTATTGTAATACTTGCCACGTAATCGAAAAAGGTCATCTGGCTTATCTGCTGCTTACCCAGGATTCTTGCGAGAATAAGAAGGGAGAAGAAGCTCATAATGCCCCTCACTGAAACAACCAGTACTTCATTCAAGTCTTAAACCACCTCGAGTTTCGTGTGGTCTTTCGCGTCAATGGATACCTGCCCTGTCAAACTTTGATTGGCCATTGTATCCAATGTAACCTATTTCTCCCCTTTCCCCTAAGGCGAATACTGTCTTGGCAATCCTGTCTAGCCGATGTATCCAGTTCTGAGAGACTGCTAGGTCATGGTCAAGAGAAGATGACCTTCTTTCCGGTCAACCAATTGTATGTTTTCCAAATAGGGCCGGGGAAATTACGGACGGCCCGAGTGGGCTAAAGGTCCTATGCTATTTTGCCGATACCACTTATGTACAAGTTGCGCATGAGGCAAGGGTTCATCTGGCGTTACGGGGCTTTCCTGATTGGCGCCGTTTGCCGTTATTTCGTGCAATTTACATAATGCAGGTTTACCTGATGCACGTTCACGCGGCTTGTTGAACAAGAACTACGGTGCAATTTCAAGTGAATAACCCAAGAAAACTTGGAATCAAATCAGAGTATACAGGGGGCACAGATGTGAACAACCAAGAATGCGAACGCTGCGACTCTATGGAGGCTGACAAGAGTGCCGGTCCGGAGCAGTACCTAAAAGCCTGTTTAGAGGGTGTTTCTTTCTACCTTTCAAAGTGGCCTGCGGAGATTCGAGTAGCCCGGGAGGCCGCGGATGGAGTGTGGCAGGTGCTGCCGCAGATAGAGATTATCCGGCCGTTGAATATCGGATATTACGTACATGACCGGCCAAGTGAGGAGATTACGGCTAAACTGAGGGACCAAATGATTTATCTTCTCAATACCGGGCATAAGGTTACTGTTTTCAGTCGGGGCAGTGAAGATTTGGTTTATGAGTCCTGGCTTGAAAGCGACGCTCCTGAAGATGCATCTGAGGGATTTCAATGTGTGGGCATACCTCATGATGCCACTCTTTCAGAGTCTCTTTCCGATCAGGAAATAATCGTTGGAACTTCGTGGAAGACTATGTGGGATTTGATGCTATGTACCACTGCCGAACCTGTTGTGTTTGAGTTTGAGGATAAACCGTTTAATCTCTTTACTGATCCTATGGCTTTTGGGAGCATGATGGAACTTCCTGTGTCCACGGCGTGTGTGTCAGAACCGGTTCTTAATACCCTGCTACTGTACGGGCGAAATTCTGTGGTGGCGTCGTCCAACGAAGATGCTGAGAGAGTTATTTCTATGTTTGGGAGGATGCACAGGCAGAGCAAGAGGAATCCAGCAGAATAAGAAGATTTTTATTGTATAGAGCCACCGAAAGATTGTATTTCTTGCAGGTGGCTCTCGTGTTTGCTTGTAAGTCGCGTGTCTATTGGGACTAAAGCCTCATTTCGGTTTCTAACCGTGAACTGTGCAGCAAAGCATTCCGATATTCACTTCAGTAAGGCCTGGACTCATCTGAAACGTCACTGCCAGTTCTATGACAGGTAAGTTTCCGGGCCAGAACTCTGCAAGGATGCAGGGGCAAAAACTACAGGGAGGTAGAGGGAATTGAGGATCAATACCAACATCAGTGCGTTAAACGCCTGGAAGAACCTCACAGTCACCGATAACCTAATGGCAAAGTCTTTGGAGAAACTGTCTTCCGGTTACCGCATCAACAGAGCTGCAGATGACGCTGCAGGCCTGGCGATTTCCGAGAAAATGAGAGGGCAGATTTCCGGCCTCAGGCAGGCAACCAGAAACGCTCAGGATGGCATTTCCATGATTCAGACTGCAGAAGGTGCACTTAATGAGACTCACTCGATTCTGCAGAGAATGAGGGAACTGGCGGTTCAGGCATCGACAAACATAATTACCGACACAGACGGGCAAGCCATCCAAGATGAAATTAACAGTCTGGTGGATGAAATCGATAGGATTGCTGACACTACCCAGTTCAACAATAAGGTACTCTTGAATGGCAATTTGGCTGGGTCGGCTAATCAAGTCAACATTCTTATCGGAGCAAACGCTGGAACAGGCCAGAACATAACATTTGAAATAGCCAGTATGAAGTCCGGTGACCTTGGCGTAGGCTCACTTAGTGTGAAAACCGACCCTGGTGCTGCATTGGATGCAATTGAAAATGCGATTGCCAATGTTTCTACAGAGCGCGCAAAACTTGGTGCACAGCAGAACAGGCTTGAACACACCATTAACAACTTGAACACTGCTGCAGAGAACCTTGCTGCTGCCGAGTCTCGTATCAGGGATGTAGATATGGCACTTGAGATGGCTACTTTCACGCGGCATCAGATTCTGCTTCAGGCAGGCACAGCGATGCTGGCTCAGGCTAACATCCGTCCGCAGTCAGTGCTGCACCTTTTGAGCTAGACAAAGCGGAGAGATTTAGCGGAGATAGGGTCAACAAAGATAATGGCAATGCTACTGAAGCAGATCGGATTCTTGTTAGGAAAACAGGCGGGGACAGATAATGTTCCCGCCTGACTTACTTGCCGGCTATCGAGATTAGCCTGGACTTAATCGAATTCATCTCTTTTGAATCAGCTATTTGCGGGTATATCTTCAAACTCTCTTCCAGAACAGTCAAAGATTTTTGGGGATTGTGGCTTTTTAGAAGAGCATTCATGTAAGACAAGTACTCAGAAACATTGAGGTGTCTGAATTCAGAAAGCTCATTATAGAATACGACGGCCTCCTCAAAATGGTTCTTGAGGTATGCAATGTTTCCTAGCATTGCAAGAGCATCAGGACTCTTCCTTTTCGAGCAGGATTGTATCAAGGGTTCAAGGGCTAGATCCAGGTGGCCTTTCTCGTACAAGAGTTTTCCCACAAGCAGCTCTGGGTTCTTTGCGTTCGAAAGAGCTGCGGTTCCTTTGTAGAAGTGGGGCATGTCTCGAATGTCCAGCAAGAAGCTCAGAAGGCTGACAACTTGTGGGATTTTTCCGCTTGGTGCAGGAATACCTTGGAAAACATAGTAGCCTGCGCGCTGCTTGCTTGATGACACGATCGAGTCTTTACCGGAATAGGGTTGGGCCAAGCCCGATGCTATTAGGGCCAGACTCCTGTCCTGATCGCAGGGGTCTTTTGATCTTGCTAACGCCTCGGTCGCTTTTTCAAAGTCGTGAAGCCACAGGTATACCTCGCCTAAGGCTCCCTCATCATTGAACTCAATGGCCAGAGTCTCTGCATCAACAGGTTTTCCCATCACAAGCAATTGCTTGACTGCCGGTCTGACGGTGCCGGGGTTAATCGGACGGAGTGTTTCCGTCGTTTGGTCAGTCCAGTGAGTGGCCAGAAAAACCTGGGCGGGAGCCCAGGACCCATTGAAGGAAAGGGCAGTTTTAACATCGCACAAAGCGCCTTCTGTTTGGTTAAGCCCTTGTTTGGCCCTTGCCTTTAGCCAGTGATACACATAGGTGTTTTCACCTGATAGGTGCCGCACAGGCTTGCCGGACGATGGGGAGTTTCGAGCAGATTCAACAATCTTGATTGCCTCTTGGTGTTTTCCGGTATTAATCAGCGTATCAGCAAGAAGACACGCAAGAAAGAGGAAATCCGGGATATCATGCAGTACTAGCTCTGCAAATTCTATCGCAGTGTCTAACCTTCCCAGCCCTCGATAACTTTCAAAGGCTTCAAGGGCGGCAGTGGCGATAAAAGGCAACCGCTTATCGTTGTTCAAATAGACGTCTGACAGGATTCGCGATGATTCATCCAGGTTGCCCGTGGATTTCAATTCAACGCCGATCTGAAACAGGTCGTAAGCCTCTTTGTCTTTGGCGAACTTATCTGCAAGTAGGAGTATGTTTCGGGTTCGCTTGTCTTTCGCGTAGGAGACTATCTCACTGTATCCATAATGCTCCATTTCTATCTTGCTCCTGAAGGTAGGTCCTTTGATTGATTGGATTATTTGTTCATGTATCTCCCCTGCAAACCTGTATGATGGGAAGTTCTTAAAGAGCCTTACGATGTCCAGACTGACTACAAAAGGACCATCGGAACGGTTGGTAATGGTAACGAGATATGCATCTCCGCTTTTTAGCAGTTCCCTTCTGAGTATTGTCTTTGAGTCTTCAGTTAATCTTTCATCTGCATCAATGATAAGGATGTAATCTCCTTGAGCTATATCAATGGATTCATTTCTTGATTTGGAAAAATCATTCTTCCACTGGGTTCTTATGACACTTGCCCCGTAACTTTCAGCCAGTTCGGCTGTGTTATCCCTGGAGCCAGTATCATTTAGGATAACTTCATCGGCAACCGGCACAAGAGATAACAAGCAATCCTCTATCATGCCTTCTTCGTCTTTGGCTATTAGGCATGCTGAAAGGGTAGGAATATGGGGGGGCGGTAGGTTGTCGGGTGTTTCTGAATTATGAATGTTTTGTAGATTGATGGTTTTGAAGTCAAAGACTTTTCTTGATAGCACTGACTCAAGTTGAGATGTGACACCATTGTTCCAAGCAGTAACTTTATCCGGAATAGAGGCTAGGTCCACTATAGCAGACTGGGGCAGATAATCATTTGCTTTGTGTTTGAGGTTGCTTTCTGCTCTGCCGAACAGAGACGGGGATTCGTTTCGGGAGGCATCTACCACAAGAATATGTTTCATCCCATGAATACTGAGGCTTGCAGATAATGGAAGGTAGAAGGATAGTATTAGTCCTGTTTTTTTGCTATGTGAACAATATGACTCAAGGGGCTTTACGAAGTGATAGTGAATTTCATTGTCACATGTGTCTTCAGAATTGCCACGGACTAATTCATATTTGGTCAATAACTGCCGAAGATCTTTGGGCCTTAAGCGGGTGACCAGATGGACGGCATAATTTTTACGCAAGAACTGCTTGGCAATATCCAGGGCTGGTTCAAGTGAATTCGAGAGTTCCGGTGCTACAAGCCAGACTTCTGCAGTTGTGCCAGTAATGTTATTTGTATTGTTTGCTTTATGAGATACCTGTATGGAATCCCGGCTCTCTTCAGTTTGAAACGAATTCTGATGGGTGGCAGTTGTGTTTTTGCATCTCAGTTTGTGTTGAACGGCTGCAATATCCATTTTCTCAGCCCACAACCTACGTCTTTTGGTATGTTTGTCCAGACGGATAAACAGGTCTGCAGTCACCAGTTCTTTTAGACATGCATCTTGCAAGTATGAATCCATGTCGACATAGTCAAGGTATTCCGGCTGGGTGGCTTGAAAGTCACTGTTACCTAGGTGATTGGTCACTGGATTCTCTCCCTTGTATGGTTTCAGAAACGCGCAATATGGTTATGACCTTGATCTTAACATCGAAAGAGCGGACGTTTTCAACATAGCTTACGCTTTCAACTTGAGTTGTTTCTTGCAGTTGCCTCTCTCCTGTTGCTGCAAATTCCTCTTACAGCGTCCTCAAAGGGGGTTCTACGAAGGTTCTCATCAGCGAATTTTGCTCCGGTAATTAGGGCCGTTGACAAGAAGAAGATAGCTGTGATGAGCCAAACGGTCAATCATGGCAGCTGTCCGCTACCTATCATAGAAATTGTTTACCCATTTGACGAACCTTTGCTGTTTCATCTAGATAAACGGGAAGAGAGTGAGAGTCAGAGGATTTCTTGTTATGTTGGCCCTAAGCAAGCCTCTTAATTATAGGAGTGTCTTGACGATACTATATTATGTGTTACTACTGGCAAGAAAGGTGGTAGGTGACCTTCTCTAAGATTCTGTCGGAAGATTTGGAGTGTATTGTATCAGACCGTAGTATCCCTTGGGCGCGATTCCGCGATAAGACAATTCTTGTAACTGGATCAACCGGCCTCATTGGTTTGGCCCTTGTTCGGGCCTTGTATGCTGCAAACCAAAAGAGGAATTTGCGCCTTCATATCCTTGCTCACGGAAGAGATGCTATAAAAATGCAAAAGTACTTGAGTTCATGCGGCGCGGTGTTAGTAGAGCAAGATATTCGATTGCCTTTCGCCATCCCGGAACCTGTTCATTATGTTTTTCACTGTGCTGGAATTACAGAATCAGCCGAGATGGTTGCAAACCCCATATCTGTAATTGAAACTTCCGTGCTTGGCACCATGCGCGTTTTGGAATTAGCAAAAGTGAAACGTGTTGAAGCCTTGGTTTTCCTTTCCTCTATGGAAGTATACGGTTTGATAACCCCACCATTGCCGTCTATCACGGAAAGGGATCTGGGAAGTTTGGACCTAAGTAGTGTGCGTAGTTGTTATCCTGAAAGCAAGCGTTTATGCGAGAATCTTTGCAACTGTTACTATTTTCAATATGGGGTCCCGACAAGATCTGCTCGTTTGGCGCAAACGTTTGGTGCTGGGACACCCAAAGATGATCCGCGTGTCTTTGCACAATTTGCTCGTCATGCCATGAACGGGACAGATATTGTGTTACACACAGATGGAAAGTCCAGGGGAAATTACTGCTACCTTTCGGACGCTATACGGGCCTTGTTGTTATTGGCGCACAAAGGCGAAAACGGCGAGGCGTATAATGTGTCTAATCCGGCAGCAAGCATGACCATTCGGGAAATGGCGGATCTCGTTGCGACCGATCTATGTGGTAGCAATATCAAGGTTGTTGTAGTCAAATCAGCAGATTTCGAAAAATTCGGCTATGCTCCAGATACAGATAACAGACTAAATACAGATAAATTGAACAGACTTGGATGGTCACCGACCTACGGCCTCAAAGAAATGTATGAGCGATTGCTTGACTATTGGAGCGAATGTGAGGATGCGTAAAACCCAGTACGTCAAGATATTGGAGATGCTTGATACTTTGCGGGAGGCGCACGGAGAAATCAAACGGATGCTTTCTCTTGAGCGGAGTAAACTTGACTGGCTACTCGCCGATTGTCATGACTTCGCGGTGTTCATTGGCGAATATATCAAAGGAACCGGAGGAGAGGAACTGCAGACTGTCGCGCTGCTGGGAACTTACCGTGAGCTGCTTTGCAAAATGGGCCTCGAGCCAAACGTTGAGTTGTTTCGGGAATTAGATGGCGGGCTTAGGGAAATAATCAACAATGCACAAAGTGAACTGAAACCTGACCGAATTGAGGTTGCCTTTTTTCCTTACAGCGCCGCAATGGCCGACTCACTCGAGAGCATTTGGCGATCTGCCCTTAATGATCCCAATTGCGATACGTATATTGTTCCTATACCCTATTATGAAAAAAAGCCAGATGGCAGCTTGGGAAGGCTGCACTATGAGGGGGCGTCTTACGCTAAGGATCTGCCAATTACCCATTGGCTCCAATATGACTTGAAAGCAAGGCATCCAGATATTGCTTTTATCCACAATCCGTATGATGAGGCAAACAGTGTCTCCAGTGTGCACCCACTGTTTTACAGTAATAGAATCAAGAACTTCACGGATTTGCTTGTGTATATCCCATATTTCGTGTGTCTTGATGATGTTCCGGAGCACTTTTGCGTCTTGCCTGGAACATTGCACGCAGATAAGGTGATTCTGCAGTCAGAGAAAATCAGAAATACCTACATTCGCCTTTTCAGAGCGTTTGAAAGAAGAAACAACTGTAGTAACATATTTGGAGATCCAGACAGCAAATTTATTGCGCTGGGTTCTCCAAAATTTGATAGAGTGCTGAGTCCAACATGCGATGATTACTCTGTTCCTGATGAATGGCGCGAACTGCTGGAAAGGCCTGATGGGCTGCAAAAAAAAGTGATTCTTTACAACACGAGCTTGAATGCGATATTGCAGGAAAATGAAAAATATCTTGCAAAGCTCAGATCGGTGCTTTGCTTTTTTCAAAACCGGAAGGATGTTGTTTTGTGGTGGCGTCCGCATCCCTTACAGGCGGCAACCTACCGGTCGATGCGCCCACAATTGCTAAAAGAATACAAGCGGATAATTGAGGAATACCAATGTGACAAATACGGTATCTACGACGATACACCGGACCTTCACCGTGCCATCGTGATGAGCGATGCATACTACGGCGACCCCAGCAGTGTTGTGGCACTGTACGGACTGACGGGAAAACCAATTATGTATCAGAATACGGATCTTACTTCGTACAGAAACGGTTATGATTTTACGAAAGTCATAACACACGTGCTACGAAGATATGAAGAAGAGCCTTCTTTGCGCAAACTGTTTTACATTATGTGGGAACACAAAGACCAATATCTCAATAGCTATGTGGATTATATCTTGTATGAGGAAAGAGGCAAAAGCCATGAGCGATTTGTGATTGAGCAGTTAAAACTGTTCAATATGCTATCTGAAGGCAATGCAGGGCCGAGGATCTTCAATTACTGCAAAAAGAAGGTGTTGTTATGAACTATGCTCTCATCTTTGCTGGCGGAACAGGAAGGCGCATGAACTCGTGTTCAAAGCCAAAGCAGTTTCTGGCACTGCACGGGAAGCCGATTTTGCTGTACACTTTGGAACACTTCGAAAAACATCCTGATATTGACGGTATTATTGTTGTATGCCTCAGGAATTGGATTGACGAACTCAAAACCCTGTTGCGCCGTTATGATATTGGGAAGGTAATGGAAATTGTGCCTGGCGGCGGCACGGGACAAGAATCCATATTCAACGGTTTAAAAGCTCTGGAGGGCTTCAGTGAGGATGACGACATTGTGTTGATCCATGACGGTGTTAGACCGCTGATCAACGGGAAGCTGATTTCGGCAAACATTGGAGCGGCAAAGGAATATGGCGCGGCCATCACCGCTGAACCTGCCGTAGAATCCATTGTGCAATGTCCGGATAAGCAGAGAATCAAAAATGTTCCACCTCGCAACGAGATGTATACAGCAAAAGCACCCCAAACGTTTCGTTATGAAGTGATTTGGGGTTTGTACAAAAAGGCCAGAACGGATGGCTTTCTTACTGTGGATTCCGCTCATTTATGTAGCCTTTACCATATTGAAATGCATCTCGTGCTAAGTACATTGAATAACATAAAGATCACTACTCCCCAAGACTACTACATATTCCGGGCGTTATACGAAGCGATGGAAAACCAGCAAGTATTCGGCATTTAGGATCTTGGAAGGATAGCTATGGCTCAAAGAATACAGAGTGAAAAAGAGTATATTATCGATGCGTACCAGCGGCATTTTAAGGCGATGCGTCAGAGCAAAATTGCTATTTACGGGGTAGGAAAAAACACCCGCATTATCCTCGAAAGTTTTGATTCCGACAACATTGTGGGCTTGATGGATGAGGTAAGAAAAGGAGACATAATTTATGGAAAACGGGTCATAACTGTTGAAGAGGCGGCCGCCTTAGGCGTTGACGCAATTATCATTGTGGCTCGTGCAAGCAATGTGAAGATTATCTATCGGCGCATTAAGGATGCCTGCATTAAGCATTCGATTAAAGTCTATGATATCAACGGGAACATTCTGCGGCAGGTAATTACTGAGGAAAAATCATTCGAAAAGTATATGAATATAAGCAGCCTGGTTCTAAAAGCCAAAATTGCCGATGCAGATGTTGTGAGTTTTGATGTCTTCGATACGTTGATCATGCGGAAAGTGTTGTATCCACGTGATATTTATTTGCTTGCAGAAAAAGAACTCGGCGCAAACTTTGCCGAGCGAAGGATTCATGCAGAAATGGCCCTATATCGCGAGGGCCGGCATCCAAACATCAACGACATTTACACCCGGCTGGACGGTCTGACTCCCGATGTTGAGCTGCGGCTCGAATCGGGATATTTGATTCGCCGCGAAAAAATGTGCGAAATGCTGCAATACGCCTTGAATTCAGGTAAAACGGTGTATCTGGTATCCGACATGTATCTGCCTGGAGATATTCTTAAAGGTCTGCTGGATGGGTTAGGGATCGGCATTGACCGTGAAAACGTTTTGGTTTCCTGCGATCATGGGGTATCCAAAACAAGTGGTTTGTTCAAAGTGTTGCGCCAAAAGGCAGGTAAGAAGAAAATACTCCACATCGGAGACAATATTGAAGCTGATATAGCAGCAGCTGTACAATACGGAATAGACGATACCTTTCACGTCGAAAGCGCCCTTGGAATGCTCGAGGACTCTTATGCTGCTGAAATACTGCAATACGATCAGAAGCTTCCAAACCGGCTCCAAATAGGCGAATTTATCAGCAGACAGCTACATGACCCTTTTTTGTTCAGTAGAACCAACGGAAAATTCTCTATAGATGATACATACGAAATGGCTTATGCCTTCGTTGCAACGCTCATCTACTGTTTTTTTGCGTGGTTGGTGAAGAAGGCTTGGGAATTACGACTTGACTGTATCTTTCTGGCAGCTCGTGATGGCTTTATCCTGAAGAAGATATATGATCATATGCGTGCGGAGGGCACCGAACTGCCCGCGATGTGGTATTTTTACACTTCGCGAGCAGCCTCCGTTCTTGCGGGGATTATTGATGATGAAGATATCCTGCACGCCGCGAGGTTGGCCTATTCAGGGAAACCAGAAGATATGCTGAAAGACCGTTTCCGGCTGACCAATAGCGAGATCATTCCGTGCAACGTATCGAACGATGAAAACTATGTGTTGCTTCATCGAGTTGCGATCATGCATCACGCTGCTATTGCCCGTGAATCGTATATGCGGTATGTTGCGACTTTCAAGGTACCAAAAGGTGTAGAGGTCGGTTTTTTTGACTTTGTATCCTCTGGAACCTGCCAGAAGGCGTTAGACAACATAGTGGATTTCAAACTGATTGGATTATATTTTGCTGCTATCAATAATGAAACAGAATACAAAAACGATGTGCCGATACATGCCATGTTTGGCGTGCTCAATGTTTTTCAAGAAAGTTACCACTTGTTGGAAGACTACTTTTTCCTTGAAAATATTATGACTTCTTTGGAAGCCACAGTGGTGGGCTTTGATGAAAGCGGCAATCCTGCATTTATGGAAGAAACACGAACAGAACAGCAGATGCAGGAATTGAACGTAATCCACAATGCGATTCTTGATTATGTGAAAAATACCAAGATTACTTTGCAAGATGCACAGCTTATAGATCCCAACGTTCCAGATTTGCTGGTGCATTTTCTTCAATCCCGCTATTCCAATATGGAATTGGGTAGATTTTTAGGAGGTGAACTTGTGGATGAGTTTTGCAATCGAACATTCAAAATATGGTAAAGGGCTAGAGAGTATGGAACAAGAGAAACTAGGCAAAACCTTGTTGTTTTACAACGGTGACTGGCACAAGCAAAGACCGCTTCGGTTCGCAGATTGCTTCGCAATGCCGGTAGATGAGCTCTTGTCAATTTTCCATTCGGGAAACTACCGCAAAAACACAGGCACTTTTTTAATGACCGATTGTTTGGCAAAAAATATAGATGCTGAGCATGTCTTGGCTTATGATTTTGACAGACTGAAAAATAGTGGAGCTTCCACGATCGTTACCAATGCCCTGCATTGTTTTTCGCCAAGATATGTTTTCAACAAAGAGTATTGGCAGAAAATCCTGGATTTGAATACTAGATTGGTTCCAATGACCTTAGGATTCCGCTATCATGAAAATGGCAAATTTCACTTGACTAAGGACATGCTTTATATTTTGCGGCAAATTGCGGAACGCAATGAAATTGGTGTACGAGGAGAATATGCGGCTGAGATCCTGAACAGTTACGGAATCAAAAATCTCCGTATTGTGGGCTGCCCCTCCTTATTTTACCATATGGATCGGGAATTTCAGGTTATCAACACGCCAAGACAAATCAGGAGAATCAATTTCAATTTTAATCAGTGTTTTACGGATTACTTTCAGACACATGTGGATTTTTGGCAAACGGCCCGACCTATTTTTGACTACTTTCTGGCGCAGTTTCATTCCCGGAGAGTGCAAGTCGACTACACTTTGCAAACGGCATTTCTAAAAGAGGTCATTGGTTATGACAATTTTATAGGCTGGGAGGTTGTGAAGGCCTTTGTCATGGAAAGAGGTCGATATTTCTTTTCCGTTGACGACTGGATGACCGCCTTGAAAATGAACGATATATCTATTGGGACGCAATTTCATGGAAATGTTGCCGCTATTCTGGCTCGAACACCGGCGTTGATGATAGCAATTGACAAGCGAATGGAAGAACTGGCACGCTATCATAGAATACCTTATATCATGGCGGAGGATTTCAATCCAAACAAGACGGTTGGGTATTATCAAGAATTGTGCGACTACGCCAGATTTAACAGCAGCTATGCGGCAGCGTATGATACGTTTGTCGATTACTGCATAAAAAATGGTGTTGCCTTAAAGGTACCCACCGGACGATGAAAGGAACGGGTATGCGAAATCAAGTTATATTCTATGGAGCAGGTCAATATGCTGTAAAAATGCTGCAGCCCAACCCTGGAAGAAGAGGGCCTGTTTCACCGCCACCCATTGAATGGGGTATTTGCTTTGTAGATTCAGACAAAAACAAGCATGGCTCAAGTCATCTTGGCTTGCCTATCATGTCAGCAGACACGGCGTTGGGTCGATTTCCAAATGCCAATATCTACTTGACCGTAGGGAGCATGAAGGCAAAATACGATATATGCTGCTACCTACAGGATTTAGGGGTTGCCTCGGACCGCATCCTGAACCGGGTGGTTCGCCGGATCAGCTGTCCGTACCTGGAACACTTTATCGTCTGCGGCTATCATGAAGGAGCATTTGGCGGAAGAGCCGGAGTCGATTGCGGAAGCCATAGTTTGAAATCTTGTTGTTCGGACTATGGCAAAAACAACGTGGACTCTATTCTTGTGGGTGATAGCCTTCCGCAAGCGTTTGAGGCGTTTATCCGATTAAGGGACGGCATCATACAAAGACTGAATGCGGGGGAACCAACAAGTTGTGATGGATGTCCGGAATTGCAGCATATGTATGCGCCTATACAACGATATTTTACCCACGTCATCTACAACGAACTTGGCAGGTGCAACTTCAGGTGTATTTATTGCAATTACGAGGACCGACTGGGGAGGGATATCTCTTCGGATGTGGATGTGCGGCAATTGTTGGGTTTGGTCCAGCAATACGGCTTCGACAATGACAACGGCGTAATTGAGCTATGCAATGGAGAAATAACGATCCATCCTCACAAAAAGGCAATCTATGATGCGGTAAAGGACAACAACGTGATGTTTTTAACTAACGGTTTTGTTTACGATGAGGAAATTCAAAGAAGAATGCTCGATGGCAAGGGCGTTTTGAATATAAGCCTTGATAGCGGTACCAAAAGCACCTTTTTCAAAGTGAAAGGAGTGGACGCATTTGAACGGGTGGTGCAAAATTTGAAACGCTACAACCGCAATCGAAAGGGTATCTTGAATCTAAAGTATATATTCGTGCCAGGTGTCAATGACAATATGGTCGATGTTAATGGTTTTCTGAATATATGTACACTGCTGTCGGTGACAAGCGCTCATATATCTTTTGATCTTCGCCAACCTGAAGACGCCTTTAACAATGAACGGACTGTATCAGTGTTCAAGCATGTCGTTGCGGAACTGAAACGGCAGTCTATTCCTTTTGAAGTATATTTGAAAGATGTGTTTAGTCTTATAGGACTTTCATCCACATGAAAACACCGAATCCCATGAAGGAGGGCAGCCTTTCGAATAGGTACTTCAGGTAGTTGAATGGATGTGAACTAGCGGTTAGGGAACAGTGATCCGGCTCCATAGCATCTTACAAGGCGTCTTGGAATTATGCGTCCATCGCCGGCTTTTTTCTAGTTTGGAGCTCATGTTTTCCCCCATCCCCACTTTGGGTTAATCTAATCAAGAGAGATAAGATACAATCGGGAGTAGCAGATCTCTAGTCGCTCTCATCTCGGAGGTCATGGAATAAGCACCAGTGTAGCCAAGAAGAGCACGGTATTGTAGTTAGTGTCAACATGAAATACCTAAAGACCAAAGGAGGATGCCTGCATGGAAAGCAAACGTCCGGTAACATTTGAGGATCTCTGGCGGCTCAAGTTCGTTGGCGACCCTGAGCTTGCCCCTGATGGTTCCAAAGTAGTTTGGGTACAGACAGAGACCAACGCCGACAAAAACACCTACGAGTCGGCCATTTGGATGTCGGCAAGAGACGCCGGGGGGTGTTTTGGAGCACCCGTAAGACTCACATATGGCAAGATAGGTACAGGTTACGGTGCCAGAGAGGGTTCCCCTGTTTTTCACCAGATGGGAATTACCTTGCTTTTGTCTCGAACCGCTCAGGCAAGAATCATATCTGGCTTCTGGATATGAAAGACGGTGGCGAAGCCAGGCAAATTACCCAGGGCGACGACGGAGTATCAGCCATAACCTGGTCCCCGGACGGGGAACATTTGGCATTTATTTCCCGGGAGCCCAAGGAAGAACCGGAAGACAAGGAAGAGGCTCGCAAGACTAAAGACGTGACTGTAGTCACGAAACTCAGATACAAGGCCAATGGTGTTCCGTATATCGTAGATCCACGGCCTCAGCAAATATTTATTGTTAACATCGAAAGTGGAGAGAGAAAGCAGCTGACTTTCGGAGAGTACGATTGTTCGTATCCGGCATTTTCGCCTGATGGAAGGACTCTTGCATTTACCTCCTGCCGGGAAATAGTTCACGAGGTTGACAGTGTTCCCGACATTTGGATTGTCACTTTGGACAATGGAGAATTGAAGAAACTTACAAACGGGCGTGGCCCTGCCGGAGCGCCTGTGTATTCTCCTGACGGAAGATTCATCGCGTTTTTCGGCAATGTACGAAAAGAGGTAGCGGCCGCCAAATCTGAGGTTCTGGTAATTCCGGCTGATGGAGGCGATGCGAAAGTCCTCACGTCCGGTTTTGACAGAAGTGTTGGCTGCTCTGTTTCAACTGACTCCAGATTTGACGCCGGGGGAGGCGTGCCCTATTGGTCCCAGGATGGCAAATTCATTTACTTTATTGGTACCGACAGGGGCTATTCCAAGATTTTCAGAGTATCCATAGAGGATTCTGAAATCCGGGAAGTGGGTACAGTCGAGAACTCCTCACCACACCACGCTACCTGTGCATGCGGCGGCCTCTCTCAAACCTTTGAATATCCGCCTGTGATTAGCTCTATGGCATTTCAGGATCTTGCCGGTGACGAGGTATTTGCTTTTATAGGTGGTTCAGAACTTAACCCGTCAGATGTTTACATAGCCCAGGGTGTCTCACAAGACTGTGTCGGTCTGGAATCTGAGGTTAAGGTTACTCATTGGCAGTACCAAGTGATCTTCAAGAAACATAGGTTTAATCAGTGCTGCAGGCTCACTGCGGTTAATGAAGATGTCTTGTCGGAATTGCAGCTTTCCAAGCCCGAGGTTTTCCTGTTTACGAGCTCAGATGGTGTGGAACTTGAAGGTTGGCTAATGAAACCTGTCAATTTTGAGCCTGGGCGCAAGTATCCAGCAGTTGTAGAGATTCACGGTGGTCCTGCAACTACTTATGGGATGGCTTTCTCTCACGAGTTCCAGCTGCTCACATCCAACGGCTACGGCGTCTTCTACTGCAACCCCAGGGGAAGCCTTGGGTACGGTGAATGGTTTGCCCAGCAGGTTATTGCAGACCAGGGTGGTATGGATTATCAGGATATCATGGCTCTTGGAAACTACGTGGATACAGTGGAGTGGGTTGATTCCGGTAAAGTAGGCGTGACCGGAGGTAGTTACGGCGGATACATGACTAACTGGATTGTTGGACACACCAACAGGTTCCACGCTGCTGTTACCCAAAGAAGTATCAGCAATTGGTACACCAAGTACGGCACTAGCGACATCGGCTTTTATGGAAACAGAAAAGGTATGGGGATGAGAGACCTTTGGGATAGCGAAGGATGGCTTATGGAAAGGTCGCCTATTAGGTATGCTCCCAATGTAACTACTCCAATCCTCATAATCCATTCTGAGCAGGATTATCGTTGCCCAATGGAGCAGGCTGAGCAGTGGTACATTGCGCTTAAGCGTCTTGGGAAAACAGTTGAGTTTGTCAGGTTCGCCGGTGAAAACCACGAACTGTCAAGGTCAGGCAAGCCATGGAACAGGCGTGAGAGATTAAGGCACATTCTGAGGTGGTTTGACAAGTATCTGAAGTAGACTCCCGGGTCTTGCCGGTGCCAAAGGAGTTCAGGCCCAAGGCTGGTTGTATCATATAAAATGTGCCTCAGAGGGTCTGCGTGCCCTGTGGTTATCAAGGAAATTTTCGATCACGCTGCCACGCTGCCCGGCAAGGAGCGGCTTGACGAGTCAGATCAGTTGATATTCAGGGGCGAAGGCGGAAAGGCGTTTTAGCACTTATGTTTGGTACTCAAATGAAGACAGGGAGGAGGCTGCTGCCGGCTTGGCAGCAAGCCATCCTCCCGTTTCGGAAAAGTTCTCATTCTATTCCCTAGGTTATTTGGATGTTATGGCCACGCTTTGAGGGCCCGGTCTTGGGCAGTTTCACTGTCAAAACCCCTCCGCTGAATGAGGCTTCGGCCCTGGACGGGTCAACTGGGGCATCAAGCCGTACAGTGCGTACCATCTTGCCAAATGACGACTCTTGAACCACCCAAGTACCTTCTTTAACTCGCTTGTCTTCGCTCTTTTCCGAAGATATACTTAGAGAGTTCTCGGTGCACCGAAGGTCAATTTTGTCTTTTTCCACACCTGGAAGCTCGGCTCTGACTACGATGTTCTCGCCTTCATCCAGAACGTCCACCGGGAAACCGCCGAACTCGCTTTCGGCCAGGGTTCGTGGACTGAATCCTCTCCAAAGGTCGTTAAACATGGAACTGATACTTCTTTCGAGGCGGGAAATCTCGTTTAAGGGGCTCCATGGTCTAATCATAGCCATTCTCCTTCCTTTGCCGGTTGAAATCGTTGAATTGTTTAGGATGATAGTTCCCAAGTATTGCTCCAAACATACAATATCACAAAGGTCAAGGAAAGTCAAAGTCAAAGATTAGCTAATCTAGATTTTGAGATTGCTACGAAAACCAGGTAGGATACGCGAGAGCCTACGAACTTCTGATTGACCAAAGGATAAGGATTCACCCTGGATCTGATGGTTGGTTAAACAACAGGTTCTCCCTGATACCTCTGATACTTCTGTAATGGATAATACATGGAAATAACCGGGCATGTTCAGGGATACCGCCGTTGTTCCGTTTCCATTTACTGATTGTTACTGTTCATATTTTGGGTTTTCAGGTTCATCTGTTTTTCGGTTCCAAAGTCTGTATTTCAACACCCTCCGATTCTGTTTGCGAAGATGCTTGGCTCAGCCCAAAGACTAGTACTAGCAAGAATAATAAAACCAAAATATCGTTCAAGTATAATACCCTCCCCCAAGTATTCCTCTACTATGTTACGCACACAGTGGGCGGAATGTGCTTCAGTGCAATCGTATGGCCCATTTGCCCTGCTTGCTCTGCAATCAAGGGGTAAGCCGTGAAACGTTAGGACCGTCCGAGACCGTCCCGGCGTTTCATCCTCGTATTCAGAGGTGAAACGTTAGGACCGTCCCGGCGTTTCAGTTTCCTGGCTACTTGGAGTCCCCCGGTTTGTGAGCAAGTCCTGGCGTGGTTTTGTCTGGTCATTCTGTGTTGGTTTTGGTATGGTTGACAGGGTATAGGTAGTCTCTTCAAGACGGAGGTGCTGAAGGTGGATCTACCGGAAAGAGGACAACCTTTGGTGTCTGTGGTAGTACCTGCATTCAACGCAGAGAAGCATATTAGCACCTGTTTGGAGTCTTTGCGCAGGCAGACCCTGGCCGGTTTTGAAATCGTTGTCATAGACGACGGTTCTATTGATGAGACTGCTGTTGTTGCAGATAATATCCTTTCGAGGTCGTCACTTCCATATCAGGTTTTGTCACAGCCAAACCAGGGGGTAAGTGCAGCCAGAAACCATGGCCTGGATGTTGCCCGGGGTAAGTACGTTATGTTTCTGGATTCTGATGATTACATAGGCCCCGATTGCCTTTCCAAACTTGCCCTCAGTGCTGAGTCAACTGGTTCTGACATTGTATTTTGCGGTTGTGACTTTGTGTCTGAAAATGGCGAGGTGCTGCGGGCATATTCCAGCCGTCACACTTATTTGGAACAGACTGTAGCAGGTCCGGAGGCTCTTTGCAGAGTTTTTATTGAGAAACTCGGAGTTTGGCTCGGCAGCATGATCTTCAACAAAGACTTTCTTGAGACTCATGGCTTGAGTTTCAAAGAAGGAAGAGTGATTGCCGAAGACCTGAATTCGAGTTTAAGGCCTTGTTCCATGCCAGGCGTGTTTCTTCAGTGAATGAGTCGTTGTTTTTCTATGTTCAAAGGGCAGGCTCAGTTACCGGTACGGTGGACATGCTTAAACGTTTTCAAGGGATGGATGTTCTCTTCTCTCTGAAAGACTATTTTACTGACTGTATTTCAAAACATAGTCCGGGTACTGTCTGTGCAGGCAGGCCAAGATGCTGCCCTGGATTGCCTCATGACCGGATACTTGGGGATACGTCAAGGGCGGTCCCTGCTGATTCCTTGTGCAAAGGGGATAAGCCCCGGGGGGGACTCAGATCAGAAGACTCTGTGGGTTCTCAGGCTATTTTGGAGCATAAGGCCGTATATTATCTTAAAACATACATGATTCCTGTTAGCCTTGCAGGTGTTTTCGGTGCCCTGGCCGCGGCTGGTTATCCCCGTGTGAGGCTAAAGGAAATCCTAAAGAACCGTCCAGACTTCAGGCAGGCACTGAGTGAATTTTCTCCGGCTGAAGAGGCCAATCTGGCTTCCAGAAGAAGATTTCAGGTTCAGCTCCTCAGGTATTTTCCATCTGCCTATTTCATGGTATCCCGGATCTTCGGAGGCCTGAGGACCTAAACAGGCTGACATGTAGTCAATTTCTGACTACCGAAGAATGCTGTATCGTCAGATTTTGATGATGAACCGGTGCCATGTAATCAATTTTGGGTTACTGGAAGGGGTCATGTGTTCGAATTTTGACTGTAGGAGGGTGCCGTGCAACCAGGTTTTGATGATGAGTTGGTGCCATGTAATCAATTCTGGGTTGTTGGGAGAAGCCATGTGTTGCAATCTTGACCACATGAGGGTGCCGAATGGTCGAATTCTGATGATACGCTGGTGCTATATTCTCAATTCTAGACTGTACGCGTATTGTTTCAAATCCGAGACTCTGCTGGAACTGTCTGAAATCCTCCGGTACCGTATCGTATTTTCGCTGCCTGCTATTGCCAGTCACCGTATAATTTATTATTATATGTCATAGAATCTATGAATCCCTACTGTCACAACGGAGTTTCGACAATTGCTGCTCTATGTGCTGACAAAACAATCGGCCAGCCAAGAACACGGTAAAGGGTTAGAAGGGCTTAGATCTCCTGGATAGGCCCTCTTAGGTTTCACACATCTAATTAGTTCCGGCAATAGTTTTGGCAAGTCAGCCAATTGTTCCATAAAGTGTGCGCCGTTGGTTTCACAGGAAGCCGGCCCAATGAGGTGATTCTCTGACTAACATAACTGGACAGGGGTAGTTTGCTGATTCTAGATAATGTGCTTTTCCAAGAACTCCTGAAATTCCCGGGGCTATCTGATTCAGACAAGGCGGTCTATCTTCGTATTCACATGTTCCGGCCGCAATCCATGGAGGAGCTGATAGCAGGGGCCGCTTTGGCCAGAAATACTGTATCCAGGTCCTGCAATAGACTGGAAAAGGCCGGATGGTTGAAGTGGGCCGAGAAGGGCCAGAGGAGAATCCCCATTCCAATCGTTCCAGTGCCTGTTCAAACTGTGCAGGCCAAAATGATAGAGTTCCGGTTCAACCTTGCCAATCATAAGGGAGAATTCTTGTCAAAGGAATACCTCTATGCCCTTGTGAGACAACGGAACTACATCGACAATGCCAGGCCTAATTTCCTCATTTACCCGTTGACAGGGGAACCACTGGAACTTGATCGCTATTTCCCAGAAGAAAAGGTAGGATCAGAATACAATGGCCTTCAGCATTATGGCCCTACCGAAAAATACCCAGACCACGAGGAGTTCAAACAAAGGCGGGTACGGGATTTGTTCAAAATAGGGGCATGCGCCGAGAACGGTGTCATTCTAGTCGTGCTAACAGCGAGAGATTTGACCCTTAGCCGAATGGTTGAGAAGATCCCGGCAAGGCTTTCGAAAAACGAAGTTGCCCCCGAAGGCCCGGTTATTCACACTCTGGAGCGTTTATCTCGTCAATACAGAACTCAGATTGAAAGAATTGAGAAGAAGTTGAATTCTAGAAACCATTTTTCGAGGCGCTAGCCTCTTTCCGCCTAGGTAAAATCAGCTCACCACACCAGAGGCACGGGCCGTTCATCCAGTATGTCGAAAATGCCCTGGTCGGTAAGGACAAACCTCCGGGGATGGCAGGTTAGGTATGCAAATGTCAGCACGTCCACAGGTTTGGAGGCCATAGTTTTGGCCAGATCCGGAGGTATTTGAGAGAGCTTTGCCCTCGGCATCTTACCAGGCGTAGGCGGCTGCATGTCTCTTGTTTGGTGTTTATCGTGGCTCTTGGTTAGTGCCTGAGTTCCGGTGTCTCCGCGGCCACCTGCTTTACTGCTTCTTAGGGACGCACCGGCTTTCTCAACAGCCCTGCTTAGTTCAGCAACTTCTTCTGGCGGCGCACCAGACATCAGGCCGAATATGGGAAGGGGAAGCTCAGCAAGTACCTTGCCGTTTTCCACCACCACGATTCCACCCTGGATCTTAGCCACCCGGTTGACTGCTACAGCCATATCATGGTCGTTGGCTCCAACAACTGAAATATTATGGCTGTCATGCAAAACGCTCATGGCTATGGCGCCTTTCTGAAAACCCCAGTGCCAGAAACCAAGGCCTATGTTTCCGGTTCCATGGTGCCTCTCCAGAATTGCAACCTTGTTGATTCCAGTTGCCGGATCAAGTTCCACAAAGCCATTGCGTACAGGTAGTGTGCGTGTGATTGGGTCTATGTCACCTGAAAAGTAGAAAGGAGGAATCACAAGAGCGTGGACTTCGGCGTTTTCCCTGATGTCACAAAATTCCTGAGTCTGCCTTTGTGGGCCGCAAGCAGCGGACGTGCTTGCAGCCGCTACTCTGAAATCATCTGCCGTAACTTCCCGGGCTAGTCTCACAGTGTTCAGTGCGTACCCTGGAGCCAACCTGTTTGGATTGCCCAGGCCTTCAAGTGGGATTATGAGTTTACCGTTGCGAGCGACTTCCCGCCCATTGGCGAACACCCGGTCAATGGTCACCTTTTCAAGGTCGCTTACCACAAGAATATCTGCATACCGCCCAGGTGCGATTCCGCCATGATCCCGGTCCAACCGCCAGTGCCGCGCGTTGTTGATAGTTGCCATCTGATAGGCCCTGATTGCAGGGATGCCGGTTTCGATGGCTAGACGAACTTCGTGATCGAGGCTTCCAAGTTCCAGCAGTCTCTCAACCGGCCTGTCGTCTACTGCCAGTCCTACACGGCTCCAATCGATCTGGCTTTCCAGCAGCCTTTTGATTGTGGGAATCTCACGTTCGACCTTCAATTGAATGGTGAATCCTTGCCTCAGCATCTCCAGGGCTTGCTCCGGTGAGTGGGGGCTGTGAGTGGATTGAACTCCTGCCGAGGCGTAGGCAGCAAGTTGATCTCCCGAGAATCCGCCGTGCCCTTCGATTGGTTGTCCTGCTTCAATGGCCTTTTGGATGAGGCTCCAAACCCGCCGGTCACCTCCGAATATCCTGGGCGGGTCCATCATCTCACCAAGGCCCATGACCCGGGGCCATTTCAGCGCTTCTTTGAACTCTTCGCCGCCGATATAACCGCCTGTGGTTTCCACATTGGTCGGCGGAGTGGCCGATGGGACCTGGACATATACTTTTTGCGGAAGCCCCTGTGTGTTTTCAAGGAAATAGCGGATTGCATCCAGTCCACCTGGTGCACATGCTTCGTGTGGGTCTTCTACTAGGGCAGTCAGGCCCCGGGGGAGGGTGATTTGAGCGTGGCGCCAGGGTGCCAGTCTTGAACTTTCTATGTGATAGTGGGCATCTACAAAGCCGGGGGTAAGATAGGCGCCTTCAACGTCAACTATCTTGGTATCAGGGCCTATGCACGAAGATGCGTCTCCTACCAGGGCAATCCTTTCACCTGATACTGCAATATCAGGATTGTCCAGGATCTCTCCTGTGTACACATTAACTAACCTTCCGCCCCGGATAACAAGGTCTGCCGGGGCCCTCCCCAGAGCCACCCTAATCAGGTGTTGCCTGAGGTGGGTTTGAGCCGAGAAGTTATCTTTTTCACTTGCCATTGGGTCATCTGTGTCATCAAATAGGTCTCTTGGCATGTTATGGCACCTCATGTTTATTGTACCCCCTGTTTCACGGAATGCTTAAGGTATTCTTGATGTGCCTTCAGCGCCCCTGCAGGTTCGCCATGTATGGCGATTATTACACATAGTTGAACCGGTGCTTGCTTCCGGTGACAAGAAACCACATTTTCATTGACTTTTCGACAATCACATATATAATGTACCCGAAACTGGTAACTGTTCTTAGACGATATTGGCACCTGGCTTAGTAGATTGATTTTGAAGGCAAGGGTGTGCATGAAAACTCACAAGGTTTCTTGAGGTCAACGGTGTTTGTTTCAACCATGGCAGAAGCTGTGAATGCCATGGCCAAAGGCCTGCACTGATTACTGAAAACAAACTGTTTCAGTTACTGTCGATAGGACATACAAGTTCATGCAAATTAAGACGAGTTCAGACAAAATAGAAGTAGTCGTAGACCACCATTGCGGACACACTTTGAATTAGTATCAGTTGTTCAGCAATGGCAAGTGTCTAAACATTCAAGCAGCAACATGGCCATGACATACAGTACCAGGGCAAGACTTGAACCAATCGATCAAGTGGATGTTTTGCCTGCTTACATAAGGCAAGAATATGCTTGAAATCACCACATTAGGTTCTGGGTGTTCTTAGCGTAGCGGAGATAGCGGAGGGTACTTCGAAGTGGCTGTTGATATGCTTAAACTGATCACTGATGCATTTGATGCAGATGCATCAGATATTCACCTGGTTACCGGGGCCCCGCCCACTTTACGTGTGGCCGGGCGCCTTGTTCCTACTAATCTTCCTGTAGTCACTCCTTGTGATGTAACAGATTGCGTGAAGTTTGCGGCCGGAAATTCATCTTATGGGGCGTCAGCTCTGCAGGAGATTCGCAAAAGTGCCCATGCCATTGATTTCAGTAGTGAAATTGAAGGTATTGGCAGGATGCGAGTTCACGTATTTCGCGAAAAAGGGAATCTCGGTGTTAATGTCAGGCTGATTTCGAGTGGCATTCCTACTGTTGACCGGCTTGGCCTTCCCCGGGTTCTCATAGACATTTGCAGCCGGCGGGGCCTTACATTAGTCACAGGGCCAACAGGTTCAGGGAAATCAACTACCCTTGCATCGTTGGTACGGTGGTGTCTTGAAGAAAAAGGCTATCGCGTGGTCACCATTGAAGACCCGATTGAATACAGATTTCCTCATTATGAAGGGATCGTCACCCAAAAGGAAGTTGGCCTTGACTGCAACTGTTTCCATGAAGGCCTTGTTGCGGCGCTCAGGGAAGATCCTGATGTTATTGTCTTGGGTGAGCTAAGAGACCCTGCTTCGGCAGATGCAACACGTACAGCATCAGAAACCGGCCATCTTGTCATAGCTACTATGCACACGCCTACTGCCACCAGGGCTCTGGATCGCTTTGTAGACTTGTTTCCGGTGGGGCGGCAGGAACTTGCGAGGCACTCACTTTCTAGAGCATTAAACGGAGTATTCGTTCAGCGGCTGCTTCCATCAGTTGATAGCACACGAAGAGTCCTTGCCAGTGAAGTTCTTGTGGCAACTCCTGCAGTTCGCAATCTCATACGGCGCGGCGAATACCATCAGATAAATTCGTCGATTGAAGCGGGCCACAAGATAGGCATGGTTTCTATGTCGCGCAGTATTCGGGATTTGGTGGCAAAAGGATTGGTAGATTTGGAAGAGGTGCTAGACGAGGTGGAGCCTTTTGAGTGACATAACGCGGAAAATCGGGGACATTCTGGTTGAAGAAGGACTTATAACTGAAGATGAATTGTCCAGGGCAGTGAAAATACAAAACCAATCAGGCGGCCGTTTGGGAGAAATCCTGATTGGAATGGGGGTCATTTCTACCCGGCAGTTTTACCATAGCCTTGCCAGGCAGCTCCACGTATCATACTGTGATCTTAATGAAACCTCGCCAGACCCTGATGTTCTCAGGCTGTTTACTCCCAATGAAGCCAAGGTATTTCGTGCAATACCCCTTCAGATCCGGGGGACTACTTTGGATATTGCCATTGAAAATCCAACTGACCTTGATCGTTTGGAGATAATACGTGCCAGAACTGGCTACCGGGTATTTCCGCATCTTGCTGCTCCTGAGCATATCGACAATGCCTTAAGAAGATTTTACGAGGTGCCTGACGCAACTTTCCAGCAGCATGATACAGAAAGTGAAACTGAACCGGAAACCCTTGAGTTCGGTTCTCACCGGGCTGAAACTGAAGAAGCACACTTCATGAAGGATTCGCCTGCGGTTCATATGATAAACAACTTCCTTTTTGAAGCCGCTCGCCTGGGCGCCTCTGACATTCACTTTGAACCGTTTCCCAGCAGTACAAGAGTCAGGTTTAGAATAGACGGTGTATTGGAACAGGCAGGGGATTTACCCAAGACGTATCATGATGCCATAATAACCAGGCTTAAGGTTTTAGGCGGAATGGATGTGGCCGAGAAAAGACTGCCCCAAGACGGCCGCTTTTCAACTGACATAGACGACAGGCGTTATGATTTGCGCCTTTCAACTTTACCTACAATCTTTGGTGAAAAAATGGTAGTCCGCCTGCTAGAGCAGACCATTGAGCACCTCAGTTTTGATAGATTGGGTGTATCTTCCAAAGTTATGAAAGATCTCAGGAAAGCCCTGAAGCTGCCTCACGGGCTCATCGTGATTGCGGGGCCTACAGGCAGCGGGAAATCCACAACATTGGCTGCAGCGCTAAACGAAGTCAATGTACCGGGCAAAAATGTTGTTACTGTAGAAGACCCTGTTGAATACGTAATACCCGGGGTCAACCATATGCAGGTTAACATAAAAGCCGGGTTGAACTTTGCTACAGCAATAAGACACATCTTGCGCCAGGACCCAGATGTTATTATGGTGGGCGAAATTCGCGATGCAGAAACTGCTGAAATGGCATTCCGGGCGTCTCTTACAGGGCACCTGGTCTTGACTACTATCCACGCAAATGATGCTTTATCCGTTCTCATACGGCTTGAAGAGATGGGTGTCAACAAGTATATGGCTCTTTCGTCTACTGTAGCCTTATACAGCCAGCGGCTGGTCCGCACCATATGTCCGTGGTGCAAATACAAAGAGATCGCCCCTGAGCAGATTACCAGGGAAGTGGCAATGGCTGCCGGGCAGAAGTACAGTAACGATACTATAGTTACAGCTACTACCCGCCCCTGCGCAGGGTGCGCTGATCGCGCATACAAGCGCCGGACTGCCATGTCAGAGGTTATACTGCTCAACGAGGAATTTCGTAGAAGATATATCGGGTCAAAGGATCCAAGGTCTGATTGTGAATTGAATCCTGCCAAACGGCACCAAGGGCTTTTGGCAGATGGTGCCGCAAAGGTACTTGCAGGGATTACTACTTGGGAGGAAGTGCTCGGTGTTTTCAGCACAGGAGGGAATTGAGCTGGCTACATACCGGTATTGGGCTATTCATGGGGAAACAGGTAAGAGGACTCAAGACGTAATAGAGATTGATAATGTTACCGTGTTTCTCCAGGAGATGCACCGGCAAGGGTATATAGTAACGTTTTTGAAGAAAGCCCCTTCGTGTAAAGGGTTACCGGACTTCTTCCACAAGAATCGTACGGTCCACAAAGTTGATAAAGGTATGGCGCTCATGGAACTATCAGCGTTCCTTAAGGCTGGTATACCTCTTAAGAATGCCCTTGAACGAATGGCTGCAAGAGACACCCCCTGCCATTTCCCGGGTTATGCGTGTAGCCGTGGACAATCTGGAACAGGGTGTGTCTTTTCACGAGGCCATAGCAAGCCAGACCAGGTTTTTCGACCAATGGGAAATACGGGCCATAGAAGCTGCAGAAGCCTCGGGGACTCTGGCAGATTCTCTTGAGTATATCGGGGATGAGACTTTGAAGTCCCATGATTTTAGCAGTAAAGTGAGCTCATCCATGATTTATCCGGTATTGGTGGTTGCAGTAACCATGGTAGTGGCGGCTATTCTCGTCATGTTCGTTATCCCGAGTTTTGCAGGCGTGATTGGTGAAGAGAATTTGCCCAGGGCGACCAAATTGCTTCTGGCAATTTCAGGTTTCGTGCGACGATACTGGTTCGCCATTTTTGGCATTCTGTTGGCCGGGTGGTTTTTGCTCAAGCGCCTGTTTGCAAAAGAAGACAGGTATGGAGTTACTGAACAGCTGGCTTTGCGTATACCTGGCTGGGGCAAAATCCTCAAAAACTCTTATTTGGTAAGGTTCGGAAAGACATTCTCCACCCTTCTCGAAAGCGGTGTAAGAGTCCTTCCGGCTTTGGAATACGCCGGCCAGGCAACAGGTTCTGCACTTTTTGTAAGAACAGCCATTTACGTTCGAAAGGAGGTAGAAAAAGGAGCCGGAATTGGGGATTCCATGCGCAAGTCTGGGGCTTTCCCGAACTTGTTCTGCGAGCTTGCCGCTGCAGGTGAATCCAGTGGAACCCTTCCTGAGATGGTCATGAAGGCAGCCCGGTTTTATGAAGGAGAAGTTGACCGGAAACTTGATTCCCTGTCTTCCATGATAGAGCCTGTGCTCATCCTTATTGTTGGAATTATGGTGGGCTTTTTGGGCTACACAGTGATGGGGCCGATTCTGCGCTCACTGGAGATGCTAGGGTAGGTTTTGTGCGGCAATGGGGCGGGTGCTTTTCGGTGTCCAGGGTACAAAAGAAATTTGAAACCAAGTGTTTCGGGGGGAGAGAATTATGAAAAAGCGGAGCGAAAGGATTCTCAGGTCAGAGCGTGGGTTTACGCTGGTAGAGCTGGGTGTGGCATTGGCGATTATGGCGATTTTGACTATGATTGCATATCCGACTTATAAGAACATTAAGAACAGAGCGTACGAAGCCGAAGCATGGGCCATTATGCAGGAGATTAGGGTGGATGTGTGGACTGATTACCTTGAGAACGAAAAGTTTCCCAGCAACCTAGTCGGAAACTATGATACCGACGGGTGGGAGTTCATGGGGACGTACGATACTACGGAAAAGAAGTTTACCATCACGGCAACAGATAAACATGACTCAAGCCATGAGTTGACATTAATGCTCGATACAGACGGAAAGGCACACAAGGGTTCTTAAGTCCTCTAAGCAAAAAGGACGGAGATGCGACAAGTCTTGTGCTGCTACGCTGCAGGGCAATCAGCCGTTCTTGCCCTAAGGAGGAAAACGTAGACGCAGATGAACATGAACAACCAACGTGGCTCAGCCATGCTTGAAACTGTAATATTCCTGGCTCTGGTGTCTTTCTTGTTCATGATGGTTGTGGGTCAGCTGGTTTTTATGACCCGGGTATCACGAAGGGAAGACGCCAGGGTCCAGGGGTTTATGGCTGCCAGGATCAAAGTGGAAGAACTTAGAGCCGGGTGGCCTGAGGCTGTGTTTTTGGACGAATACCAGGGAAGTTTTCCCCTTGAAGACATGTTTGAAGATTTCAACATGCTTGGACATGGAGAGTTCAGACTCGAAAAGGAAGCAGATGATTTATACAAAGTAGTGATACGGATATATGACAATAAAGGTTTGGAAGCCTATTCCACTCAAACCACGGTCTGGGTGGAGCCCTGAGATGTTTTGGGCGTTCACCGGTTGCACTGCTTTTTGCAGGTTGCGAGTTTTGTCTGGCAGTGTTTCACTGCCAGACAACCTGGGTACACCGGGTGTATTCCCGGCAGATTGCGGGTGAGCCTATGGATAACCAGCAAGGTTTTACGCTGATAGAAGTGGTTGTGGCAATTGCTGCTGGTATATTGCTGCTCAGCGTTGTAGTGAACTTCTGCTCGAAAACCGCAAGAATCGTGTACCGGCTGAAGGTTGAACGAGAGATCAGGGATTCAGGGCTCCTGGCAGTTGAATCAATAGAGAAAAGTTTCAGGAAAGCCCTGGAATATGGCGGAAAAATTGCGGATATATCCGGTACACGGGTACGTGCTGTTGGGCCTACATGTACAGTGAGTCTTGAAGCAACAGGTGATGTGTTGGAACTGACAGTATCTGAATTGAAAGTTGCAGGCGCTCAGGCGGGCATCCAAAGCACCGGGGGCAGTGAGAACACAATCACAACTTGCTGGCCCGGAGGAAATCTCAAGTGCAGTAATGTTAAGGTTAAAGCATTAGTAGGTGATGGCTACGTAGACGGTTCGGACCCAGACGCGCACAGAGCGTTGGTCATAGTTATACAGTTCGAACTGGGAGAGGATGTATATGAAATATCCAGGCCTTTCAAGGCCGCATTTGCAGTTTATGGAGCAAGAGGTGGCTAGGCAGGAACCGGTCCTGGCAGATACTTCAGGACAGGGTGAGTCTTTGCCGCGGGCAAGAAACCGGAAAACGTGTCAGGGAATCGTTAAAAGGCGTTTTTGCAGAGTATTTGGAGCCAAAATCCCTGGTGAAAAAGGGTTTGCCCTTGTTTACGCAGTGGTTTTATTTGGCGTATTGGCGATTGCTCTTTCAAGTGCAGTATCCCAAGAAGGCAGTGCACAGGCGCTCAACATACGAACTGGGCAGCGGCGAAAGGCTTTGGATCTGGCCAGGGGGGTTGTGGACGAGATGCTTGAAGCTTTATTCACACACGGATTTGACCTCTCAAAGTGTCCAAACTACTCCTATGGATCCCATACTTCTACCATTATGCGGGAAGATCCACAGAAAAAATGGACTGCTACTGCAACGGCCGGAAAGGACTCATACGGTTTCATACGCATAGCCGGAGAAGCCAGGGTAGTAGGAGTCTCAGAAACAGTAGAAGTCAAGTTAGAGCCGTATTCTATTCTGGATCTTTATGCTGATGGAGTAGGGGTGGCCGGCAACGATTTGGAACTTGAGTTCAAGAACAAGTCTGCAGGCCTGGAGATATTCGGAAATGTGTATGCCGGAAATGAGGTGTCTATTGACGGAACCAATGACAATGTTAGAGTATACGGCGATGTATGTGAGGAGCACCCAGTACAAGTTCCAACGCCTGAAGATGTGAAGAGACAGGTTGACGCAGCTTTAGATCCGAAACTTAACGAAACATTTTGGTATGAGCTAAACGATAACGGTAATGACATTGTAATTGGTGATGACACAAAGGTTAGCAAGACTTTGTCTGTATCAGCGCGTAATCTCACAGTTGAGCCAGATGCATGGCTGCATGTACAAGGGAATCTTGTTGCAGGCGGACATTCCCAAGTACAAATCGACGGCGTAGTGGTTGTAGATGGCCATGTTACCTGCAATGGTCAGGCCAACATACGGGTAGACGGTGTATTGATCGTTCGAGAAGGCCACATAAACATCGGAAACGCGGCTATCTCAGGTAGTGGGGCCGTCATATGCCTGTCAGAGGATCAAAAGTTTAAGATCAATCTTGGAGAAGGGGAGATGGGTGGCCTTTGTCTCGTATCTTTGGGAGAACTCGAATTGACCATATCAGATGCCTCTCAGGCCACGAACTCGCTATTTGTTTACGCCCGTGAAATCAAGGCGGTTTTTGAGGGTAGTGAAGGGGTAAGCATAAATCCGTGCCGTTTTGTTGCAGCGGAGAGTATGGAGATTGAATTCAAGAACAATGCCGGATTAGTTCAGCTTCACGCCGGTGATTTCGATTGGTATGACCATACGCCTTTTTTTGGCAAGTCTTACAGGATTGTAGATTGGACAGAGGGCAAAACACGTTGAAGCGGTACCGGGAACCGGAAAGGGGAGGTTAGTAGTATGGCAATTTCAAACATAGATTTGCGTATGGGCATCGACCTTTCAGGTCCCGTGAGGGCCGTGCTGTTTTCCAACGAGTCTTTTGAAGTGGTCTCGTCTATGACTGCGAAAACTGAGTTTGACCAGGATTCAAAGGAGAAACTAACTGCCCTTGCCAGTGAAATTAAGGATTTTTGGCAAACTCATAAGGTTCGCCCTGAAGGTATTGCCGGGCTTCCCATAAAGAATTGCTTTTTTTTTACAGTATCACTGCCTCTGCTTGGTAAAAAGGAACTAAAGCAAGCCATACGCTTACAGGTAGAACGGATAGTTCCGGGGAGCTCCCATAATGTAAGAATGGCTGTACAGAAATGGCCCTCGAAGCTCCAACTTCCCCTTCATCCAGCCCGGTGGTAGGCAATACAACCTATGCAGTGGCAGCTGCAGAGGCAGATTCGGTTAGGGCGGCAGAAGGACTGATGAAAATGGCAGGAGTCAGGCCTGTTGCCGTTGAGATTCCTGCAAGCCCTGCATGCCGCCTGGGTTGGTGGATTTGGACGGATCAAATGGCAGCCCAACATTCTGATCCAGCCGCAGAATCAGGCCTGGGTGCCGGAGAATCAGGGAATTCAGCCGGTGAAAATGACAGTCCTGAGATTAGGCTCAACATAACTTTGGATGTACATCCAGGCGAAGCCCTATTGCACCTGGCTTTTGATAGTTGCCCCTGGCTTATGCGGGAGATTCCACTTAACCCTGACAATCTTCTTGCTAACGCTCAAATTATCGCTGGCGAAGTTTCAAGGTCCGAGCGTTTTGTTATAGGTTCATGGCCCGGGCAATTTGCAGTGAGAGTTACAGTCTTGGGTTCATCAGAAAATACAGGTTTCATTGCTGATTACCTCAGTGAGCAGGTGGGCATTAAGAACCGGGTTTTTGGCCCGCGGTCTATCCCGTGTGATTCTGAGTACGGTGCAGCTTTGGGCCTGGTTCTTCCAAAAGAAGGTGTATCTTTATCATGACATGGTCAAAACCTCCAGGCAAAACGAAGAACTCAGATGCAACCCGGTCTTGGGAATTGAACCTTTTAAAGCCTGACATTTATGGATTGCTTGAAGAAGGCGAGCGCAGAGCTTCTTTCATTCGATTGGTTTTCACCGGTATGGCGCTGATAGTTTGGGTAATGGTTGCTCTCAGGGCATGGGAAATTGGAATTATTGTCATCGAACGGCGGCCTGATGAGCTGGAGGTGGCCCGTCTTTCACAAGAGATTGAGGACGTCAGGGTTCAGCTAAACGTTGTACCAAAAGAGGTACGGGAAGCTCGTGAGGAGCTTTCAACCCAGGTGAATTGGGAAAGCAGAATCAGTGGGATACGTAGTCTGGCGCCTGAGGGCTGTGCTTTTGGACCCTACCATGTAAGGCAGGATTGTACTGTTGAGTTGTCAGGATTTGTTCGGGAGCCACTGGTTTATGCCCGGATTTTGGATTCTATGAGAAAGGCTGAGTTTGTCACAGGTATCAATTCAGCATCTCTGCATGCATTAGAAGAAGGGCACTACGAGTTTTCCATAGTTCTTGCTACCTGTCCGGAAAAAGAAAATGATTAGAATTTCCTGTGGGTTTAGGTAAAGTTATTGTAAGATATCGTGGTAAAGGGGATAAATATGAACCGAATGTCTCGTGAAAGAAGAATGTTTGCTCTTACCCTTATCCCTGTAATTTTTGCTGTTATCGGCACCGGAGCCTTTTTTTACTTTTCCCACAGAAGAAATCAGGAAATGCAGATAAGCGACGAACTCCGGCTTGAAGTGGAAACTGCGAGAAGGACTCTTGCCAGGCTGCAAGGATCTCTGGTAAACCTTGAGGACCTTCCGCCACTTCCAGGGCCCGGATGGGAGAGACACCTAATTGAGCAAATTCAAAGTTCTGCAGATATTGCCGGAGTGAAGATTGTGCGTCTTGAGTATTCTGTTAAAAGAGATGAAAAACCCACTGCCCTCGGCGTAGTAAACTTCACCCTTGAGGTTGAAGGCAGGGAAGAGTCCCAGGTTAAGTGCCTTGCCTCACTTCAGGAATCTGTAACCGGGATTAAACTTGACACGATTTTCGGCCTGCTGGGGGGGCCCGATGCCTTACTTCCCAGGGGTCTTCGGAGCACACAAGTGTACAATGAGAAGATGAGAATAACAGGCCGGGTGTTTTGTGAACTTGAGGATTCATACAGGTGAACATGAGCGGGTTGGTGAAAGCGAATATTGGGACTATGCCATTGTCGGGTTTTGGACTTGTAGACTGTCTTGTGTTTGTTACCGGGTTGTGTTTGGGCAGTTTTGGCGGCATGCTGGCTGCAAGGCTTCCTGCAGGAGAGGCTCTTACAGGCAGATCCCGTTGTCCCGAATGCAATCAAACCCTTGGGCCGTGGGAACTCATACCTGTTTTCAGTTTTCTGGTACAAAGAGGCAGGTGCAAGCATTGCCGCGGGAAAATAACCCCGGGGTATTTGGCGGTTGAACTGTCAACTGCCGTGAGTTTCTTTTTTTTGCACAGGTGCTTTGGCCTTGGGCCGGCAGGTATCTTGCATATGGCTGTTGCTTTTCATTTGTGTATCCTGGCAGGAACCGATATCATGTACGGGTTGATTCCAAACAAGATCTTGCTTTCACTATCAGGATTTAGCCTTGCGCTTCGGTTAATTGGCGGCTTTAGGCCAGGCAGTTTAGGAATAGGGAGTTATGAAGTTGCGAGTTTGATTAGCGGATTCCGGGGTGCAGCGCTTGGCTTTGGTTTGCTTTTTGCGGTGGCTTTTATAAAGCCAGAGGCTATGGGTGGCGGTGATGTGAAAATGGCAGGAGCAATAGGGCTCTACCTGGGATTTCCGAACATATTGCCGGGCCTCGGCCTTTCGTTTTTTATGGCTGCTGCCTACTGCATCCCTCTGCTTCTTATTGGGCGTTTGAAAAAAACCGATACCATTCCTCTTGGAGCCTTCTTTTCACTTGCTACGATTGTGATTGCTGTTGCAGCCTGGCCGTGGTAATGCCTGGCGCTTTGACAAACCCCGGGCTATGGCTCTTGCCGAATCATTGGTAAAGGCCTGGCACCTCACAAAAACAACAAGGCGGCCATCTATCCTGCCTGAAGCTCCGGTTGTTCCCTTTCACTGAGGTAGATCAGGTTCCTGGTACTAGACTACTGAATGTGCTCCCGGGGAAGGTGCCTGGGTGGCATATGTGTAACATTAGGGTAATAGCAGATATTAGCCGGAAGACTTCAGATTATCGTTGTATGAACCCTTTCAGCCTGGAATCGATTGACTATGGAAACAAGGTGAGATTAGTTGTTTAAGGTTATAGATCTGAGATTTAAGTACCCCAAAAGTAAAGAAGACACAATAAAAGGGATTGAGTTCGATTTCTTAGATGGCGAGATTTTCGGATTTCTCGGCCCGTCAGGGGCAGGCAAGACTACCACTCAATCTTGATGAGCCTACCAGCGGGCTGGATCCTATGAATGCCAGGATTATCAAGGATATTATCCTTGAATTTCAGCAATCTGGGGGCACTGTATTTTTAACCACCCACTTAATGCACGATGCCGATGAGTTATGTGACCGGGTAGCATTTATTGCTAACGGCGAGATCAGGGAAATCGATTCACCCAGGAATCTAAAACTCAGGTATGGCCGGAGAGAAGTAAGCGTTGAGTACAGGGATCAGGAAAATGGCCTGCAAAAAGAGATGTTTGATATAGACACTCTGGCTGAAAACGAAAGGTTCTTCCAAGTTCTCAAGACTAAGGAACTGATAACAATTCACAGCGGTGAAACCACCCTTGACGACATTTTTATCAAAGTGACAGGGGTGAGGCTCCGTGGGTAGAGTGAATCAGGTGCAGGGCAAGAGACCTAAGGGAGTACCGGTAAACCGGGTGCTTGCTATGTATGCCGGGGAGCTCAACCGGATGAAAAGGTACGGAATTACAGCAGCCAGTCTTTTTGTGGCAGCCATATGGATAATGATAATACAGTTCAGTGACGTATCAGACATAAGATTTGTGTTCCCGTTGACTTTGTTCATGGATGCTACCCTCATGTCCCTTCTTCTTGCCGGAGTAACCATGATCTTTGAAAACCAAGAGAATACGTTCAGATCTATGATGGTTCTTCCAATAACCCGCGACGACTATCTTTTTGGCAAATCCATGGCCATTGTTACGTCGAGTTTGACTACATTAGGACTGCTCCTTGTATATGGAATCGGGTTTAAGAACCTGGAGGTAAGTATTTTGGGTGTTACAGGAGCCGTCATCCTGGTAGCCTTCGCGTTTGCCCAGGTTGGGATTGTTATGACTTATTATTCTGAGGACTTTACCGATCTTCTCATGAACATGTTCAAAGTTGTGATAGTGTTTGTTTTGCCGACCATCCTCGAGATGGTAGATATCCTGAATGTGAGCTGGGTTAAGGCCATACAGTATTTCAATCCAACCAAGAACGCCTTGGTACTGCTCCAGGCTTCAGTGATTCCCACAGATAGAAAAGACCTAGTGATTGCTGTCGCTTTTCTCATGGCCCTGGCGGCCGGACTGTACGCCCTTTCCCGAAAACTGCTGGTCCAGTATGCGGCAAAGGGAGGGGCCTGAGGTGGCGTCTGAGCCATGTGTACCTTAAGTTCTCAAACCATAGCACAAGGAGGTGTTTGATTTGTCTTCTTTTTACCTGACTTACGCTGGTTATGAGGTCGAAAATGGCTTCAAGGATCCGTTTTACCAAGTTCCGCTAGTACCTATCCTTTGGTACTTGGAGCCATTGTCCGGTTTTGCGATTCCATTTGCGGAAAAGCAGGCAGGGCGCAGTTTCGCCTCTATTTACCACGCCGATATAGCCTCCTTGTTTTGGTGAAATTTGCAGAATATCCAGGGCTATAGTCGCGTTTTCATTTGGATGACAGGGATGATAACGTACTGTTTGCAGTAAAGGTGGCTCCTTTGACCTTCGATTTTTTCATAGGCCTAAAGATGTTCGTTGTGTTTGTATTCAGTTTTTTGGGGGTAATGTTTTCCGTGTGGTTTGCCAACCTGGCATCTGTTTCGATACCGGTTCTGATCGGAATATCGTTTTCTATCACTTTCAGTCCCCGCTGATTGCCTCTTGATTAACTGTTTTGCTCAACAGTTGGAAAAAGTTGCGGGATCAAAGGGTTTAACGGCCTGGTGGTTGTTCCTATTGTGTCTTTATTCTTCTTTGACAAAAAGGAGTTTTTGTTCTTTCGAACCCGGGTTCTGGCCGGGGCAGAAGCTTCAAGTGTACTGCCCTTATCAGCAAGGATACCTTTGAAAACAGGTTATTCCCAATACTATCTTATAGGGTTGGTTGCTTGCTGTATAGTTTTGAATGCTTTTGTGTGCAGGTTTACTAAGAAGAGAATTGAGAATTGGGGACTGACTTCTTTGAGAATTAAGGATAAAGAAATGCCGCCTCTTCTGGCATGCCAGAAGAAGTGAGACACTTTGCTGCTACAATAGCATATCACATACCAGGTGAAATGTCTCTCATGTTGCCAGGGGAATAGCTCGTTCTGGATTTAGTTATCCCAAAGTTGACCGGATGCCTGGTTTTTCCTATATCCCTGCCGACTGCTTTCCCGTCTATGTAGTATTCAGCATCCATCCATCTCGATGTAGTCGCCAATACCTGGTCTATGGTGGGAGTGGGTAAGCCACACATGCCGGCAATGCCTTTTGTAACCACCAGTCCGAAGGGGACGTCTTCAGTCAGGTATCTGGATCGCAAATTGGCCCGGCACTTGCCACCCACCTTTATAGTCGGGGCTTGAAGCCCGGCATATGCCTGGTTGGTGACGAAACACGAAAAGAGGGTTGACGTGTCAGCAATTTTGCCTTCATAGGATTGCAGTATCCAGTCTTGGAGGCTAATGACATCTTGGAGCTGCAAGGAAGAGCATTTTTTCGATAGATACTTTGCCACATTCACGATCTCCTGACTCATATGCCCAAGCATCCCGGCAGTCTCCTTGGAAATACCCTGATAAAACAAGGGGACATTTTCTTCATGGTACGTAGTTTCTTCTTCTTCCTTAAAGAGGCCGTACATGATACCCGGGTGAATGATCTGGCCAACATTCCCGAGACTGATAGAAAGCATTGACCCGGCAGGTTTTAACCTAATCCCAATCAGTTCCTGGAGAGTGAGAGCTACCTCGGGTGCTTTTCCTGCAGGGCACGCACCCACGGTGACCGAGTTTTTCTCTCCCAAAACCGTGACCCGCTTCCCGTATTCAATAATCCTACATGCCCAGGGCAGGGTCTGCAGCCCAAATAAAACGATTTCTTTATCCCTGACGTGAGTGGATTGGGCATAAAACTCAAAGCCGCTTCTGGATGGCATTGCACCCAGCCAGGCACCTTTTTTCAGAAACGGCGCAACCAGGCCTATCATGGGCCCGTGGGCAAAGGCCGGAAGGGCGAACAATACTATGTCTGCTTCAGGGATGACTTCCTCAGCCAGGGACGTCACCATATCCGGCCGGGCGGTTACCTCTCGCTCGTTGTATTCTACTGTTATCCCATTCTCTGAAGCCCCAGACGAAATGCGTGCCGCTTCATCACTATAAGGAGCCAATACTCCCACCCACGCCCCGCTTGTTTCCTTGATTACAGGCACCAATACATGAACTGCATTTCCGCCGCCGCAAATGACAATCCGCAGTTGTTTTTTCATCTTATAGTACATCCTCTCTTGCTAAATACAGTGCTTGATACAAATGACAGTACGAACCCTCTCGATCTATCTTGACTTACTTTAACTCATTATGTCTTACTTCATCTTCAACTTACCGAATTCCTGGTTGCAGATGGGCCCGGCTTGCTGGCAGGCTACCGAACCGTAACACTTTTTTTCCGACCCATTGCATATGGCGAGGGTTTTTGGTAACATACGATTTAATATCCAAAGTTCAAATGGTAGGTTTTTGCATAAGGGAGTGTACCTTAGGGTTCCGTTCCAAGGGCCCGGGAAACCAAACCGGATAACACTGGAAGTCTGGACCGAGCGGTACTGGCTTTGCAGAAGGCAAAGTACACCGTGGGTGAAAAATACCCGAGCGGCAGGTTCCTTGCACTGAATTAGTGCCGGATTGTCGCCCGGGTTTTGTTTTACCTGACCCAGGCCGCCTACCTGAAGGGGGTGATAACAGTGGGGATTACCAGGACGTCAGTGCGCCCTGTGGTTCTTGCGGGCGTTGGATCTCCGGCGAAAGAGGGAAGAGGAAGGGAAACCTTGTCCAGGTGTTCCGTTGTTT
This sequence comes from Bacillota bacterium, assembly GCA_040767525.1. Taxonomy (GTDB): domain Bacteria; phylum Bacillota; class Sulfobacillia; order Fermentithermobacillales; family Fermentithermobacillaceae; genus JAXGPX01. The sequence continues at coordinate 38,331 of JAXGOJ010000004.1, read as the reverse complement.
CCGGGCATTAAGGTCATCATCCGAAACCTCCCTTCTTAAACCTTGGCAGGCCATATCCAAGGTACCCTCTTCCATCTTCTTTTTGATGGGCTCGTCCGTGCATACGGTTTGAGTGAGCCTTCATCGAATTAGATCGAGATTAGTGTCAAATACCAATACAGAAGTTTCTCTGTCCACACAAATCAGAACGCCTGAAAGTGTTGGAAGAGGCTGATTTGCATCTCAAATTGCATCTTGTCCATTGAACGGCGGCATTACGAACCTAAAAGCCAAGGTGTAGAAATGCATACCTGCGTACCTTCATGCAATATGCTGCCCAACTTAGACAGATTCAGATGCTCTTTTGCAGATGTCTTAGGTATGCTTTACAGAAATAGGGAGGTAATACTGAATATGTGATATTCACGTTTGATAGATTCAAGAAGAAATCTCTAATCTACCGTAAGGTTCAATTCGAGCACACTCTCAAATGGACAAAGGCATTTGCTGTCCGGGTCAACTTCAGGGTCAGATAGCCGGTCTTCCTCAAGAAGGCGGTTTGGGTCAGGCAAAGTATGCCGGGTAAGTACTTCTGGTTCTAGGCACTGTGTTTTCCTGATGATTGCCATAATTTTGTCCGGGTGCTCCGGTTCAGGCGGAACCGGATATATCTGCAGATACAGGTGGAGCCAAAGACGTGGACAAGGTAATCAAAATTGGCATGGTTTACCTTGACCGGAGACTATTCTACTTATGGGCAAAGTGTGCGAAACGGAGTTCAGACTGCTGTTGATGAAGTTAACGGAGTTAACGGATTCACTCCTTCAACTGGTTGCTTTGAGGACAGCAAAGGCGATTCTACAGAAGTCGCCACGCAATCCAGAAACTTATTGACCAGGAGGCGTCACTGCAATTGTAGGTGCCGTGCCGGGTGGCGACAGCCACAGCGGCTCCAATTGCACAGATTCCGGGGTGCTTATGATTACCCCTTCGTCTACCGCTCCTGGATTAGCAGATACTGGCGACTACATTTTCCGCGCAATGTCATTACCGACGATGTTCAGGCACAGCAAATGGCTGATTACGCAAGTGAACTCCTTTTACTCTCGAAAAACTGGCTGTTCTTTACGCCAATAACGACTATGGAGTTGCACTAAAAGATAATTTTACCGCAAAAGCCAAGGATTTGGGTGCTACAGTTGTGGCAGTTGAGCTGCTGGCCTGGACTGCGAATGAGGATTTCCGTGCCCAGCCACAAAAATTGGCGATAAGGCAGAGGCTTTGTACATCGGAGGGTATTATACCGAGGCTTCCAAAATTGCCCAGCATACCAACAGGCAGGGAGAATGAAAGTACGGCTCCTGGGTGCCGAGATTTTACTCCACAAAATCTCAGGGAACTAGGCGGCGATGCTGTTGAAGGCGCCCTGTTCACTGCTGGATTCTACTCCGGTGATACCGCAGAAGACATTCAATCCTTCGTTTCAAATTACACACAAAAGTACGGTGATGAGCCTGATATGTTCGCCGCAAATGCCTATGACAGTATGAAGATAGTTGCCCAGGCTTTAGAAAATCAGGGAACGACAGGGCAGCCTAAAACCGAAATGGCTGCTATTGAGGATTATCCGGGTATTACCGGCAAAACGTCCTTTGCCGAAAACGGGGAGGCCCTCAAGGAAGTCATTATTTTGAAAGTGGAAAACGGCAAATTCAGCAGGGCAAGGTAACAAGGTGAAGAACCGGGGAAGGGGCAGAGCGCCCAGACCATTCAGGGCATCCGGACCATTCAGGGCATTCCGGACCATGCAAAGGGTACAGAGTTCAAAGCCCTTCCCCTTACCATTAACATAATTACCGTACTTTGATTCATGTGGATTTTAGCGGCGGTATTTTGCTACAACAACTTGTCAACGGGCTCACTTTGGCAGCATGCGCATTGATTGGGTTCTTGATATGTACTATGGTTTACGGAGTTTTGTTACCACACTCTACCACGGAGAGGCTGTCTACATGGTGGGCGCATTTACCGGCCTGATGACTCGGTATCCGGGTTGCCTTTTTCCCGTGGTATTGATTGCCGTACTACGATCTGCGGCGCTTGTGGCGCAGTTATTGGAAAGGCGATTGCATACAGCACTTCTCTCAGAAAGGCCTCTCCCCGTCTGGCTGCTCTTATCAGCGCGATTGGTATGTCGATATTCCTACAAAACCTTGCCCTTGTTGTCATGTGTACTCAAACCAGGGCTTTTTCCGGTTCCCTTCAAGGCGGTGAAACAGTTCAATATTGGTCCGGCTTTATGTAAACTCCTTCGACATACTGATTCTTGTTACCAGGTAAAATTTCCCTGATGATCGGACTTCACCTGCTGGTCCGGAGAACCAAGATCGGGAAAGCCATGAGAGCCACGGCTCAGGACAAAGACACAGCCAGCCTCATGGGGATCAACGTCAACCAGGTTATATGCTTTACCTTTGCAGTAGGGTCGGCTCTTGCTGCAGCTGCCGGAGTCCTGGTAGGAATGAACTTCAACGCGGTGGAGCCCGCAATGGGTATGATGCCTGGGCTTAAGGGCTTTGTGGCTGCTGTCCTGGGCGGTATTGGAAGTATTCCTGGGGCAATGGCCGGTGGCGTATTGCTTTGAATGGCTGAAGTAATGGGTGTTGCCTTGCGATCCTCGTTGAGTGAGAGACGCGACAAGCTGGATTCTTGCTTTAGTCCTGCTTCAGCCCATCTGGAATATTCGGCGGAAATCTGCAGGAGAAGGTGTAAACTATGCTTAGTCCGTATTATTACCAACTACTTGTTATCGCCTGCATAAATGTGATTATGGCGTCGAGTCTGAATCTGGTGACCGGATGTGCAGGGCAATTGTCCCTGGGACACGCTGCGTTTATGGGTATCGGCGCCTATACTGCAGCGATTTTGACTTCATCTTACAATGTTCCTTTTGTGGCTGCTCTGATTGCCGGGGGCATATTCGCTGCTTTCTTCGGCCTGCTTGTGGGGCTTCCGACCCTGAGGCTCAAAGGGGACTATCTTGTCATTGCCACATTGGGGTTCGGAGAGATTATCCGGGTGACTATCCTAAATATGAAAATAACAGGCGGCCCCTTCGGGCTCAGGGGTATATCAAAAGAAACCAACTTGATTATATCGGTTACAGCCGTAGTCCTGGCCTGCCTGGCTTTGAGGCGTTTGATGAAATCCCGTTTCGGGCGGGCCCTTGCTGCTATCCGGGAGGATGAAGTCGCAGCCCAGGCCATGGGCATAGATACTACCCGCCACAAGGTTCTTGCCTTCGTGATAGCAGCATCGTTGGCAGGGATAGCCGGGGGCCTTTTCGCGCACTGGTTCAGGTATCTTAACCCGTCCTCATTTGCTTTTGTGAAGTCAATAGAAATCCTCAGCATGGTGGTTTTGGGAGGTATGGGAAGTCTGGAAGGCCCGGTTGTAGGGGCTGTGGTTTTGACCTTTGCGCCAGAGCTTCTTCGCGGGGTTTCAAGCTTTGTGTCCCAATACCGTATGCTGTTTTACGGAGCACTCCTGGTGATTATGATGCTGGTACGGCCCCAGGGTTTGATTGGAGCAGGGGTTTCCGGGAAATGTTTCCGGCTGCCGGAATTCCGTGGCCTCTTGTGCAGTAAGGCAAAGATGATAGACAAGATGAAAGGGAATACCAGGGCAGGAAGGATCAAACAGGGGGCAAGGGAGCCGGCCCATTTACCCGCGGTGAATGCGGCAGCAGGAAGGGTTCAACCGGCAACTGCTGAAGGAGAGGGCGATCAACATGCCAATACTTGAGGTAAATAAAGTCACCAAGTCTTTGGGATACCAACAGCTGTGCGTAAGAGGTTGACCTAAAAATCAATACAGGTGAAATTATGGGGCTCATACCTAATGGTGCAGGCAAAACCACGCTTTTCAATTTGGTGACAGGTACGTACCTCACCAGTTCAGGCAAGATACTGTTCAACCAAAAGGATCTGACTGCACTTAAGCCTCACGAAGTAACTGAAAATGGTATACTCGTACTTTTCAAAACATCAGGCTTTTTGGGCAAATGACTGTGCTTGAAAACGTGATGATAGGCAGCACTGCCGCACTGGGGCAGGGGTTTGGGGGTGCTATGTTTGGTTTTTCCCATGTTAAGAGGGAAGAGAAGGAGACCAGGGAACGGTGCATGGAACTTATGATTTCTGTCGGGCTCAACGTCGACCCTGATGAAAAGGCATCCAACCTGTCTTGATACCAGCAGCGAGAACTTGAGATAGCCAGGGCCATGGCTACCGAGCCTGAACTCATGTTGCTGGATGAGCCTGCTGCGGGTATGAATCCTCAGGAGACAAGAGAGCTTATCGGGCTAATCGAACGCATGAGGGATGCAGGCATAACCATTCCTTCTCATTGAGCACGACATGAAGGTGGTAATGGGCACTGCAGACAGGGTAGCAGTCTTGGAATACGGAGTGAAAATCGCAGACGGAACCCCAAAGGAAATCCAGGAAGATGCCGGGGTTATCAAGGCGTACTTAGGAGATGATTCAAATGCCATGGCGTAGACGTCCATTAGCGCCAAACTGTCAGTCCGGTGAAAACAGAGCAACCAGGATTCCAGGGTTAGGCATGATTGCTTCAGGGATGAGAAATCCGGGATAAAAGGACGTAATGATGAATACCCACACGATATGAGGCTCGTGTTATCACTCAAAAATGTAGTAACCCGGTACGGGCAATCCGTGCCTTGAAAGGTATATCCATGGATGTAGCACCGGGCGAAATTGTGCTTTGATTGGCGCCAATGGAGCTGAAAGACCACTGCACTAAAGACCATTTAAGGCTCTTTGCCCTTATCTGAAGGGGACATTTTGTTTGAAGGCAGGAGTATAGCCCGGATGTCGCCTGAAGACATAGTGAAAATGGGTATCTCCCCATGTTCCTGAGGGAAGAAAGGTTTTTTCCGGGATGACAGTTATGGAGAATCTGGAACTTGGTGCCTACACCTACCTGGCGGAGGGCAGGGCAGGCTGGAGGTACAGTAGGAAGATTTAGACCGGGTGTTTTCCTTTTTTCTCAATTGAAGGCCGAGAAACAGTTTACCGGGACCTTGAGCGGAGGAGAAGAAAGGCAAATGCTGCTATACTGGGCACTGATGTCCATACTAAGGTTCTGCTAATGGATGAGCCGTCTATGGCTCTTGCACCAATGATCGTAAAGGATATTTTCAACATAATAAGGGATGTTAACCAGTGCTCGGTACAACGGTCTTGCTTGTCGAGCAAAATGCCCACCTGGCTCTCAACACTGCGTTTCCGTGCCTATGTGCTTGAGACCGGAACCATGTGCTTCATGGAGATTCCCGGGATCTTCTCAAGAATGAAAAGGTGCGCAAGGCATACCTGGGAGAATGGCGATATGTCCTGATATCCTACTTAACTTATATATCTTTGGTTTGTTGTCCATTGTGCCGTTAATCACTGCAAAGACAAATGCGTTTCGAGTCGAAATGGATTTGAGGGTTCATTTACAGAGCGCTGGTGATGGTGCCGATATGGATTTAAGAGTGGGCTTGAGAGTATGAGTTCATATGGCTACGATAGGTGAGGGGTGAGAATTAAACATGCGTGGGACCGGTGGGATATGTTTCGGTGGATCTTCCGGATCACGAAGAGTGCTTTGGGTGCGGAGCGTGTACAGCTGTTTGCCCCAGGCAAGCAATTACCCTCTTTGAGTGCAGTGAATCTGGCTTTCTGGTTCCATTGGTGAATGAAGGGGCATGCGTTCAATGCGGAAGTGCAAAGATGTCTGCCCGGTTATCAATCCTCCAGGATTTGCATTAGTGGATCAGGTACCTCCCTTTTGCTGTGTGGAGTAAAAGCCCCAGGCTGCGCCGGATGAGTTCTTCGGGAGGTGCTGCTTTATCTCTGGCAGGACATTTTCAGTCGAAAGGGTACAGCCTGGCAGGTGCCGTTTTTGCGAGTGATTTCCGCTCAGTAGAGCATGTTATTCCGGGAACTGTGGAAGGCTTGCTTGATACCGTAGGTTCCAACATGTGCAAAGTAATGCATCACCTGTCTTGAGGCACATCTTCAATAGTATAAAGGAGAAATACGTATTTTTTGGTACACCATGCCAGGTTGCAGGTATGAGGAGGCTCCTTGAGTCTTCATTTAATATGGTTCCAAGGGCAGGCGCACCTCTGAGTGAAGAGGGGCACAATGCCCAGGACGGCCATGGATTTCCAGGATTTTTCCTGGTTGATTTTTTCTGTCACGGAGTTCCCAGTTACTCTGCATGGTGGGCGTTTCTGGATGAGATTGTAATTCCCCAAACCGGGCCCATTGAGTTCATCGATTTCAGGGACAAGTCCAGCGGGTGGACTGACTACAGCCTGGTTTGTTCGGGTTCAAAGGGTACATATATGAATGAGTTTGGCCATACTATTTTCGGCCAGCTATTCCTTTCCGATCTGTGCTTGCGTGATTCTTGTTACACATGCCCGTACAGAAGCACATCCCCGGCAGATCTTCGGATAGGCGACTTTTGGGGGAGTGAGTTTGACAAGGATTCCATGGGGGTGTCCCTTCTTGTTCCTGTCACCGAAAAGGGCCTTGCAGCTGTGGAGGAAAACGTGAATTTGGTGCTCCGGTCAGCACCCCGAAGCCTCTTGTATGAATCTCAGCCTTTGATTTTGAACCCCGGTTTGCGGGTTCCGCCTGAGCGTAGAGAGGTTATGGAAAAACTCAGGCAAGGTGTACCTCTTGAGGATATCTATCATACATATCTTGCCAGAAGCCATAAGAAGCGTTTATTCAAGAGGCGGGTTTCAAGGCTTCTTCCGCCAGCTGTGAAAAAGGTCGCCAGACTCCTGGTGCAAGGATGATGTTTTTGATTGGTGAGAATCTTGACGTTTCATGGATGATTCGTGGATGTTTTATGGAGCTGCTCTATGAGTTTTCAGTCCCATGTGCAGGGGTGATTTTATGAGGATTTTACTTCTTAACATTCCAAACAGTTTGAATTACGGGTCTATGATGATGGCTGAGAATCTGATGAGATATCTTGGCCGTGGAGTGGAAAACCTTACTTTTATAATCGAGACACCAAAACCAGAAGAGTCAGTATCAAGATTTACAGAGGCTTTGAAAGATGATTGGGGAAATTTTAACCTGGATACAGTTGCCCCTGAAATGCTTACGCGGAAGCAAAAACTCAAGAGGTATTTTTCCTGGCTGATGACAGTGCTTTTCGGCACAGAATCCCGGACTCTGCTGCCTCCGGGTACAGGACAAGTTGATCTGGTGGTGGTTTTGGGAGGCGATGATTTTTCAGAAGACTACAGTGTTCTTGGGCCTGTTCTGGCATGTTTGCGATTGGCTGCACTAAGGAAAATGGGTATTAAGGTGGTCATGTGCGGCCAAACAATAGGGCCGTTTCATTCGTGGCGCACCCTTGCAGTCAGATGGCTTCTGGGAAGAGTCAATAAGGTTCTGGCAAGGGATCCGATTACCAAGAGATACCTTGTTAATGAACTGAAATTGAAAAACGCGCACCTGGTTGGAGATCTTGCTTTTTTGCCCCTTAGCCGGGAATTTGAAAAACCTAATTTGCCTTTGACCGGGGACTACTTTGCTATTGTGCCCAGCGAGCTTCTCTGGCGGTATGCCAGGGAGCCTTTTAGACACAAGTATATAGATTTTATGGTCGAAATTTGCTCTTATCTGCTAGAAGGGCATCCTGAGAGCCAGCTCCTGATTTTGCCTCATGTCCTTGCGCCTGATGGTGCAGACGACACTCTGGCAGGGCGGGATTTGATGATTGGCCTGAAAAGGCTCGGGGTTTCCCCCGGCAGGCTGGTATTCCCTCAAGGGCAAATGCTGCCTGGCCAGGCAAGGTATCTCATCGAAAACAGCAAGCTCTTGATTACCGGAAGGATGCACGGGTCGATATCATCTTTTTGCGTGAAAGTGCCACCTCTTGTACTTTCATACAGCAGGAAGTATTGGGGTATCATAGATGAATACCTGGGTATGGGCGACCTGATAGTTGATGTTCGCTATAACGGATGGGATGAGATCACTGATGCTTGCAAGGATAAACTGGACTATATCCTGGAAAACCGGGAGAAGTTAACAGAACGCATATCGGATAAACTGGTTCCAATGGAAAAGGCTGCTATGTTAAATATCGAGATTCTGTGCAAGGAACTGGTTTGATGTGAAACCTGTCTTCGATAATAAGAAAGCTTTGTTATTTGCAGCTACCCGGTTCTCTTGAACCTGCAGCCATCCCCCTGAGCAAGGTTGCCCGAATCGGAATTACCCCGTTTTACCATTGACATGATGGCTACCACACATGACAAAAAGTCATACTAAAAGGACTATTGGTCTATTCAACCTTGTCCCTTAGTCTGAAAGGATTACAGTAGGGATATTCTTTCTGGAGATGGCCGGTAATGAGGAATAATATGAATAACCTTGGCAAGGCACTCCGTTCCCTTCGGAGACAGCGCGGATTTACTCAGGAGCAATTGGCCGAACGAGCGGATCTGCACCCTACATACATTGCAAAGATTGAAGCAGGAGAGAGATTGCCCAGTTTGGATACTCTTGTTTCTCTCTCAAACGTCCTGCAGGCCCCGTTGCATGTGATTATGGAGCGTGTTGAGTCACAGGTAATGCCGGGAGTTGTGCATGATGGAGTTCAAGACTCTTCAGAGGATCTTCAGCAGATAAAAAGAGAAATAACATATATGGTAGAGGATCTTAATCTTGAAGAAGGGCTCTTGGTCAGGGATATATTGAGACTGGTTAGAACTCATATACAAAAGTGACTGCCGGCAGACTGTGTTGAAAACTAACTTGAGGTTTTAAGTTTCCTTCGTTGACCTCATTCAATTTCTAATCGTTGAAGCTACTCCCACACAGGGAGGAATATATCCAATATATGTCGAATTAATCAGGTACGGAATACTTAACTCCCTTTGTCCGTGTGGGCTTTGAAACCAGGTTGTACCTGCGGGTTTTCTGGTCATTTGCCCTTAGCGGCAATAATCGATTGGCGGGGGTTGCTCAGAAACCTATACGAACCGGCAACATGATTAACTCTGCAAATTGATGATTACAGATTACGGGCTGGAGTTTAGGGATACGAATCAGCTATTACTACGAGGTGAAGCAACTTGACGCAACGTAAACTGGATATTCTCACTACAGGTGGGACTATAGCATCCAGGACGAAAGGGCCTATGGCTACCGGTGATGAGTTGACAAGCCAGCTTGAGGAATTTTTCCCGGATGTGGAGATCGGGGTTCGGGAGATTTGCCGCCTGGGTTCAAGCCAGATTACAACCAATATCTTATGGGAAATCGGAAACCAGGTGAAACAGTCCTTCTTGGACGGTGCAAACGGAGTCGTTATTACCCATGGAACAGATACTCTTGAGGAGACAGCATACTTTCTGGATTTGATGGGAGGCTCAACAGTTAAGGCTGTTGAGGTTTCACCTTCACAGGATGTGGAAAGCTTGTTGGCTCCGGCTACAGAAGAATCAGAGGATCAGAAGACAAGAGTATATACTAGCCATCCATATCTGTTGAACAAGTCTCAGCGGATTCTGTAGCAAGGGTGGTCTTTGGCTTGACTGTCATCACAGGTGCAATGAGAGGATTTGACGCGATTGCTCCAGAGGGCCTAGCTAATCTGGTCGAATCCTGCCAGGTGGCTTTGGAACCGGTTTCGGCCAAATATGGGGTTTTAGTGGTAATGAATGACAGGATTCACCTTGCAAGAGAGGCTACTAAAGTTCATTCGTGGCTTCTGGATGCCTTTGCCTCTCCTGCCCTGGGCCCAGTGGGCTTTGTTGGCCGTGAAGGTGTAACTTTTACAGTCAAACCGCCGGCCCGTTCCCATGTGCAATACACTGCTTTGGTTCCCCCTGTAGACTTGGTAAAGACAGGCCTCGCATCCGGCGACAGGCTGGTCCGGGCTCTTGTTGACGCGGGCACCAGGGGGTTGGTTGTTGAGAGCCTGGGGCATGGCCATTTGCCTCCGGGGATGACTTCAGCTTTGAAAGATGCAGTGAAAGACAATATACCTGTGGTGATTACCACCAGGTGTCTTTCAGGAGGGGTTCCTAAACCGGGGACAGTGAGCGATTCGGGATTTGTTACTACGGATTTGAGCGGCCCCAAGGCACGAATAAAGCTCATGCTTGTGTTGTCTGTGACAAATGATCAGGATGAAATTGCAAAGATATTTGCACAAATTCCCTAAACTCATATTTGCCTCAGGCCTCCTGGTTATGAGACAATTAATGGAGGACATAGCTAGCAAGACCGTGCAAGACAGTTGTGTGCAACCATCAACTCAGTTTGAGGCTCTGAAATCGTGGCAAACAGTATAGATCCACGTCTGAGTTCTGCATGTATGAATCTTGCTTCAAATAATATGTAGTGATCTTGCGTTGTGAGCCATGTGCTGCTTTCCAGGCAGGCAGCACATGGATGTTTTTGTCTGACATTCAGCAGGGTGGGCGGTCCTGGTTAATGGTACAAGGAGGTTGTGCCGGGCTGCTCTCCGGGGAGGTATTTGGGCTTTCTTAGTAAACGAGGTAAAGTTTAGAACCGATTCTTATCGTGAGTCTAAGGTGAATCGAAGTAAGGTAACGAAATTGCTGCTTGTTGAAGGATTCTTGTCCGAAGCTACCCTTGCGTTGTTTGACGCGACCAGTATAGTGGCCATGTTCCTTAGCACATTGGGTGCTTCAGCCTGGCAGATTGGATTAGTAGCTGCTGTCAGTCTGGTGGGAGGCCGCGTGCCTCAAATTTTTGTTGCCACCCGGTTCCACGGCAGGCTAAGGGGCCTTCTCGTGAAATTCGCTTCTTTTCAGTGGTTGGCAACGGTGTTTATGGCTTTGTCTCCAGGTGTAGCGCACTTCATAGGCCCAGGTCCCGCACTGGCATGTTTTATGCTTGGTTGGAGCTGTTTTTCCTTTGGCGAAGGCGCTTCTTTTGTTCCATGGTCAGAAGCTGTGGCTTCTACTGTAGGCAGAAGATGCGGAAGGTTCTTGGGGGCGTATGGGCTGGTGGAAAGCCTGGGCACCATGTTCGCCGGAATGATTGTATATATCTTTGCCCGAACTGGTGCTATGGGCAACAGTCCGGGGTACCTGGGGGTTTTCGGTACCGGTTCAATAGTGCTTATGGTTACGGTTCCCCTTTTAAGACGTGTAGAGGATTACGAGGATTCTTTCCGGCTTAGTGCAAGGCCAAAGTTAGGCCTACCGCCCCGGCCTGCTGTTCCATTTGCCATTGAACGTGGCCGGGAAGGTGGCGCCGGGCATGGTAACCCAGGTATTGCCAGGCCCCGTATACCGGGAAGAGCCAACGCCTTCAGGGCTTTTGCCCGGAAGATGGCAATGCCTGGCGGCCGGTTCCGGACGTTTGTCGGGGCACAGTTTCTTTCCATGGGCATTTACCTGATATCACCCTTCATATTTCTTTATGGATGCAATAAACTTGCCTTGACTGCCAGGGCTTCAAGTCTGGTGGTGTGGGCTGAGATGGCAGGCATTTCTTTAGGAAGTGTCCTTGCCGGGCGTCTTGCATCCCGGTCAGGCAGCGGAGCAGTGGTAAAACTCAGCTGCGTTGCTTCTGCTGCGGTACCTATCCTGGCAGTGCTGTCAGGAATCTTGCCTTCCATGAAATTGGGCCTTTTCGCAGTTATGGGGTCAATGCTCTGCCTTGGAGTCTTCTACGCTTCGTCGTGGGTAGGTTGCACCGGATATGTAGTTGAGAGCACAAGAGAAACCGAACGTCCAATGATAGTCGCAATGTTAAATCTTCTGGCGCTGCCGTTTATGTGTTTGAGTCCCCTTGGTGGGCTAGCCATCAAGCAGACAGGATATGTTCCTGTGTTTGGGGCTGCTTTAGTTTCATGTTTGGCCTCAGCGGTCCTGGCATTTCAGATGGATTGAGAGCTAATGTTCGAGATCATCTCTTAACAAACCGCAAATAAGACAGTTTTCACAATGTCAAGAAGGATTAGACGACAAGTCTGTAGAATATGCCTCACACAACAGGTCACCTGAGAAACCGCCCATGCAATCAGCCGGTTCCCTGGAACATTCTGGTTTTTGTTTTCGTAACCGGAAAGGTGAGACTTTGTTTTGGTTCCAGGAGATAGGCCTGTATCGTTGACAGCTTCGGATTAAAGAAGTGAAAGGAGGGAGTATCCGGGTATTCCAAACCGGGCTTAAAGGGTTCCATTAATCATCAAAGCAATCTACGCCACAAATTCTACGACACATCTGCAGACACATACATCTCAGTATTATTTCTCTTAATTCTTGAAAATCCGGTTGCCTAATTTAGTTTTTCCTGGAGGTGATTTGCCAATTTTGCCTTATGCAAGACTCGAATTGATCAGAACCATGTTTTATCAACTATCGAAAGCACAGGGGTGATGAAATGATTCCAGGTAGACTATCGACCTTCATAGCGTTCGTTGGAATGCTGGTATTTATGAGAATCTACATTAGGAAATTTCAGAAAAGCGGTGTCATGCCTATTCGCAAGCTCCCCGGACTGGATGCAATTGATGAGGCGATAGGAAGGGCAACTGAAATGGGCAAGCCTACTCACTACTCAACAGGGTTAGGACGGATGCGGGGTGAGACTTTTGCAGCCCTTGAAGTGCTCAAACACACTGTAAATCTAGCCGCCCAGTATGACAGTGAGCTCATAGTAACCAGTAATGATGCTCTGGTTACTGCCATAACTGAAGAGTTTGTCAGGACAGCTTACCTCGAAGCCGGTAACATAGATGCCTACAAACCCGACAATGTCAGGTATGTGGCACAAGACCAGACGGCTTATGCAGGCGGGGTTGTTGGAATCTTAGAGCGCCAGAAAATTGCCGCCAATATAATGATGGGCCATTTCATGGGAGAGTCTCTTATCATATTGGAAGGCGGAGTGCGGGTAAATGCAATGCAAATCGGGGGAACTCCTGCCACGGCACAGCTTCCTTTTTTTATTGCAACTTGTGACTATGTCTTGATTGGTGAAGATTTATTTGCTGCAGGTGCCTATGTTTCAGGGGATCCGGGCCAGGTTGGAGCACTCATGGCTGAAGAGATTGGAAAATATGCTGCCATGGCCGTAATGGTCCTGGGGTCAATCTTAAGTACTTTCGGCTCCGACTGGGTTGCGAATTTGCTCGATTTTTAGGAGGGTTGTAAATGCGTAGCAAAGGTCCAGTAATCGTATCCTTTGTTATTGGATTGATTGTAATTCTTGAATATTTCTTTAAAGTCCCATCCCTGACACTTGGCAGGTTTGTGTTCGACACACAGGAGATTACAACCTGGGGGGTAATACTTGCGGCTTTTGGTTCAGGGCTGGGAGCGGCTAATTTGCTGAGAGTCCACGGAAATGCAATTAAGTTTAAGCGAAAGGACTATATCTTTAGCTACTTGATGATTATTTCAATTATCGGATACGGCGTTTTGGGTGTAGTTCAGGGTACAAGCGGCAAGGACTTTTCGTACTTATTTGATCACGTTTATATACCTCTTGGAAACGCTCTATGGGCTTTTAACGCCTTTTACCTTGCTTCTGCCGCGCGCCGGGCGTTCGTTGGACGTAATCTCGACGCGGTTATTTTGCTGGTTTCATCTGTTCTGGTAATGCTGGGGCGTGTTGGAATAGGCGAATCGATATGGAAGGGTTTTCCCCGGCTCGCTGCCTGGATTATGAACGTACCCAATGCTGCAGGAATGCGTGGCATAATGATTGGCGCGTCTTTGGGAATTGCAGCGGTTAATTTGCGCATGCTGTTAGGTATCGAGCGTTCCCAGTTTAAGGGTTCTGATTGAGAAAGGAGGTTGCCTGGATGAAAATAATCCATTGGATTGCAGACATGGATCGAAGAATCATATATACTTTGCTGTTTATTCTCACTGTCTTGCCTTTGATTAGCCCTTTGGGATTGCCTATGGCCATTGGTGAACATACCCAGATGACATTTGATTACATTGATAATATGCAACCCGGGAGTATTGCGGTGGTTTCCACTGACTATGCGCCCGGGATTGGGGCTGAGCTTTATCCCCAGACCAAGGCCATGACCAGGCATTTGATGCAAAACAATGTGAAGATAATTGCCCTTGCGTTCAAGATGACTGGCCAGCAGTTTGCAGACAAGGTCATGAAAGAAAATGCTGACGAATTCGAATATGAGTACGGTGTAGATTATGTGGTTCTTCCGTACAGGGCAGGGGAGGAAACGGCTATAGCCGGATTCGGCAAGGATCCTGTGGGACTGTATGCCGAGGATGCTTACGGAAACCCTGTTTCCGATCTTCAATTGATGAATGAGATTCACACTATTGACGATATAGACCTGATTATCTGCTACACAAATTGGGAGGAAGCCCGTTGGTATATTCAGCAGGTTCAAAAGCCATATGGCACCCCGGTTATCTGCGGTGCTACTGCCATAACATATCCAGGGATGATTCCATATGTTAGCACGGGCCAGCTCGTAGGTATCCTTGGCGGCGCCCGGGGCGGGGCAGAGTATGAGCAGTTATTGGGCCAACCGGGAAAAGCTATTGCCAGTATGGATGCCCAATCCATGGTGCACGGATTTGTTATCCTCTTAATTCTGATTGCAAATCTAAGTTACTTTGCACGCAAATCCAAACCCGAAGTGGAGGTCGCGTCATGACTACAGATATTGGGATTTGGTTGGAAGCAATCTGTACAATTATGATAATGAGTCTTCTTTACACAGATAATGTGTTTTTTCGGATAGGCGAATGTCTCTTGGTTGGTTTAGGGGCTGGGTATACCATTGCCGCGGGATATGGGAACATTGTTGATCTGGCCTGGAAACCGGGCATAGCAGGCAACTACTGGTTGTTTATCCCGTTTTTTCTTGGCATGCTGTTATATACCAGGTTCTTTAAGCGCATTGCGTGGCTTAGCAGGTTCGCCCTGGCGTTTTCCATAGGTGTAGGGGCCGCCCTTAGCTTGACCGGGACTTTGAGCGCAAGTTTCATTAGTCAGATTAAGGCCACTGTGCTTCCCCTGAATTCATTGGATAATATTATAATGGTCGTGGGAGTTGTTACGACCCTAAGCTACTTTTTGTATTCTGCCTCGGCTCAGCAGCATGGAATTCTGCGTGCCGGAAACAAGATTGGCAGGATTGTAATGATGATAGCTTTTGGGTCTTCATTTGGGAATACGGTTATGGCCAGAATGTCCTTCCTTATTGGTATTATGGAGAGGATGTTTGGCGACTGGATCTATTTAATCAAAACCTGATTCAGCCGGGCACCAATGAGGCCTGAGCAGCCAAGGTTTCATCGCAGGCTCGCTCGGAAACAGCTGCAAGCTGCCCATGACTCTTGGAGGTTTTGAGACTCAGACGGCTGTTGCGGTAGATCAGCTTCTTCTAAAGTTGATCTACCGCAACAAAAACAGTTTGTCGGAACAAACATTACATACAGGCTAAAGCAGTTTTTTAGGGGGTAGTCCAGATCATATGAGCACAGACTTTGACGTAATTATCCGAGGTGGGTTGGTTATTGATGGCACAGGCAGTCCTGGTTTTGAGTCTGACATAGGAATCAAAGGAGATACTATTGCAGCAATTGCCGATTTGAAGAATGCCAAGGCCAGGACAATCATTGATGCCACAGGAAAAGTTGTGACGCCTGGATTCATTGACATGCACTCACATTCAGATTCAACGATACTGGATTTTCCTGCGGCCCAGAGCTCAATAGGCCAGGGAATAACGACCTCAGTTGGCGGGCAGTGCGGATTCTCTCCGGCTCCGGCAACTGAATACTGGGTTTCCGGAACATGGGATTGGAACTGGTGGCATAAGGCTGCTCCCGGCAAGTATTCCCATGACCCGGTGGTCGATTTTGAGCTGGCAAAGAAGTATTCCCTTGAAATCAGCGGTTTTGACATCAATTGGAAAACCTTCGGCCAATGGATGGAACGGGTAGAGCAAACCAGGCCGGGCATGAATATTTGCCCTCTTGTGGGCCATGCCACAGTACGAGGGGCAGTAATGGGTAAAGACCATAGACGCCCTGCTACTCACGAAGAGATACAACGCATGAAACAGCTGGTAGAAGAGGCAATGGACTCTGGAGCCTGGGGTATTTCAAACGGTATGGATTATGCGCCCAATGCATTCAGTACCCATGAGGAATCATGCGAAGTAGTGAAAGTGGTTGCCAGGCAAGGCGGCATCTTCTCTACCCATTGGAGACGTACAGGCTTGCGGGAAGGCTTCGGCAACCCGGGGCTTATAAACGGGCTGAAAGAAGCCGTTGCCATAGCAAGGGAAACTTCGTGCCGCCTGCAAATCGCCCACCTCAACTATGGATACCTTATTTCCCCTGAACCAACACCTAAACTGGCGGTTTGCGCTGCTGAAGAGACACTGGCGTATCTGGATGATGTGATCAAAGATGGCGTAGATCTTGCTTTCGATGTTATCCCTCATCACCTGACCGGAGGAATTCTTCAACTGAAATATGTCTCCTCCATATTGTCACCCTGGCTTGTAGAAGCCGGGAATCTTGAGCAATTTGCCGAGAACCTGAGGGCTCCGGATTACAGGGAGGAGATAAGACATTATGTTATGGCCGGGAAGTATTATTCCCTTAACCCGATTACTACCAGGAATTGGGCATCAGGAATCCTGGTTGGATCAAGCAGTGTTCAATCCTATTCGAACAAAGCAATAGCTGAAATTGCCGGCGAAACGTCCAAGGATCCTTTTGAAACACTACTGGACGTTATCATGAACGACCCTTATGCGAGACTGTCTTTGGGCAAGCCGGATACACCTGATGATGTAAAACGTGTTTTTTACCGTCATCCCCGGGCCATGGTGGGAAATGACACCAAAGTCTTCGATACATCAGCAGAGCAGACAGTGCCTCCGTACTTCCTTCCCAATCCCAATACTTATGGAGGCATGGCCAGGTTCATTCAGAGGTATGCCGTAGGAATGCTCGGACTTGAAGAAGGCATCAGGCGCATAACCGGCCTGCCTGCGTCTACTCTGGGGATTAAGGACAGGGGCGAGATAGCAGCCGGCAAGAAAGCAGATATTGCTGTGTTCACTCCGTCACTGGTTGTCGAAAAGTCAACAGATGACGAACCAAGGCAATATCCTGAAGGGTTCGACTGGGTGCTTGTCAACGGTGAGCCGGCCCTGGCCAATGGGAAACACACATTGTCACGAAGCGGAAGCGTATTGCGACACTAAAACCCTGAAACCCGGTGAAACGCGGGGACGGTCCTATCGTTTCAGAGGTTCTTAAGGGCGCCTGGAGAGGCCTGTATTCACGGCAACCTTGTATTGAGCCATTTCCTTCTGGCTCCCAGAGTTGGATTGTTTCTGGAACTAATTTTGATCGAGGAGAAAGGGAAATGGCTCATTCCAGGTTACCGCTTACTTTGAAATGATGGCCTTGGTCAAAACTTGACGAGATCGGGGGATTCATTTCAGGTTACCGCTGGCTTTCCAAAAGGCCACCCGCGACTCACAATTATTTGGCGGTTTTGCCGTTTAAGCAGGAATGAATAAGAATTCCGTAGAATATTACCAGTAACATAAACCCGTGTTTCGAAGATAGTATTTCGAGGGTGCTTTTGCGGCCTGGAAAGGGGGTGACACCAGAGCGGGCGGCCGGAAAAGTTATATCGAAGCCATTACATAGCAGTAACGACGCCTAGTTGCAAAATTCAATCGCATAAGAATCTGCAGATACACCCCCTTATGTTGTCCGGTTCCCGTGTTTCTTTATTTCTGGAGCTACCATAGCCGCTGTTTATGAGTGTACCTGAGCTTTAGTTATTGATCGGCGGCTGGCAAGAGTGCTTTCACCGATTATACGAAGCAGCAATTGCTCGGACCAGTAATTTATCGAGAGGAGCTATTCTGTTGATATCTTTGGAGGCAGTTTCATACCTGAAATCTGTGGCTTCCTATAAATGGTCTCCTACCGGTTTGCTCACCTACTCATGCATTGGCGGTGAAAAACCTGAACTGTGGGCATACTCAGGGGGTTCAGAGGTTGATTCCACGTCCTCCAGGCTTATTTGCGATCTGGAAGTATCAGACTGGGACTTCAGCCCTGACGGAAGCCAAATGGCGGTCATATCAAAAAACGAAGTTCATTTGGTTGATATGGCCGATGGTACAACCACATGCTTTACCGAAACACAAAAGGCTAAATCAGGCATAAGATTCTCTCCCGATGGGAAGCACCTTGCTTTCAAGAGTACTGATGGAATCTACATCATGAACGCCAATGGTACCTGCCTGAAACGAATTGTGAGACTTCAAAATCCCGCGGGTTTTTTCGGAGGCGGTTTTGCCTGGTCGCCCTGCAGCACAAAAATAGCCTTTGAAACTTTTCGTTGGGATCTGCATTCTGATATTGGTGTAGCAGACATTACTGACGGCAAAATGTTTTGGCTTGCCAGGACAGATATGAGTGAGTACAACCCTCAGTGGATTGGGACGGACAAAATTGTATATGCCCGGCGAGGGCTTGACTACAAGACTGACGAAATAGTTATTAAACAATGTATTCCTGATTCTTACCAGAGTGAATTTGATGCCGGCAAAGATTGTGTGGTCCATACTAAGTACTGTTCAGAAGACCTTGCCAGAGTCATCTTTACAGAGCATTGCGAAATAGGTGCCCATTACGATTTTGAGTTTGAGCTCAGTCCCGATGGCCGCAATATAGCTGTTATCAGAAGATTCAATAATTGGGATCACCTGGCGATTATTGATGTTTCTAAGGGCGAAGTTCGTCAAGTAACACATGGGGAATTTGAAGTCAGTTGCCCGAGGTGGTCAAGGGACGGCAGGCGTGTGGCCGTACTTTCTAATGAAGGAGTTGATCTTAGCGAGAGGAGGATTTGGGTTTACTGCGCAGACGATTTGAAAGGCTATTGTGCTACCGGTGATTACCAGGGGTGCCGTGTTATCCCAACATGGCCCAGGGGCAGTCTGAGTCCATGGTCTCCCGATGATAGTAAGATCGCGTACATCTTTTCTTCTGCAACAAGGTTTCCTGAGCTGGGCATTACCACTGTCAAAAATCAGGGGCCTGAGGACTTGGTGTCCAATCTGTGCCCCCCAGAGATCTTTAGTCAAGGACAGGTTCCTGAATCAATCAGTTTTCCCAGTTATGACGGAAAACAGATATATGGCTACTTGTACACTCCACGTCCCCGAAAAGAACCTTCCCCTGCCCTGATATTTGTTCACGGAGGCCCTGTGGCTCAAGACGGATACAGATGGCATGGTTTATTTCAACCGGTTATTCAAAGGGCAGTACAACGGGGGTTTGTCTGCCTGGACCTTAATTACAGAGGAGGTATCGGATACGGTTGTGAGTTTGAACAAGCCAGCTACGGTGACATGGGCACAGGCCTTGTTAAGGACATTGTTCATGCTGCAGATTATCTAAAAGAACTTGACTACGTTGATGGTACCAGGCTGGGTTTGATGGGCCACAGCTACGGCGGGTATCTGACTGTACACACTATTGAGCTGGCTCCTTCGGTTTTCAAAGCAGCCGTTGAAGTTGCAGGGGTAATGGATTGGAGGGCATACCTCAAGTTCGGAGTGACTTATTTTGCAATGAAAATGGGTTACCCCGAAGATGAAGTAGAGAGGTATAAGGAATGGTCACCTGTGGATAATGTTGATGCTATTCAAACGCCCCTCTTGATAGTTCACGGAACCAATGATCCCAATGTGAGAATTCATGAACATGCCTACCCCCTTATGACCAGGCTAATAGAGCACAAGAAGGAATTTGATATGAGGATCTACCCTGAAGAAGGCCATGTTTATTGGAATCCCAATGTAAGGTATGACTTGTTCAAACAGGTTGAAAGATTCTTTGACAGGTATTTAAAGGATTAAGGATAAAGCCTGTTTGCCCAATTCACATGAGTTTATTGGGTATAGGATACGTGAGGTTCCCCGGAGGTTTACTTAGAACAGTCTACAAGGAGGTCATAGAGCATGAGATACAAGAACAGTTTTCGGTATCTGGCAGTCTTTCTTTTTAACGCTCTTTTCTCCGGTGCTTTGTTTGCAGGCTGCACCCCTGCTAAACCCAAAGAACCTGAGAATGTAGAACCTGAGATAACCAAGGGTGGTACATTCTTGCAGTGGGTCTACTGGGAGCAGCCTATGTCTAACCCTGTTCTTAAACAGGACAATTTGCCCATTCGTACATTTTTGATCCATTGGTTCAAGTTGATGAAAACGACATACAGCCACGGTTGGCTGAAAAATGGGATATTTCCCCTGATGGCAAGGAATATACGTTTACACTCAGGGAGAACGTAAAATGGCACGATGAAGAGCCTTTTACGGCAGATGATGTAAAGTTTACCTTTGATGCAATTATGGATCCCAAGACAGTTACCACCCAGAGATCTTGTTTCACAGTGGGGGACGAAGTACGAAGTGTGAAGTGGTTGATCCCCTTACGGTGAAGTTCATTCTGCCTCAGCCCTTTGCCCCGTTTTTGGGGAAACTCGGTAATCAATATTCGGCTGTGCGTATCGTGCCGAAACACGTGTTTGAAGGAACTGACATCAACGATAACCCGGCCAACTTCGATCCAATAGGCACCGGCCCATTCAAGATGCAGGAACGCAAAACCGGTGAGTATGCTGTCTTGGTAAGGAACGACGATTATTTCCTTCCTGTGTACCTGGACAAAATAGTTCTCAAAATCATTCCAAATGCTGAGGCTAATGTGGCGGCTTTGAAAACAGAGAACTACATGCAACCTACCTTTATGATGCAGACGTTGAGAAATTTGCTGACTATCCGGGAGTGATTCAATACAGATACAGCGACGGAGCATTGGCGTTTTATGGCTGAATGTAAAGAAGCCCCTTCAGTGATAAACGGGTTCGCCAGGCACAGCTTATGCCATTGACAAGGAAGATATTGCCAACACTGTAACTTACGGATTGTGTACACTGCTTACAACATTTACGCGTCCAGCGTACATGCATGGGTATATAATGAGAATGCACCAAGGTATGAGTATAACCCCGAGAAAGCCAAAGAAATTCTCGCAGATCTTGGTTGGAAGCCGGGCCCTGACGGAGTCCTTGTTAAGGATGGGCAAAGGTTCAGTTTTGTACATTACGGTCAGACTGGATTTGCCCAGTACGAGAAAGTGAACACTATGCTTCAGGCACAGCTGGACAAAGTAGGAATTGAGATGGAAATACGTTTGCTTGAACCTGCAGCTTTTAACCAGAAGTTGAGAGAACAAGTAGACCCAAAAGATATGGATTCCCATCTTACAGGCGCAGGCCCGACGTTTTCGACCCGGATTACATTTCGCTTTCACTCCAAGAGCTGTCCTGCCGGGCACAATGTGTATGGTTACTCGAATCCTAGGCTGACAAGCTTCTTGTGGAAGGGGTCACAACTACCGATAGAGGAGAGCACAGAAAAGAGATCTACTGTGAGTTGCAAAATGTCATTATGGAAGATATTCCCTACATTCCCCTTTACGAGTTCATAGACGTTAATGCTGTCTGGGACGACCTTGGCGGAGTACCTGAGGATACCACAAAAGACTCCAGTGTAATCACCTGGTACTTTACTGAAAACTGTACATCAAGGAGCCTAGCGGCAAGTAGCGCAAGCATATACATGGGGTTGGGTAGCATTTGAATGCAATCCCAGCCCCTTGTTTAGGAGGGTTGAATTTGCTCAACTATGTAGCTGCCGGGTACTTCTGATGCCTCTTCTCATAGGAGTATCCATTATAAACTTCGGGATAATCAAAATGGCACCTGGTGACCCTCTCATGGCTATGGCTATCGACCCGCAGCATTTGTGAACATTACGCCGGAGGAGCAGACCAGACTAAAGGAGGCACTTGGGCTCAATGAACCGGTTCACAAGCAGTATCTTAATTGGGCAAAAGAGGTGATTAACGGGAACTTAGGAATATCCCTTATTAGCCGTGTATACTGGTAAAAGACCTTATCAAAGAAAGGTTGCCGGCAACCCTTTCCTGGGTGCCACGCCCTTATAATATCCATTCTGATTGCCCTCCCAATAGGGATTGTATCGGCTGTTAAGCAGTACTCGTTAACTGATTATATTGCTACTTTGTATGCCTTCATCGGAGTATCTATCCCGCGTTTTGGCTCGGGCTTATGGTGGTGTACTTATTTTGCGCTTGGGATGGTTTCCTACAGGGGGAAGGGATCCTTTGATGTGGCCCCGGCATTTTACCATGATAGTAGACCGGCTGCATCATTTTGTCCTTCCGGTAGTTACACTGTCTGCATCAAGTTTCAGCAGGCTGGATGCGTTATCAACGTACCAGCATGGTAGAGACATTCAAACAAGATTATGTGAGGACTGCAAGGGCAAGGGATTAAGCGGGCTCACTGTTATTGTGAAACACGCATGGCACAATTCCCTTATTCCTATTGTAACTCTTTTGGGGTTTTCACTCACTAATCTAATTGGCGGTGCCTATATTGTCGAGGTCATTTTCTCATACTAAGGCATGGGCAGGTTGGGAGTGGAGGCTATTTTCAGGCGCGACTATCCCCTTGTCATGGGAGTAGGGCTTGTATCATCCTTTATGGTAATGCTTGGCAACCTGCTGGCTGACATACTATATGCTTTTGTCGATCCCCGAATACGGTACTAGATAAAAGAGCCAGGGAGGAGGTTTTGTGAATTGCGGGAAGTTTATCAAGCGGTTTGCCAGGCACAGGCTTGGGATAATAGGTGCAGTAATTTTGCTTACATTGGGTATAGTGGCTGTGTTTGCCCCACAAATTGCTCCGTATGATCCAAATGAGATTGATACCAGCAGGCTTCCAAAACCTGGCATGCCTGCTCCTCCAAGCAAAGAGTTTTTGTGGGGAACTGACGACCTTGGGAGGGACTACTTGTCCAGGGCCATGTATGGGTCCCGGATCTCAATGTCGGTGGGTTTTATATCAATGGGTATTGCCACTTTGGTGGGTACTGCAGTCGGTGCGATTTCCGGGTATTTCGGCGGCCGCATTGACACCATTTTAATGAGAATTGTAGATATTTTGCTGTGCTTTCCTACCTTCTTTCTTGTCCTGACTGTGCAGGCTACTCTTAAGCCCAGTCTTTACAATGTGATGATTATAATCGGCCTGACCGGGTGGATGCATATAGCCAGATTGGTCCGGGCTGAGTTCTTGAGCCTACGTGAACGGGAATTTGTCGAAGCCGCCAGAGCCCTAGGCTTTGATGATTTCCGCATAGTATTTAAACATGTGCTTCCCAATGCAATGGGGCCGGTTATCGTTGCTGCCACTTTGGGAATTCCAGGGGCAATTCTTACCGAGTCGTCATTGAGTTTTTTAGGATTAGGTGTTCAACCGCCAACTTCAAGCTGGGGCAGCATGTTAACCAAGGCACAGGTATATATGCGGTCGGCATGGTGGGTTGTATTTTATCCCGGAATTTTGATCTCAATTACAGTCTTGTCATTTAACTTTCTGGGAGATGCTTTACGGGATGCGCTGGATCCACGGTCCCGTCTTAGATAGCATTGCTATAACATAAGATTATGAAACCTCAAATTATTGGGAGGGATTCAGTTGAAGGTTATAAAAGGCGCAACAGTCCTTACTATGGCTGAAAGGGATTATGCACCTGGCGATGTTCTTTTGGACCAGGGCAAGATAGTACAAGTTGACAGCAAAGTTGCAGTTCCAGATGATTGTGAAGTAATAGATGCTACAGGTATGTTTGTTTTGCCTGGATTTATAGATGTACATTGTCACATTGGGGCTATTGAAGATGGTGTTGATGATGCCAATGAAATGACTTGCCCAAGAACGCCTCAGGTTAGAGTCATGGATTCTGTAAACCCCCAAGATCCCGAGTTCGCTGCTGCCAGAGCCGCTGGTTTTACCATGCTGTTGATCCATCCGGGAAGCGGTAATGTAATCGGGGGACAAAGTGTTTTGGTGAAGACCGCGGGGGCTGTTGTAGATGACATGGTTGTGCGACAACCTGCAGGGTTGAAGTTCGCATTTGGAGGCAATCCCAAACATCGCTTTCCGGGAAAAGCTGACAACCATCCAAAAACCCGAATGGGTGTAGCTGCCGTGTTTCGCCAAGCATTTATGGAAGCCCGGGATTATATTGAACGCAGGGCTCAGGCAAATGATGGTACGGGGTTAATCTTGGACTGTGAGATTGTGGCAAAGGTCTTGAGAAAAGAAATTCCCGCAAGAGTACACGTGGCACGGTCTTGATGATATCCTGACTGTTATTAGACTGTGTAAAGAATTTGATATTGATTTTACCTGGAGCAGCGTAACCGCAGGCCATTGTGTTGTTAAGGAAATATTGACAGCGGTGCTCCTGGTGATAGGTCCCATGTTTTCTCCGAAGGGCGCCAGCGAAACAAAAGAGCTTACTTTTAGGACAATACCTGCAGGAGGCCAGGAGGGAGTCAAAGTGGCTTTGACCGTTGATCACCCGGTTATTCCTTTGAGTCATTCATTGTATCGGGCTGCTGTATGCGTAAAAGCCGGTATGGCTCCAAACGATGCGCTCAAGGCAATGACAGTAAACGGTGCGGAAATTGCAGGTATGGGTGATAGGACAGGCATCGAGCCGGGGAAAGACGCTGATTTGGTTGTAATGACCGGTTATCCTTTTGACATTGATACTGATGTATATATGACTTTGCAAATGGTAAGGTGGTGTTTAAGAAATGTTGATGATCAAAAGGCAAAGATGCTGCAAAAACGGTGAAGAGACACTTCTTGACATATTGATAGACGAAAGCATCATATCCAGTTGGCCCGGCTATTGACACCCCTGAAGACGCGAAAAGTCATAGACGCAAAAGGTGCTTATGTTACGCCAGGCTCGGTAGATGCCTATGTTTACATAGGTGTCAGAGAATCAGAAGCCGGTAGTGAAGGAAGGGACCAGGACGAGATCAGCGGGCCTATTCAACCCCACGTAAGAGCACTTGATGGTGTTAACTGGAAAGATAGTGCTTTCAGGTATGCTCTTGGAGGAGGTGTGACCACGGTAGCAACTGGGCCTGCTGAAGCCAACGTCATGGGTGGCCAGGGGCCGATTGTTAACATAAACGAAACCTTCCGGAAGAGGGAGTGCTCATGAACCAGGCAGTCTGAGAATTGCGTTAGGAAAAGCTTCCCAAGTCTACTTACAGCGAGGGGCCCAAAATGCCTTCAACCAGAATGGGTATTGCTGCAATGGTCAGAGATCATTTCATGAGAGCCAGAGAGTATGGGAGAACCGTAAGAAAAAGAGCAAACCCAAATTCGATATGGTATTAGATGCATTATTAACTGTCATGAAGGAAAGCATTCCGGTGTCTTTCTTTCGGGGCTGCAGTTTTACGATATTGCCACGCTTACAAGGCTCATAAAGGAGCTCGATTTAAACGGAATCGTGGCAGGAGCAACAGAAGCACATATGGTATCTGATTTTTTGGCCGAGAGCAAAGTTCCTGTAATTTTCATTCCCCCTGGTAGACAAAATGGACCCTGAGTTCCGAAACAGCACTTTTAAGACCGCGGGTATACTCAAAAAAGCAGGCGTTGAGGTAGCCATAGCAACCGGTGCCCCTTCACCTCCGGCTCACCATCTATCACTTATGGCTGCATTGTGTGCCAAAGAAGGGCTTGACAGGCAATCAGCCATTGATGCAATCACGAGAGTGCCTGCTGAACTGTTTGGTTTGGGAAGCAAAATCGGATGCGCAATGCCAGGGTGTATTGCAGACATTGTGATCTGGGACGGTAATCCCCTTCAGTTGCTGGGAGCGCCGTCACTGGTTTTGGCATCGGGCCAAGTGGTTTTTGATGCCTCTAAAGACCCCAAACCATGGTAATGACTGTGAGTAAAGGTTGCTTGCAATCACCAAGGCAAGATTGGGGGAAGGAACATGCCGGATTGTCTTCTTTGAAGTAAAAGGTCTTAAGGTTGCTTCAAGACCAGTGATGGTCTAGTGCAAGCAGTAGATGATGTCGTTTTTAAAATCAGACATAATGAGATTCTTGGGATTGTAGGCGAGCTCCGTTGTGGCAAGAGCGTAATGTTTCTTTCAATAATGAAGCTTGGTTCCCATTCCGCTCTGACAGTATTTAGGAGGACAGATTCTCTTTCAAGGAGAGGATCTCATAGAAAAGACAAATTCCCAAATGCAAGAGATTCGTGGTAACGAGATGTTATGATTTTTCAAGAGTCATGACAAGTCTTAATCCTGTTCACACCATTGATCTCAAGTGGCAGAGTCAATAATGCTACACCAGGGCTTAATCACAAACAAGCCTCAGCAAAAGCTGAGCATATGTTGAGCCTTGTCGGAATACCGGATCCTCACCGGAAAGTGCATGAGTATCCTATCAGCCATCTGGCGGGATGCGGCAAGGCAATGATTGCCATGGCGCTTTCCTGTAATCCCAAATTGCCGTTGACGAACCTACAACTGCTCTGGATGTGATCATTCAGTCAGATTCTTGATGCTCATAAAGAATCTTAAACATGAAACAGGGATGGCAATCATGCTAATAACCTATGATTTGGGGGTTATTGCCGAAATGGCGGATAGGGGTTGTCGTTATGTACGCAGGCAAAGTAGTGGAGGAGGCTTCTCAGTTAAAGAGCCGAAATCCTCACCCATATACTGTAGGTTTATATAAATCCACACCCCGTATTGACAGGCCGCGGTCAAAAATTCAGGCCATTGAAGGAAGTGTTCCTGAGTTTATTCAGGCAATTCCGGGTTGCTGTTTCAATCCCAGATGCCCTTATGCTGAGGAAATCTGTGAAAAAGAAGAACCTTTCCTTTTGGGTACTGACCATAAAGTGGCGTGCCATTTTTCGCTTGGGGCATCTAGTGATGGGGGAGGGGTGATTATCATAGCGCTTCAGGAAGAAAGAGTAGAACATTTTGACAGCAGGGCAGCCATAGATGAACAGCCGTTGCTTGAAGTAGTCGATTTGCGGGCATTTTCCGGTACGGAGGGGTTTTCTAAGGTGTTGACTACGTACAGGCAGTTGATGGGGTATCTTTTGATGTAATGCCAGGGGAGTACATTTGGATTGTCGGCGAGTCAGGCTGCGGCAAGACTACAGTGGGCCGTGTGATACTTCGTTTGACTCCTGCTACAGGTGGGGATGTGGTCTTTGGCGGCCGGAGGGTTTTTGAGTTGTCTCGAACGGAACTGCGCGGTCTAAGGCGAGACATGCAGATAGTCTTTCAGACCTTATGGTTCTCTCAACCCCGGATGACTGTTGGTGAGCCGTTGAGCGGGAGCCTTTTGCAGTACCATGGCCTTGTAACATCTGCAGAGAAGAATGATGCGGTAAAAGAGATTCTGGAGACTGTTGCTCGCACCAATCTGATGCTTCAAGGTACCCCCATGAGTTTTCAGGCGGCCAGCGGCAACGTATAGGAATTGCCCGGGCAATTGCCCTCAGGCCAAAACTGATTATATGTGATGAGCCGGTTTCTGCCCTTGATGTTTCTATTCAAGCTCAGATCCTGAATCTGCTTGAAGAATCCCGTGCCAAACTGGGCCTTACCTATATTTTTATTGCTCATGGCCTCCATGTGGTGAAGCACATTGACCGGGTAGGAGTTATGTACTGGGAAAATCGTGGAGATTGGCGATTCCGACATCATATTCAGCCATCCTTATCATCCGTACACTCTGGCTTTGATGTCCGCAGCACCTATACCGATCCCCTGAGGTAAAAAAGGAACGGATACTCCTTGAAGCGTGATGTACCCAGCCCGCTAAATCCACCCTCTGGCCGTCAGTTTAGACACGATGTTTTAGAGCCGAAGAAAGATGTTCAGAAATGGAGCCTGAGCTAAAAGAATCGAACCAGGCAGATTCGTTGCATGTCATTTAGTAGCAGGTTCCTGAGTTTATCTGTGAAAGCCGTGGGGAGCAGTAGTCAAGTATGCTGCCTTCATGGTGATGGAAACGTCTTGTCACACCACTACGGATACCTCCGACGGAGGTTTGCGGCCGATTGCCCTAAGGCCCTGAAACGATAGGACCGTCCCCCCGTTTCATTGTACTAATTACAGCAAATTCCAGGGGATTAACAGCAACGGTACCCGAAGGATATGCATGATGAGGCGACGAACTAGGAAGATAGGCTATGTAGGCAGGCTTGCAGGATTAGCCTGACACAAAGGTTTAAGGGAGGAGATATATTGGGTCATGTATTGAAACCGGAGGATCTGTACAAGTTCAGAAACGTAGGTGACGCTCAGGTCTCACCTGACGGTTCAAAGGTTTTGTTTACAGTCTCACAGGCAGATAAGAAGAGCGACAAGAACCTTACAAATATATGGGTGTTTGATGTCTCATCAAAGGAAGGCACCCGTTTGACTTCTTCAGGTAAAGACCGCTTTTCACGCTGGTCGCCAGACGGCAAACGAATAGCTTTTGTATCTGAGCGTTCAGGCAAGGCCCAGGTCTGGATAATGGAAGTAGGTGGAGGCGAACCCTGGCATCTTCAAACTGAAC
Source organism: Bacillota bacterium (assembly GCA_040767525.1). Classification (GTDB taxonomy): domain Bacteria; phylum Bacillota; class Sulfobacillia; order Fermentithermobacillales; family Fermentithermobacillaceae; genus JAXGPX01. The sequence goes on along the minus strand of JAXGOJ010000004.1, from coordinate 9,715 downwards.
AGGCAGTCAAGGGCGCTCCTGTATGGTCACCTGATGGCAAGTTTATTGCCTTTACATCCAGGGCTTTCGTCAAAAACGACGACTGGGTTCCTTATCCCGGTGCGCCTGAGTGGGACAAGAAGAGGGCAGAAAGCCAGGCAGAAAAGGCTTTAGCAGGAAAGAGCAAAAGATACGAGAAACATGAGGACAACGAGAAGAGAAGTGTATCAGATGTTAAGGTAATCACCCGGCTGAAGTACCGTTTTGACGGTATCGGATACCTGGGGGATCTAACGACCCACGTGTTTATCGTGGCAGTACCTGGGTTACCGCCGGAATCCGGGGAGGTAAAAGGAGCTGTCAGGCGGCTTACAAAAGGTGATTATGATCACGAAGAACTGGCTTACTCGCCTGACGGCAAATACCTTTTGGTTGCTGCCCTGAGGCGGCAGGATGCAGATTATCTGCAAAAACAAGATCTTTGGTTGGTTGAAGCGGCCACGGGTAAAACGGTGTGGCTTATGGATGGAGTAGGCCCGTGCAGAGGTGCCGCCTGGGCACCAAATGGTGAAAGAATAGCTTTTGTTGGACACGACAATTCACACCGTGGTTCGACCACTGAGGCACTTTGGGTTCTTGAAGTGGGGGAATTCATTAAGGAACTTGAGACTCGAGAAGTTATCTCAGGGCCAAAACCTCTTTCCATGAAAGATGCAGTCAACCTCACGGGAGAATTTGACAGGCCCTTAGGAAATCGCGTGTCTTCCGATATGCGTTACGACGCCGGTGTTCGGCCATTTTTGTGGGAATGCCAAAGCATTATTACTTTCTTGGCTTGCGATAAAGGTGCAACCGGAGTGTTCCAGGTATCCCTTGACAAGCCCGGGCCCGAGATTAAGGCCATCTGGCACGATCCCGGCCAAAATGTGGCTGCCATAAGCAAGACAGGAGGGACGTTTGTTCTTCAGAAGGGTTCACCTACTGAGCCGGATAATCTGTACCTGTTTGACGGGACACGTGAATCCGGTGAGCAGCTTTGTGTGATGACAGATTTTAATGGCTGGTTGGGCCAAATTTCCCTTGGGAGATGTGAGAAATTCACTTATAAAGGTGACAAGGACTGGGACATTGATGGTTGGATGTTGTATCCGCCCGGGTATCAAGAAGGGGAAAGGCGCCCAACCGTGCTGTTCATTCATGGTGGCCCCCATGGTGTATATGGAGCCGCATTCAGGTTTGAGCACCAGGTATTCGCAAGCAAAGGATACGCCGTCCTTTACACCAATCCCCGGGGGTCCCAATCATACGGCCAGGAGTTTGCCTGTGCATGTGTTCGGGATTGGGGAGGCAGTGATTTTAAAGACATAATGGCAGGTGTGGACTATGCAGTCTCCCTTGGTGTAGCCGACCCGTCCAAACTTTTTGTGACCGGGTGGTCTTACGGTGGATACATGACAAGCTGGACGGTCACACAAACTAGCCGGTTCAAAGCTGCTATTGCAGGAGCTATTGTGTCTAACCGGTACAGCATGTGGGGAACAAGCGATATTCCGTTTTTCGGCGAGAATCACTGGGGCGGGTTACCATGGGAAGCCCATGAGGAGTATTTCGAAAGGGCGCCAATATCTTTTGTTACCAGGGTTGAGACCCCGGTGATGTTCATTCACGGAGAAGGAGATTTGCGGTGCCCGGTTTCCCAGTCTGAAGAGTTCTACCTATCCCTCAGGCGTTTGGGGAAAACTGCTGTTTTGGTCAGGTACCCGGACCAATTCCATGTATTTAGCAGGCCGTATCACAAGTTCGACCGCTATGAAAGAATGTTGAGCTGGTTTGACTATTATGCAGGACTGGAAACGGCCGGGGAATAAGGGGTAAGGTAACTTACATGGGCCCTGTACAACTTGAAAGGATTCACTGTTGCTTGTCACTTTTTGGAGCAACCGTTACTATACGTGGTAGTACAGGGCCTGCTTTAGTTTCCGAAAACGTCATGGCTTCTACAAGAGTTCGATTCTTGTAGAAACTTTTCATTTTTATGCCGGAGGAGGAGTAGACTGATGAATGATGTAAAAGATGTATCGGACGGGATTGCTGCTATTAAATCCTCTATGGCCCAGGTTATTGTGGGTAAATCTGAGGTAATTGACCTTCTTTTGACCGCATTTTTATCAGAGGGCCACGTTCTTATTGAAGATGTGCCTGGAGTCGGAAAGACCCTTTTGGCGAAAACATTCGCCCAATGCATGGGCCTTGTTTTCAGAAGAATCCAGTTTACTCCTGATTTGATGCCGGCAGACGTCACCGGCACGAGCATATTCAATCAAAAGACCCAGGACTTTGAGTTCAGGCCGGGCCCCGTCTTTACTGACATTATCTTAGCCGACGAGATCAACAGGGCAACCCCGAGGACCCAGTCGAGCCTCCTGGAATGTATGGAGGAACGTCAGGTCACTGTTGACGGCAATACCTATCTGCTGTCCGGGAATTTTATGGTTCTGGCAACCCAGAACCCGGTTGAACTTAGCGGTACTTTTCCTTTGCCCGAGGCCCAGATGGACAGGTTTCTTATGAGGATTAGGATAGGTTACCCCTCGAAAGAGGAGGAGCAACGGATAGTCTTAAGGTTTGAAAAAGGCACCCATGTCTTGCCTGAAATAAAACCCCTTGGCATTGAGGAAATTGCCAGACTGAAAGCAAAGGCCAGGGAAGTTTATCTTTCTCCTGAAATTGTGGACTACGTTGCAGAAATATCAAGGCAGACCCGGAATCTGAAAGTGGTTGAAATCGGAGTAAGCCCCAGGGCGACCCTTGCCCTGGCAAGAGCCTGTAAGAGTTATGCACTTATCCAGGGCAGATCTTATGTTATCCCTGATGATGCAAAACATCTTGCAGTCCCGGTTCTTTCACACAGGCTCATGGTATCTCAGGATATGTTTTACCGGGGAAGATCACAAGAAGACCTTATCCGGGAGGTTTTGGAATCAGTCAGGGTTCCTGTGGGAGGCCGGGAGGAGATTGTGTGACTATCCTGGCTCAGGGCCCAGTAGGCATGTTCATAGGCAATGGATCTTAGGAGGAAGGGATACTATGTCCACCCGGACCTTAGCGATTGTGGGTGCAGTAATGTTTGCTGCAGGGGCCGTGGCCCAATTGGGCTATGCATCTATAGGAGGAGCCTATTTGATGGCAGCAAGCATCATTGGTTCATGGTATTCCCGTGCATGCTTAAAGCATATTCACTATGAGCGGCACTTTGAGAGAACCAGGGCGTTCGTGGGTGATTCTATCAGCCTCAACGTATCAATAGAAAACCGAAAACCCTTACCTGTTATGGCCCTTTCCTGCGCGGATGAGGTCCCTGACAAGGATAGCATCCACTCACTGCCTGTGGTTCCATCTTACAAACCTGCACGGGCTGTGTTACAGAACAATGTTTATGCCGGGTGTTTTCAGCGGGTTGAAAGGGAATTCAAGTTCCGTTGTGTATCCAGAGGTGTTTTCAGGTTTGGGCCTGTATCGTTGAGATCTACTGATCCCATGGGCCTGGAAGAAACCAGGGCGGTATTGGATACTGTCGATAGCCTAGTGGTGTACCCTCGGATTTTATCCATGGCAGGCCTGGACCTGCCACAACGTAACCCATCTGGCGGGGTACCTGACCGTGGATGGATAAACCAGGACCCTTTGGAGATAATCGGGATCAAACCCTACTATCCCGGGACGCCTCTTAATCAGGTGGCCTGGAAAGCAACGGCAAAGACGTCCTCCCTCCAATCCAAAATGACCTTGCCAAGTTTTCACTCTCAAGTAATGGCCGCTCTAAGTCTGAATACCCAGGAGAATTTGTGGGATGGCATAGACAAAGAACGTTTAGAAGCTGCTGTATGTATATGTGCATCGGTTTGCAATGAACTTCTTACCAGGGAAATTCCTTTTGGTTTTGCTTCAAACTGTCCTGGAAAAAATGCACGCCGGCATCTTTTTGTATCTCCCGGCCTTTCGAGCATGCATTTCCGGGCAATTCTGGATCACCTGGCATCAGTGTTTATGCCATGGGCAAAGTTCCATGAAACCTTGTCTGTGATAGGTGCGAAGATGCCGTTAAGCACCGAGATAATTGCAATTATGCCGTATCCCTCCCTGGAGGATTGGATTCAACTTGAGAGGCTCCAGTCCCGGGGTCATAAGATATCAGCAATCGTACTGAAAGTGTCCCCTGAACACAGGGAGTTTTACCGTAAAATTTCGGTTTACACGCCTCTGAATCAAGTTGATTGGCGCTCAGGGGAGGTGATTGACTTTGAACGATTGGTCCCTGAGCGTGCTTCTGTCCTTGTCTGAAGCTCTTTTATGGGGGAGGGTGGCATCACTCTTCAATTCTCACCTGGATTTTGGCTTTACCCCGGGGAACGGATTTGCAGTGATTTTTGTGAGCCACCTGTTGGGCCAATGGGCTGCCAGGGGTGCAATGACATATGGGAAGAAGAGAAACTCCAGAGGACATGGGAGTGGCAGGAGTGGCCCGGGCGAAGTACGGCCTGGTAGGCTCAGGGATGCCCTGGATGTTGGCCCAAGGCGTTCTTTGTTTTTGGCTTGGGCCGGTGTGTTAATGGGGATATGTGGTTGCCTAGGGATTATCCGGAAAGCAACAGACTATTCAAGCTCATGGCTGTACACCGTTATGGCCCTGGCGGTCCTGTCTTCTGCCGCGGGGATAAACACTGTTACCAAGAGGCTTACTTGGCCTTAAAGGCTGGTATTTGGAAGCATTGTATTCTTCATTGTGTCCCTGACCCGGCTTTCACCTGAAACAGCGGTCTTGGCGACACAGTTTTGTACCTTCTGGTTTCATCCATGTTTATCATCAGGCAAAGGAGCCATGAGGTTGCCGGGTGGGGTGTGGCATCTAGAAGGCACTATTGGAATGCGGGTTCGGTAATAGTAGTATTAGTTGCAATGTGTCTGGCCCTCACCTTTTGCTTGAGTTCATCTGCAGGCAGGGAACTGGTAACAGAGTTTTTCAGGAGGCTTGGGCCTGCTCTGGAAACCACTCTCAAATATGTTCTTATGCCCGTGGGCTATCTGATTCAATGGCTTGTAGTTTTCCTCAAAAGATTTGCTAGGACAGACGGTTCTACTCTCTCCTTCGAGGTCAATGGGGCACTTGAAGAATTGCAGAAACTCAAAAGCCAGGACAGGCTTTGGATAATGCCGGTTTGGTTGAAATGGCTTCTGGCCGGATCTTTGCTTATTGCATGTTTTGCTCTCTTGTGGCTTTTCATATCACGTATATTGAATCAGGCTGAACCACCCGGTGTCAGCGAATCTCAGGTTAGCCATCAAAAGGTGCAGTGAAAGAGTGGCTTGATCTTACACTCAACGAAGGGAAACAGAAGCTGAAAAAGTCTTTACAGCGTTTCCGCCGGTTAGTCATTTTCAGAGAACCCGGGAACCTTGAAGAGCTTTACGCCGGTACCACTGAGTTCATGTCTCAAAAAGGATTTCCGAGACATCCTGCTTCTACTCCCTTTGAATACCTCGGGCATGTAGAGGCCCGAATAGAGTCAAGTGAGGCTATAGCCTACCTGAGGACAATATCAGTGGTTTTCTCCCGGTGCCATTATTCAGGCAAGAAACCTGAAGAGGCAGATGGAGGTTGGACCCTTTCCGCTTATCGTAGTTTATTGAGATACCAGGAACTTCAGACCGGTGACGAGACTTTTGGAATTGATTGAGTTTGATGGGTTTAAGAAGGATTTGACCTAAAGACTGTAGAAAATACAAAGTGTGATAGATCCTGCCAAAGGGATTATAAGGGGGTTAAAAAAGCCCTGTTAACGGCCTTAGAACCACGAAGGCTTATGTTTGCGGAGTCTGCCCAAAAAGGCCGGGAAAAGGTTACAGAGGAAGGTGATGAGCGGGGATTTACAAGTGGCGTTGGAAGGCGTTGAAGGTATTGAAGTGAAGCACCGGACCGGATTATGCAGCAATTTGGGACAATTAACCACACAACAATCTGCGCTACATTTTTGTTACATGATCATCATTTTAGCTGTCACCTGAGAAGGGACTAACGGTATGTTTCGTGACTATTATGCCCTTTGGCGATCAACCATGAGAAGTACCGTAGCAGAGGCCAAACCGGCGGCTAAGTAAATTTTAGTCAGGTACCCGCTTGGCTTTGCATTAATAGACGTGGAAGAAGCAGGGTCAGATTTCATCGTGCAAGGAGGTGGTAAGCCGGCATCCAAACGTTAGCGCATTATTCTTTCTTTTTGCAAGTACATCAGTAGTTTAGGAGGTATACGACATTGCGTAAGGTAGTGTGTTGTTTCCTTGTTCTGGCCAGTTTTTTGCTACTGGCTGGATGCGGCCCAAAACCTGAACCCGCTCCTGATGCAGGCGGGGATTCAGGGCCCATAGTTGGTGGCACTCTTGTGGTGGGCGACTCGTGGGGCGTCGTAAACCTTGACCCCGCGTTGTACAACGATGAGGGTTCATGGCATGTGATTAACCTGGTTTTTGATGCCCTTGTAGCCCACGATCCCGATCGCAAAATCATTCCGAGACTGGCCACGTCCTGGGAGAACCCTGATAACACCACATGGATTTTCAACCTTCAGGAAGGCGCCAGGTGGCAAGATGACAATGAAGTCTTTGCCAAGGGAGAGGCTCCTGAAGTCACTGCTGAAGACGTGAAGTATTCAATAGACAGAATCCTTAACGCGGAGACAAAATCCAGTCGTTATAATCTTGTGCAGCCAATTGCAGAAGTTGAAGTTTTAGATAAGTACAAAGTCAAGATCACCACCAAGGAACCAGATGCTTTTCTCCTGGATAATCTGGCTTCCGTATATATCGTAAATCAAAAGGTGGTTGAAGGACTGGGCCCTGAAAATTTTTCCCGTGCTCCAATTGGAAGCGGGCCTTTCAAATTGGATGAAGTGAAACCTGATGACTACGTATCTGTTGTCCGCAATGAGGATCATTGGCTCAAGCCTTATTTAGAGAAGATCATTCTCAAACCAATACCTGATCCCAATGCTCTCCTTATGGCCCTGGAAGCAGGAGATGTTGATCTGGTAGCCCAGATCCCTCAAAAAGATGTTGAGAGAATTGAAGCAGTACCGGACCTGTCTGTGATGAAGCAAGGAACCGGTGTATACAGGTATTTGGCATTCAACTGTGAAAACGAACCCACAAGTGATCTTAAATTCAGGGAAGCCATATGCATGGCCATAGACATGGATAGCGCTGTTGGTGCCATTTTCCCTCCGGGCATGGCTGAAAGAGCCGTAGGGCCGGTTCCTCCCCCAAATCTGGGGTACGACCCGTCTCTAAGAGAGCATTGGGAGTACAATCCCGATAAGGCCCTGGACTTGCTGGCCGAACTTGGTTGGAAAGACAGCAACGGAGACGGGTTCCTTGACAAAGACGGAAAAGACCTGAGTTTGAAGATTCTGTCCCCCCAGGATGCCAACCGTTCCAAACTTTCAGTGATAGTTGCTACCAGCCTTAAGGAACTGGGGATAAAGACTGATGTGCAAAACCTGGAATGGGGCACTTTACTGGCTGAAGTGGACAAAGGTAATTGCGATATGTTTATATTGGGCGGATACAGCGGCCCCAACGGTATGATTTTCATGTTCCACAGCAGGAACAAGGGGCCGAACGGAAACAGTGCCTGGTATGAGAATTCACAGGTTGACGAATTACTTGATCTAGGCGTAACCCTTGTGAAGCCTGAAGAACGTGAACCTGTCTGGAAACAAGCACAAGAGCTTGTTGTAAAGGATAGGCCGCATATGCCCGCTTATCACGAGTATTTCTTCTTTGCATACAACACGAGGGTTAAAGATTATGACGGTGGTTTCCAGTTTGTCAGTTCTGTGAATAATGTATGGCTGGAGCCAAAGGCAGCCAAGTAACCTCCGGGTAATTGTGTCTGATACACCTGGGAGGCGCACTGAAAGAAGGTGCGCCTCCCAACAATAAAACCAGCCCAATGGTACCCAAAACCCCTGCCATTTGAATCCTTCGTTTGACCCGGAATTATCCCCACACGGCCATCAGACCGTTGTAGAAATTACAATCTCAAGGGCCCGCACAATTGTGTCTTCTGACATACTGGGCAGGGGCGGCTTGTTGATTACTTGTTCCGGAAGGTACGGGACATGTATGAATCCAACTTTGATTGGAAGCCGGTTACTTTCTACAAAGTGGCGTGTTGAATAAAAAACGTGGTTACATACATAGGTCCCCGCGGTGTACGAGATGAAAGCAGGAATACCGTTTTGCTGGAGTTCTTCAACTATTCTCCGTACCGGGATTGTGGACCAGTATGCTACGGGCCCGTCTATGACTATGGGAGAGTCTTCGGGCTGATTATTCTCGTTGTCCGGAATTCTGGCATCGTCCATATTAACGGCAAGACGCTCTACACGGATGGCGTGGGTGCCGCCGGCCTGCCCTACGTTGATCACAACACTTGGATTAAGGTCCTGTATTGCTTGTTGAACAACCTGCCCTGATTTTCCGAAGACAGTTGGGATTTCCCTTGTCACGATCTGATAACCGTTTGTTTCCATGCCTGTTAGTCTTGAAACTGCCCGGGAAGCGGGGTTGACTCTTTCTCCGCCAAAAGGGTCAAACCCTGTTACCAATATGTTTTTCAAGCTAATTCGCCTCCTTTTGGTCTAGAACGCCAGTAGATACATGAGCACAATGTGGGCAATCCACAACGGCAGTGCTACAGAGACCTGCTCCTTAATTACGCCATATTTGTTCTTCATTTCAAGAAGTGCCGAAGGCACCATGTTGAAGTTTGCAGCCATGACTGTAAGCAAGGTACCGCAATATCCGGCAGTCATGGCCAAAGGGGCTATGATATTGGGGTTAGCCCCGTGGGCTGCAATAACCAACGGAATACCTATACCTGTGGTGATTACGGCAAAAGCGGCAAAGGCATTTCCCATTATGATAGTGAAAAGAGCCATCCCAAGGGCATAAGCGATTATGGCTCCGATTTTCGAACCTACAGGAAGAACTGCCGATACAAGGTCGGCTACTACAGGCCCGACTCCAGCGGCGTTGAATACGGCTCCCAGGGCTGCAAGGTAAGGTGGAAGAATCAGGGGCCAGCTCACTGCGTCTGTGATTCTGCGTCCTTCTACCATCATGCTGTTAAAACTGTCTTTGGTCAGCCCCATGGCAACGATTCCTGCCAGGACTGAAGAAAGGCCCAGCCCAACAAGGGGTGCCTGTGTAATAGACTTTACCGGTGTAAAGGCAAAGGTAACTGCTGGAATTACGAGCACTGCCAGAAGAGGCTTGGCTCCCAGTTTATCGGCTCGCGTTTTGCGATAACTGTAAGGAGCTTCTTTTACACTTCCCTGGGTAACCCCGTTAATTGCGGAAATACCTGCAAGCACGGCGACAAGGATACCTACTACTACAGGGGGTATCATGCCTCCAAATGCAACAATAAGGCCGAGAATCGCCCAAAACAAAGAGGTGGTAAGCCTTTTTTTATGAGCCGTGTCCTTATAATTTGCATAGGCTACCCATATCAAGAAGAGCCCCATTAACATGTAAACATAGTCCAATGCAGTTTTCATTACTTTTGCCCTCCCTTCGTCTTATCCACTTCTTTTTTTGCCCACGTATCAAAGCGCATGAATTGGATTCCTGCCAATATAAGGCACACAATCCCCCCAGGAAGGGAGTAAAGGGCCAT
>JAXGOJ010000003.1:0-128626 GCA_040767525.1 Bacillota bacterium | reverse complement strand
GAAAGTCCCGGGGAAAAACCGTGCAGTTGTGTTACCCTATTCAGGAATCTCTCCTTCTTCAAGTTTCCTGGCTTTGGCCTTGAGCAGTTCCGTATACTTCATTCCTGCTCCCGTGTTGAGTATTAAAATAGTGTCATCAGCAGAAACCACACCCATCTCCAGGATTTTCTCCGCTGCCTTCACTGCTGCTGCACCTTCAGGGCAAATCAAAAGACCCTCTTCCCTGGAAACCATATTCCAGGCATCCAGTATCTCGTCATCAGTCACTGATACAGCGGTACCGCCTGATGAACGGACAGCATCAAGTACAAGAAAATCCCCGAGTGCTGAAGGGACTCTAATGCCTGCGGCAAGGGTATGAGCTCCCTTATGGAATTCAGCCTTATTCTTGCCCTCACGGTAAGCCGTCACAATAGGTGAACATCCTTCTGCTTGAACAGCGACCATCTTAGGAAGGGGCCCTTTGAGCCAGCCGAGTTCCTTCAGCTCTTTGAAAGCTTTCCACATGCCAATGAGCCCAACGCCACCGCCTGTGGGGTAGATTATCGCATCTGGCAAATCCTCACCATAGTCTTGCCAGATCTCAAGGCCCATAGTCTTTTTGCCCTCTATCCTGTATGGTTCCTTAAGAGTGGCGACTTCAAACCAACCATGCTTCTTGCACGCTTCTTTAATGACCTTACCTGCATCGGATATAAGGCCCTCTACCAAATACGTATCCGCCCCATAGGCCACGCATTCTGCCTGTGTGGTGGCAGGGGCATCAGCAGGCATGGCAACGACCATTTTCATTCGGGCTCTTGCTGAATAAGCTGCCCAGGCAGCTCCGGCATTTCCTGCTGTGGGCATTGCCAGCGCCCTGGCTCCTAATTCCTTTGCCATGGATACTCCTACTGCAGCGCCCCTTGCCTTGAAGGTCCCGGTAGGACTGAGCCCTTCGTCTTTTAGGTCCAGTCCCGCAACACCAAAGCGATTGCCTAGCCTGGGCATATTAATCACAGGAGTACCGCCTTCTCCAAGAGATACAATGTTGCCATCGTCACGTACAGGCAAAAGTTCTCTGTATCTCCACAGGCCTTTTGACCTTTCTTGCCATACAGAGGGATCAAATTCTTTCTTAAGTGACTCCAGGTCATACCGGACTAATACAGGAGTACCACAGTCGCATAGATTTACTAACTGGGAAGGAACATATCTTTTGTTACATTTGGGACATTCCAGATAAGCAAGATAGTTTTTCACAATTTGGCCTCCTCTCAAATTTCTGCAAAACAAGATTCGGTCATTATGCTTTCAGTGGTTCGAAACACCTACCGGTATGCCAGGTGAGCCTGGCTGTTACCAGGCTTTTCAATAGAGACTCTACCAATCTTTCCATCACGGAAGGACTGTATGAATGCTCTACAGGCCCGGTTCAAATCCACACCTCCACCAGGCCCAATGAGTCTTCTGGAACTTCCGAATGCAATAATATGTGAGGCCGGGTCCGCCTGCTTGAAGACTTCCCGGGCCAGCCAAAAAGCTACCTCCCCCTCATCGTACTGATTCTCACGAACTGCCCATGTAGCAGCAAGTTTATGCAAGGTATCACCTTTTGCCTTGGAAGTATCGATAACCCCCGGGGTATCAAGGACCTCAAGCAAGCCGCGCCCTCTAAGCCAGTGGCTGCCCCGGGTTAACCCAGGCCTGGCGCCGAAAGGGGCTTTTGATGTCCCCAACAGCCTATTAGCCAAAGATGACTTGCCTACATTAGGCAACCCGAACAACATTGTTTTAATCGGCCTAACAATGACTTTTGAGTCAATTCTCCGGTCTATTTCTGCCTTTGTCTCTTTGATGAAACCCATTATGGCGGGCAATCCCTTCCCACTATTGCTTTCAACTGCAAAACAAGGCATGCCACCGGATCTGAACCAATCAACCCATTCTTGCGTGATTCCAGGATCAGCAAGATCCGGTTTCGTCAGCACATATACTCTTTTCTTCTTCAAAAGATAGGGCTCGGAAATCTGAAGTGACGTCCGGGGTATCCTGGCATCAAGCAGGTAAAGAACCAGATCTACCAGGTCCAAGGTTTTCGGGCCTGGCAGTCCGGGATGCTTCTTTCTCGTACTCACTTTATGGCACCGGCAGCTTTTAGGGGCCATATAATCACAATCGCCTTTCCTTTTACAAGTTCCTGCTTCACAGGGCCGAAGAACCTTGAGTCTTCGCTGTTTACCCTGTGGTCACCCATAACAAATACAGTACCTTCCGGTACAGTCAAGGTTGCCATATTATAGAGTCCGGGGAAATGAATATAGGGTTCCTCCTTCAGCTGGCCGTTAACATAGACCCGGCCCAGGCGCAACTCTACTGTATCCCCGGCCAGAGCCACTACCCTTTTGATATAGTCCTTCGAAGGATCCAAAGGATATCGGAGGACAACCACATCACCCCGTTTCGGTTTGCCAAACCGGTAGGCAATCTTTGAAACCAGAAGCCGCTCTCCATCTACAAGAGTCGGCTCCATTGACGGGCCTTGTACAACAAAGGTCTCTATTACCAGGCCTCTTATGAGCATGGCAATAATAAAAGCAACAACGACAACTTCAAGGATGTCCCTGATAGTATCCATCATTTCCTCTTTTCGCGTATCCTCGCTGACTTTCCGGATAATCCTCGTAGATAGAACAATTTAGCTCTTCTCACTCTGCCTCTTCGAAGCACTTCTATTCTGTTAATTCTAGGTGAGTGGACCGGGAAAGTCCTCTCGATGCCTATACCGTAAGACAAACGCCTTACCGTAAATGTTTCTCTCAGCCCGCCGCTCTGGCGTCTTATAACCACACCGTCAAAGGGCTGTATTCTCTCTCGTCCACCCTCGACTACTTTGAAGTAAACTCTAACTGTATCTCCGGGCCCAAAATTCGGCAAATCCTTTCGAATCTGGGCATCTTCAATGGTCTTAAGAATATTCACGGATATCACTCCTCGCCTCGCTACACCGTTTTCCTTGACTGTTCTTCATCAATTATTTCTTCCAGAAAGCACCTGTCCTCATAGGTAAGACAAGCTCTTATGAGCAGTTCAGGCCGCCTCTTCAAAGTGCGCCTTATAGATTCCTTCCGGCGCCATGTCAGAATAGCCTCATGGTGCCCGGACAAGAGAATCTCAGGAACCTTCAAACCTCCGTATTCATAAGGCCTTGTATACTGGGGGCCCTCCAGAAGTCCGTGAGAAAAAGAATCCTGGCTGGCTGACTCCTGGTCTCCGAGAACCCCGGGTATGAACCTCGCTGAAGCATCAAGGACTACCATGGCCGCCAGCTCGCCTCCGGTTAAAACATAGTCTCCTATAGACACCTCCAGATGAGCCAGGCACCTGATTCTCTCGTCAAAGCCTTCGTAGTGGCCGGCTACCAGAACTACATCTTGCTTTACAGATATTTGCTTTGCAAGGGATGCATCAAACTTCTGCCCCTGAGGACTCAGCAAAACCACAAAAGGCTCTCTTTCCACTTTTTGCTTAACCCATTCAACCGCCTCGTACACCGGCTCCGGCTTCATAACCATTCCAGGCCCGCCGCCGTACGGGTAGTCATCTACAGTCTTATGAGCATCGTGTGCAAATCTTCTGATGTCCACAAGATTCACTGTTACGAATCCTTGCTCCCTGGCCCGGTTCAAAATGCTTGTACCCAGCACAGATGAAAACATCTCCGGAAACAGGGTAAGAATATAGACTCGCAATCCTCAATCCTCCTGGGACTCAACAGTCTGGTCAGCATCAGCCCCATTGCATGTTTCCTGCAGATTCAATGCCAAGGTGATGTTATCTCCCTCTCTGATGGCAACTACCTTGTCATCTTCCAGGACAATTTCACAGGACAAAACATCAGGCCACAGGTCTCCAACCTTGAGATTGTAAAACCCCTGGATTTGCCCTCTGACAATCTCTTGCCCGTCTTTCAGCCTGACAATTTCTCTGAGGTTCCCAAGAAGGCTTTCTTTACGAGCCATGAGTTCCTGTAGTTTCTTTCCCAGGTGGGAGACATCGTGTCCCTTTGATGATGATTTTCCCAATTCTTCCAGCCTAAGAAGTTCCCCTTCCAGTTCTCTCAAGGCTCTTTGTGTCTCAAATCCAAGCTGAGAACGCAGTGCTGCCGTAACACGAGACTTGACTGTAACTGTCCTGGAAATCAGCACCTATTACACCGCCTCTGGTCTTCATTCACAAAAATCGTAAAACACTACTCCAGAATTTCGACTGTAGCTCGTTTTCCTTCTTTAGCTGCAGCCGCTTGAACGAGGGCCCTTACCGCGTGAATAACACGGCCTTTCTTGCCGATGACTTTTCCCATATCCTCAGGCGCAACTCTAAGTTCAAAAACAACCGCCCTCTCGCCTTCCACCTCATTAACTTCCACCTGATCAGGGTTATCAACGATAGATCTAGCGATAAACGTAACAAGATCCCGTAACATACGCGCCCTCCTCGAAACTAGTTATTCCCCTGGCTACCCTTATCGCGAGCAGTCTGCCACTTTTCAATGACACCGGCCCGGTTGAGAATGGTTCTAACCGTCGGTGTAGGGATGGCTCCCCTTTCTAACCATAACATAGCCTTGTCTTCGTGGACTTTAAAGGTTGCCGGATCCGTGGTTGGATCGTAGTACCCAATCTCTTCTATAGGCCTTCCGTCACGCTGAATCCTGGAATCTGCAACCACTATCCTGTACGAAGGACTTTTCTTGGCTCCAAATCTCTTGAGTCGAATCTTTACTGCCAACTTACCACATCTCCTTTCCCTGTTAGTCGAACCTTGCCATGCAATCAGAAGAAACGAAATTTTCCCATCTTCTCCGGACTGCTTAGCTGAAACAACATTTTCCGCGCCTGAAAAAATTGCTTAAGAAGCCGGTTGACTTCCTGGACAGAAGTACCGCTTCCCCTGGCAATCCTGCGTTTCCTGGATCCGTCGATCACGTCGGGCCTTCGCCTTTCTATGGGCGTCATTGAATTAATTATGGCTTCAACCCTTGCCCACTCCTTTGGATCCAGATCTACATCAACCGGCGCTCTGGCCATTCCCGGGATCATTTTCATTATGTCTCCGAAAGAACCCATTTTTTTGACTTCTTTCATTTGATCCATGAAATCCTCAAGAGTAAACTCCTTCCGCCGGAGTTTCTTTTCCATCTCAATAGCTTTGCTTTCATCAAAAGCCGCCTCTGCCTTCTCAATGAGGGTTAACACATCGCCCATTCCAAGGATGCGCGAAGCCATCCTGTCCGGATGGAACACCTGAAAATCCTCAAGTTTTTCACCGAGGGACACAAACTTTACAGGCTTTCCGGTTACTTTCGCAATAGAAAGTGCAGCTCCCCCTCTGGCATCTGAATCCATCTTGGTAATGACTACCCCTGTAACGTCTACAATCTCGTCGAATGCCTCTGCCACTTTACAAGCCTCCTGGCCGGTCATAGCATCGACTACCAGGAGCCTCTCCCGGGGCGAAGCTGCCTCCTTAATCCTCCTGGCTTCCCCCATCATCTCATCGTCCACCTGAAGCCTGCCGGCAGTATCAAGAATCACAACATCATAGGCTGATGCTGCGGCCTTTTCAAGGCCTTTTCTTGCGATAACTTCAGGAGGAGTCTTATCACTCAAAGTGAAGAACCCAACTCCAGCAGCTTCTGCAAGAATCTCAAGTTGCCTCTGAGCTGCAGGCCTGTATACGTCACACGAGGCCAAAAGCACCCTCCTACCGTTTTTCTTCAGGTGCAGGGCCAGTTTCCCGGCAGTAGTGGTCTTACCTGAGCCCTGAAGGCCGTAAAGAGCTACAACCGCGGGCGGGGAACCTGAAATATCGAGGGGATAGGCCTTTTTCCCAAGAAGTTCTGTGATCTCTTGATTCACTATCTTAATGACTTGCTGTGCAGGGGTAAGACTTTCAAGAACTTCTGCGTTCAGGCATCTTTCTTTCACAACAGAGGTAAACTCCTTAACCACTTTGAAGTTTACGTCAGCTTCAAGGAGCGCGAGCCTGACCTCTCTCAGGCTTTGGTCCACATCCTTTGCCGAGAGTTTCCCTTTTCCCCTTAGTTTCTTGAAGGTATCAGCCAGCCGTGAAGAAAGATTCTCAAACGCCATCTTCAGTTTCACCCTCTACCATTTTTTCTTGTAAAGCTCTCAGCGCCAGGCCTTTGTGTTCGCGCCAATTTTCCCCATCCATGTTCTCGACGAGCTCAATCACTTGTTTAACCAGTGCTTTTCTTCGAGCCAATTTCTGTTTAAAACCAAGTCTGTCTTCGTACGAAAACAATGCACGTACACAACGTTTTATCGCGTCGTCACACCCTTGCCGTGATATGCCCAGACGCTCTGACATTTCTGAAAGAGACAGATCTTCGTCAAATTTAAGATGGGCCACTTCCCGTTGCCTTGGCGGAAGCAGGCCCTCATACAAATCTCGAAGAACCGTAATCTCGTGAATATCTTCCGGCGACGACTAAGACTTCTTTTTCATTATGATCCTCACTGTCCAGGTTAACACCTTTACACGCGAAGTGATTTTACATCAGATATACCTGCAAGGTCAATATCTCCAACTTGCTATAATACGTCATCCATACCGAAAAGGCCGTATGCAAAATGGCGCGAGTTAAAATCTCTCAAATCTTCGGCGCTCTCTCCCACACCCACCAGTTTTACCGGAATTCCCAATTCATCTGCAATAGCTACGGCTATACCGCCTTTTGAGGAACCATCCAATTTGGTGATACATATTCCGGTCACAAAAGTGCTCTCGGCAAACACTTTGGCCTGGGCCAGGCCATTTTGCCCCGTAGTCCCATCCATAACAAGAATTACTTCGTGGGGAGCACCGGGAATCTCCCTTGAAACTACCCTGATTATCTTCTTGAGTTCTTCCATCAGATTCTTCTTCGTATGAAGTCTCCCGGCTGTATCAACCAGGAGCAAATCTGCTTTCCGCGCAATGGCAGCCCTTGCCGCGTCAAAAGCCACAGCCCCCGGGTCTGAACCCTGCCGGTGGCTGATTAAATCAGCACCTGTCCGCTTGGCCCAGACTGCCAGCTGATCATCGGCTGCGGCTCTGAATGTGTCTGCAGCTGCCAATATTACTTTCTTCCCCTGGTCAGTCCACCTCTTGGCAAGTTTGGCGATTGTGGTAGTCTTGCCTGATCCATTGACACCCACCACAACATAAACTGTAGGGGCATCACCTGAAACCCTCAGGGGTTCGTCCACTGAGAGGAATATTGCTGAAACCGTTTCCGCCATTAGCCGGTATAGGTCCTCTTCAGTTCTTACAGGATTCTTTCGACTTTGCTCTCGCAGGGTTTGAATTAGGTCCGAGGTTGCCTTAACGCCCACATCTGCTTGAACAAGAACAGCCTCTAAATCATCGAGAAACTCATCAGTGAGCACACCTGGCTGGAAGATGGTTTGAATTTT
This sequence comes from Bacillota bacterium, assembly GCA_040767525.1. Lineage (GTDB taxonomy): Bacteria > Bacillota > Sulfobacillia > Fermentithermobacillales > Fermentithermobacillaceae > JAXGPX01. The sequence goes on along the minus strand of JAXGOJ010000003.1, from coordinate 121,166 downwards.
GTTTCTAAGGTTATTTGATGTTTTTGCCAGTCCTTCTTTTAATCTTTGAAAAAGACTCATGGGTAATCTCCTTTCGTCTCAGCCAGGCCAAAATGTCTTAGCGATTCTCAAGACGCATACTGAAAATTTTGGATACTCCGGGCTCTTCCATAGTGACTCCGTATATTATATCTGCTGCCTCCATTGTAGACTCCTGGTGTGTTATTACAACAAACTGGGTGTCCTTTGAGTATTTCTTCAGGAATTGAGCGAATCTCACCACGTTAGCCTCATCCAGTGACGAATCTACCTCATCGAGAATCATCACAGGAGATGGCTTTACCGAGAGTATTGCGAAAATCAGAGCAATTCCGCACAAAGATCTTTCACCACCTGAAAGAAGGTTAAACTGCTTCTGTCTTCTTCCTGGAGGCTCTGCAATAACCTCGACTCCAAGTGTATCTTCTACAATATTCAGTTTACCCCGGCCACCTCCGAACAGATCTCTGAATATCTGCTGAAAGCTTTCGTCAACTTTATGGAAGGTTTCAAGAAATCGCTTCTGAATATCTTCTTCGATAAACTCCTTTGTCCGGCCAAGTTCTTCCATAGCTGCCTCAACATCAGCTTTTTCATTCTGAATATGCTCAATCCTATCGGAAATCTCCATATAATCTTTTTCCGCCTTCAGGTTCACAGTACCCAACAGGTGGATCGAAGCCTCGATCTCCTCTATCTGCTTTAAGGCTTCTTCCCGGTTCATTCTGGTATGCTCATAATCACCGGGTTTTTCTATCCGGTACTTGGAAAAAATGAGTTGCCTTGTACCAGATAAAGACTTTTGAAGGTTTTCAAGTTCTGTTCTTCCGTCTGCAATTTTCGACTCCAAGGAGGCCCTTTCCCGGTTGTGTGACTCTATCTGGCCTAATTTCTGGTTAAGGGTATTTCTTAATGAGTCCAGTTTTGCCTCAAGAGTTGAAATCTCAGTTCTGACTGCACCCATTCTTTTATCCAGAGATGAGATTGATTGTTTCAGTGAAGACTCTTCCAAAATCAGCTCATCTTTCAATTCCTCCAGCCTGGCCAATTCCTTTCGCTCTTCCTCAAGGATTTTCTGAGTGGAAGATCGTTCCCCTTTTAAACTTTCAAGCCGCCTGGCAATAGCAGCCAATCGCCGTTCTACCTCTTCTTTGTCCCTGCTCAGGTTCGTAATCCTATCCGAGTAATTCTGATCTATGCTGAGGTATTCCTTGATTTGGGTTTCATAACCTATAAGTTCGTCTTCTTTTCGTGAAACTTCCTCTAGGACAGTCTTTTCTTTGGCAATAAGTTCCTCGATCCCTGAAGCAAACCTTTGCTCCGCTATCTTCAGAGGGGCAATCTTCACTTGATTCTTTTGAATCTCAATCAGAGATGATTCCACGTCTTTTTCAATCTCCGAAATCCTGTTTCTTAACCCGGATACCTGTGTCTTTGCCAAAACCCAATCCTCTTTTGCCGTGGTCAACCTTTTAAGGAGTTCCGAGAGTTCTTCTTCCAAAAGCCGGATTTGAGCCTGCTTGCCCCTTAATTCCCTGCTCTCTTCCTTGATCCGGGCACCGAGAAGCTCAAGTTCTTGTTTTCTAAGGAAAATTGCTTCATGCCTGGGAGCTTCGCCTCCCGTAATAGCCCCTCCGGGTTCTATGTTCTCACCGCTCATGGTAACTACTCTGGTAACCCAGGAAGACTCTTTCATAAACGCCAGGGCATCGTCTATTGTATCTGCCAAAACTACTCTGGACAGTAAATACTCGGCACATGTCCTTAGACTCTCCGGATATTTCACTACAGAGATTAGGGGCCTTACACCCCTAACCGTTGACAAAGCCTGGGCCGCTCTGGGGTGTAAACCCCGTGGTTTAAGCAGATTCAGGGGCAGGAACGTGCACCTTCCGCCCTTGCCCTCTTGAAGGAACGCTATTGCACGTTTAGCTGATTCCTCGTCAGACACCACAATATTCTCAGCGGCGCCTCCAACCGCGGCAGAAAGGGCCTTTACATGTTTACTTTCGCAGGAAAAAAGTTCTCCAACCGCGCCAACAATCCCGTACAGCAACCCTTGCTCTTTGGCCGCAAGAATTGTTCTTGTACCCTTTCCATAACCCTCAAATGACTTCTCCATTTCCTCCAGAAGCCTCTTTCTTGCCCCGGCCCGGGAAAGCTGCCCTTCCAAGGTTTGCCGTGCGGAACTGACCTTAGCAAGAGATACCTTTAGACTCTCAATCTTCCTTTCAAGAGATTCGCAAACAGCCCTGATTTCCTCCTCAGCCTCAACCCTCCTCGCAAGGTGCTGGCTGTTCTCTGCAAGGTCTTTGCGTAAGCCGGAAAGATGCTGCTCCAATGACAGAATCCTGCTTGCTATCTCAATGGATTCCCGCGCCTTTTTGCCTTCAAGCACCGTTCTCAAATCATCCCTATCCCTCTAGGCTCCAGTCAGGTGCCCGGTAAGAGACACCATACCTGCCCGAATATCAATGACTGTCTCCCCTAAAGTCTTCCACGAGGTTTCAAGGTTCGCCTTTCATTCTCGGCAATCGAGAGGGCACCAAGGGACTCTTCGTATTTTCGCATAGCAACATGTTCACGTTCTTCAGTCGAAACAATCTGGCGGAGGTCATAGGCTCCAAGATCGAACTCTAGAACAGTTGCATGCGGTTCTAGCCTCTATTTCTCTTGACACCAAAGCCAATTTACCTCTAACTGAATCCCTTTGTTTTTCATTGGATAAAGGTTCCCGGCAGAGACTCTCTTTCGTTCACACCGTTCGTACCTCTCCGTCTTCTCAAATCATCTTCAACATTTCTCCTCTCTTTCAGAACATCTTCTTTCCGACAGACTCCTGTATATCACTCTGATATCTTTCCAGACGCCTGCACAGGTTTGAAGGCGGCGAGATTCTTCCCTTTCCTGGTGCAGCCACATGGTATTTCAAATCGTTTCATCGATTCACCAATTTGTGATATCTGGCAGCCACTTCCCAATCCGAGCACAGTGCAGCCTTTCGAGCTCAAGTTCTGCGGAAGCAATTGAGCCGGACTATGTCCCTTGCCGCAGCTTCTAATTTGTCTTCTACGTTCTTCTTGCTCAACCTAAACCGTGAGACTCCAGATCGCTGCTTCTATCCATACACGCCTGTCTTCAGGCTCCCCCTGCAAGCTCCTGTATAGTGCCTAGTGCGCAACAACATAACCTGTGTGAGATAAGTATATCCCGAGCAATCCTTCATATACGTCCTTCCACCGGCAAACCTTGTTGTTGATCCTGTACTCCCCTGAACCATCACGGGTAAAGCGTCTCATGATCTCCCATTCACCCTCGTCCAAAACTCCGTCAGAAGCAATCTCACTTCCGCCTGCCATAGCCTTTCGCCTCTGGGTCCCGGTGAAAATAAGTTCCTCCAACCTGTTGCACCTGAGAAACCTGGTGTTGTGTTCGCCCAAAACCCACCTTAACGCATCTACAAGATTAGACTTGCCGCAACCGTGGTCCCAACAATTGCTGTAACCACCGTACAAAAGCAACTTCGTGCGATCGCAAAAGACTTGAATCCGTGAATTGAGATTTTCTAAACGTAGAAAAAGCCTCCTGACCCTCTTCGTGTATGTAAATTTATATATTCTATGTAAAGGATTATTCACTCTTTCATATAAGGTAGCTATCAACGAAACTACCCGGGAGTGAATCTCTGTTGTCTAAGATTGACCAAATGGCCCATCTTGTACTCGCCAATCCAAATATAACAGCTAAAGAACTTGCGGGAAAGCTGGCTATGCGGAGCCAAAGTCAATCTATTACTGGCTGAAAAGCAGGTTTCAAGGAATGAGGGATTTTAAGAAAACCGTCTTATCCAGATCTTTTCCCATTCCTAAAGAGCAGCCCACGGCCAGGGACTCACGAGTTGCCTCCCATGCCCCTGTATACGGACAACGACAGGCTAAGGCGTCTGAGTCTGGACGAACACCTCCGGTGTCGGCTGGGAAACCCGAACCTTCGCAATACTGGTCTCACGAAAATGAATTCGGTAAATAGCACAATCAGGAGATATTTGTATCACTTAGACCTGACGAGGCTTACTCCCAGGGTGATTTGCTCCTTGCAAACCTTGATGAAAGTTCATACATCGTAAGAGAGTATACTATTTACCGTGGAATCCTGCCGATTTATGTAGACGTTCGAAACCGGAGCCAACTTTTATCGCCTGATTTTATCAACGGCAAAGTTGCAACTGTCATCAAACGTTCTGTCTGAAAGAGCCTGATTTTCAAGAAACATCCTTGCTGCGTTTTCCTCTCTTCTTTTTGGATCTCCCGCTGCCTAAAGAGACTCCCTTTCCATTTATCAAGCAGGCAATTGTGTAACATGAAGCATGGTCCGTCCTTCTACGTTGAGAACCTTGTACTCGAGAGCACCGTTCCGGAAGTTTTGAACGAACTCTTGAAGATAAGTCTTAGGATCTACCGGAGCCATGGTGATTTTTCGGTCCATTAGTAAGCCAACAACCAGTTTACGTGATGGCTCCCAGCCATTTTGAATGAAATGGGCTCCAACTACCGCTTCAAAAGCCCCTGCAAGGATCCTTGGACAGAGTACCGCCTGTTATCTCCTCTCCCTGCCCAATATGAGATAACGCCCTAAACCCACAGTCTTGTCATGTTTGCCAAAGAAGCCCCGGAGACTACTCTGGCCCTCATACGCGTAAGATCTCCCTCTGAGATACCAGGTGAATTCTCATAAAGATACAAGGCCACTGCAAGAGATATGACCGCGTCTCCCAGAAACTCAAGCCGCTCATTGGAAGAAAACCTTTCACCTATTTCGTTTGAATATGAAATGTGGGTGAAAGCCTGGTTTCGTAGATCTCTATCCAGGCTATCTAACGCCTCTTGAAAGATCCTTTTCAATTCGTGTACTTTTTCACCGCAAGACAAGCATTCTGACCTCCAAAGCCAAACGAATTTTTCAACACTGTCTCGATTTTGCCTGCCCTGGCTTTGTTTGGTACATAATCCAGGTCACATTCCGGATCGGCTCTTCATAGTTAATCCGTGGGAGGAACAATCTGATTATGTATTGCGAGAACCGTTGCTATCATTTCGACTGCTCCTGCCGCTCCAAGCAAGTGCCCAATCATTGATTTAGTGAGGAAATCATAATCTCGTAGGCTTTTTCCGCCAAAACACCTTTGATCGCCTTGGTCTCATTAACGTCGTTGAATGGAGTTGAAGTACCATGGGCATTTATGTAATCAACTTGGCATTATGGCTCCAGTCCTGCGTCATACAAGGTGCGACCATAGCACGCTTTGCCCTTCATTAAGCAGGGCAATAAGGTGATATGCATCAGAAGTCATGCCATAACCCACAATCTCCGCGTATATTCGAGCCCTTCGGTTTCTTGCATGCGAAACTCCTCCAGACTATGATTCCTGCCTTCTCCACACCAACGAACCCGTCACGATTCTTATCAAAGGGAGAAGACGCCCCGGAGACAAGGTTGTTTCGAGTAGACAACGCTTTCATATTGCAAAACCCGGCTAGAGCCAGAGGAACTATAGGAGCCTCAGAACCGCCTGTTACCATCAAATCAGCATCCCCTCGCTGAATCAACCTAAAAGCTTCTCCTATGGCGTTAGTGCTCGAGGCACACGCGGTAACAACAGTGTTGATCGGCCCCTTGAGGCCCAGATCTATGGAGACATGGCCTGCAGCCATGTTGGCAATCATCATAGGTATGAAGAAAGGCGAGACTCTCCCCGGGCCTTTCGCGAGATAAGTGTCATACTCCCTGGTAAGGGTTTCAATGCCCCCTATTCCGGTACCCATAATGACACCTGCTCTTTCTGGGTTGAAAACATTGGAGATACAGCCATCTTCTGCCGCCATACGGGAACATACCACAGCCATCTGGGTAAATCTGTCCATTTTTCGTATCTCTCGACGGTCAAGATGCTGAGCCGGGTCAAAATCCACCTCGGCTGCAATCTTGACGGGGTAGTCAGATACATCAAACCGGGTTATCTCCCTAATTCCGGACTTCCCTGCAAGAACGTTGTTCCAAAAAACAGATACCCCGTTACCCACAGGACTTATGACACCCATGCCGGTGATGACTACTCGTCTCTTTTCCTCCACCTTAGGCCACTTCCTCTCAAGTAGCACAAGGCCCCGCGCACCCCTAAGGCTGCGGGGCCTTGTATATATCTCTCATTCCTTGGTGTATTCTCTCAAGTAATCTACTGCATCTTGTACTGTGGACAGTTTTTCAGCGTCTTCATCGGGTATGGTGATGCCAAATTCACCTTCGAATGCCATTATAAGGTCAACGATTTCCAGAGAATCGGCGCCTAGATCATCTATGAAGGAAGACTCAAGATTAACCGAAGAATCTTCCACGCCCAGCTGATCAACTATTATCTTCTTGACTTTTTCAAATACCATATCATCTGCCATGCCAATTCACCTCCTTGTCTTTAGCACTATGCAAGAGCTCCAATAGACATGCCACCGTCAACAGGCAAGACCTGGCCTGTAATATACCCTGCCCTGGGCGATGAGAGAAAAGCTACGGCATACGCCACCTCAAGTGTAGTTCCCGGCCTGCCAAGTGGTATTTGCGCCTCTAACTTCTTCTTGATGTCAAGGGGCAGACTTTCGGTCATATCTGTGGATATGTATCCAGGCGCTACTACATTAGCGGTAATTCTATACCTGGCAAGTTCTTTTGAAAGAGTCCTGGTAAAACCTATGATTCCTGCTTTGGCAGCAGAATAATTGGCTTGCCCCGGATTGCCGGAAAGAGCTGCCACAGAGGAGATGTTAATGATCCTTCCTCTCCGCCTTCTTGCCATGGATCTTACCGCCCATTTAGTGACGTTAAACACCCCCTTTAAATTCACTCTCATAACCTGATCAATCATCCTCGGTCATGCGCACGAAAAGAGCATCTCTGGTGATGCCTGCGTTTCCCACAAGAAGAGTATCGATAGAGTACAGTTTTCCTCAGTAAGTAACAAGCCCGCGGGCACCTTCATACGAGGAAACATCGCACTGGAAAGCCTGTGCCTCTCCCCCTGCCGCCTGAACCATATTGATGGTCTCATGGGCACCGGCTGAATCCCTCACATAGTTAACAGCAATATTGAAACCGCTCTTGGCCAATTCCAGAGCGCATGCTCTTCCTATACCCCGGGATGCTCCTGTTACAAGGGCCACAGGACGTTCAAAATTCATTCTAGCGAACCCCCCTTATAAAGATCAAGAACAGCATCCAGCTCCCGTGGCAAACTGAACTGCACATAGGGAATCTCAGGGCCGATCCTTTTTCCAAAGCCACTCAGCGACTTTCCCGGGCCAACTTCAACAAACACACCAGCTCCGTCTTTTATCATGTTTTCTATGTCAACCTGCCACAAGACAGGTTGAGTAACCTGCTTAATCAAAGCTTCTTTGATTTCCCCCGGCCCTGACATTCGTTCGCCGGTAACATTGGAGTAAACAGGCACTGATGGGCTTTGGGCCTGTATGTTCCTGAGATCCCCTTTCAGTTTGACAGCTGCAGGCTCCATAAGAGAACAATGGAAAGGAGCACTTACTGCAAGAGGAATAGCCTTTCCCCCTTGTTCCTGCGCCTTACGACAAGCGTTCAAAACAGCCTTTGAACTTCCTGAAATCACGATTTGACCGGGGCAGTTGTAGTTTGCTCCTGTAACTACCCCAAGTTTTGAAGACTCAAAGCAAATGGCTTCCACTTCAGCACAGGTAAGGCCGATAATCGCTGCCATGCTTCCTTGTCCGGGAAGGCAAGCTTCTTGCATGTACTTACCCCGTTTCCGGGTAATAATTACAGCCTCTTCAAGAGTAAGGGACCCTGCTATCACAAGTGCACTGTATTCACCGAGGCTTAGCCCTGCTGTCATATCAGGCTTGACTCCGTGGGATTCAAGAACCCTGGCACAAGCAACGCTGACAATTAGTATTGCAGGCTGTGCATTATAAGTCAAAGTCAAATCGTCTGACGAGCCTTCAAAAATGACACGGGAAAACTTGAAACCCAGAGCCCTGTCAGCAGAATGGAATACCTCTCTGGCGATTTTGAACTCCTTATAGAGCTCTTTTCCCATTCCAGGAAATTGGATACCCTGTCCCGGGAACACCCAGGCGATCTTGGACAAATCCAGCACCTCCGAATGTGGCTGAAAATAACCACAGGGAATGGCAAACAAAGCAAAGCGGGCTGTCAGGCACCGATCACCGCCCTGATTTCAGTCTCGAAAACCGCTCAATAAAAAACGCTTTTGGGATTGCTCTCTAAGTTTGTCACATTGGAAGGGGCATTGGCATGAGAAATACAAAGGTAAACCTTCTCGCCTTCGCCAATCCTCTCGCCCGCGATTTCAATCATTCTTGGTATGACCTTATCTTTGCCTCGAATCCTCTCCACTGACGTAACATAGCCCTCTTTATCCAGGGCCAAAATGGGTTTCATGTTAAGAAGGGTGCCCAGAAAGTGTTGGGCTTTGCCTATCCTTCCATTCCTTGCCAGGTAATCAAGGGTGTCTACGGAAAACACGGTAACAGCATTTTCAATCCATACGGTTCACGGCTGGAGGCTATCTCATCCCCCTGCATACCTGACTCTGCCATTTTTCAGAGCCAGCATTGCCATTACCCCGTACATACCTGATGCACATTTGGAATCAATTACTTCCAATGTCCCGGTCCGGGAGGGCTTGCCTTGCAAAGGTTGCTGACTGGTATGTACCGCTCAGGGCTGAAGACAAGACAATGGCTACCACAGAAGAACCATCTCTGGTTAAGTTGTCAAAAACCTCCTGAAACCCCCAGGGCGAAGGTTGAGATGTCCTGGCAATATGCTGGGACGTCACAAGTTTTTCATAAAAGAACTTCCCCCGTATTTCATACCCGTCTTTATATAACTCATCACCGAAATGAACGTTCAACGGAACAACGGTAATCCCCATTTGCTCTAGAACCTCAGGTTCAAAATCCTGAGCGCTGTCAGTCACTATTTTTACCCTTGCCATGGAAATTCTCCTTTCTGAGCTCGCTTAAGAACCGGTCCTGAAATCACCATCTTATCGCTATTGCCCCCCAACTCAAGCCAGCTCCGAAACCGACCAAAACGACCAGATCACCTCTTTTGATTCTGCCTTGCTGAAAAGCTTCATAAAGTGCTATTGGGATTGAAGCCGAAGATGTGTTCCCGTATTTATCTATGTTAACCATTACCTTTTCTCTCGGTATTCTGAACCGCTGACACGCAGAATCAATAATTCTGACATTGGCTTGATGTGGAATCAAAAGATCAATGTCGTCTGCGTCTTTCCTATTCTTACAAGCAGCGAATTAAGGGCACTATCCATACTCCTCACTGCAAACTTAAACACGGCCTTTCCTTCCATGTGTATGTAGTGCAATCCCTGGGCCAGTGTATCCGGGCTTGCAGGAAACCTGGCCAGGCCGCCACGGAGGGAAAGGAGATCGCACTTTTCTCCGTCTGCGCCCAAATGAAACGCCAAAATACCCTGGCCTTTTGTTCCTGCGGTTAAAAGGGCCGCGCCGGCCCCATCGCCAAATAAGACGCACGTATTCCGGTCTGTCCAGTCAACAATCCGTGACAAAGTCTCAGCACCGATAACCAACACATTTTTGTATGCTCCTGAAGCAATGAATTGAGAACCTGTCGCCAATGCATATATAAACCCGGTACAACCAATTTCCATGTCGAATGCCGCTGCAGACTTTGCAGAAATAGCATTTTGAACGATACATGCAGTTGCAGGAAAAGCATAATCGGGACTGGCAGAAGCCACTATTATTAAATCTAGGTCCCCGGCAGTTATCTTTGAAGATGCCAGACATGATATAGCAGCCTGAATAGCCATATCTGAGGTGCTCACCCCGTGAGCAGCCAGGCGTCTTTCCCGAATTCCGGTTCTTTCAAATATCCACTCTCCAGATGTTTGAACCATCTTCTCAAGATCTGCATTTGAAAGAATTGAAGGTGGCACATATGCTCCCAGGGATTCGACTACCACGGAAATAGAAGAAGTCTCCATTATTCACTCTCCCCAAGACTCTTTTTCGATAGGGTGCTGGATATTACCGACGCTACATCACCTATGAGAAACCTAAGAGCTTGCTGTATCCCGTTGTCAATGGCCACTGATTTTGAGGAACCGTGGCATTTCACAAGACATCCCTCCAGACCCAGCATTGGAGCGCCTCCATACGAAGAATAGTCAAGAGTCTGATTTACCTTGTCAAATGCATGGCGCAACAAAAGCGCACCAAGTTTTGACGAAAAATTGCGTTTCATCTCCTTCTTCATGGCCCTCACCTGAAACAGCACAGTGCCTTCGCAAGTTTTCAGAAATATGTTGCCTGTGAATCCATCGGTTATGACTATATCTGCCTTTTCAAAAAACACATCTCTTGCCTCAATGTTGCCTGCAAATTTTAGGGGGGCGTCTTCCATAAGACGATACGCTTTTCGAATTACCGTGTTCCCTTTGTCTCTCTCGCTTCCGATGTTAAGCAGGCCTACACTGGGCTCGTGCCAGCCAAGGACTCTTTCTGCATATATTTTACCCATTAAGCCAAATTTAACCAACGTCTCCGGCCGTACGTCAGATGAAGCCCCCAGATCCATAAAAAGGACTCCCCGCCCACTCTGAGAAGGCAAGACAATTCCGAGGCACGGGCGATCCACTCCTTCTGCACGCTTTAAGATAAGAACTCCGCCTGCCAGAAGAGCTCCTGTTGAGCCCGCTGAAACAAAAGCGCCGGCTTCTCCGTTCTTGACCGCCATTAGCCCTCTGACAATAGTTGAATCACGTTTGGCCCTAATGGCTTTTACAGGGGCATCCCCGGCCGTAATCACCTGGCTGCATACCAGGGTCTTGAGGTTTGGATAATCCGCTCTCCTCTGAAGAAGATTAACGGCCCTTTCGTCTCCCAGTGCAAGAATCGAAGTTCCCTTTTCCAGAGATGTGATACATCCGTCTATTATTGCATCAGGGGCATAATCCCCTCCCATTAGGTCGAGAGCTATCGTATTTCGTCTTTCCGGCTTCTCTGGCATCATTCCTTACTCCCCCTCTCATCCAGGGCAAAGACCAGGAATTTTCCTCTAAAAATGAGTTCTCCCTTAGAACGTGTTTCCACCAGCACAGAAAACTTATTGCCTTTTTCTCTTATGACCTGGCCTTTGGCTATCAGCTTTTCCCCTACTTTGGCCTGGCGTTTGAATTTCAAATTGGCTATTCCAGTCACTACATTATGCGAATCAACCAGGCAAATGGCAAGGGAATCCGCCTGGGCAAAAATATAGTGGCTTCTGGCAATGCCTGAACGCTCAAACGCCATTTCAGGAGCAACTTCCATAACCGAAATGGCGGATTTCCCGAGTTCAACGTCGATTAGCTCGCCCACAATCTCTCGCTGCCCCATGGCCCGGACTCTGGCATAAACCCTTTCAGCCACCTCTTTAGTTCGGGTTCGCTGGTCCGGAATGCCAAGTGCAAGCCTATCCAGTCGAATAGTCTGCATGCTTACATCGAAATGGCGGGCCAGGCGCCTGTCTGATAGAAACGGGTTAGCAGCAAGAACTTGTTTTAGCCGTTCCCGTCGTTCTTTAGGCTCATAAGCCATTTGCAATCACCTTTAGTCTAATTAGCACCAAGTGTTAATACCTTCATCCTAATGTCAAGTATACAAACTCCAGAATATATTGGCAACCTAATTTAATCGACAAAAAAACTCCGAAATTACCCGGAGTTTTGTGTCTTTTGCAGCATTTAGCCAGAATTTCGACAACTTGGCGAATTGCCAGGTGATCTATTTGTCGGCCACTCTTATTACTTCCTGCCCTTTATAGTGCCCGCAGTCAGGGCACACTCTGTGTGGTACTATCAAAGAATGACACCTTGGGCACTCTATCAGATTAGGTGCGGCAAGCCTCTTTTTCCATGCAGAAGCCCTCCGCATATCCCTTTTAGACGCCGATGTCCTCCTCTTAGGAACTGCCATCTTCCTTGCTCCTTTCATCTAATGCTTCCAACAATTTTTTGCCAAATAGCGTAGCCTCTTTCCGGGGCCTTGTACACCGGCAGTCTTCTTTATTTAGATCTGTACCGCAAGCAGGGCAAAACCCCTTGCAATCAGGCCTGCATAAAGGCTTCATTGGAAGGTTAAGCATAAGCTCATGCCTTATCATTTCATCAAGGCTGCAAGAATCCCCTTCTAATGGAAATACCTCAATTGCATTCTCATCATCGGATATGGTTGAGATAGGGTCTTTATCAAACCTACCTTCACAGTTGAATGCGAAACGGTGATCATACATGCTCAGACATCTGGAACACACCAGCCGGATAGTGCCTTTTGCATTGGCCTGGACGTATATTCCTTCACCGGTTGAGGTAGCAACCCCTTTCAGGGTTACAGGTCCAGATAACTGAATCGTCTCTACATCCGCGTCCAATGGTTCCACAAAGCCTCGTTCACAAAACGAAACACTTGCTCCTGGCTGTTTAATTATTCTGGAAACATCTATATTCAAGTATCTTACCCTCCGTTAGTACAAAGGGATTATATCTGCATGGGTGATAAAGTGTCAAGGATTGCCCTCTTCCGATGTCACCGGTGCCTCGTCAAAGGTAGCACACCGAATACTGTCATATCACCTGCAAAACCCAGGGTTTCGTTGTAGTTCATTATTGGCACCAACGGTATTTCTATACCTTCATTCCTGCATGCAATTGTCTTTTGCGGTACCCCGCCTACTCCCGATCTCCTTCAGAATCCGGGATCCCGGAAGTACACGCAATTCTCAGTATCTGGCGATATCGTGGGCCCGTCTGGTTCAATATCTCAAAGAGCAAGAGCAAGCCCGGCTGACGGTATAGCGGCTTTACCAGACCTGATTCTCACGTCAACAGGAAAATCCTGGTTGTACAACGTAATACCCTGGGTTTTCAATCACTATAGCAATACAGCCGTTTTCTGACTTTCCATCATCGATCAATTATTATCCATGTATTCGTCGTACTCTTACCGCCAAACACTGTTTTTTTGACCAAAGCCCTGCTTTGCGGCGTCTACAACAGCCCAAAAATTCAGCACACTTGCGTCTTTTGCCAGTATAGAAACCATGTAAAAGAATCCTCTTTCATGAAAGATCCGGTTTCAACAGCGTCTGAAAAGGTGGATTACCGAAAAGTAGGATAAATTGCAAGAGTACCCTGAAGGGACAAACTATGAGGAAACACAAATCGCAAAAGAAGAACAAGTTCATCGCAATCACCTCAGTCGCTTAACGCCTTTTCTCCATGCAAATTCGAATACCCTCTCTGCTTTTTCCATATAAATTTGTAGCGAAGTGAAGGGTAACGTAATGAGTGTTTTCATATTGATTTTCCTTTAGCATAATGTTTTTGGTTTTCACAACCAATGGAAATCAGAAAGATACCCTCGTGTCACTTTACTACTTGCATCTATGGTTATTCTCATCACCCTTTCCATGATACTCTTTCCTGAGCCTTCCTTCAAAGCATTTGAACGAGGACTGACAGTGTGGTGGGAAGTGGTTCTGCCTGCACCCACTTCCTTTCTTCATTGCCGCAGAACTCTTGATGGGAATGGAGGTAGTCTACATTTCTGAGGGGTTTCTCATGGAGCCACTAATGCAGCCTCCTGTTCAATGTTCGGGAAGCGGCGCACTTTACCCTAGTATGGGGATAGCCTCAGGATATCCCCTTGGAGCAGCGATTATCTGCACAGCTCCAAAGATGACAATATGGCTTCCCCGAAAACTGAGGCAGAAGAAGCTGATGTCTTTTGCAATACATCAGACCCCTTATTTATGACCGAAGTGGCCAGCTTATTGGGTATGTTCAGGGCAGCATCGCCACTGTCATTATAGCCGCTCATTATCTTTCAGCATTAACTGTGGGTTTCGCCATGAGATTCTGGCAAAGGGCGAAGCAGAGCCCGCCCCCTTGCTCGGGGGCCAAAACAGCTATCCGGTAAGGAGGGCATTTGAAGTATGAGAAAGGTAAAGAGAATCCGGCAAGGCCAGCTGGCAATGTAGGGAACGCTGTAAGACAGTCCGTTAACACTCTATTGATGATCCTGGGGTTCATTGTGCTCTTTTCCGGTCATCTTTGAAATCCTTTCCATGGTTCATATAACAAAGTACCTTTCGATAATAATCTCACAAAACAACACCTGAATCAATATTACCCAAATCCTTGCATCAAGCAATGGCCAGCGGCCTTGTTTGAAATAACCATGGGCACATCTCTTGCAAGTCAAGGCTGATACCATTGATGCGTCAGAGTAGCCGTATCCAGTGGAATCATCGCATGGAGCGGGTTGTCAGTTCACGCCCAGGTAAACGCAGTAATACAAACATCGGGCTTATCAGTCTGCGTGTATTCAATAGCCCGGTTAGAGTAAGGCAATCTTCGCTGCCATGTATGCAGTGGTGCTCATGAAACCCAATACTCATAAATGGACTCTCCGGCTTTCGAACCAGTGTATGCGACAGGTTCCCAGAGGCAGTTTCATAATCTGGGGCTCGCAACCACAACTTACTGATATCGATCATAGTAGCAGCAATGATATCTATTTCTCTCTTAGTTGGGCACCTGGCAAAACAGAAAATAAAGAGACGCTAAAGGCTCCAGTCCCTGCCTCTAAACCACAGCCTCTTCCGGGGCTGAAATTCATCAGCGCCGTCATATTCCCCGTTCCAATCGTCATCATCTTCATCTTCATCCATATCCGCCTCACCTGTACCTTCGGGTAAGTTCCGGCAGCAGATTTTCGGTTGGCATTTGGTCAGAATCGGGGTTTTTCATCCGGCCATTGGTCCTTACGATTCGATTTCTAACTGTCCGAAGAGCATTTCAGTGAGAAAGGCTTCGATGTTTTTCATTAAATCGTCAGCGTACAAGCAGGCGCCCATATGTATTTTCGCCCGCCACTGCGCAGGCTTTATCAACAAAGTTCTTCTGCCTGTATTCTGGCTTCTTTGGTGATAACGAACTCAGAGAGTAAACTCTATTTTATCTGACCCTGAGCATCTTTTATTATCTCATCAGCTTCCCTTCGAGCTTCCTGCACGATACGATCCCTTTCTTTGAGAAGCCATTTCGCCTGTTCAAATTCATGGGGAATTGCAGCCCTCAAATCATCAATAAGGCCGAAAACCTCATCTTCATCTACTAAAAGTTTCCCAACCAAGGGTAAACGTGAACACTCTGAAACGTATGTATCGAGCCTGTCCAGCAAAGCCAACACGTCCATTGCCTGGAGCCTCCTCTATTATCTGATATTATGGAACATCAAGAAAGAGTCTGTTTACCTGCCAGTTTCTTTAGCAGCTTCGACTCAACTGAAGGGGGAACCAAGTCCCTTACACAACCTCCGTATGCTGCTACTTCTTTTACCAAACTCGAACTGAGATACATGTATTCCAAGGAGGTCATCATAAACACTGTTTCGATATCAGGCGCAAGTTTTTTGTTCATCAAGGCCATCTTAAACTCGTAATCAAAATCAGACACAGCCCTGAGGCCTTTTATCAACACCCTTATTCCTTTGTCCCTGGCAAAGTTGACAAGAAGTCCGCAAGAAGACGTCACTTCAACATTAGAAATGTTCTTGCACTCTTCACTTATCATTTCTATGCGTTCATTTACTGAAAACAAAGGCGTTTTAGAGCGGTTTTCAAACACTGCCACATATAGTTTGTCGAAACAACTGGCACTGCGTTTAATGATATCAAGATGACCGTTAGTTATCGGGTCAAAACTCCCCGGATAAACTGCAGATAGCAAAAAACTGACCTCCTATCTAAAAAAACACGCAAAGAATTCAACTTGCCCTACTGATAGTGTATAAAGCCAAATTCTTTTGTCCATAGTATTTAGTGAGAGTCAGGGTGCAGTCGAAAGATTGCCCCCTACAGGCTCTTCCTCCGGTTTCTCCTCTCCCAATGCCGCTTCCGAAGAAGCGGCATTTTTTATACCCGGGGTGTACTACAAAACTCCTGATGCACTCCCTGTAAAAACCGGCAAACATTGGAACAGGCAAGTACTTGTCTATAATGGTTCAAGCCGGCCGTTTCAGCAACAGGTAAGCCCCTATGATAAGGATTACCGCCCCAAGCACCGTTGTTCCAGATATGGGCACCTTCTCTCCGGTAATTCCCAGCAAGTCCAAACCCAGGGCTGTCAGAATTTGCACAGTGACTATCGCGGTAGTTGCTGACGCCGCCCCCACCCTGCCTACACTTGCCAAAACACCCCATATGATAATAACACTTAAAGGCCCGCCGAGGAACCCAAACCACGGCACAGAGGGGACATTTCTGAGACTCCCGTCAGTTACTCCCAAAAGCAGTATGATACCAAGGATACCTGAGGCTATTACGTGAACGATGAAAGCAGCTTCGAATTCGCCAATCTTTTTTCCCAAAATGGAATTGAGGACACCTTGAAGAGCCATGGACCTCACCTGCAAGCCCGGCAATAACCAATGGAAATATCTTCAATAGAGCACCTCCGAGAATTCATTGCTTAAGCCTACAGACCACCTTGCTCTGCGTAGTATAGCACCAAGATGTGAATTCAAATCCGGATGGACAGGTGAAGACAATGTTGTGGACAGAATGTGATAGAACTGACCTTGCCCTGGAACGTATGGTACAAGACAGAGTCGGGCAGGTCGGAAATTTCAGAGTACAGAAGAGCAGATAAATGGTATTTCCTTGACAAGGGTGCGGTGATGACTCCCTCAAGCAGCAAGCCAGGTAGGAAAACCTCCGGGACCGCTATTTCACCCTTGAGTGTCCTGAGCTAAAATACCGGAACAGGACTCTTCTTAAGAATGTAGCAGGAATAATTGCAGAAGAGCTTGCAGAACTATCCGGCCTCCCAAGACAAGGGGATGTGCTTGTTGTTGGCCTTGGAAACTGGCAAGCAACCCCTGACGCTCTTGGCCCAAGAGTGGTTTCCCAACTTATGGTTACACGCCATATACGGGAATATATTTCCCGGGACCTTGGCGACCGTTTATATCCTGTTGCAGCAGTATCACCCGGGGTATTGGGGATAACTGGCATGGAGACAGTAGACATTGTCAGGGGCATCGTCAATCAAATAAAGCCCGAATTGATAATAACAATTGATGCTCTGGCAGCCAGGTCACCATACAGACTTCTTTCTACAATTCAAATTGCTGATACAGGCATCCAACCAGGTTCAGGAGTAGGAAATAAACGCCTGGCCTTAACCGTGAGAGCTTCCGAGTACCGGTGGTCGCTATCGAGTCTACTGTAGTATCAGGTGCGGCTATAGCAATGGATGCCCTCAGCGATTATTTCAGCAAATACAACCCACATGCCAGATCCACTGTTGGTTCTGTACAAGAGTTTTTGTCCCAGGACTTATTTGATCTTTTGGTAACTCACAAAGACATAGACCTTCAAATCTTGGAAATGTCCAAACTGCTGGCAAGCGCAGTAAACCGGGCAACTCAACCTGCTATAAGTGAAGACGAAATGCTCGATTATCTTCAATAGCCGTGGTTTTAATGGAAATTTTTGCAATTTTGTTTTGCAGGAAAGGGGCAACCTTGCGGTTGCCCCGGTTTACTGCCATATTCAATTGTGCTGAGCTACTTACTGAAGCCTTGGTTGCTGCTGACCTGCCTGACCTGCCGGAAACCTTCCCTGTGCCAGGTTATGCTGGGCGAACTCAATCATCCGCCTGACCATATGGCCACCTACTGCTCCACAGGTTCTTGATGGGATATCACCCCAGTAATCGCCAGGAGGCTGAATTCCCAATTCGTTGGCTACTTCATTTCTAAAGGCATCCAACGCGGGACGAGCCTGTGGTACCACTGCAATGTTCCTACGCTGTCCTGAACCCACTCGTGTATCACCTCCTTTTCACAACTTATTATGTTCACCTGGCACGCGTATATGCTGGGATGTTATGGTGAATTATGTTGATCAGCTTCAATCAAGAAATTGCAAATCCGTGTTATGGCCTGCATGAATCACATGCATGGTTAAGTTAACATAATTAGGCAATTTCAAAAAACAAAAATTTTCCAAAAGGCGTTTTGAGTCGTACTAAATCAATTTGTTATCTTGATCTCGGCATGCCTGGCCAGGTTTCAAACCTGTTTCTTGACCTGGCCTATGAGGAGTTCGAGTTTCCAGGGAATACACTGGTCGGACCCGAGGATTTCCATAACAGATCTGGCTTCTTGTCTGGCTTCGAATATAATGTCTCCGGTAATAGCCAGATCCTCCATTTAGCCTATGCTGCTGTTTGACCCCAGAACTGGTAAGCGTTAACGCCTTCGGCCACTTCAAACCGTCAAACAGACTTTCTAAGGCCTTGATTCTCGACAGGGAACCTGTTTCTCCCTTTGACGGAATAAGGTAGCAGTAAGAATCCTGGGTCTTTCGCCCCACCCGCCCCTCAACTGATGCAAAGCCGCCAGTCCAAAGGATTCAGCGCCCTCTATGATAATACAACTGGCGTTTCTAACATCTACTCCCACTTCTATTACAGTGGTAAGCCACCAGCACTTGGGTATGCCCCTCAGCAAAACTGTTCATTTCCTGAACAAGCCTGTCCCTGGGCATATCGCCATGGGCAAGGCCCATGCTTGATACCCCGCAAATATCCGCTTTTTCAGTTCTTCAAAAACCTGCTCTGCAGCCTTACGTCCTGACTTGCCTTCGCGAATCAAGGGGCAAACCACATATCCCTGGCGGCCTGCCTCAACCTCTTCTCAAGGTGCCATAAGCAATGCCTCTATCCCGGTATTCGAGCACCTGGGTATTTACCTGTTTTCTACCATGTGGAAACTCATCAATCACAGATATGTCAAGATCTCCATAGATGGTCAGCGCCAGAGACCTTGGAATTGGAGTTGCGCTCATTACCAGGACGTGAGGAACATAAGTATCATAAGAGAGATTCAACCGTTGCTTAACTCCGAATCGATGTTGTTCATCAGTAACAACTAATCCTAAATTGGCCCACTTAACTTGAGGTTCTAACATAGCATGAGTCCCTACAAGAATATCCACTGAACCCTCTGCAATACTCTCAATTGCTTCACGTTTCTCACCTGCCCTCATGCTCCCTGACAAAAACCCGATCTGCGCAAAGTTGCCTGCCAGATTCTCAACTGTTCGCTTATGCTGCCTTGCCAGGACTTCCGTAGGAGCCAGGAAAGCCCCCTGATATCCGTTGTCTACAGCTGCCAGTAAAGCCCAAATTGCCACAACTGTCTTTCCGCTGCCAACATCACCCTGAATCAATCTGTTCATAACTTTGCCAGATGAAAGGCTCCTGTGAATATCCTGAATAGTTCTTTTTTGAGCCCTGGTGAGTTCAAAGGGTAAATTGCTTGTAAAGGCACAGGGCAGTCCATACTGGGTAAACACTGCTGTCGGGCCTGAGTTTTCGTTCTCGTCCTTCATCAAGAGCAAGGCAAGTTGCAGCAAAAACACTTCCCTGAAAGCTAATGTCCTGCGGGCCTTATACCACATCTCGGAATTTACAGGATTGTGGATATTCTTATACGCTTGTTCCTGGCTCAAAAGCTCACGTTTGCGGACAATATCTTCCGGCAGGATTTCAGGTATCAGGTCCCCATGGCTTTTCAAGGCCTCATTAACAATATTTGATATTCTTGATGAAGGCATTTCTGATTTACCATGATATACAGGCACAATCAGCCCACTCGACAGCGGATCTTTCGCCTCTTCCCAAAGGGGATGCGCCATTTCCCAACTCTCACGGCGCCATTGCACTTTTCCCGAGGCCACAATTGCCATACCACGGTAAAAACTCCTGGCCAGATATGGCATATTGTACCAAACCAAGAAGCAATCTCCCGTTCCGTCGAAAAGGCCAACCCGTAAAACAGGGCCACGACGCCCGGGGATGGCCGCTACCGAAACAACCTTGCCTTCTACGGTTACCTGATCTCCGGATCTTAAAGTGTTTAGCTTTTTTACCTGAGAAAAGTCGTCTATCCGGAAAGGCACATAATCCAGCAAGTCTTTTACTGTGTCAATCCCCAGGGTACCTAAAGCCCTGGCTCTTTTCGGGCCTACTCCCTTTATGTATCTAACGCTTTCTTGTAAAGACATC
The DNA here is from genome assembly GCA_040767525.1 of Bacillota bacterium. Classification (GTDB taxonomy): domain Bacteria; phylum Bacillota; class Sulfobacillia; order Fermentithermobacillales; family Fermentithermobacillaceae; genus JAXGPX01. Next base: position 100,936 of record JAXGOJ010000003.1, on the reverse strand, counting down.
TTTTAGGCATCATTCCACTGATACTATGTAATAATATAGAGGCTGGCCTCCCCTGTGAACCTCTATCTCGTTACTTTCGCCTATGGCCTCTTGTAAAAAACCAGGAAGCATTTCTGCAACAGAGTCTTCTACGTCTTCACCACAATACACTGTTACTACTGCATCATTTTTGCCCATCATACTTTTGACAGTTTTTTTAAGAACTTCCTCCGGGCTTTGCCCCACAGCCTCTACCCTGCCATCTACCAGCCCGATAATATCCCCTTCTTTCATCATGTGCTTACCGAATTTGCCGTTGCGTGCAGCAAAAGTCACTTCACCGGTTTTGACGCTGCGCACTGCCCTGCCAGCCCTTTTCAGATTGCTTTTCATATCTTCGTTTAGGTTCAAAGATAAAAGAGCCGATATCCCCTGAGGAACCGTTTTTGACGGAATAATGTACATGTTCCGGCCGGTCAACTTCTTAGCTTGCTTGGCAGCCAAAAATATGTTGCCGTTGTTGGGCAAGAATATTACCTTCTTGGCTTTCACCGATTTCACTGCTTCTACCAGGTCGCTTGTGGAAGGGTTCATGGTAATGCCGCCATCCATAACCAGATCGCAACCAAGGCTTCTCATTATGTCCTTTAGGCCATCTCCTGTAGCCACAGATATGATTCCTATGTCTTTAACAGGAACCTGGGGTAGCTGGGGTGCCTGGAGCTGTATATCAAAGGAATTAACCGCTTTTTGAAGGGTGCTTTCTGTTAATGCCTGCTTAGACTGTTCTATCATGTTATCTATAGTCACCTGGGATAATTGCCCATAATCCCTGCACAGGCCAATCACTTTTTCCGGAGTTCCAGTATGGATATGGACCCTTACCACGTTTCCAGAACCTACCACAAGCAAAGAATCCCCGAGTTCCATGAGTTCGTTTCGCAACTTGCTTAACGGAAGGTCCTTTCCTGCAATCAGCAGTTGAGTGTCATAGGGATTTTCAATACTCAGGATTTCTTCTTCAGAAACCTGAGGAGCAAATATGGGTTTATCATCCTTTTCCAAAGTGTAATCAACTGAAAAGTCTTCATCACCCAGGTACCAGGCAAGGGCTCCTTCCATAATGTACAAAAGGCCTTTTCCTCCTGCATCCACCACCCCTGCTTGCTTCAAAGCCGGCAGCATGTCCGGAGTCTTCTCCAACACCTCTTCGCCCTTGGCAACACACTCTTGAAGCACATCGCCGATAGTAGCCTCGTCGGATACAGACGCCACCTGAGACGCGTCTTTCATTCCTCTCAATACAGTCAAAATCGTGCCCTCAACAGGTTTCATCACAGCTTTATAGGCTGTCAAGACCGCTTCGTCAAGTGCAAGGGCCAAATCCTTGGGATTTGCACACTCTTTCCCGGCAAAACTCCTGGCAATACCCCTGAATATCGGAGATAAAATGACGCCTGAATTCCCCCTGGCTCCCATCAGAGCACCCAAACTGGCAATTTCAGACGCCTCACTAAGGGTAAGCCCTGATTTTCCTCTCAGGCTGTCAGCTGCAGAGGATAGTGTCAAATACATGTTAGTTCCCGTATCCCCATCAGGTACCGGAAAAACATTGAGCGCGTCTACTTCTTTCTTGCGCTCAGAAAGATGCTTTTGGGATTGAAAAATGATATCCCTGAACTGGTCGCCGGTCAACGAAGTGCAGGTCATTGTCAACTCCCCGAATTCTCCTGAAGCCTTATGCTTTCGACGTTTACCGTAACCTTCTTTACTCTTAAGCCGGTAAACTTCTCTACGGTGTATCGGACTTTGTCCACGATCATCTGTAACTTCAGAAATTTTGATTCCGTAGCCGAGTACAACGAAAAGTTCTATGTATACCTCGTCACCATCAATGGAAACCGACACTCCTCTGGATAGGTTTTCTCTGCCCAAAAGTTCAGATAGCCCGTCAGTCATTTTGCAATGCTGCCATGCCAACTGCCATAACATTCAGTTGCAGCGGCTCCGGCAATCGTTGCAATGGCCTCTTCGGACAAGACCAATTTGCCCATATCAGTTCGGATTTCCTTTCCAGTCAAAGGTGACACTCCAATTTCCTTGTTTGAACGTATTATCTATATACCACATCTACCCATTATCTTGCCACAGCAATGGATTTCACGAAAGCACTTATTGCTATCAACCAATTTAATTCAATAGGCACTGGCACTTTTCCTGCTGCTTGTTATATGCTAATATAGGCAAGTCACAAGGATTAAGGAGGTTTGATCGCATGCCTAAGTGTGAAATTTGCGGCAAGACCAGAATAGTAGGAAACCGGGTCAGCCATTCCAATATCAAAACCAAAAGAGATTGGTCACCTAACATACAGAGGATCGGGCTGTAATCGGTAATACAACAAAGAGAATCTACGTATGCACAAGGTGCCTGCGCGGAGAGCAAAGTAAAACGTGCAGTTAACTAGCATGGTAGCGTAACCATTGGCAATTAACACCTCTCGCATCCAAAATCTGAGAGGTGTTAATGCTTGGTAGGGTGTTTTCCTAGACACGGTGCGAATATGCCAAGAATTACCCTCACAAACCCCAGACATAAACCTGGGAACTCTTAGAATGCGTACCTTCATGCTCTATTGACCCTCCCAGTAAATAGATCCTTTATTCTTGAAAGCAAAATCCATGCTTCTATCACAAAGTGGCTCAAACAATAACCAGCGAATCCAGGAAGGCAACGCTATGGCAATAATGATCAGGGGAAATTGCACCTATGCCCATGGTAAAGGCAAGATCTGGTTTTGCCTGTGGCTTCGAATTCGTAGTCTCACCCCAACCCCTCGCACGCTGTCAATAACCTTTACCCGGTATCACAGTATATTCAGGCGCGAGTAACTGTGCTCCCACGAAGACTCTTTATAGTAGCTTTGACATGTCCTGGCTGGAAAAATATAACTCCTGAAACCAGGATATATCTGCACCTTTTTCAATGTGTCCAGCAGCAATTGCCTGAAGTTATGCCCCCATCTACTCGATCTCCACCGGCGAACCCGCTCCGCAGGCGATTTTCTTCACCTCATGAATCTTCTCAACCATACGAGGAATAAATGACTGTCCGCCCCATCCAGGATTGACTGTCATGACCAAGACCAGATCCACTTCGTCAATCACATGTTTGAGAAAGTCAGAAGGAGTAGATGGATTCGGTACTACACCGCTCTTGCAGCCTTTTTCCCTTATCAAGCGTAGAAGCCTATGAAGGTGAGGCGTCGCTTCTGCATGAATAGTTATGTATTCTGCATAATCACAAAAAGAGAGCTTCACGAGGAAATTTTGGCCAGATTGGAAACCATGAGGTGAACATCCAGGGGGAGCCCGATTTCCATAAGGGCTCTTGCAAGGCCAATACAAAAGGTCAGATTGGGCACCGAAATGTCCGTCCATTATGTCCAGGTAAAGTAAATCCAGCGCCGGCTTCTTTGACCTGGCAAACCTGCCGCCCTAGATCCAATAGATTAGCCGACAAAATTGACGGAGCGACTTTAACGAGCACTCATCTTCGTAAGACTTTCCGAGTTACTCATATTTGAACTTCGCCCTTTCCGTATTTCATCCAGAAGCACAAGATAATTGCTGAAACGTTCAGGTGCAATCTTCCTAGTTCCGTGCCACCTTACTTCACACCTGCCCTCGGTTTTTGTGCAACGCCTGAGAAAAATGGCACCCTGATGCATACTGCTCAAATCTCAGGATACAAAAAACCCCAATTCATGGGGTTCTACAGAGATAAGATCAATCTTTGAAAAACCGGGCGTATCCGCGATGTAGCCGTCGCCGGGTATCCGAAACAATTGTACCCATCTGGTAGTGTGGCGGCCCCGTACACCGGAAGACAGCTCGCCTGTAAGAAGGTCTGCACCAATCAAAGACGACAAAAGTTTGGACTTGCCTGCACCGCTTTGGCCCGCAAGAATAGTCACTTTTCCTTTAAGGAAACTTGCCACTCTTTCAAGTCCGAATCCTGTCACTGCAGATGTAACAACACACGGATAACCCGCGAGGGTGTAAATATCCTGCACTTTTGCTATCTCATTTTGATCCTCAACATCTTGCTTATTGATACATATGATACCCTGAATGCTTTGGGATTCCAGTTGGACCAATATTCGATCCATGTACAAAAGGTCCCGAGGTGGCCTGGTAATAGCTGTCACCAGAATAGCCTGATCCACATTTGCTACAGGAGGACGGAAAAGCAAGTTCTCTCGCTCCGGGATTTCATCGATAACATAAGCTCCTGCCGAATGGGAAATCTTGACAATGTCTCCTGCGTAAACCCGGGTACTCTCTAATCTCAAACGTCCCCGGAGACTACAGGAAACTATGCCTTCCTCAAGAGCTACTCTGCATTCAGAAGAATGGACGCTGAGTACTCTTCCAATCAAATAAGTCACAACACCTCTTTCTAGGGCTTGACTATGGATTCATCCACAATCTCACCGTCAAAATATAGTTTCACAATGGCAACATTGCCTTTATACTGAAAAGATATGGTCACTGTCTCACCTGGGTTTTCATTACGATCGTGACGCACATTCTCACCGTCAAGGTCTACTACAACAACTTTTGCATTAACAGGCTTGCCTTTATCTGGCACTTTGAAAGTCATGGTATGTGAATGTACCGGTTCCTGGGAACCCAGGGATATAACCACGGTAACACGGGTTCTGACAGGAACTTCGGCACCTTGTTCAGGATCTTGGGATACAACTGTTCCATAGGGCAGCTGTCCCTGAACCTGATTCACCTCGCCCAACTCCAGCAGATTTTCGTGTAAAAGGGCCTGAGCATCTTCTAACAATAGCCCAACGAGTTTAGGAACCACTGCATCTTCAGAATCTGCTCCTTTCGATACAGAAAGATCCACCCTTGTCCCTATGGGAACCGAGGTCCCCTCCCGGGGATTTTGTCCGATAACATGGTCCTTAGGAACTGTAGGATGACCCATGCGGTCCACGTTCCCGAGCTGGAGCTGCCTGTTCTCAAGTTCAAGCTGAGCCTCCCTGAAACCTTTCCCCCGGACATCGGGTACCTCCGCAAAAGACTCACCCCTTGACAATACGTAGTATACTTCGCGGCCCTTCTTGACTTTCTCACCACCAAGAGGGCTTTGAGATATCACAGTGTTAGCAGGGTATTCACGATCATACTTCTCAGCCGAAAGCTGAGGGATAAGGCCTTTTTCCCGTAGCAATCTTTGAGCTTCAATTTGAGTCTCTCCGACTATGTCAGGAACCTCAACAATTGGTACTGCCATCCATTTGTTGAAAGCATATATCCCGTAGGCAGCTAACGATAAACCCAGCAACACGAATATGGCAAGCACCTTAACGGCAGTGCTAACCCTCTGCTTTTGCTTTCTCCGTCTGGCCACTCCTGCATCACCTTTTGCTGCAAATCCGTGTTCAGTCCCCTGGAACAACGACAAACTCAATTGTCTTATTGATTTTAGCATTTCATCTGCAGACTGGAAGCGTTGTTCCGGATTCTTTGACAAAGCTTTCGCAATTAGATTCTCAAGCTCCACCGGTATATCAGGGTTCTTTTCACGAAGTGCCGGCACCCTGGCCTCTACATGTTGTAAAGCTACAGCCACAGGGCTGTCTCCGGTAAAAGGAGGCTTTCCGGCAATCATCTCGTAAAGAACCACTCCCAGGGAATAAAGATCAGACCTAGTGGAAACCACACCGTTTCGGGCCTGCTCCGGGGACAGGTACGATGCAGAACCTACTACAACATTTGTTGATGTATTAGATACCCCGCCAAGAGCCCTTGCAATCCCAAAATCAGCCACTTTTACATAGTAAGACTGGTTATTAAAATGTTTTGGGGCTTGATATCTCTGTGAATAATCTTATTAGTGTGTGCATGGGACAGGTAGAGGCATATTTTGCTTATGCAATATTCAGGGCTTCTCCTATCTCAAGTTTGCCTTGCCTTACAAGTTTTTCTCTCAATGTCTCGCCTTCGACCAGTTCCATCACAATAAAATACAAGCCCTGGTCTTCACCAACGTCATATATGCTTACAATATTGGGGTGTGATAAAGATGCAGCAGCCTGCTTCCCGCCTGAATCTCCGCACGAAATCCTCATCTTCGCTCATTTCGAGTACTCGGGTCGAGGGCTACGTGTCTGTCCAGTATCCTGTCGTTGGCTTTCCAGACTACCCCCATGCCTCCGCCGCCGATCCGTTCCAAAATTTCGTAGCGGTATATAATACTCCTGCCAATCATAGCATTCCGGTTCATCCTACTTCACCCCTCAGGGCCTTCCGGGCTTGTTTGGCTCCGGGCCAGTGCAAGACTACCGTCACATTGTCATAACCGCCGCGGCTGTTCGCAAGGTCAACCAGCCTCCGGGCTGCCTCATCCCTATCACACCCGGTGGCCACCTCAGAGATTTCACTGGAAGATACAAGGCCGGTAAGCCCATCTGTGCATAAAATAACCACGTCACCGGGAAAAAGGCTCTCTGTATAGATAGCCACATCAACTGTCTCCTGAGTACCTAACGCAGCGGTCAGAATATTCCGGCCTGGATGCCGCATAGCATCTTCCTCTGTTATGGTACCGTTTCTCACCAATTCGCCTGATACAGAATGATCATCGGTTATCTTTCTTATCTGCCTGTTAGAAACAATATAGGCCCTACTATCGCCTATGTGTCCCAGATATACCTTGGATCCGTTTTGAACTATCATAGCACAGGTAAGGGTTGTGCCCATCCCCGGAATTCCATCCTTATTCATACTGCTTTCGAGAATCTTGCCGTTGGCGTAGATTATGGCTTCTCTTAAGACATGTCCGGGCTTGTCTTCCAAAAAGGCGTTTGAAATAAACTCGCTTATTGACTTAACAGCAAGGGATGAGGCAATCTCACCACCCTCATGCCCGCCAATACCATCGGCGACCATGGCCAACCAAATTTCGCTCTTGTTCCTTGAAAGGCACGTAACTGACCATGAATCTTCATTTTCAGGCCTGACAAGCCCCCGGGATGTCTCAGCTCTCCACTCCAAGGTCATTCCCTCCTGGTAACCAGCGTTACTTGTAAAGCTCAAGTAGTGAGGCGGCGGAGCTGCCCGCAGGCAGCCTTTATACCCCCTCCCAATCTCCGACGTACCGTTACCTTAACACGGTTCCGTTCCAGAATGCTCTTAAAATCCGCTATCTTGCCAGGCTCACTTCCCCGAAAATCAATACCGGGAACCGCATTCCAGGGAATAAGGTTTACCAGACAATCGATTCCGGTTACAAGGTTCACCAACTTTCGGGCATCTTCCCGGGAATCATTAATGCCATCGAGCAACATATATTCAAAGGTCACACGTTGCCCGGTGGCCTGTGCAAAATACTTTGTGGCGCTGATAATCTCTGAGACTGGATAAATACGATTTACAGGTATCAGTTCATTTCTTACTTCATCAGAAGCCGAATGCAAAGATAAGGCCAATCGAACTCCATTTGAATCCGAAGCAAACTTTCTTATTGCCCCTGGGATTCCCACAGTTGACACGGTGATCTTCCTTCTCGACATGTCATAGGTATCTTCCCTGCATAACATGTCTATGGCACCTATCACTCCTCCGTAATTAAAAAACGGCTCCCCTGTCCCCATAAAAACAATCCTGCTAAGCCTCGTGTTTGTAAGCCGGCACATGCCCAGAAACTCTTCCAGAATCTCACCCCTGGTAAGATTTCGCTGAAATCCCAATTTCCCGGACGCACAAAAAACACATCCGACAGGACAACCGGCCTGAGAAGACAGACACCCAGTTGTTCCATATTTGTACCTTAATAACACTGATTCTGCAACAGGGGTACCGTGAACACCCCATAAGTACCTTTTCGACTGATCCGATCTTTGCTCCTGCAAAGTCACAAGCTCCAGCCTGTTAAAATTTGTATGCCCGGCCAAATAACCTCTTAAATCCTTGGGCAGATCAGTCATGTCTTCGTAAGACGAAGCAAATTTCTTGTAAATCCAGGCGATAATCTGTTTAGCCCGGTAAGCCTTGAACCCCTGGGTTGTCACAATGCTTTCAATTTGAGGGATTTCGAGATCCAGAATATGAGGCATTACTGGCATTTAGCAATCACACCTTTACTAATCTGGCCGTTCATGGAAATTTGCCTTTCTCGCCAGGCTCAAACAGGCCCCTGGCAATAAAAAACCCGTCTGTTCCGTGGATGTGAGGCAAAAGGTACATGTATCCTCCTCCTGAAGCGTTGGGCATCCTGCTATCCCCTGAAGGAAAGAGCCTCTTTGAATCCAGGGCCGCGGCGAAACCGTGCTTCTTTACAAAGCAGCCCCATACATCTTCATTTTCTTCATGGGTTAACGTACAAGTGCTGTAAACCAAACAACCACCTGGCCTCAGAAAAAGTCTGGCAGTTTCAAGAATTCTCGCCTGCCGCCTGGCCATTTTGGGTATATCAGATTCCCGCCTGAGCCATTTTATATCCGGATTCTTGCCAATGACTCCAAGCCCTGAACATGGAGGGTCAACCAAAATCTTGTCGTACATAAGAGGCAACCCTCTTTTCTTGAAAGCAGCCTCTACTTCTCCCGGGCCAGTAGCATCCAGGGCCACAGTTGCCACATTGTTGAGTCCAAGCCTTGCACATGACCGGGTTATCATACCTGCTCGTTCTGAATCTATGTCAGATGCAACCACCAAACCGTCCTGGGATACACGTTCGGCAATATGAGTGGCCTTACCTCCGGGTGCAGCGCAAACATCCCACACAACATCCCCTGGGCAGGGGTCTAATGCTAAAGTTGGAATGATTGCCGCCTCATCCTGTACCACGAAAAGGCCTTCGTCATATCCCGGAAATTGCTCAACTCCACGCCCCTTATCTACCTTGATGGAAATATCAAGACTGCCCGGCCAGGCGTCATAACCATTGGCCTGAAACATCTTTAGCAAAGAATCCCTGTCTACTCTGGCTGTGTTGACCCTTAAAGTAACAGGCCGGGGACTATTTTGACTCTTGAGAAGGGAAATAGCATCTTTCAACCCGAAGGATCGAAGGTAACGCTCAACAATCCAATCCGGGTATGAATACCGGATAGCGGCATAGCTAATGATTTCCGTATCCAAAGAAGGCAGCTCAACATGGCCCGGGTTTCTTGATATACTTCGAAGGACCCCGTTCACAAATCCCCTCTCACCTTTGCTGCCCATACACTGAACCATAGAGTTTATGGCAGCGTATGAAGGAATCCCCATAAAAACCATCTGGTACACACCGAGTCTTATTCCGTTTAGCACTTTGGGGGAAAGCCTTTGAACCGGTCTGTGGCAAAAAAACGAAGCATAGTAGTCTAAAAACCTCTTCCACCTCTCGACTCCTAAAACAAGCTCCTTGACCAAAGCCCGATCTCTTTCATCCAGCCTCTTTAAATCACAAGAAAGGCCCGGAGGGCCATTGGTAGATCCTAAAATATCAAGGGCAATCCTCCGGGCGGATTTTTGCAATGTCAGTCACGCCTCCCCCGAAGCATGAAAAGCCTCATGAACTGGCCCAATGCCACTGCAGTAGCAGCAACGTACGTTAGGGCCGCTGCATTCAGCATATTGCCCACAGGCACGGCCTCTGCCCCGGTAACAAAACCTGAGCTTTCCAACATGGTAAGAGCACGCTTTGATGCGTCGTATTCCACGGGCAAAGTTATAGCCTGGAAGATTACCGCACCAAAAAAGAACAACAGGCCAATATCCATTAAAAAACCGGACCTGAGAAAAAAGCCTATCAGGAACAAAGGAAAAGCCGCGCTGGACGCAAGCTGAGCAACAGGCACTAAACCGTTTCTTATGGCAAGGGGAGCATAACCCACTCCATGCTGCACCGCGTGGCCCACCTCGTGGGCTGCAATCCCGAGAGCAGCTACAGATGAGCTATCATATACACCTGATGAAAGCCGCAAAGTCTTGCTCCGGGGATCATAATGGTCTGTTAGGTTTCCTGCCACCTTCTCGATCCTTACGTCCCCAAGGCCGGCCTCACGAAGAAGTGAAGCAGCTACTTCATAAGCACTCTTGCCTCTCTTGGAGTAAAGCCGTGAATAGGTTTCATACGCCGAGCGAACCCTTCCTTGAGCCCAAAGGGCAAAGATGAAAGCGGGTAATACAAAAATAAAATAACCTGGATCCCATCCGTACATTGCACCCTTCCCTCCTTACAAGAACTTACCTAACCGGATACATACCCGGCAGCAATATCCAAAGCAATGTTATCCGAACCTGTTGATACCCTTTTGCCTGCCCATCAGAAAAGACTTTGCAGTCATACGTGTCTTCCCGGATGGCTGAACCTCCAAGACCCCAATAACATCATGCCCGCACATGACTACCACCATTTCGTCATGGATACCCAGTATGGTTCCTGGAAGTTGCTCCCCTGAAGCTTTGAATTCATCAGGGATAACCAGCTGTGTCTGCCATATCTTAATACGTTCATCCCCAAAGACGGTAACCGACCCTGGAACAGGCGAAAGTCCCCGTACCAGGTTATGAATCTTCTTTGCAGGCTCTTTCCAATCAATAACCTCTTCACCTGGTTTTAAGTGAAAAGCCAGGGATCTCTCTTTTTCGTTCTGAACTGTCCTCTTAGCCGTCCCTGAGTATATGAGTATAACAGCTTCCAGAAGAGCATGGGCACCCAAAACCGAAAGCCGCTTTTCAAGGGTGCCGAATGTTTCGTTTGGGCCTATACTTATCTGTTTCTGAATGCAGATATCACCTGCATCCATTCTCTCACTCATGTATATGATCGATACACCGCTTATCTGTTCCCCGGCCATGATTTGCCTTTGTACGGGATTGCCTCCCCGATACCTTGGCAACAGTGAAGGATGCACATTCAAACAACCGTATTTCGGCATTTCAAGCACTTCTCCAGGGAGCTTCTGCCCAAAAGCAGCCACTGCTATGAAGTCAGGTGCAAGTTCACTTAGCCGCTGCACAACTTCAGGTGAAGCCATGTTTTCGGGAGTCAAAACTTCTATTCCAAGTTCCTGAGCTCTGGCCTTAACCGGAGTCGGCGTCAGAACCTTCTTTCTTCCATAGGGCCTGTCAGGCTGAGTAACTACAAGGGGCACATTAACCCCTGAGCAAACCAGTTCATCCAGACAAGGTACTGCAAACTCAGGACTCCCCATAAAAACACACGTGAAAGGCAATACATCTTCATCCTCTTCGGTGTCGTCTTGTGTCACCTCTGTAATGGCCTTGGCTTTATCCACAAACAAGATTCCATCCAGATGGTCAATCTCATGACACAACGCTCTTGCCAATAACCCTTCGCCTTCAACCCATATATCGTGCCCATCCCTGTCCAAAGCCTTAACAGAAACCCTCAAAGGCCTTTCAACTTCTCCAACATAACCTGGCCAGCTAAGGCAACCTTCCCATTTCGTCTCAGTTTCGTCTGATCTGTATACAATATCCGGGTTAACCAGGAAATATGGTTCGTCGCCCAAGTCGATAACCACAATTCGTTTTGAGATTCCGACCTGAGGTGCGGCAAGGCCTACCCCTTTCGCGGATCTCATGCTTTCAAGCATATCGTCAAGGGTTTTTCGTATACTGTTATTCACCCTGACTACAGGCCTGGCCTTTTTTCTAAGGGAAGGATCATCGAATTTGCGAATTTCCAACTCAGCCAACAAGGCATCACCTTTCATTTCCTAATATCCAATCTACATTATAACACTTGTGTTCCAAGGTAAAATCACAGGGAGGGAGACATTAAGAAACTTCAGCTGAAGCCAAAAGGTTCTTCTGTATCAACGGATATCTTCACATTAGCATCAGATACCTCCGGCAAGACCGTTCGTACCGCGTCTCCCAGAGTATCCCGGCAAGGGGCTTTCAACATAATATGCCACCTGTACCTGCCACGCACCTTTGCTTTCGGAGCAGGGCTTGGGCCCAGCACCTGTATGTCACCTGAGCGTTCCAGGATTCTCGATGCAAACACTTCAGACATGACTCTCACCTTATCCGGATCCTTACCGGAAAACTCAATTTTTAAAAGGGCGCCAAAAGGCGGGTAACCCAGGGCCTTCCTGTTTCGTGATTCCACTGAGTAAAATACTGAGGGGCTCAGCGCACCCTGAACAGCATGATTTTGGGGGTTTAAAGTCTGTAAAACAAACCTTTTGCTGAGACTCCCTCCTGAGTTCTTAAGTAAATTCAGTAGTCCCGTGAGAAGCATGAACACTTCTTCCGGTGCCCGGTAATCAGGAAAGCTAAGCAAATTATCGCATGAGAGCACCCCGAGGGTTCTTATAGAAGGAATCTCGGAAAACCCCAAAACCATTTGTGTAGACAACAGACAAGAGGGACTTACAGACGCAAACTCTTCAATCACCTTTTCCGGAGGGGTTTTAGAGTCCTGATCAAGTTGAAAAACAGGTATGCCGGGAAACCTCTTTTTGAACTCCGAAGCAGCCCGGTCTATGCCGTATCCCACTGTCTTCCAGGTGTAGCCATGGCACAGGGGGCATTCAGAGGGGGCACTTTGCCTGTACCCGCAAGTATGACATACCAGTTGAGCACCTTTTGAATGATATGAAAGGGATACAGAACACCTGGGGCATGTAACGGTATTGCCACAATCAGTGCAAACCAGGCTTGATGACGTGCCCCTTTTGTTCACGAATAAAAGGGCTCTTTCTCCGAAATCAAAAGCCTCTTTCAAAGCCAGATGCAGTTCCTTGCTAATCAAAACTCTTCTTCGTCTTCCCAGCATACTGACAGTTTCATGTTTGATCTCTACCGCATCTGAAAAAATCTCTTTTTCCGTCTTCAATTTTCCTGTGTCCACATAATATGCGGTTTTAACCGATGGAACAAAAGAACCCAGGAAAACTCTGCAGTTTTCATGTTCACCCCTGAGTTTGGCTACCGTTGCTGCGTTATACCTTGGGTACTCTTCGGCCTTGTAAGAAGTTGATTCTTCTTCATCGACAATAATCAAACCCAAATTTCTTACAGGGCTGAAAACAGCTGATCTTGTGCCCAAAGCTACCGATTTGGTACCCCTCAGGAGTTCAAGCCATTCTCCTCGCCTTTTGGCACCGGGCAGCTCAGAATGAACAAGTGAAAGAGTCCGGCCGCAGACAGGTTCCAAAACAGCTCTGGCCGTTTCTATCTTCCTGATTTCAGGTACCAGCACAACTACGCCTTGCCCCAGGCTGAGGGCCTTACTAATCGCCTTAATGTAAATCTTCCACCTATAGGAAGCAGACCCTTGAATAAAGACAACCCCGGAAGAAACCGCAGAAGATTGGCCCTGGTTCAAAACCTGCCTGGCAGCGGCCTTATTGATTGCATCAATGACACTTTCAGGTGCTTTCCTTGAAACCAGGGGAGGCCATAGGTATGCCCAGAAAGAGACTGTAGAAGAGAAATAATACTCTTTGAGCACCTGCCCCAGGCTCAAAAGAGGTTCCGGCGGCAAAAACTCAGGATCATATACTGACAAAATATCCTTTACTTTGAACTCAGGCATGGTGTAGACCTGCTCTACTACATATCCATCTGCCCTGGTACGTCCAAAAGGCACGTATACCCTTGAGCCATAAGGCAGAATGAATTCTCCGGGAACTCTGTATGTGAACAGGCGATCACCTACAGCAGCTACATCTACCACAGCATTGACATATTTAGGGTGCTTTAGGTCAGATCGAACGTTCATTGAGGACACCCTTAACCTTGTCCAGAATGGACATTGCAATCTCATACTTAGGTGCCGGGCCAATATCCTCGCAAGTCCCATCAGGCATAATAATACTCACTGCGTTGGTATCAGCGCCAAAAGCCCTGTCTGGAGGCCCAACCTGGTTAGCGCAGATAAAATCGAGGTTCTTTTCCCTTATCTTGATCTTTGCGTTTTCAAGTATATTTTGTGTCTCGGCCGCAAAACCTACAAGAATCCTGCAGCCCTTATTTTGCCCCAAAGCCTTTAGAATATCGACTGTCTCTGTCAAGGCCAAATGAAAGGGGGCACCTTGTTTCTTTATTTTCTGTTCACCGTATTTTTCCGGGCGAAAATCCCCAGGAGCAGCAGAACCAATAACCACCTGGGCCTTGGGGTAAAACTCAAGACATGCATCGAGCATTTCCTCTGTAGTCTCAACTTGTCTCACAGTAACGCCCGGTGGCACACAAAGTGCAGTGGGGCCCGATACAAGATATACATTTGCTCCTCTCTTGCAGGCGGCCCCGGCAAGGGCATAACCCATCTTGCCTGTGGAAGGATTTGTTATGTATCTTACCGGATCGATCCATTCTCTGGTAGGGCCCGCGGTCACCAATATGCTTATTCCGGAAAGGTCCTTTAAAGTTGTGAGAATAGACTCAACTTCAATTGCTATCTTCTCCGGTTCAGGCAATCTGCCCTGGCCCGTTGCACCCGATGCCAGACGGCCATATTCAGGTTCCAGAACCTCGTATCCTAATTTTCTCAGCCTGGCCAGGTTTTCCTGCACTATTGGATTAGCGTACATATTGTTATTCATTGCAGGGCACAAGAGCTTAGGTGCAGTACACGCCATTATTGTTGTGGTCAAAAAATCATCTGCAATACCGGATGCGATTTTGCCTATTACGTTTGCAGTTGCCGGGCAAACAACAACCAGGTCTGCGGCTTCTGCCAGGGCTATATGCTCTACATTCCAGGATTTTGGTTCTTCAAACATCTGTGTGACTACAGGATTGCCGGACATGGTTCTAAAAGTGATAGGAGCTACTAATTTCGCAGCGTTTTCAGTCATTATTACATGAGTGTCCGCTCCAAGTTTCCTTAGCCTGGATACAACTTCAACTGCCTTGTAAGCAGCTATTCCGCCTGTCACTCCAATAATTATGTTTTTGCCTGAAAGCATAGCAGTTTGTCCACCCCGAATCAGTCTTAGTCCGAAATCAAACCAAGGCACCCTGTACAGGGCGCCCCGGCGAGTTCACTCCGAAACAGAAGCTTTTGATGACACGCGCCTTACCTCGACACTGCCTTCCAGTATTTCATCCAATGCAATTGTCACCGGCTTATGAGTAACCAGAAGATTGCTTTCCTTTCTTGACACTATCTGCCTTGCTCGTTTGGCAGCCGCAATCACCAGGGTGTACTTGCAACCGGTCATTTTCACCAATTTCCTCAACGCTGGGTTTGCCATTGACTGACCTCCTCTGATCCTGACAGGGAGAAATCCCAGATGCAATTTTCTCCCCAGTTGTTATCGCAACCAATCTGTCCTTAGCTCTTTCCACATCGGTATTGATAATAACATAATCGAAATCCCTGAGATCAGCAATTTCCTTGCGCGCACTGTCCAGCCTCATATGCTTTTCAGTTTCATTTTCAGTCCCCCGGGATTCAATACGCCTTCTCAGTTCATCCAGAGAAGGGGGAAGAATAAAAATGAAAATACCCTCGGGGTATACCTGCCTCAAGGTTCGAGAACCCTGCACATCCTTTTCCAGCATTACTGAATATCCCTCATCAAGGGCCCTTTCAACATTCTCTCTGGGAGTTCCGTAGTAATTACCATACACTTCGGCCCATTCAGCAAGTTCCCCTTTGTCTCTTTTCTTCAAGAACTCAGACATTGAGACAAATATGTAATCAATCCCGTTAACCTCCCCGGGCCGGGGCTCTCTTGTGGTAATAGAAGGGCAAAACCTTATGTCAGTCTGCTCTTTCAGCAAGGCACGCCGCAAAGTGCCCTTTCCGCATCCTGAAGGAGCAGTAATAACAAACAATAAGCCTCTTTTCATTTTTTGCGAACTTATCCTCTCCCTGGATCGCAGGCTACTTGTCCATAAAACGGGTAAGAAGAGCTTGTTTTTGCCGCTTACCCAGGCCTTGAACCCGTCTGGATTCGTTAATCCCTATTTCTTGCATAATCTTATCAGCTTTTACCTTACCCACTCTTGGCAAAGATTTCAACAGATAGGAAACCTTCATTCGCGCAACCACCGGATCGTCCTTCTCAAGAATGTCTTCGAGTCTGAGGTCGCCTTTCTTCAGCTTTTCCCTGAGCTCAGCTCTTGCCTTCCTCATTGCCTGTGCCTTTTCCAGTGCCTTTCTCTTTTCATCAGGGGTTAGGATTGGAAGCGCCATTTTTCTCCCTCCTCAAGTATTGATCATTGCATTATGAATAACACCACTTCAGAATCTGTTTACCTTGGGCGTTATTCGCCCTGATTAGCAGAATTCCTCTTTTTACGTCGGAATTGTCGGTAAAAGCCTTTAGGGTTTTATGAAAAATGTAAAATAGCTCATTGCAAACCATGTTTAATCAAGTTGGCAAGATCAACATAAGTACTATGGGACCAAATCAGTGGCGCCACTGACAGACAAGTACCTGTTAAGCCGTTCAACTGTTCAGAGAGAACTCCGGATTCCAGGCTCTTTTGCCTGAACCAATCAAGCCAATGGAAAGCCTGTTCAGTACTGATGGTTTTCAGAATAAGGCCGGACATTACATACCATCCGGTGGTAACAAACCAGGGGTTACCAGGAAAATGTTCAGGAGCATCCACCGGCCGCTGGTACCAGTCTCCTGAGTACCGGGCAATACCGCCGGGTTGGCCTGAAATTGATACTGTCAATGCCTTCTCCAACCTGGTCCAGGTAGAGATACTTCTAATCTTAAGAGCCTCGAACACCTGCCCGGTGGAATGTACGTCTTGATACCCGGGAAACGTGTTGATGATGATGTCCTGCATTCGTTTTATGAACAGCGGAATCAAGAATAGGCTTGCATCCTCCGTCCAATCAATATCATGCCCTGAACCCGATACTCCTCTGCAAAAACCCTTGTTCTCGTCGGAAAGAACGGAAACACACACTTCCAGCAAGTTAAAGGCTGTTTGAAGATATCCGCTGTATGCTTCTTCTCCAAGAGTCCACGCTAATTTAGCCCCTGACATTAACGCAAGGGCTGACACGGCCTGAGTGAAGGTGAATATACCCCGTCTTTCCTCCCACAAGTCAAAAGACGGCCTGACCAGGCGACCGTTTTCTGCAAGATAATCCTGGATAAACCCCGCCCCTTTCTTAACAAAGCTATGATATATTTTCCCCGCGAACTCAACATCCTCTTTACCGCCTCTACATAGTCCAGTGCCGTTACCAGAGACAGAGCCACCTGGTCTTCTTGTATAGGATATTCGCCTTCAGGAAGATCCGGTTCGTGCCAGCCGGACCCTCTAGTTCCACTGGTCTGTACCGCTGCCAGAAAAACCCTGGTTTAGAAAGGATTTTGACGCAGAACTCCAGAAACTTTTTACCATACCCGGGCATTCCCGCCCGAATCAGAGCCGAAGCGCTCATGGCTGCATCTCTGGGCCATACATATCTATAGTGGTCTTTATAGTCAGTCATGATATCTGTGTCACAAGAAGCCAGGATTCCGCCTTTTGAATCGCAATGGGTTGTGATGATTTTAATCGAGATGTCATAGAGAGAACCTGTATCGTCATAGCCCAGTTTTCCAGTCCAAAACCTTAAAGACTTCCTGTGGATTCCTTCAAACCCGTTACTTAGGGCGTTATCCAGGACCTGATCCACCTCATCCCGGCCTTGCCCCAGGGCCACAAAATAAGTAATTGTTAGACTCGAATCCAAATCTTTCTGTTCATTACATTTGACCCCATAAACGCTCTCAATCAATCCATGGTCTATGGTTCTGCCGTGTATGTCACCTGTATCCTGAGCCAGGTAGACTCCTCCATCCCGTATTTTTGCAACAGATCCGGCCAGGGAAACTTGAATTTCTTGTTGGGACTGCTCAACTCTGGCTTTCCCCCCGGTTACCACCTCAATACCAACCCAATTTGACCCCTTATAATGATAAAGGCGTTTCCTGGAAGAATCCCAAAATCCGCATTCTCCTATATTGTTTTCTCCAAGATTATAGTATTGTCTGAAGAAAATGCCAAAGTCGCGGCTCTGAGAGCAAGATATGGTAACAGACCTTGCCCAAAGTGGACTGAAAGGATCTATGCAATCCCTTACCCACAGGGAAAAAGGCATGGTTTTGTGGGTAAAACTCCAGTTGAAAGACATTCCCGATCCATAGCTGCCCTCGACTGTCCAGTCTCTGTCTCCAATGTCATAAAACCGGCCATGGTACCAGAGTATCATTGGATACCGGGCACCTTCCCCTATGTGGTTAGAAAGCCCCACCACAGGCCAAAACATCTCCTGCAGCAATCCGTGTTTGTCAAAGCCCAGATATAAAGAACTATTTCCAAGAACACACCATCTCATGCGATTACTCCCAAAGAGTATTTTAGAATAAAATACGAGGTTATTCCTCATATTTACTAGAGCCGGTCATTTCAAACAATGGCTTTTTCCGATTTTAGCCTGACGGGAGGAATCCTATTCACAATGTGGTTTCTTATAGCAGCATTTGCATTATCAGTGCTTCTCATTATCTTTTACCGCCTACGTCAGCAATCTGGGGAGACAGTATCTGATAAAGACAAAATGCGGATGGAGGTATCAAGTGACATTGGAATACCTCTGGAAGTCATTGATCCGGAAAAGCAAGTGGTGCATGCTGAACGACGCGCCGGCGTAGCACTCCCAAGAGCACCCCAGGGCGAGGAGAGCGCCTGCAACACGAAGGCTCACTACATCAAGGAACCTCCGCAAAACAGAGCCTCTTTCCAAAGAAGTCGAATTGGCCTGGGAAGCCGGCAAGATAATTGAATTTCAGCCAGGAGCCTGGGCAGTGCCCAAAGACACAACCAGGAGCAAAAAGTTCGCGGTTACACGCACAAAAGGTGGCATAAGCACTCGAAGGGCAGAGTACCATCCTTTCCCAGGCGAATATTCTTTGCCTCAATGGTACGGAACAAACCGCCTGGGTACTCATACCAGAGACCCTAACTGGGTATATGCCTACTGGGAAGTGACTCCACGAAAAATACAGGGAAATGTACGAAAGACATTTGCATGACTGGGGACTGTCCTTACCGGTACTAAGAATATATGACATCACCCGGCAATAGGTGAAAAAACATCTATGAACGTTTTTCTGAATGACGGTGTTTCCGATAACTGGTATCTAAACGTGGGAAGCGTTTATGCCATACCATCATGGCTGAATTGGGACGCCTCTTTCCGAAAACGCATTCTTCTGTCTTGTAAGGTCCAATGTAATTACCTTCCTATTGGCGATCTGTCAGACGAAATATCTCTTAAATGGGTTTCGCGGGTAACGTTCATACTCAGATTTCAAAACGAAAGTCGGAACAAGTTCGCCGGGAATATGGGGGAAAAACACCACAATGATAAAAAGAATTCTATACGTTCACGCTCACTTGCCATTCGTTAAACATCCTGAGATAGAAGACTGCCTGGAAGAAAGATGGTTGCTTCAGGCAATTACAGAAACATATACCTCTTTTGAAATGCCTGTTCAGGCTTTCTAAGATGAAGTCCCTTACCGGATAACTGTATCCTTATCGCCTACATTGCTCGAAATGCTCAATGATAAATTCCTCCAAGAACGTTATAAGAAATACCTTCTTAACCTAATAGCACTCCTGGAAAAAGAGACGGCAAGAGTCAGGGAAAACTCAGATCTTGAACACCTTGTCCAAATGTATTTGACTCAGTTCAGAGATTTATATGAGGATTACACCGGAAAACTAAGACAAGACCTCATACAACCATGGCACGCCTGGCTGACAGCGGTTACGTGGAACTTACCACTTCCTCAGCAACCCACGGCTACCTGCCTCTTTGCTCCGAAATGAATCTATAGGAGCCCAGATTAAGACCGGCTTAAGAACCTTCCGCCGGCATTTTTACCGGAACCCCCCAGGGTTTCTGGGTCCTGAATGTGGATATACACCCGGCATTGAACCAATCTTGCGAGAAGAAAATATTAAGTATTTCATTCTGGAAACCCATACTTCTGTTATTTGCGGCACCATTACCCGAGGTTCGGCTTTCATGCTCCCCTTTATGACCCCTTCTTGACACTATTGGCATTTGGGCGTGATCCTGACTGTTCAAAACAGGTGTGGAGTGCAGATGAAGGATATCCGATCCATGGTACAGAGAGTTTTACAAAGATATTGGTTACGAATTGCCCTTGGATTATTTACCCAGGCTTTGCCAGGAAACACAAGAGTACCTCTGGGAATCAAATACCACAGAATAACCGACAAAAAGAGCAATCGCAAAAGAGATTTCCATATGCCTGACGCAGGACTCCGCTACCGTGGAAATACGCAGGCAACTTTATATGTTCTGCGTAACAAAGTAGCGAGAGTTCTGGTGGAAGTATACGGGAGAAGGCTTCGGTCATGGAAGCGCCTTACGACGCTGGTTTTTACCACTGGTGGTATGAAGGGCCATTATGGTTAGAGTACCTTTTAAGGCGAATGGCTCGGGAACCAGCAGGTAAAAACAATAACCTTATCCGAATATCCTGAACACTACCTGGTTAACCAGGTGTTTCCGCATTCCTAGCGTTTCAGCCAGGGGGTATAAGGTTACCATGAGGTCTGGATGGAAGAGTCGAACCACTGGATTTACCGGCACCTCCATCACTGTGAGGAAACAATGGTTTGCCTGGCAACACAACTGGAAAACGCTACAGGTACTCTTACCGTGCTGGGGCATTGAACCGGTACCGCACGCGAACTTCTCCTGGCACAGGTCGCGATTTACTCTTCATAATGAAAAACAGGCACTTGCACTCTATCACGCCAAGAACAGGTTTATCGTACATACAGGAAGATTTCTCCGCCTGGCAAAAGAACTCCAAACCGGCTCGGTAAACCCTGTGTTCTTACAATACCTGGAGCAAGTAGACGGAATATTCTCTGACATCGACTTTAGAGACTTCACCGAACGCCCGGAAAAGGCAAGCTCTTTTTGATTTTCAATGTTTTCAGCCTTCTTTCTAATACGTTGAAGGGACTGGTTTTATGGCACTGGTGCAAGATGAGACGGTCAAGAATGGTACAGTAAAAGAATTTGGCACCACAAGCATGCCAGATGCAAAAAGCAACATATTCTGCTTACCCATACCGGTCAAATTGAAGGGCATATCGTTCTTCCTTCACAAAACAAGACCACGAATATGAGTGATGTAATGCCTCAACTGGGTACTATCGAAGAAAGCAGCGAAGTCAGCGGGCTTTTTGTTCTTCTCAATACCGTGGGCGGAGATGTTGAGGCAGGACTTGCAATAGCAGAACTTATAAAGAGTATGTCAGCCTACTGTGTCAATACTGGTGTTAGGCGGAGGGCACAGCATTATGTCCCGGTGGCTGGTACTTGATTACCTTTTCATTACCGAATCCGCAACTATGACTGTGCATCCCATAAGGCTTACCGGCACCGTACTTGGGGTTCCTCAGACCTATGAACACCGGAAAAATGCAAGACCGGGTAATCAGGTTTGTTGTAGATAATCAAAGATAATGTAGAAAACAAGCTCCGTGAACTGGAGGTTCAGAACAGGCGAACTCACCCCGGGACATAGGGACTGTGCTTGTAGGCAAGGAGGCTGTGGGTGGTGGCCTGATAAACGAAGTTGGAGCGCCTTTCAAAAGGCTGTGGACAAATTAAAAGATAAGGCTTCAGGGCTCGTAAAGATCTTCAATCACAAAACTCCGTGCAAGATGGACCAGATGGTTTGTATCCTGAACCTTCTGCTGTCCCTGACATGCAGGGAAAGACAGAACCAGAACGTCAAATACCACAATAGGATAAGGGAGTAGATTACGTGGTTCTTTACACCATCTATCCCCAGGAGGTAATATTCCAGGGTCGACGAGCCAAGAAACTACTTTTCAGTAGACTTCGACGGGAAAACTCGAGAATGCCCAAACTATCAGGCTCGCATAGCCGTAAGGCTAATCTCTTCTAACCCCAAGACTACCTGAACCCTAAATGGCAACCTGGGGCAAAACTGGGGTTCACAATTCCAGACAAGTGAAAACACTCATCTTAGCCTACTTCCTGCCTGGGTAACGACATGTCCCGTTCACACAGTACCGGCGTCAGAAAGATCTCTCTTTCCATGAGAGCCCACCCTGTGGCCCTGGCTGTTGAACAACCTCGCCCCGGCAATAAAACCCAAGAGCCAACAAGTTAAACGCTCCTGCCATGAAGAAGCCTAATGTCAAAACTACCTGTGTTATCTGCAATATAGCCTGTAACAGCCGGAGCTACTGCCATGGCAAGGGCACCTGCGAAATTGAAAGAAGCCAGTATTGTCCCCCGGGATTCAGCAGGCGCACTCTCGCTCACATATGAAATCAACCCGGGATCTATGACAAGTTTACCTGTAGCGCCGTATAAAGCTAGCAAGAAAACAAGGCCTGGGACTGTGTTCACCATAGGTATTGCCATGGTCGCCAAGGCCGATAACGGTAAGCAAACATTGACAATGAGAGACTTGCTTCTTAGCTTATCAGAAACATAACCTCCAAGAATAGTTGCAGGCGCCATAACAAAAGGCATAACAACCGGTATTGCTGCAGAAAGAGCCGGGCCGAAACCTCTTATTGCTTCCAAATAATAAGGGAGCCAGGTAAGCATCACAAAAAAACCGTACATGCTCAAAAAGTGCGTAATCGAGAAAAGCGTCAAGAACACCCACGGAGACCTGGAAGGCGACATGGAATCCTCTGTACCTTTACCGCGTATATTCCGGTGGTTCTGTCCGGTTTCTTGATCAGGTTCCCGGGTTTCCGGTACCTGCTTGATTATTGCTATCACAAACACGATTGAAACAATTCCCAGAACAACAAAGGGGAGCCTCCAACCCAGGGATGTGCCGGACAAAAGTCTACCAAAAATCATCCCAAGTCCCGTGCCAAGGGCAGAACCTGCTACAGACGCGCTATTGCCGAAGGACTTTCGTCCGGAAGGCACAATCTTACTTATAATTGCAAATTGACATGCAAAATATGTAGCTTGTCCCCCTCCTGCTATTATTCGTGTAAGAAGAAACTGCCGGTGTGTCCCGGCAAATCCACTCATTAACCCCGCTAACGATTGAAGGCCGAATCCAAGAAGCAAAATCTTCTTAGAACCAAATCTATCAGCCAGAAACCCTGTAGGTATTTGTAAAGCAGTATATGCCATAAAAAATCCTGAGTTCAAAAAGCCTAGAAAAGTCTCAGACAGGCTCCAGTAATCAGCGATATCCTTCAGAGTAACTGATAACACGGTTCTTGCCGCGTAAATAAGAAACCAACCAAAGGACAAAACCATTACACTGCGTTTCCACCTATGTGACTCGTGCTGCAATTCTAGCTGACCTCCATTAGTTTGGTTGTGGTTGTACATTTGCTTAATCATACCATTACCGGAACCATAAGTACCATTATCAGCAATTGAGGCAACAGGGATGTCGTCTTACGGAAAGGAAATAATGTATAATGTGGAGCAACTGGGAGGTAATTTGTCATGTGGTCTAAAATACTCAAATGCCCAGAGGCATCTATTTACCGGATCGAACTCCCTGGCCCTTTGCCAGGATACAGACAATTCATAACACCCTGGCTTATTACACAAACCAGAGGAAGTAAACCTCTGAACATTCTTATCGACCCCACTCTGGATCTTCAATTCCACAGCTTCGGCCGGCAAACTGAAAGAGTTAGGAATACACAGTTTGGACTGGGTTTTTCTGACCCACATACATATTGACCATGCAGGCGGAGTAGGGCTTCTTTCCAAATCATACCCATCAGCCAAAGTCCTTGTGCATCCTCGTGGAAAAAGACATCTTGCCCACCCGGAAAAATTGTGGCAAGGAAGTCTTGGTACTCTGGAACCTAGCCCGCCTTTATGGCGAGATTACACCTGCGCCTGAGGATAACCTGGTGGATGCCGCAGAAATTACCTGCCCAATCCATGGAATCTCTGTTCTGGATACTCCGCCACGCTCCCCACCACCTATCTTATTTGCTTACGTTAGGAGAGCAAAGAATTCTTTTGCCGGTGAAGGGGCAGGTGTATTTATGCCCAAAGCCGGGGAAACACCACTATACATGCGGCCTCGCACACCTCCCAGGTTCTTCTTCAACACGTCAGTAAACACCCTTGATCTGCTTGGCTCAACGGAACCTACCTTGGTTTGCTGTGCAATATTACGGTGTCTCCCGCCAGGCGAAAGAGACCCTTAGCCTGCACAAAGAGCAGCTTGCATTTGTGGCGGGAAGTCATAGGCAAATACAGGGGATCCGGAATTGATACAATTTTGGGATATCTGTTGAACACAGATCACCTGTTACGACCCTTTGCTGAGTTCGACGAAGAAGTTAGGCAAAGAGAGAAGCATTTTCTTGCAAACAGCATCAAAGGATTCCTTGAGTCCTTTTCACAAGAGGAACCTGAGTACACGCAGGATTAATATACTGGGAGGAGTTTTAGACGTGAATAGCAACACACAACGAAACCGGCGGCTCGCAGCAATTTTGCTTTTGCTTACCATGTTTGCATCAGCACCGACTGGGATCCTCAGTCCTGTCATACCCAATCTGAGATTGGTACAAGGGAATCAATACCGGTTCAGATAATTCCCGCAAAGCCACCTTACGCTAATGTTCTCCTTGACATGGCGCCTGTGAAAACGCCTGTGAAACCATACGTTGAAGAAGGAATTACCATGGTACTCTGAGGGCCCTAGGTGAGTACTTTGGAGCCGGGATTGGCTGGGACAATGACGCCCGCGTTACATACTCTAAAGACAACATCACGTTAGTTGTCAGAATTGGAGAACCGGCAGTCGAAACTCAGATTACGGGTTATTGCCATGCCGCAGACAGCATCTTTGCTTGAAGGCAACACTATGGTACCCTTGAGGCTTTTCAGTGAGATTCTAGGCTATCAAGTGGTCTGGGATGACATTACCCGTACAGTGCACATTCTGTCACCCAGGGAATCCATGGAGCTTTGGGCTTTTACACCCTTGGGTCTGCTGATTACTCAGCTGGCAAGATGCTTTCGCCAGCAAATACCCTTTTACCGCACATCAGTCCCCTGCTGACGACATGGGAGGATTATTCCTGGGTTGGTTTGCAATAGACAAGGATGGCCGTGTGGCCTGCGATCCAAATCCAACAGGATTCCAAAAGCCTGACGGCTGGCCGGCAGTTCTTCTACAGGCCAGGCTGAAAGGCCTAAAGGTTTTCTCTATGTATTTTGCAGACCAAAGCACAAGCAATATATCTGAACTTTTAGAAGATCCCGCTGCCAGGGACTCTCTTGCTCAAGACATAGCTCTTACCGCCCGGGAATATGACGGAGTCCTCATCGACTTTGAAGGACTGGGGCTGGATACTTCGAAAGCTAATTTGGACAAAGAAAACTATAATGAATTTCTTAACACTCTAAAGGATTACCTTTCCGGTAAACCTTTGTCTGTGGCAGTTCCACCTCTAAATAGCTCGTTTACCGGTTATGATCACGAACATATAGGAAACATCGCTGATTTCATCGTGCTTATGGCCTACGCCTACGAAGACCCGTTCACTCCTTCAGCTACCGCGCCTTTTGAAAAAGTCGAATCAGCCATAAAGCTGGAAATCAAGGCAGTAGGCCCTGAAAAGATAATCCTTGGTATCCCTGCATATGGCACGATGTACAAAACAACCTCTGAAGGGGCATGCCTCAAGGCCTATCCCGCCTCAAAAGACGGCCTCAGCATGTTGTCTGAATACCGTAATCACATAGACATGGAGCCAAACACCGGCCCGCCTTGTGTCAACCCGGTGTTTGCCCCTGAATACCTGAGCATATACGTCGAGTGGGAGAGCCACGGAGACTCATACAAGGCCTTCCTGGAAGGCCCGGCATCACTGCAAACGCGTCTTCTGATGGCCAAAAGGTTCGGTATCACAAGAGCTGCCATTTGGCGGCTGGGACTCCTTCACGAAGACTGGTGGGCAAGTGCAAACCGGGTGATGAACATAAGAAGGCATGAGGAGCAGTAAACAAGCCAGGTAAAACTCAAGGGGGAACCAGACTCAAAGTAAGAGGGTGGTTCCCCCTTTGCCGGTACCGGTTTTGAAGTCAAAAGTTACCTAGAACTTGTCGTACAAGAGCCCGGCAAAACATATGAGAGCAAATTTGATCCCTGGAACCAGAGAATCAATGTAGAGAAACTCACTGGCCTTGTGCCCGTTTTCAGACTTCTTGAAACCCATGGTTACTGCAGGCCAGCCTTTGGAAAGGGGAATATTTGAATCTGTGCTTCCTGCACCAAGAGACAGGTCATGGCCAAGCTCCTTCCCAAGAGCCAGAAGGCCCCTTATGTAACCTGAGTCAGAAGAGAGAGTTCCTGTAGGCCTATCTCCCACCACTTCTATTTTGTATTGAGTATCAGTCTCACAGGCAGCAGTGTCTAAAATCCTTATGACCTTTTGCTCTAATTCCTCCAGAGGCTCCTTAGCCACAGACCTCATATCCAAAAGCATAGATGCACTTTGGGCTATAGAGTTGACAGAATGGCCTCCCTGAATCACTCCCACATTATACGTGGTCTTGGGGCTGGCAGGCACCTGAATCTTCGCGATCTGGCCAATGGCTTTGCCCATCCCATGAATAGCGCTGGAGTTGCCAAAAGCCCCCCAGCTGTGCCCACCCTGGCCTGTAAATTCTATGCGAAGGCGCCTGCTACCTACACCGCTGTTGGTGATGTGTCCCATCCCGCCGTCTATGTTTAGAAAAATCAGCTTATCAGGTTCGAGTTTGAAGCCTTCAAAGTCATAGTCTTCAACATGGTCACAAAAATAGCGTGCTCCTCTCAGGTCTCCTAAACCCTCCTCGCCTACATTGGCTATAAGCAATACCGGATGAGGCAAGGGCAAGTGCCGGCAGAAAACCTTCCCCAGAAGAAGCATGCATGCCACCGACGCGGAATTATCACTGACTCCGGGAGCCGCAAGAATATTGCTTTCCCGCTTCACAGTCAGATCCGTATCAATTGGAAAGACTGTATCCATATGAGCCATGCTCACAATAACCCTGGAAGGGTCTTTCCCGGGAAAGAATCCAAGAACGTTTCCCACTTCGTCTACCTTAACCACTGGAAAACCCATGGACTTGGTCTTCTTCTCCAGATACTGGACCCGTGGCCCTTCTTCATTGCTTGGTGCCGGAACCTGAGTAATTTCGGTAATGAGTTCAACATATTTCTCCAGACAGCCCTCAAAATAGTCCAGGCCTTGCCGGACCATGGGCTCTTTCAGCAAAGATTCTGAGACCAATCAAAACACCTCCTGAAAGAAGATCTTACTTTGTCATATCAATTGTACGGCTGTAGACTAGATCAGGATCTACGTCCGCCTGAGCTACCCCTGATCTGATCGCGGCTTTCGCAACGGCAGAAGCCACATGGGGCGCTACTCTTTTGTCGAAGGGATCAGGAATTATATAATCAGCAGATAATTCAGAATCAGTTATTAATTCTGCAATCGCTCTGGCCGCGGCAACTCTCATCTCTTCGTTTATTCTCTTTGCCCTTACATCAAGTGCCCCTCGCAAGATACCGGGAAATGCAAGAACATTATTCACCTGATTGGGAAAGTCTGAACGCCCTGTTCCCACTACAGCAGCACCACCTGCTTTGGCTTCAGCGGGATAGATTTCGGGAACAGGGTTTGCCATTGCTATGACGATAGCTCCTGCTCTCATTTCCCTGATCATATCAGTGCTTACAATACCGCCTGCAGATACTCCCACAAGAGCGTCGGCTCCCTTCAGTGCCTCAGCCAAGCTGCCCTTAATTCCGTGGATATTACCTCTGACGGCTATATCTTCCTTAAAGGGGTTCATTCCCTCCTGACGGCCCGGATAAACTGCCCCCTTGCTATCACACACCAAAACTTCCGGCACTCCAGAGTTCAAAAGAAGATCTGCAACAGCTATCCCTGCGGCACCGGCACCACTGATGACCACTTTGATTTTGCTGAGATCCTTAGATACAACTTTTGTGGCATTTATCAAGGCCGATAAAACCACAATTGCAGTTCCATGCTGATCATCATGAAAAATAGGGATATGCACTTCTTCAATGAGGCGCTTTTCTATCTCGAAACACCGGGGTGCCGATATGTCTTCCATGTTTAGCCCACCCAAAGTAGGCTCAAGCCACTTAACTATCTGTACAATATCATTGACATTTTTGGTGGAAACACATAGCGGAATTGCATCTACTCCACCCATCATTTTAAACAAAAGGGACTTGCCTTCCATTACAGGAAGTGCCGCCAGTGGGTAAATGTCTCCAAGTCCCAATACTGCCGTGCCATCGGAAAGAATTCCTATAAGATTACCTTTGAATGTGTACTCATAGGCAAGATCCTTGTCTCTGGCGATTTCAAGGCAGGCTTCTGCCACTCCCGGAGTATAAGCCAAACTCAGGTCTTCCTTTCCGGTTACCTGGATCTTGCTTCTTACCTCGATTTTTCCCCTGTTTTTTCTATGCAGTTCAAGTGCTTCATCTCTTAAAGCCATCCTTAGCCAATACCTCCCTTGTTGATTTTCTCAGATTACCCTGAAGCCATTTGAACCCCGGCCAATCAGTACTCACAGCCTTTATGGGTGTCCTGAACTTATTTAGCCTAACGACTCAAAAATTCCTCTACCTATTTTCCGGAGTTTGTGATCCGTACCTGTACTAAGACAGTAAATGCTCCGTACTTTAGTATCTACTCCCACAATAACCGGAAACTCCTCTATGACTAACCTGTAAATAGCCTCTGGCCCCAGTTCCGGGTATGCAACGGCCTTCATTTCTTTCACCCTGGTTGAAAGCAGTGCCCCTGCCCCGCCTATTGCCACAAAGTACAATCCTCTGTGTCTAACAATGGCACTGACAACATCCTGACTAACCGGCCCCTTGCCGATTATCCCTCCAATACCTGAGTCCAGCATTACAGGTGCATACGAATCCATTCTCATACTCGTGGTCGGCCCTAAAGAACCTGTAACATGGCCTGGGCGTGCCGGGCATGGGCCTGCATAGTAAATAATCTGGCCTGGCAAGTCAAAGGGCGGCTTTTCCATGTCCCGGAGTAATCGGACTATTCTTTTGTGCGCAGCATCTCTGGCAGTGTATACCACTCCGCTTAATAGAACCTTTTGCCCCGCTTCAAGGTTTCGGGTGTTTTGCATTCTTCCGTCACAGGAAACTTCAAAGGGAACATTCACGGGCTTAGCTCCTGCCCAAAACTGCCTGGGTTCATTGCTGTCCTGGATCATGTTAGCACCTGCTTCCGGCCTGTCATGCCAATTACTCTTGATGCTTTTCTGGCTGCATGGCATTGGAGATTCACCGCGCAGGGCAAAGCGCCTATGTGGGTCGGAAAAGTCTCTATATGAACATCTAGACAGGTGGTTATCCCTCCCAGGCCTCCAGGGCCTATTCCCAACCGGTTTATGCGAAGAACAAGCTCCTTTTCTAATTGCGAGACTTCAGGATCCTGGTTTCGCACTCCAACGTCCCTCAGCAAAGCCTTCTTCGCAAGATAGGCTGCTTTATCCATCATACCTCCGACGCCGACACCCACTACAATGGGTGGGCATGCATTTGCACCTGCATTCCTTACAACGTCCAGTACGAATTCGGCTACTCCATCCACCCCCTGGGCCGGCGAAAGCATACATATTGCACTCATGTTTTCACTGCCGGTGCCTTTGGGCATGACTGTGATCTTTAGCAGGTCACCGGGAACAATCTCACTATGTATTACCGGCGGAGTGTTATCTCCCGTGTTATTCCTGTGAAAAAGGGGATTTCTGACTACTGACTTTCTCAGGAATCCTTGAGTGTACCCCATGGAAACACCTCTCGCCACTGCCTGATCCAGTGGCTCCCCTTGAATATGAACATTCTGGCCAATCTCAAGAAACACATGGGCCATGCCTGTGTCCTGGCAAATGGGGATATGCTCAGATGCTGCAAGCCTGGCATTTTCCAAAATCATTCCGAGAATGTCTTTTCCCAGGGAAGACTCTTCCCTTTGTCTGGCCTCTTCCAAAGCACACAGCACATCCCCGGGAAGGATTGTGGCTGCTTGTATGCACAGTTCCCTTACTGTCTCTGCAACCAACTGCGAATCCACATATGTCATACTCTATTACCTCTCAATTCAATGCTTAACTATTGCCCCAGGCTCCTTGCACCATACCTCTTACTTTTTATCCTGAAACATTCATTAACACAAGACTGGTACGTCTGTTCTTGAATATGCTGGAGTGATATAATTTAACTTGGCAGTCTTCGGGGCAGGGTGAAATTCCCGACCGGTGGTAATGCCGTCTGAAAGGACGGACGAGCCCGACAGCCCCAGCGGTTGAGTCCGGTGAGATTCCGGCGCCGACGGAAATAGTCCGAATGGGAGGAGACTGGGGATGTTTGTATTCCACCCACAGTTGCCTAAACGCTTTAACCCCTGAAGTAGCCAGGCCTACATATTCAAACTACAGGGGGTTCCCAATGGAAAGAATCGCAGTGCTCTTCTTACATTGGTAGTTTGGTCTGGTAACTTCGGTTGTACTGGTATCTACCATGTTCCTCAAGTTACCTACTGCAACAGGCTACATCCATCTCGGCGACGGAGTAATCTATGCCACCGGTTTGGCCTCTGGGGCCTTTTGCCGGGGCCGTTTCGGCAGCGCTGGGCTCGGCGCTGGCTGATGTGATTGGCGGATACGCTGCATGGGCTCCATGGACCTTTGCAATCAAAGGGATTGCCGGCTACATCGTGGGAAAACTCGGATACAGCAAGGGCAAAACGAACAGCCTTCTTGCCATGTTGCTTGCGTCGTTGTGGATAGTAGCAGGGTACGCCGCCGGCACAGCCTTCATGTACTCACCAATGGCAATTTGGGGCGAAATCCTGGGGAATCTGGTTCAGACCGGTTCAGGCATAATCATTGGTTCGCTCCTGGGCCCGGTGCTACAAAGGGCCCTGGGCCATCACAACCATAAGTTCTGATTCACGTCAAGGAAATGCTGGAAACGTTGTCCGGTTGCTGCACGAAAGCCTTGCCATTTGCAGCACCCGGACACGCGTTTTTCTGCAATAGCCACCTCGGCCCAAAACCTCATTTGCACAAAAAGCCTTACTCGGCTCTCTCAAACCTGGCTGTAAAGTGTCTGAGAACAGTTGCTTCGTATGTGAGTTTGAGCCCTCTGACCGATGAAGCGCGCTCTTTTACAGCCCCCAAAGCCTTTGCTACCAAAGCCATGTGCCTGTCTGTGTACACCCGCCTGGGTATAGCAAGCCTTACAAGTTCAAGTTCAGGCCATACATCTTCGCCTGTTTCCGGGTCCTTATGCCCGAAGGCACAACCACCCAACTCAACGCCGCGAATTCCGCCTTCCACGTAAAGCTCAACAGTCAAAGCTTGCCCCGGAAACCGGTGCCTTGGAATGTGAGGCAACAGGGCCTTTGCGTCGATATAAATCCCGTGCCCGCCTGTTGGCCGCACAATTGGAATTCCATGTTCTATCAGAAGGTCGCCCAGGTAACGTACCTGCCCTGTCCGGTCTTCCAGATAGTCTTCGTTCAAGACCTCCTTCAACCCTCTGGCAATGGCCTCAAGATCCCGTCCTGCAAGCCCTCCATAGGTTACAAAACCTTCAAATGGAATCTGCCATTGAATTGCCTTGTCGTAATCCTCACGTTTGCTGAGAGCCACAAAACCGCCTATGTTCACCAAAGCGTCTTTCTTGGCGCTCATGGTACAGCCGTCACCGTATGAAAACATCTCTTTTACGATTTCAGTAATTGGCTTATCCTGATATCCTGGCTCAAGCTGCTTTATGAAATACGCATTCTCGGCGAACCTTGCTGCATCAAAAAACACCGGGAGATTATACTTGTCAGCAATGCTCCTTACTGCTTTGATGTTTGCCATCGAAACCGGCTGCCCGCCGTTGTTGTTACAAGTTACCGTGATCAATATGAAAGGTACTTTCCCTCGGCCCCTATTGATCTCGGCCTCAAGAAGCCCAAGGTCGAAGTTGCCCTTGAAATCGGCTTCTTCGGCCACCTTGTACCCGATTTCCGCAAGGCAGTTGACAGGCTCGGCACCCCTCAGCAGAATATGGCCCTCAGTTGTGTCAAAATGCATGTTGCCCAATACCCGGTGTCCAGGCTTAACAAACACGTTCATCAAGACATGCTCTGCGCCCCTGCCCTGATGTGTAGGAACCACATACTCGTAGCCCATTACCTGCCTTATGGTGTCTTTCAGGTGAGAGTAGTTCTTGCTTCCTGCGTAAGACTCGTCGCCCATCATCATCCCTGCCCACTGATAGTCAGACATGGCAGCAGTACCGCTATCAGTAAGAAGATCTATGTAAACGGAATCCGAAGGAAGGGAAAACACGTTGTAGCCTGCTTCTTTAATCAATTCTTCTCGGATCTGACGGTCGGTAGGCTTAATCATCTCTACCATCTTGATCCTGTAAGGCTCAGCATACTCGTCTCGCCGGCGGAACATCTTGCCATCACCCTCCAGAATATTGCTTGTTTTTAGAACGCCGCTACTTTTCAGTAATTGCATTCGATAGTTTGTATTCTTCATTGCATAGTCTACGTCCTTGTTGAGTTCTTATGTTACCAGGTGACCATGTTCTACATACAATGGAGCGTACCCTGACAAGGAGGTCCTGCTACATGGACTTAAACTCATTTATTGGGATTCCGTACAAATTCAGAGGCAGGGACAAAACCGGAATTGACTGTCTCGGCCTGGTGTGGCTGTACCTGAAGGAAAGAGGAATTTTCATTCCTGACACTGACGGCCTGCCCATGGTAGAAGAAGCCCAAACCGATTACATGGAAAGGGTCTTAAGGTCCCTTGATAAGGTGGCTGCAAGGGTGGATACGCCTCAATCAGATGATATTGTGGTAATGAGACTCCCAGGCGGATACACACACCTGGGAGTCATGGCAAACAACCACAACATGCTTCACGTGCTTCTCGATGGGCCCAGTGCCTTGGTACCTGTAAGAAAATACAGAAGCCGCATCGTGGCCATATTCAGGCCCGAAAGGCGCAGGGGAAGCGTTCTCGAGTTAATGCTATCCATGTGGCCGCCAAAGCAGCCTGCAGGCAAAGCGCGGCGCCGGTAATGCTATTCGCCGGCAGGTATGTTTAGATCCGGGGCAAGCTCTTCCCCCCAAAGCAAACAAAGAGTCTCTGACAAGGCCAGCAGTCCTGTAACAGTACCGCGTTCAGCAGGAGCTATCGACTCCATGGCGTACGAATCGATAAGGGGGCTGGCCATGTTCATGAGCCCTGAACGAATAACAAACCCGACTATAAATAATGCTGGATAAGGGTTATTGCCATAACCATCATGATGGGCAAAGAAAGGGCCTGAAACACTTGCTCCTCTCGACTCATTTTCCTAAGAACGGTCAAATTGCAAAACGCACTCTACCACAGGAAGACTATGGAAGTCAATCATTATTCTGAATTCTGTCACTACCTGTCTGCGTGTGCAGGCCCCTTGATTCTACTGAGCCGTCCCAGTACTTCGCAAGCCCCATTGATCACGTGGCCAATTATGTCCTTGCACGACTCTTCTTTGCTTACCATTGCTGCTACTTGCCCCGCCATGAGTGAGCCGTATTCTATGTCCCCTTCAACTACTGCGCGCCTTAATGCACCTGCCCCAAGGGCTTCAATTTCCTCCTTGAAAGCACCCCTTGACTCGGCTTCTTTGAACTGCCTAGCAAGTTTATTGTCCAGCACTCTGATAGGGTGGCCTGTACTTATCCCTGTAACAACTGCACTTCGGTCTCTTGCGGCGATAATGGCCTTCTTGTAATTGGCATGTACTGTACACTCTGTTGCACAAACAAAACGAGTCCCTATTTGAACTCCGCATGCCCCTAGGGCAAGAGCGGCAGCCAATCCCCTACCGTCGTATATTCCGCCTGCTGCCACTACCGGAATGCCTACAGCGTCAACAATCTGAGGAACCAGAGGCATTGTGGCGATATCACCAATGTGGCCTCCGCACTCCATACCTTCTGCTATAAGCCCATGGACTCCGGAGCGCTCAAGCCTCCTCGCAAGGTTAACAGAGGCCACTACTGACAGTATCTTGATACCGGCGTCCTTTAACTGAGGAACATACTTACCGGGATTCCCTGCGCCGGTTGTGACAACAGGCACCTTCTCTTCAACAGCCAAATCAATAATTTGGCCTGCAAAAGGAGACAGGAAGTATATGTTCAACCCGAAGGGCTTTGAGGTTAACTGTTTCACTTTATGTATCTCTTTTCTAAGTACATCAGGAAGGGCGTTTCCTGCACCGATAACCCCCAGCCCGCCGGCTTCGCTGACTGCGGCGGCAAGCTCACCTGTAGCCACCCACGCCATTCCGCCTTGAATGATAGGATACTGTATACCCAGTAAATCGCAAAGGACTGTTCTAATACCCAAATCAATCAACTCCTGTTGAGCCGACCCTTAGCAAATGACTCTGGCCGTTATTTTTCTACATTATAAGGCAATAGCTCAATGTTACTCCAGTTCGTAACATACTGCACAAGGTTGCCAACAATCCAGCCTGCAGCCTAGAGTATGGTTGAGTAAGCTCGGGGCTTCTTTGCAGAGCATGGGCCAGACAACGCTGTCTACAAAGAAGGCCCCGGCTTATGCGCAGGGGCCCTGTGCTGGTTCCACTATGTCCGGAGGTATCCTCTGGAAACCGAACGCGACACTCCGCCTAATCCCTGACTCTATTCAGATGCAACTCCCTCATCTGGCTCCTTGGGGTCCTTGCCCATTATCTCCTTGATTCCAGACAGAGCGCCAAGGACACCAGCTGCTTCAACCGGCAGCAGAATCTTGGTGGCCTTACCCTCTGACACCTTCTCAAGGGCCTCAAGGGATCTTATGGCCACGACTTCCTTGGTGGGATCAGCTTCTTTTATAGCCAGGTATACCATCTTTACCGCTTCAGCTTTGGCCTTCTGAACAGTAATGATCGCTTCAGCTTCGCCCTGAGACCTTAGTATAGCCGCCTGCCTCTGGCCTTCGGCAGTCTGAATCTGAGCTTCACGCTCGCCTTCTGATTTGAGAATAGCAGACCGCTTCTCGCCTTCCGCCCTCAATATTGCCTCACGCCGCTCTCTTTCTGCCCTCATCTGTTTCTCCATGGCATCTTGAATGTCTCGCGGCGGCGATATGTTCTTAAGTTCTACCCGGGTTACCTTGATACCCCATTTATCTGTAGCTTCGTCCAGAATCAGCCTGAGTTTCGAGTTTACAGTATCCCTGGACGTAAGCGTCTCATCAAGGTCCATATCCCCGACTATGTTACGCAAAGTGGTAGCCGTAAGATATTCAATAGCAGTTCTTGGAGCGGCTATTTCATAGGTGAACTTCACCGGGTCGGTAACTTGATAATACACCACTGTATCAATCTGCATTGTCACGTTATCTTTTGTGATAACCGGCTGAGGCGGGTAATCGACCACTTGCTCACGAAGGTCGATTACAGCCCTCATCTTATCCAGGAACGGTAGAATAACGTTGACTCCCGTCTCTGCAAGCCCGTGGAATCTCCCCAGCCTTTCCACAATCCCTACTTGAGATTGCCTGATAACTCTTATGGAAGTTGTTGCAAAAACAAGAAGGAGCAGAATCAACACGCCAATGATAATCTCCATGGTCTCGCCTCCCTATTTTCCTTTTACCCATCGATTTACTCACAATTGGCAGACTCGTCTAAACCCCTGACAACTAAATGAACACCCTGGACCTTTACTACCTCAACCTTTGCCCCGGTTCTGATCCTTGCTCCAAGGGCACTTCGAGCAGTCCATGTTTCTCCCCCAACCCTGACTTCACCCGGACAACCTTCACTGATATCCCTGGTAACATAGCCAGTTTTACCCGGCAGGCCATAAATGTTTGTCTTAGTTTCTTCCCTCTTGGTAAACCACCGGGAAGAAATTCGCTTTGTGTATAATATCAAGACTGCCGAGGCCAGTATGAATCCTGTGAATTGCCAGACAACCCCAAGTCCCAGAGCAGAAATTACGGCAGCAACAAGGGCGCCTGCTCCAAACCACAGAATAAAGAAGTTTGGCGTAAAAATCTCTGCTATTCCACAACCAACGGCCACAATAAGCCATTTTCCCCAGACTGGCAGCAAAGCTCTCCCTCCCTTCATGAATCTATACGCATTTTCATGCCTGCAAGGCTCAACATGCAAACAGGAATCCCCGCTATCTGATAGGCGGGGACTGCGCGCACCCATTATTTATGTCTTCTTTACACTCTTGTATGCTTCCATCCTCCGGCTCTGAAGCGTAAGACTCCAAGAACAGACCTCACAACCATATCCAGGGCCATGCCAATCCACGCTCCATAGAGCCCCAGGTTAAGCCTAATGGCCAGAAAATACGCTGTTACTACCCGGATACCCCAAAAACCCAGCATTGTAATAAGCAACGTCCACCTGGTATCCCCGGCCCCTCTTAAACCACCGATGAGAATAAACATAGATATCATGAAAGGTTGGGACAAAGCTATTATTTTGAGTGCACCTGCAGCAAGAGCTGTTACAGCAGGGTCATCTGTATACAAATGGGCCAGTTGGCTGCCGAAAGCAAAATACAAAATTCCAACAATGACACCGATGGAAGCACCAATTCTGACTGCTTCCCAGCCAACCTGCTCTGCTCTGTCAGGATTCCTGGCCCCCAGACTCTGGCCCACAAGGGTAGTAGACGCAATCTGGAAAGACATCCCCGGCGTAAAAGTAAAACCTTCAATGTTCAAAGCAATCTGGTGGGCAGCGTAAGTATTTGTTCCAAGGCTTGAGACTATTCTGGCAAAAGTCATTTGCCCGCTGCGCATAACAACCTGCTCAATGGCAGCCGGGATTCCTACATTGAGTATTCTCTTGATAATCTGTGAATCGAAACGGAAAGAATCATGAATTGATATCTTAATGACTTTGCCGCCCTTAAGCACTTTTGTGAGGATAAGCACACTCGCTACAACCCT
The DNA here is from genome assembly GCA_040767525.1 of Bacillota bacterium. Lineage (GTDB taxonomy): Bacteria > Bacillota > Sulfobacillia > Fermentithermobacillales > Fermentithermobacillaceae > JAXGPX01. Next base: position 63,850 of record JAXGOJ010000003.1, on the reverse strand, counting down.
GGATATGGTAGTCGCCAACCCGGCTCCTGTAACCTCAAGCCTGGGAAGGCCTAAGTGGCCGTGGATGAGCAGGTAGTTGCCGATCACATTAACCAGGTTGGCCACGATATTCACTGTCATAGGGGTCCTTGTATCACCTGCACCTCTGAGTGCTGCCGTCAGGCTTATGGTCACAGCCCATACAGGCAAACCCAAACAAACAACCTTCAAATATCCGGTACCTGGGCCGATAACATCCTCCTCAGCACCCATAAAATGCAGGATTTGCCCTGAAAAAGATACGCCTATGACTGCCAGGGCCAATCCCATGATCACAGCAATCATAAGAGCCTGTCTTGCAACCTTGGATGCTTCGTCAGGCTCTCCGGCTCCAACAAAACGAGCCACAAGTGCAGTTGCACCCACATTGAGGGCTATGAAAACCGACATGGCAACAAACATAGGTTGGCTTGAGAGTCCGACGGCCGCAATAGCCCAGGGTCCCAGCCTCCCTACCATGATCATGTCGGCCATAGAAACCATGGTCATAAGAGTCTGCTCTACCAGTGCCGGAAGTGCAAGGTTAATTATTTTCTTTCTGATGGCAGCCCTGTCCTCAACCAGGCCTTTGGCCGGTTGTTTAGCCAGGGCTTCATCATTAGCACTATGAAACACTTCACCAGTCCTGGAGTCTCTTAATGCTTCTTCTTTCACCATCCCCTTCTCAATTCCGGCATCTTCCAGACTCACGGAATTGTCAGAAACAAAGTCATCATGGGCTGATCTGTCCATTGGGTCACCATCCGGTTTAATTAGTCAGGCAAATTAGCGGCTAATCTTACGCCAATAATATATTTCTGTACACAAAATATTGTAACACCTGGCCTGCGCGTAAGGCAACCATGGTAACCTTTGCCCATATTCGTAAAATCCCATTATCCCAAACACTGGTTCTGAACTGAAACTTCCATCACGATGTAGTCCGGCCCATCCAACCGGTACCCTTGATTCAACAAAGCCTGCTGGATTCCGGTCTCAGCATGGGGGAATAAACACGAGATTTTAGGTACGCAGAGTTCCTTCGCTTTTTGTTCGGCAAAGGCGAGGCATTTATCCATATCTCCGCCCAAACATGCTATGTGCAATGCCTTATCGGCCTGAAAACGAGCTCCAATCACCAGCAAACTGTCACTGGCTTCATCAGTGTATATTTTGCCTTCCTCAGACCAGGTTTCACACAGCGCGGGTGTCACTGGGTAAAAAGTGCGATTCATTACCATGAAGCCGGTCCATTGCCTGCTAAACGGCAGCAGTAGTTCTTTGGAACGAGCTGAATCAAGAATTGGCACAAAGTTGTCGGCCTGCCTACCCGAACCAGAAGGCTGCACCTCCCTGGAGGCGCCCCGGTAAGTTGCAGCCAGCCGAAATCCGAACCTCTCTGCCAGTCCTTTGCTAACAGCATTTCTAACCCCTGTGTACATTCGCATTGAAGGTATTCCCCGCTCTCTGGCAACCGTGAAAAAGTGTTGATAGAATTGCTTACCCACGCCTTTTCCCTGGGCAAAAGGAGCAACGCGCAGGGCCTCTAGCCAGGCTGAACCATCTGGCAGCACTGTTAGCTTGGCCACCCCAACTAGAACGCCGTCTATTTCGGCTACACTGAAATCTCCCTGGGTATCATGCACCCAGTGTTCAAACATAACATCAAGGTACCGGAGATTAGGCGTTGCCTTCGATTCAACGTCTAATGCCCGGGCCTTATCCTCTATCTTTGCTCTTCGCACAATAATGTCCACGTGTGTATGCACCACCCTTACAGTATGACTGCTTCTTATATTGGGACTTTTTTTATTGCTGTAAAGCAAGTTTAGTTTCCACAATAAAAGTCCTTGTTCCTGCTTAGACCTTGTCACCGGTATAGAAACAAAAAGCCCCCCTCTGGCAATACCAGGGAGGGGCAAAACAAGTGAGTCAGATACCAAAATCGCTTCTCTTACGCTTAGAAAGTATAGTCTATCCTTACTGTACCTCTTATCCCCACCTCACCGGGCTCAATAGGAGACGAGTCATCAACCAACATCATTTCCTTGGCGGCGCGGACAGATGAAACAGATACCCAGCCGTCAGACATCCTGAAGATACCGGTTATGTTCACACCTGCGGCCTTTGCCATAATATCCGCTTTGCGCCTGGCATCTTGAACAGCTTTTGCAAGTATTTCATCCTCGAATTGCCCGGAATCCTGGATGCCAAAGGAAATACTGTTTACATTGGTTGCTCCCGCGCCTATGGCAGCATCAATTACACTCCCAACTCTGGAAATGTCCTTGATTCTCACTGTAACTGTATTGTTGCACCGGTAACCGGTTACAGCATACCGCGTATAAGGTCTGCCTTCCTCAGATTCATAGACAGGGTAAAGACTGAAGTTTGAAGTCTGTATGTCCTCTTTGGCTATACCTTTTTGCTGAAGAGCCGAGATAACTTTGTTCATTTCCGTTGAATTCAGTTTTTGAGCTTCCTGTGCCGTAGGCGCATTTACCTCTACCCCGAAACTCGCACTTGCCATATCCGGCTTAACATTGATTACAGCCTGGCCTGTTACTGAGATCAACCTCTTATCAGATTCCTCAGCGTGGACTCTTGGAACATCCGTGCTTACCAGTATCAAAAGACAGGCCACCAATAAGGCGGGAAGAACCAGCCTCCCAATGCTTTTCCCATCTGTATGCAACATCTATTCTACCTCCCAATCACAAATTTCCTGTGCGTTACCACGCGTACTTTGTGGCTACCTGGTTCCAGGCGCATTTTTGCTCTCCTTACTACTTGGTGCACCTGAGTGTAAGGACGTGCCGGATTGAAATATGTTCCTTGGTTGCATGTATTTTTCCAGCTATATCTCAGGGATGCCCCTGAAGATTTTGTATGTCCAGCCGGCTTGTATTCAGGCAAGTGAAAGAAGCATTGGGCAGAAACACCGATAATCTGATAGACTTTACTTCGGGCAGTTCAGGATATGTATGGCGGCTTTGGGCGGTGTTTACATGGAATTTATTGCTCCCATGAAGCAAGCGAAAATCGAAACGGTCATAAAAAAGTCCCGGTTCATTGGCCACGTCTTCCCTGCTTTTTCAGAAGAAGAAGCTCTTGGGCATATTGAATCAGTGAAAATCGCTAACCCAGCTGCAACCCATAATGTATATGCATACTCTGTAGGAATAGGAACCTTTGCCGAAAGAGCCTCAGATGACGGTGAACCCCGGGGTACAGCAGGATATCCAGTTCTTGACGTGATTAAAAAAAGGGAGCTGCGAAACGTGGTGTGTGTAATCACAAGATATTTTGGAGGCACCAAACTCGGTGCAGGCGGATTGGTCAGAGCATACAGCAATGCAGCATCAATGGCTTTGGATCAAGCCGGGCTTGCCGTTTACATGTACCATGACTTTTTGACTGCAATTGTCGATTATGACCAGTTTGGAAGGGTGCAACGGGAGATTGAGATAGCAGGGTCTTTCATCCATAACATCTCATACACTGACAAAGTCACTGTGGAATTCTTTGCTATTCCTGAGACCGCTCCCATGCTACAGGCCCGTATAAGGGATATCACGTCAGGCCTGGGAAATTTCACAATATCAGAAGGAAAATACATTCCCATCCGTGAAGTCAATCCATAGAAATACCGGTACAGGGCTGCTGCGAAAACAGAACCGGGCAGCAGGGCACACATACTTGGGGTCTATGCCATGCCACCCTGCTCTTATCAGCTAAAACCTGCCTTTTGGTTCCTATTTTTCCTGAAACATGTCAAAAGCCGGCATAACGTCAGCCGGGAGAGCGCTCTTGTAAGGTTTTCCACCGGTGCGCTTCTCAAACTCTTCCCTGGCCTTTTGGATAAGCTCTTCCTCACTGACAAGGGCTAGTCCGGCCTGGACAAGAGTCCTGGCAGCAGCCAGCATGCCTTTGTGGCCGATACTCATACCTGCCTGGGCCGTATATTGCCATGAATGTCCTGGAGTACCCAGAGCGACGCAGGCGGCATTAAATTGCTCTGTTGGAACACACCAGCTAACCTCACCTACGTCAGTAGATCCTCTGATTCAGGAGTGATTTCCGGGTGTCCCAGCACTTCATCGTTTAGAACCTTGCCCTTGAGTTTTGCCTTCTCGCTTTCTGAAGCTTTTCGTCAATTATGACTTCTTCAAGGGTCCTGGGGAAAGTGGGCTCCAATTGCCTGGCAAAACCAAGGTCTTCCTGGCTAAAATCCGGAGGCCCTGCGATTTCCATAGCATCTCTCAACACCTGCTGCAAAACCTCATTGGGCAATACCTCATATATTGCCTCCAGCACCTGAACATCGTAGGTAGTCTCTGTCATTGTGGCGGCACCTCTGCACACTTTAAGACTCTTTCGTAGATCTCTTCCAGTTGATCCATTCGTGGTGCCCTTACATAGTACCAAACCGATGCTTCTGACGGGACTACGTTAGGCTGTAGCCCTCCGTTGGTGGTAACATAATGGATTCGGGCTTTTTCGATAATATGCTCTCTTAAGTAGTTGGCGCCCACGTTCATGATCTCAACAGCATCAAGTGCACTTCTACCAAGGTGAGGCGATCCTGCTGCGTGTGATGCAATTCCGTGGAAAGTAACAATCATGGACTTGACCGCCAAAGAACTGCCGCCCCGAACTATGTTCATTGAACCCGGGTGCCATGTAAGACACACATCCAGGCCTTCGAAGTAGCCATCCCTGGCCATAAACGCCTTTCCGCTGAAATTCTCCTCTGCCGGACATCCGTAGTACTTCACTGTGCCTTGAAGTCCCCTGCTTGAAAGCTCTTCTTTTAGGGCTACCGCTGCGGCAGCTGCTGCCACACCAAGTAAGTTGTGCCCGCAGCCATGCCCGGGCCCTCCTGGAACCAATTCCTCCCGTTCAGCAAGTACTTTTTGTGAGACCCCGGGAAGAGCATCATACTCACCCAGAAACCCCAGTACAGGATTGCCCCTTCCCCACTTTGCCACAAACGCGGTAGGCATACCTGCTACACCGCTTTCTATCTCGAACCCGTTTTCCTTGAGGAATCTTTCAAGAGCTTTTGCCGATTGGTACTCATGAAGGCCCAATTCGGCATATTCCCATATTTCATCACTAAGCCGTGCCAGATCCCTGGCATTTCGTTTAATCCAGGAAAATCCTGTTTCCGCCACAACTCCTGGGATCTCAGAGCCCGCTTTGCCTGTCATCACATATTCCTCCATTTCTCCCGGCAGCTACCCTTTGCGCGAAGCGAAGGGGCATCTATACATACAAAAGATATTTTCGACTCAAAACGACAGAGTTCCTTTTCGGGCCATTAGCAAAGCTCTTTTATCCTGTTTTTGAACTCTTTTAGAAAAGAAGGGATAAAAGCTTCGTATGGGGAAATTCAACTATAACTGTTCCAGTAGTACAGACTCTGGTTCCAGGCAAAGGAGGTACTGATTTGATTCCCAAAAGACGACTAGTCCCGGACGATCTATACAAGTTCGTGTTTGTGTCAGATCCTCAGATAGCACCTGACGGGAAACTAATAGCTTATGTAAGAACAACAATTGATAGAAAAACTAAAGAATACCGGTCGGCCATCTGGATCGCATCTGCCGAAGAACCCGGTAGTTCCAGGCCCTTTACATCGGGCCTCAAGATGGATACCAGCCCGAGATGGTCACCTGACGGAAGTAGACTTGCTTTTGTCTCTGACAGGAGCGGTGACCGTCAGATCTGGGTAATAGCTACCTCAGGAGGCGAAGCTTTTCAGGTAACTAAAATGCGAAGGGGTGCTTCCAATCCTGTTTGGTCACCGGATGGCACCAAAATAGCATTTACTGCTTCGCTTGATCCTGAAGACAGCCCGGAAGACTACCAAAAACCAATGGACAGCAAAGCCAGGGAAGCTGAGAAAAAGAAGAAACTGGATGAGCCTGTTTTGGTGACCAGAATCAAGGCAAAGGCTGACTCAGCAAAAGGGCTCATTGGAAATGCAAGAACTCACATCTTTGTTCAGGAAGCCGAAGGGGACAAACCGGCCAGGCAAATTACCTCGGGCGAATTTGATCACCAAAGCCCGGCCTGGTCTCCCAATGGAAAACATATTGCCTTGACGGCAAACCGCGAAGATGAGCCTGACTATGACCCGTGGCTGGTAGACGTGTTTGTGGTACCCTCAGAAGGCGGCGATCTCAAGAAACTGACTGGCACAAAAGGGCCGTCAGGGTCCCCTACCTGGACTCCCGATGGAAAGTACATTGTATATACAGGGCACAAGCGAGAGCACGGTTCGGCTACCTTAAGCCGGGTTTGGAAAGTGCCTGCAGAAGGCGGAGAGTCCGTTATGCTCACCGGGGCTTTCGACAGGTCAATAGGAGATAGCATGTCCGGTGATTCCCGTTTCGGCCCTTCGGGAAATGGGCCCACAGTAAGCCCTGACGGAAAAACTGTATACTTCCTTTCAAGCGACAATAGCAAGACCTCCTTGTTCTCAGTTTCAATTGAGGGTAGGGAAGTAAAACCAGTGTTAGGCGGCGAAAGGCAAATATTCGGTTTTACCCTGGATGGGTCAGGCAACACCTTTGCCGCAGCTATCTCCCATCCCACCCTGCCAGGGGACATTGGCGTTTTCCACCTGGATTCAGGCAAGGAAAACCTTTTGACCTCTGAGAACAAAGAACTCCTTGCCAATGTCTATCTGAGCGAACCTGAGGGGTTTGAGTTTAGGTCCAGTGACGGGCAGGACCGTTTCGGCTGGATCATGAAACCCATAGGCTATATGGAAGGCAAGAAGTACCCTGCTATCCTTGAAATCCACGGGGGCCCGGCCTCTATGTATGGTTGGAATTTCCTCTTCGAATTTCAGATACTTGCAGCTAACGGATACACAGTGGTTTACACCAACCCAAGAGGAGGCCAGGGATTCGGCCAGGAGTTCCTTCATGCAGTAATAGGAGACTATGGCGGCATGGACTACGACGATCTAATGACATGGACAGACTTTGCCCTAACCAAAGACTTTGTCGACAAAGACAACCTGGGTGTAACAGGAGGCAGCTATGGTGGTTTCATGACAAACTGGATTGTAGGGCACACAGACCGGTTTAAGGCAGCCGTGACTCAAAGAAGCATATCCAACTGGCTTTCCTTCTTTGGTGTGTCTGACATCGGATACACCTTCACAGAGTCCCAGATATTAGGAGTCCCCTGGAAAGACCGTGATCTATTATGGAAACACTCACCCCTTGCTTACGTTGAAAACGTCAAAACCCCCCTTCTCATTATCCATGCAGAAAAAGACATAAGATGCCCAATTGAGCAGGGAGAGCAATTCTATGTGGCACTCAAAAAACTCAAAAAAGAAGTTGAAATGGCGAGGTTTCCCGAATCCAATCATGAGCTGTCCAGAGGTGGCAAACCTGTCTTGAGGGTACACAGGCTAAACCAGATTCTAAGGTGGTTTGACTCCCACCTTGAAAAGGCCCTGGGTGATTATGATCCACCCCTCAAGTAGGAGCATTCATGTAAATTGAGTGAGTCGAGACTCTATTGGGTGTGTAGTACAACAAGAAACAGGAGGGTTCAGAAGTGATAAGAACAAACAAAGACCGCCTTGTCGTTTTATCAGTCATGGGTGAAATATCATCGCCGGTAGCCCGTCCAAGGATGTGCTATGATGGGCGCATTAGGGTAACACCTGGAACAGGTGGAATCTCTTACAACGTAAAGGTCGGAGATCCTGCTTTTGGCTGGGCCGGCGACCACATCGAACCGGGGGTAAGTACAAAACACAAGGAAGAAGGACCAAACCGCGGTTACAATACCTTGTCTTGTATTGGCAACACGGCTTACGTGATTTCAGGAGATGCAAAGGGGGCAAAAGGCACTGTTACCGGCAAGCATGGCGGCATCGAGCATGTGATTATCCACTTCGAAAATGACATTCTGGAAAAACTCCAAATAGGCGACAAAATTCAGGTGAGATCCGTGGGGCAGGGCCTTGAGCTCACTGATTATCCTGACGTAAAATGCATGAACCTGGATCCTGAACTAGTAAACAAGATGGGCATTGTTGAAAAAGACGGGGTTCTTGAGGTTCCCGTATCAGCCATGATACCACCTGAATTCATGGGAAGCGGGCTAGGTGCATCTTCGGCAGAATCAGGTGACTATGACATTACCTCCATGGAAAAAGATAGGCTTGAGGAACTGGGCCTGGACAAGATCAGGCTCGGTGACATAGTGGCCATTATGGATTCATCATCGTACTACGGGAGAAGCTACAGACGCGGCGCGGTCATTATCGGAATAGTTGTCCACGGTAACTCCTTTGTGTCAGGCCACGGCCCAGGGGTAACATCACTAATCACATCTCTTAAGGGCAAAATAAAGCCTGTGAAAGCCGAAAAGGCAAATATATCAGATTATCTGAATCTACAGTGATTCTTCCATATTTTCCAGCAGACCTTGGTCAAAGGTGACAATGCAGGGGCACGGATACCCGTGTCCCCTGCCGGTTGTAGAAGTTGTAGATACTGAGCAAGAAGCCAGGTTCGTAGTAAATCAAAAGATTGACTGAAATGTGAAATGAGGCGGTATATTGTATGGGAACACAGATTAATCCTTTGTACCAACCCAAACATTGGTTCAACCAGAAACTTGCCGCTGAATGCATTGAATCTCTAAAGGCCAAAGGATTCATTGCCTATTACGCCCAGGACAGACAAGAAGCAACTGACCGGATCCTGGGGGAAATCCCCAATGGAGCCTCTGTAGGTATAGGCGGTTCAGTGACCTTGCGAGATCTTGGTATCCCGGGAATTTTGAAGGAAAAAGGCTATACCGTGTATGATCACTGGGACGAGGCACTAACCCAGCCTGAGAAGCGTGAAGCCAGAAACAAGCAGGTTTTGGCAGATGTCTTTTTATCTGGAACCAACGCGGTCTGTCTTGATGGAACCCTTGTAAATGCTGACGGTTCCGGCAACAGAGTCAGTTCAATGATCTTCGGGCCTAAAATCACAATAGTGGTCTGCGGAGTAAATAAAATAGTAGGTAATCTCGATGAAGCCTTTGCCCGCATCCGTCAATACGCCGCACCTGTTAATGCCCGGAGACTTGGCGCTGCCATGCCCTGCCAGAACATTACCGGCTATTCTTCTTCCCCGGGTATAAAACTGGGTTGCAGAGTTACAACCATTATCGAAGCACCTCCTACGGCTAAGGAGAGGTTCGTCGTCGTGGTGGTCAACGAAGATTTGGGCTACTAGGCAATAAAATGCTGCTATGAAGGAGCTGTGCCTTCAATCAGCAAGAGGGTCTGGTATCAAGTATTACAGCTGATTGCAGATCGCGGGTTGCTGTAACCACTTACCTCTCGCCACATATTATGTAACGATTCCTAATCCCTGCGGGAGGTGAAACCATGGTAGATAAGAATCTGCTTAAAGCGGCCCTTGAGATAGCGGATAGGCCACTGGAAGGAGGATGCCGTCCAAACGAGGAATGCTGCTGCCCGGGTAAGGTGGTTTATGTCATTTTCACCAACTGCCTGACTATCAACAATGGCGCATGCCCTGATTGGGAATTCTGCGATCAGGATTGCCCAACCAGAGACACCCGGGAAAATCTGGTCTGCAAGGGTTAAGACCCGCCTTACCTTGATAGCCGAGAATCTCAGGCTTGAAGATCAGACGAATCCCAGTAACCGTCTGATCTTCTTCATTTTCTTGATTGTGCCGTTACCAGGCGCCCCCAACATCACCTTTGGCCGGCTTATGCCTAGCCTGAAACGTTAGGACCGTCCCGGCGTTTCACCTTTGGCCGGCTCATGCCCATTGTCTCTTACGTCTTCTTCCCTGTTATAAACAACAAGCCTCGGGTAAGGAATCTCTATTCCGCCTTTGTCAAGGGCTTCTTTGAGCCTGAGGCGAAGCTCCCTTTCCACATTCCATTGACTGAGAGGCTCAGTCCTTGCCCAAACAAGTATCACAGCCCCTGAGTCACCTAACTGCTTAATACCCATGACCTTGGGCCCTTCAAGAATAACAGGCATCTCCCTGGCCACGTCGTCACAGGCTTTTTGCATCAGGCCAATAACCTGCCGTAAATCTTCTGTATACGCTACAGGCACTTCTACAATAGCCCGGGAACCCCTTCTGCTGCTGTTAGTAGTCTTGTCTACTAATCCGTTTGGGACTGTATGAACATCTCCTGACCAATCACGCAGCACTGTAGTTCTAAGCCCAATCTGCTCCACAATCCCGGATACCCCTGCTATTGCCACATAATCTCCAACGTCATACTGGCGCTCATAGATAATAAAGAATCCTGTGATAATGTCGCGTACAAGGTTCTGGGCACCAAAGCCAACTGCCAGGCCCAATACCGCGGCCCCTCCTAGGAGGGCCTTAGTATCAATGCCCACAAGGTCAAGAATCATAAGGATCGCTACAATGCCTGTTATGTACCTGAGGGCACTTCGCAACAGGCCTGCAAGGGTCTTAGCTCTTGTTTCATCCAACTCCAGACCGGGAACCCGGCCTTTTGAATGTGAGAATAACCTGTTTATCAAGGAATTGCCAACCCTGACTACTATCAAACCAAAGACAATCACTGCCCCCACTCTGACAGCCACAGTCCCTGCGTTGAGCCAGATTACAGCGTCAAACAGGTTAACGTCATGCGGAAAACCCGGTGCTCCCATAACCATCCACCTTTCCTCCGGATGTTGGCCGCCCAACTCCCGGAATCATTCCAAATGGTATCAAATTAACCTTGCCAAGAAAAGATGAGTTTAGAGTCGCCTGGAAACAAGGTTAATGTAAACCTGTGACGAAAACACATATTGGAAGATAGTTTGCCGAAAGCATAAAACATGCTGATTACTGCACATAAATCAATGCTTGATACAGCCCAAGTCTAAGGAGGTAGATTAGTTGAGCACTGAGAAAAAGGAAATGGCTTACATAGGCCGAAATTTCGACGGGTTTGTTTCCGAATTACAAGAAGCCGTCAGAAAGCCCAGCATTGCCGCACAGAACATCGGAATGAATGAAGCTGCTGAACATTTCAAAACACTCATGGAAAGCTACGGAATAAAGGCCAGGCTCATTCCGACTGAGGGCGGCTATCCATGTGTTTACGGAGAAGTCAAAGGCAGATCAAATAAAACCTTGCTTTTCTATGACCATTACGACGTGCAGCCACCTGATCCTCTGGATGAATGGGAATCTGACCCCTTTGACGGAGACATAAGAGACGGCAAAATCTATGCTCGCGGAGTCTCGGATAACAAAGGCAATGCCTGTGCACGGATCCAGGCGGTAGGTACCATACTTAAACTCAGAGGCGAGCTTCCCCTGACAGTCAAATTCCTGATTGAAGGAGAAGAAGAAATAGGAAGCCCTCATCTTGGCCAATTCATCAAGGAGAATGCAGGCCTGCTCAGGGCCGACTACGGCGTTTGGGAGTCGGGCTACATGAGCCAAAATGGAAGGCCGGGTATGTACCTTGGCGTAAAGGGCATGTTGTACGTAGAGCTCATAGCAAAAGGTGCGGCAAGAGACATGCACTCAGGCTCGGCAACAACCATACCAAACCCTGCATGGCGGCTTATTTGGGCCCTGTCAACAATAAAGGACGAGAATGAGCACATCCTTATCCCAGGATTCTACGACGACGTTCTCCCCCCAACTGAAACAGAGATAGAGCTGCTCAAAGACAGCCTGGAGAATCCAAACCTGTCTGATGGAGAATCAAGAGGACTGGCAAGAGAGAGCGCCAGGGCCCTTGGGCTTGAGGCCTACCTTCTGGATCTGCATGGCTTAGAACTCAGAAAACGCTCACTGTTTAGCCCTACTGCAAACATATGCGGCTTCAAATCAGGTTACCTGGGGGAAGGACAGAAAACGGTCCTCCCTGCCCGGGCTCTGGTTAAGATGGATTTCCGGCTGGTACCTGAGCAAGACCCAGAAGACATACTGAGAAAACTGAAAAAGCATCTCCATGAACAGGGTTTTGGAGATATCGAAGTTAAACTAATAAGCCTGGATTACCCTGTAAAAACCCAGGCTGAACTACCGGTAGTAGATGCTGCCAAAAAAGCTGCCGTTTCAGTATACGGCAAACCTGCGGTTATCGCACCTACTCAGGGAGGTTCTGGGCCTATGCATCCTTTTAGAAAGTACCTTGACCTACCCATGGTAGCTTTTGGAGTCGGATATTGGGGTTCATCAAACCACGGTCCCAATGAGAACATCAGGCTCGAAGATTACAGGGCAGGAATCAAAATGGCTGTTGAGTTCATAGACAGGCTGGCTGAAATAGGCTAGAGCCACAAACCGCCGCAATATTCCCGGACGTATCTGCAAGCCGGCCTTGTAGATACGTCCGAATTTGTAGATCCATCGGTGCTTCTTAGATTCCTTCTGAAATACTTTTGTCTGTGTATACAGAACACCCAAATGTCACACTACTATCCATAAGTTGGTTTCAATGTAGTGTTTTACATGCCCGGCGCAGAACACTGCCGTTCTGTTTCAGAAAACGGGCATAGCCCTTTGGAAAGCAGAGGTAACTCAATGCTGAAAAGGCTCATCAGGAAGCTTACCGGAAAGGCCAGGCGCATAACACGGCCAAAAGACAGTAGTCAAAATCCAATATCACCCAAGGTCGATGTTAACGAGGAGAGGATAAGAAAGGCTTTTGGAAACAGTCCAGACCTGGCAGTTCGATCTGTAAAGATAGGCAACGGAGGACGAATCCCGGCATTAGTCGCTCACCTGGATGCACTCGTAGATGCTGAGATGGTCAGCAGTGCCATAATGAAGAGGGTCGTGGACAAGACTGTAGATTTGCACGACCCAAGTGAGGTCTACAAAGGCCTCAGAGATCGCTATCTGGAATTAACCGGAATACAGGAGGAATATGACTTTGACAGACTCTTAGGAGAAATAGCAGATGGTAAGACATGCATCATGGTTAATGGAGTTCCCAAAGCCATTGTGTGCCAGGCCCAGGGGTATGAGCAAAGGAGCATTTCGGAGCCTACCACAGAAGCCACTATCCGCGGCTCGAAAGAAGGTTTCGTAGAGTCTTTGCCTACAAACTTAAGCCTGCTCAGGCGGAAAATTAGAAATCCAAGGTTGAGAGTTGAACAATACACCATTGGAGCAGTATCCAGAACACCTGTAGCACTCCTGTACATTGAAGGCATTTCCAATACGCGGGTCACAGAAGAAGCCAGGAGACGGCTTTCGCAGATACGCGTAGATTCTATTCAGGAAAGTGGGCAACTTGAAGAGCTGGTCGAAGATGCACCTTTATCTCCGTTCCCTACTCTCCTTAGGACAGAACGTCCGGACAGGGTAACAGGAAATCTTCTGGAAGGCAGAATTGCTATTCTTGTTGACGGTTCTCCGTTTGCCCTTGTGGCTCCGGCCACATTCACAATGTTTCTCACAACTCCCGAAGATTATTTCGAGCGATTTTACGCGGGCACTGTTATCAGAGTCTTGAGATACCTGGCTTTCCTCTTATCCCTAACTCTGCCGGCACTTTACATAGCCGTCACTACGTTCCACCAGGAACTGCTCCCCACTCCCTTAATCCTCAGCATCGCCGCTCAAAGGGAGAAAATCCCGTTTCCGGCAGTGGTCGAAGCAACCCTTATGGAGGTTGTTTTTGAAATACTGAGGGAAGCCGGGCTTCGGTTACCTAAAGTCGTAGGGCAAGCTGTAAGTATTATCGGAGCTTTGGTCATAGGTGAAGCTGCCATGAGGGCAGGGCTTGTATCGCCGGCCATGGTTGTGGTCGTGGCTCTTACAGGCATATCTTCCTTTGCCACGCCTGCGTTTAGCCTGGGCATTGCAATAAGGCTTCTCAGATTTCCCCTAATGCTTTTTGCATCAACCCTGGGCCTGTTTGGCATATTGGCTGGCCTTTCAGCAATTGCAATACACGTCCTCTCTCTCAGATCCTTTGGTGTCCCTTACACTGAACCGCTTATACCATTGGTGGCCCAGGAGCATAAAGATACTGTTTTGCGGGTACCATGGTGGGCCATGGATAAACGGCCCAGATTTGCCGGTGGCAAAGATGCCGGAAGAAGCGCTCCCGGGCAGATACCGGAAGCACCGCCTCCAGATGAGAAGGAGATAAAGCACCTGGAAGGAGGCCGGTAAGACAAATGCATCAAATGGACCAAGGCAGAATATCGTCATTCCAAAACATGTGTTTGCTGTTTCTGGTACGCATGACTGCCACTACTATTGCCTTTCCGTTCATGACAGGGAATGAATCTCCTACAGACGCCTGGATTGGCGTGGCCATCGGTGTTGTTGTATCCTTTGTTCTTCTGGAATTGATTGTCAGGCTAAGTCTGAAGTTTCCTAACATGACAGTTATTCAATATAGCCAGGTTGTTCTGGGGAAATTCCTCGGGAAAATCGTCGCGTTATTGCTTATATGGTTTTGGATTTCGGATGCGGCATTAACAACAAGATCCCTGTCAGATGCGATTGCTGCAAACTTCATGCCCCAAACTCCGGTTATGGTATTCATAGTCGTATCTTTAACCCTTGCCGCAAACGCGGCTCGAAACGGCATTGAAGTTATCGGCCGGTGGAGCGAACTGATTGCCATGGCGGTCCTTGCGTCTACCTTGGTCCTGGTATTGCCGTATTCAGCTATGCGTTTTGGAAATCTCTTACCCGTATTGCCCTATGGTTTTGGCCCTCACCTCAAGAGAGCACTCATCGTCATAGCCCTATACCTGAGGCTCAGTGTCGTGGGAATGATAATACCTTGTCTTCACAACAGAAAAGAGGCTTTGCGTTATACGAGGTATGCCGTCCTTCTCAGCGGGATTATCATGGCAGGGCATGCTGTATCTCTTGCAGCTGTCTTCGGCTCACAGGCCACCACATCAGGAGTTCCTGGTTTCATACTGGCCAGGCAGATTTCCATAGGACAGTTTCTTGAAAGAATCGAAACCATCCCGGTGACCATATGGGTGCTAAATGCTCTGGTTAAGATTGCGGTTTTCATCTGGGCTGCAGTCATAGGCCTCGCCCAGGCCTTCGGGCTGAGGCGGTTTAAACCCCTGGCCTATCCGGTAGGAGCCCTGGTTGCGTTATTCAGCATGCTGTTTTTCAAAAACTACGTTGAGCAAACCCAGTTTATTCAGAACACTTTGCCCGTATATGTCCCTGTGCTCATCCTGGGCATTTCAACAGTTCTATATCTCGGCTTCGTTTTCAGCAGCATTTCAAAACCGGGTGTGGACAAACACACCATGACTACGGAGAAACGTCCAAATGAGAGCAAATAGATCTCTTGCGTACATTACTACATACCTTACAGCAATTTCACTAATGCTTGCTATTGCCTCAGGCTGCTGGAGCCGCAGAGAAATCGAAACCCTGGGATTCGTCATGGCCCTTGGCATAGACAGCTTGCCCTCTGGCAAGTTACAAGTCACAGCACATTTTGCCAAACCAGGAGCCCTGGGAGGAGGCGATCAAAAAGCAAGTCAGGAAAAGCCCTTTTGGGTATCAAGCGCGGAAGGTGACACGGTTCTTGATGCCTTTAGAAACCTGGGGTCCATCTCGCCTAAACGTCCATACTTACCACATAACAGGTTCTACCTCTTCGGGGAAAGTCTGCTCAGAGAAATTGGGATTCTACCCGTCATTGATTTTTTGTCCAGAAACTCGGAACCCCGGTTGACAGCGCAAATTGTTGTAGCAAAAGGTGCCACTGCGAGAGACCTTCTCCAAGCCGAATTTTCCGATACGGCCATGCCGTCTGAATCGGCACAGAAAATCATGCTGTATCTTCATAGTACCCGGGGTACTATTCCCGAAATTACACTAAGAGAATTTCAAGATAGAGTTGAAAGTGAGGGAATAGAGCCCATTGCGCTAGGCGCAGAGTTAACTCGTCTTGAGCCGGATATTTCGATTGAAGGTGAACTAACCCGTAAAGAAATCAAATCAACGGCGCGCCTGGGAGGCACAGCAATCTTCAAAGGAAATTACCTGGTAGGCTGGCTCGATGACCTGGAAACCAGGGGCCTGAATTGGGTGTTGGGCAAAGTCAAAGGCGCCCAGGTTGTGTTCCCACAGCCCGGGTTTGAAGACAAATTAGCCACGGTCGAAATCCTGAGATCAAGCAGCAAGTTCAAAGTAGAGGTTCAAGAAGGCAAGATACGGGCAAACGTCGAGATAGACACAGTGGGAAACCTTGGCTGCGTTCAGGAGCCTGTAGATCTGGTCCAGCAACCGGAAATCTGGACACAATTAGAAAAAGGCCTGGAAAAAGCGATTAAAGATGAAGTCATGCATACAGCTGCCAAACTACAGCAAATAGGGGCCGATGCAATTGGTTTCGGGCAGAACATATTCAGGCGGAAGCCCAAGGAATGGGCAAAACTAAAAGATCAGTGGGATGAAATGTTCCCTACCGTAGAAGTCCATGTGAAAGTCAAGGCAAGCCTGAGGACAACCGGTATGGTAATGAAGAGCATTGAGACCAAGTAGCAGTCTCAGGCCCGGAAGCCCGCGAAGCCCGGGAATCCCGGTGTTATGCGCTACCGTAGTTGGATTTTGGGAGGAAATCTCAAATTGAACATCCTTTACCTGGTCCTCCTGGTAACAGCCTTTGCTTCAATAGCACTGTACGAAGCCCCCAAAATGGCTAAGGAACACCATTGGAGGGACCTTACAGTATTCTCTGTCCTATTACTGTCGACTTTCACCCTCGGCGTCTTAATGCTTATGAAAGTCAATGTACCCAATCCTCTGAAACTAGTAGAAGCAGTTGTTCGGAGCCTCCGGCAAACCAGCCGTAATTTGCTGCCCTAACCCCTCCGGTTGAGCAAAACCATCCTAAAAGGCCCAAGACAAGACTATCAGTCTTGACCCAAGTCGAGGAATCATTCCATCAATTTAGAGCCACTGGAAAACACCATCACCAAACCCATAATTATTCCATTCTCTTGAATGTTTCGTATTGTTATACTATTCGGGAATGTTTGGGCGCATATAACCCCAGGTAGAATACGGTTTTTATTTTTATGGGAGGTGGAGTTTTTGACTCTTGTAAAAGGGAGAGTATTTTCATTCTGGCTGCTCCTTGTAATCGTCGGGTGCCTTGGGTACTCCATGTGGAGAGCCAGGAAAGGCAAGTCAATTGGCATCAGGAAAATTGCAGGGCTTGACGCTATCGAGGAAGCCATAGGGCGCTGTACTGAAATGGGCAGGCCTGTCCATTACTGCCCCGGCATCGGCGGCGTTGGTGCAGTAGAAGCCCCACAGACTTTTGCCGGGCTTGCTATCCTAAGTTATGTGTCAAGACTTACTGCCAGGTTTGACGTGCCGGAAATTGTAACAATAAGGCAGCCGGAAGTCTTTCCAATGGCAGAAGAGACAGTTCGTCAAGCATACCTGGAAGAAGGCAGGAGCGATGCTTATGAACCTGGAAACATCCGCTTTTTGTCTTCCCAGCAATTTGCCTATGCAGCAGCTCTTTTCGGCATAATGGCACGTGAGAAGCCTGCAGCCAACTTCATGATGGGTGCCTTCTGGGCTGAGGCTTTGATGCTGGCCGAAGTAGGTTCAGAAGTCGGAGCCCTTCAGATAACGGGAACGGCCCAACTATCACAGGTGCCTTTCTTTGTGGCTTCATCTGACTACACCCTTATCGGAGAAGAACTGTTTGCGGCAGCAGCCTATCTTTCAAAGGATCAAATGCAGCTTGGTTCCATCGCCGGTCAAGATATGGCCAAAGTGATTGTTGCCGCACTTGTCATTGCCGGCGCGATATCTCGAAGTCTCGGATCAACTTTCTTCACGAAACTTCTGAGCAAGTGAAAGGGGTGACAGTCTCATGAGACGCGAATTACCGATAGCCCTGGCTTTTGCAGTCGGCGTGTTAATGATAATATCGTTTTTCTTCACGTCTGAACCTCTTTTGGAAGCTGCAAAAGCTGTACAGAATTGGGGCGTGATAATTGCTGCCTTTGCCCTGGGATTGGCGTCAGTTAATCTTATCCAAATCCACGCAAAAAAGATCACCAGAGGTAAGGGCCTTGACTGGCTGTATTCAGGAGCCCTGATATTCTCAATGATAGGAGTTGCTCTTCTGGGAATTATTAAGGGGCCCACTAACAAGACTTATCAGTTCTGGTTCGATGTCCTTGTTTGTGCCCGGACAGGCTACAGTTTATGCAATGACCGGGTTCTTCATCGCATCTGCAGCTTACAGGGCCTTTAGGGTAAGAAATCTGGATGCTGCAATCTTGCTGGTATCTGCAGCAATTTTGATGCTTGAAACGTGCCTATTGGTGAAAAGATTTGGTCTCAGTTCCCTGTAATAGGTAACTGGCTCATGAACATTCCTAACCTTGCAGGCCAAAGAGGCATGCTTATTGGCGCGGGTATAGGTGGAATTGCATCAGGCATGAGGGTACTTCTGGGAATTGAAAAATCGTACCTAGGCGGTTCAAGTTCATAAAGGAGGGACAAATAATGTTCGAAAAACTTGCAAGAATGGATCGTCGTATTATATACGCCGTGGTTTTTCTGTCCCTCTCTATTCCCCTTATTTGGCCCATAGGCCTGGGGGTAACAGTAGGGCCGGAAACGAAGGCACTTTATGACACTGTGGAATCCCTGCCTTCCGGCAGCACTTTGGTAATCATTTCAATGGATACTTCTCCCGGATAGGCTATGGAGAACTGATTGCCTCAGGCGCAGGAGCATTGCTAAACCACCTTTGCCGGAAAGGCATAAGAGTAATCGGAATGGGCTTTTTCTGATACAGGCCCAAGCTTGTTGGAAACGGCCCTGGGAGGGTCAGAGTTCAGGAACAAGGAATATGGAGATTACGTCCTGGCTACCTGGCAGGGCGAAACTGCCATAGCGAAGAAAAGATATACTGGCAGTTTCCCGGGACTACGGGCAATCCGATCAGCCTGCAATGGAAGGCATATCTTCAGCCCAGGATGTTGTTTGGTTATTTCAATATCGTCAGGTACTCCGGGAGTCCCTGAATGGATAAGGCGTCGAGATCCGCCGGTGTTCCGCCGCATTGTCGCAGTAAACGTACCGAATATGACGCCGTACGTCCAATCCGGGCAAATTCACCGGAATGATCCCAAGCATGAAAGGCGCAGCAGGCTATGAAAGCCTCATGCGACACTTCACTTTGGAATTCGAGGCATGGACGCCCAATCAATTTCGCACCTTACAATACTTGGACTGGTAATACTTGGCAATATTGTTTACCTGGGAACAAAAACATCCGCGCTCTCCCCGGGAGGTGGGCGTTAATGCAAATTAGCACAAATATTGGAACATGGATTGCAGCAATAAGCTACCATGTGGAATAATGACTTTGCTTTAAGGACAATCTTTGTACAGGAACTGGTCGAGAACGTATATGTTGGAGTATCGGCAGGGGCACGCTCTCGTGCTGGGCTGGATCAATATAAGAGACCGGGGAATCGAACCCTGACAACCAAGGGAGATTGCAGGTTCTTATCCCCCTTGTTCTTGGTGTAATGCTGTATACATATACTCCAAGAAAGTTGCGTGGCTGTCCTGCTTTTGCTTTTCGATTTTGGTCGGCATAGGCACCCTTGCAATACGGGGTACAATCGGGTCTCAGATAGTCAGCCAAATTAAAAGCACTATCTTGCCCCTTAACAGCATAGAAAACATCTTGATAGTATTGGGGACCCTGGGTGTTCTTGCGTACTTTTTCTTCTCAACAGAACACAAAGGAGCCCTAAAGCAAGTCTCGACTTTCGGAAGATACATGATGATGGTGTCTTTCGGAGCAGCATTTGGAAGCACTGTAATGGGCCGTATGGCGCTGTTTATTGGCCGGCTCCACTTCCTATATGCTAACTGGTTGGGGATTATAAAATAGCCATCTTAGCAATATAAGTGGCTGAACCATGTAGAAGGGGGTGAACAACCCCCTTCTATTCACTTCATTCCAGGTACTGTTCTTCCCCAGGGTTGCTCCGGTATCTTGTGCAGCCAAAATTACCGGTGCCTTCACCGCCAGAGACTTCACCCTGGAAACATCTGTCCCGATCATCGAATCAGGCTATTCCGCCACCGTCTACTACGATTGTAGTACCAGTAATCCAACTGGATAAATCGCTTGCCAAAAACAAGACTGCATGAGCAATATCCCGTGGAACGCCAATTCGCCTGAGAGGCCTATCGACACCGGAAGATCTGAGAAAATCCTCCTCATCAAATCCTAACTGCCTGGCTTCTCCCCTGAGCATAGGCGTGTCTGTATCCCCAGGGCAGACGCAATTAACCCTGATGTTTTGCTTACCGTGATCTATAGCCATGGCTCTGGTAAGATTCACAACGCCGGCCTTTGCGGCACAGTAAGAAGCAGCGTTATCGCCCCCCTTGAGGCCCCACCCGGATCCTGTGTTAATAATGCTGCCGCCGCCATTTTTTGCCATAACCGGAATTACATACTTGGACATCAAATATGTGCCCTTCAGACAAACGTTGATTACCAAATCCCATTCATTTTCTTCATGGTTAACCACATCTTTTCTTACAATGACTCCTGCGTTATTGAAAAGGATATCTATTCGCCCATGCTTTTTGTCTATCTGCTCAACAACCTTACGGCAACTGTGATTAGAGGTAACATCGCACCTGATAAATTCCGCCTTACCCCCTGCCTCTACTATAGAGGTTGCAGCCTCTTTCCCTCTTTGTTCGCTAATGTCCAATAGAACAACCGAAGCACCATACCCACTAAAAACCCTTGCAGAAGCCAGGTACAATACCAGACGCACCACCTGTCACCACTGCCACCTTACCATCGATCACAAGGGGTTCCTTACCCTTCGCCATTAATCTCTCCTTGAAACAACAAGCATCTGTGAAACACCTGAAACACCGGGACGGTCCTATCGTTTCAGAAACATCGAAACATTGTTGACAGTCCTGTACGTTTCAGGATTCACCCTTGTTACCCTTTCCGTCTTCTTCAAATATGACCCAGGTAATCGCCCACTTATCAGGATCATCAAACCAGTCCTGGGCAATCTTGTACAACACTCCGGTGGGGAGCTTTTTTCAATTTCAGGATTCTCATATGCCTCACGCGCGATCTCTTCCAAAGCCTCAACATACTCATCAAGTTCTTCCTTCGAGTACGACTCTGTAGGTTCCAAAGTGAACGGCTCGGGAACAATCCAAGGGTGGTGACTGGTCCAATAATAGCCGAAATCACACATTCTCCTCTGAACATCTTCTGTGGTAACACCGGTATCTTCAGCAAGAGTACTGGCTGTACCTTACCTGCTCAAAGCGATGCTTTCCAGGCGCATAAGGTACATGGACTCCGCGTATCTTCTTAATTTTCGACAAAAGATAGTTGCTGTTCAAAACGGCAGTCTTCGCAACTTCCTTCAACCCCTCCTCGCCAAGACTCATGATCCATGCATAAGCCCTGACTACCGTGGGATGCCACCGTGGAACATCTTAATCTTTCTATTGAATCCGGCAGATCATAATTCAGACTGTATTTGACCCGTCAAAATCGACTACTGGGACAGGCAAGAACCTCTCCAGTTCTTTGGTAACTCCAACAGCTCCTGCACCGGAGCCGCCACAACCGTGGGGCAAGCGAAAGTCTTGTGCAAATTGAAAAAACAAAGATCAAATCCTGCCTCTCTGGCTCTGGTAATTCCCAGAATTCCGTTGGCGTTTGCCTGATCATAACTGCAAATTCCGCCTGCTTCGTGGACAACACGGGTAAATTCCTTGATACGGGGATTAAACACACCTGTATCTTCCGGATTGGTTATCATCAACCCTGCAGTCCGTTCAGACACAGCACTCTTAAGGGCTTCAAGATCAGGATATCCGTCTTGATCAGGATAGATAGTCACTACTTTGAATCCTTTGACTGCGGCAGTTGCCGCATTGCACGGATGGGAAAATACAGTGGTTATGATCTCGTTCCTCTGCCCTCCTTCTCCCTGTAACTCATGGTAAGCCCTGATTATCGAGGCAATAGCAAGGGCAGCCTGAGAGCCACCGCCCGGCTGGAAAGAAAACCGGTCAAGGCCCGATATTTCCCTTAAAAAGGCATCGGTCTTGAAGATAACCTCAAGTATACCCTGGGCTGTCTCATCATCCTGGAACGGATGAAGCTCAGCCACCTTTGGCGATACTGCAAACTTCTCGTTTACCTTGGGGCTGTACTTAATAGTGCATGTGCCCTGCCCAATTTCTATGTTAAGATCAGCTCCTAAAGTTGCCTGGGAAAGACGCAGGTAGTGACGTAATACCCGTGCCTGGGACATCTCAGGTAAAGCCGGCGGAGTCTGTCTAACCATTTTCCCGGGCAAGGCACGCCAGGGTTCACCCACTTCAGCCTTAATTTCGTGTTCCGCAGCCGGTACCAGAATACCTCGCTCACCTGGTTGGGTAAGTTCAAATATCACAGGTTCATCCCACTTGGCCTGGTGAAAACCCCGCCTAAGAAATGACTTCCTGGCTTCCATTATGCCCTCTCCCCTTTCTCTTTTGAGACAATTTCTGTCAGAGCATCACAAAGAGTCAGGATGTCTTCTTTTGTATGGATTTCTGTCACACAGTAAAGAGCACTTTGCCCGAGCTCAGGAAACTCCTTCGATATATCTTTGCCGCCCCAAATACCTTTTTCCCTTAAAACACGATTTACCTCGGCCACAGTTAAACCAACCTCATCAAAATTGGCTATGAATTCCCGGAAAAACGGTGCCTGGAAACCGCCTATTTTTATTCCCGGAATATCCGAGAGTATCTTCGCAGCGTAAGAAGAGTTTTGCATGATGGTGCACCCCACATCCTGCATCCCTTTGGGCCCCATAACCGCCAGGTAAACTCCAGCGACTATACCCCATAAAGCCGCGGCTGTACCCACAAACTCCTTGCCAAGTTCCCGCCTGGCAAAAGATGTCCTATCATAGAACACATCTCCGAAGCCCCATTCACCTTCTACTTCGGTCCTGGATATTCCAAACAATCTCGACGGGTATTCTGCCACAAACTCTCTTTTATCCGGCGCCGCGATAAAACCCGCAACACCTGCGCCATAGTTCATGTGAATACCCAGGGTTTGGATATCTCCACATACAATGTCTGCACCATAATGTGAAGGCGGCGCCAATATCCCCAGGGATATTGGGTCCACTCCGACCACAAATAAAGAGCCGTTCTCATGGGCAACGCCTGCTATCTCATGCCCCTGAAGTTCAATGACCCCGAAGTAGTTTGGGTTCTCCAAATAGATAGCAGCTACATTATCGGTTAGTTTGCTCTTGAGGTCCTCGATGTCCAGACATCCCGTTTCGCAGTGGTATTTCACAATTTCCACTTTCATAGCAGGTGCACAGTAATTCCTGATAGCAAGCAGTCTTTGGGGATTTATGCCGGTGGCAGCAAGCACTTTGTTTCGTCCTGTAATCCTACTTGCCATTCGTACTGCAGTTGCAGCTGCCTGGCCCCAGTCATATGTCGGTACATTTACTACGTCCATGTCCAGTAATTCTGCCATCATGCTTTGATATTCAAACAGAGTTTGAAATCTTCCGTGGTCTTCATAGGGTTCGCCGGCATATGCAGTAAGAAACTCTGCCCGTCCGGCTATTTCGTCACATATGGCAGGAACATAATGCTGATAACAACCTGCACCTAAAAAGCTCAAAGCTTCTTTTGCAGTCTTATTCTTCGAAAGAATCTTGTCCATATGACTCTCTATCTGCCACTCTGAAAGAAGAGGTTTCGGAATGTTCATTTTCCCCTTAAATCTCAGTTCCTCTGAAATCTCTGAGTACAGCTGATCAGCATTGGTTATGCCGATCTCCTGCAACATCTTTTCCCGGACTTCAGGAACCGAGTTTGGAATATAGGGGTGAATAAATTTGCTCCTGGTCATAGCAACCGTCCTTTCTTCTCAAGAATTCTGGGAAAAGTCTATCATGTAACCTTCTGTCATAGGACGGCTTAATCCTGCTTGCGGTAGTACTCGAACCAGGATAACATCCTTTTGTGCATATCAATGTTGTGAAGCGGCCTTCTGAAAATATGATACTCCCCCCAGGGTGTCTAATAAATACTGCCGTTTTACCAAGACGCCTAAGGGACTGGTAGAATTCCCTTGTGAGTGAATTATCCCGCATCTATAGTCAATTTCTCCGTGAACCAGCAAAATGGGTGTTTCGACGTTCGCAACGTGACTGACCGGCGATCTGTTCAAATATAGATCTCGGCTTCCCATGGCTTTCCTCCATACTCATGCTCATCGACCCATATAATATCAGTACAGCCATAGTCTGTGTAAAGGTTGCAGACAGGAGCCCCGCACAAGCTGCCTTAAAAAGATGAGTTTGGGTGACAATCCACGTGGTCATGTACCCTCCGTAGGACCAGCCATGAACGAATAGATTCTTCTCATCGACCAATCCACGAGTCACAACCGATCGTACCCCGTCCATAATATCCTGCTGAATAATCTTGTTTCCCCAGTCCGCGTCAATACATGCAGCAAACTCCTACCATAAGAAGAACTGCCTCTTGGATTGAAATAAGATACAGCGTAACCGCGCCCTGCAAACATCTGCTTCTCTTTAGCATAAAAATGCCGGACCATAAACACCCCGTAATTTCCCCACATGAATAAAGACGCTACCATAGGAGGTTTTGATTGGCTGTAGCGATTATTTGAACATGCCTCAGCCGGGTAAATCAGCCATCCATCAGTTTTCTCTTTGCCCATCTGCAGCACTATATTGGAATTTTTCCCACCTGCCGGTTTTGACCTGGGACATAAGATTATCATTATCAAATGTAAGCCTTTTTTTCTTCGGTTCCAAAGAAACTTCCTCAATGGCTTGAACGATAACCGCATACAAGTTCTCAGGCTCTACGGGGAGTCGACGACCGCAAAATAATACTACCGTTTCTTAGTGTGAAATCCGGATATTGCTCTGTCGTCGGAACCGGTCACTGGTTTTACTTTCAGGGCACCATCCACAGCAGTTGAATCCGGGTCAAGGCAGCAGATATAGATTATTCGCTACCAGTCATAGAAAAGTACAAGATTGATCCATCCCATACCAGGGGAACTCCGTACCCACAACTGGTGTCAGATATGATAAACCCTCCGGCTTCACGATCGGTTTCGCCGGTGATATTCATTACACTTTGCTACTACAGCGTACTCTGGCCTGGCCAATTTCTTTCAACGACCGTGCAAAAACTCTGTAACAGTTAGCAAATACAGATCGCTTCGGTAGAAGTCTGTCTGGCATTGTTATGTCCCAGAAAAGATATGTATTTGCCATCCCCTGACCATTTGGGACACCTGACCGGCCCCGGTGAATCATAAAGGAGGTAAGGGCTGTCTCAGGGCAATATCGAATATCCACAAGTCCGACTTGGTGTCATAATCCGCGTCATCTTTGCGGAAGGATGATGTGACAAGCAATTTCCGTCAGGGGATATTGACGGCAAAACCATAGTCAAAGTCGCCCGAGGTAACCTGGTGGCTCTCCAGTTCTTTATTGGGATCATGATCCGGGTCACCTACGATAGAGAATGCGGGCATTCGGGTATCACCATAATACCCTAATCTATCCATCCTATAAGAAAGCCGTGTTATGACTTTGATATCATTGGCCTTCTTGCTACCGCAAATGTCTTTTCCGTCTTCATCAAGGCCCAATTTGCGCTTTGCTTGTTCAAAGTACGTTCTTTGTCGCCTTCAGGACACCCTGGATAAGGAACCACCGGAAGGCTTGGAAAACACACGTGCCAAATAAAAAATGGTGTTTTCCATCGGGAGACCAAACAGGCTCGCTCTCAACCTGTTCCTCAGTGTTCAAACAAACTGCTTCTCCCCCATCTATATTGATGGTCCAAATCTGGTTGCGAGAGAAACGATCAGATATGAATGCAATACGTTTGCCATCTGAAGACCAACGAGGAGACCGGTCCTTACCTGAATTCGTTAACTGAATATTCTTGCCGCTTGCAATTTCAGCAAGATAGATGTCTGTAACATACTCATCCTCTTTTACAGACCGCTCAACATATGCAACGAATTTCCCATCTGGCGAAGCTCGGGGATCGCCGTAGACATCAGGCTTGTTAAAATCATCGGGATTCAGCGATCGTTTGTTCAATGCCAGATTCATTACATGACCCTCCTATCTGTCGTAATCACCTTCTAAACTGACTGAAATTCGACAGGCGATAGCCGGTTTGCGCGGACACTAACCAGAAGGGGTTCTTCTGCCTTACACCTGTCCAGCACAAACGGGCATCTGGTATGGAACTCTGCAACCTTGCGTGGGTTAATTGGGTTGGGAACATCACCTTCAAAGAGAAGTAAATCTCACGCCTGACATTAGGGTCAGGAGTAGGAACTGAAGCTACCAGCCCTTTTGTATAAGGGTGAAGTGGATTGTCAATTAGCGCACCGGTGTCCCTAACTTCTCGACAATCTTCCTGAGATAAGCACACACGCTTACACGGTCAGATATATACCTGACAACTGCCAGATCGGCGGTTATGAATACAAGAGTGAGTTTTGCGCTCATTTTGAAGATTCCTCAAAAGATTCAGGATCTGTGCCTGTATGGAAACGTCTAAAGACGCAGAACAGGTTCATCGCAAACGATCAATTTCGGATTAAGGGAAAAGTGCCCGGGCTATCCCCGGCTCCGCTGTCTTTCCTCCTGAAAACTCATGGGGGTATCTGTCATAATACGAACTCCGTAAGCCGACTAATTCCAACAGATCCACAGTGTTGCCTTTGCTCCTTCCTTTCGGCAGATGTCATGTGCATCTAACATTTCAGCAATCACATCACCTATTTCGATCCTTGGGTTCAAGGACGCATATGGATCCTGAAATACTATTTGACGCTACGCCTGAACTCACTTAACTTCTGCCTTCCATAGTATTTATATCATAACCTTGAAATAACATTTTACTCTGAAGTAGGCTCCAGCAACGAACAATAAGACGAGCCATGGTTGTCTTGCCGCAACCACTCTCGCCTACCAAACCCAGGGTTTCACCGAGACGTATATCCAGTGAAACTCCGTCCACTGCTTTGACAGAATTACCCCGGCGGGGAAAACCGCCATATACCGGGAAATATTTCCTGACATCCATACACTCAAAAAGCTTTTCTGTTCACTCACAACACTTCGCCCCTATACAGCCAGCACCGGACAAAACCATCGTCTAAAGATAAAACGGGTGGCTCTTCTTCCAGACAAATGTCGAGTACCTTGATAATCTTGCATCGAAGCGGCAACCTTGGGCATATTAAGTCGATCAGGGAGAGTGCCTTTGATTGCGTGAAGCATCTCGGGCCTTGAATCAATTCTCGGTATTGAGGCGAGCAGCCCTTGGGCATAGGGATGCCATGGGTGCGAATAGAAGCCATGCACGCTTCTTTCTCCAAATTTCCCCAGCATACATCACTGCAACACTATCACACATTTCAGCAACTACACCCAAATGAGTAATCAAAACTATTGACATTTGAGTTCTGCCTTCAGCCTCTTCATAAGGCTTAAGATCTGAGCCTGAACCGTCACATCCACAGCCGTAGTCGGTTCATCGGTATTATGAGCAAATCGTACCTACAAGCCAGTGCCATGGCTATCATGTTTCGCTGCCCATTCCGCCCGAGAACTGATGAGGATACTGTACACTCTAACCTCAGGTTGAGGTACTCCAACCTGACGAAGTAATTCTATAGCAATGCTATGCCTCTTCTTTGGATTTTCCCTGTGCAACATAAGTGGCTCTGCAATCTGTGTTCCAATGGTATAGACAGGGTTCAAAGAGGTCATAGGTTCCTGAAAATCATCGATATCCTGTCGCCTCTTACCTTTCTAATCTCTTCCGGGGACAGGGCAAGCAGATTGGTTCCCTCAAAGTTTATCACCTCCAACAATAATTCCAGGACTCTGAACCAGCCTGAGTATTGACAGGGCTGTTACACTCTTCCCTGAACCGCTTTCTCCGACAATACCAAGGGTTTCCCTGTTTTCAGAGAAAACTGACCCTGTCGACTGCCTTGACGACACTGTCTACAGTATTGAAATATGTCATTAAGTCTTTGATTTCCAGCAACAATCTGACATAGCAAGCCCCTCATTCTCCATAGTCTAATTCTTATTTGAGACGTGGATCCAGTACATCCCCGAGTTCATTACCTAACAAGTTGAATGCCAATACCGTCAACATAATTGCTATTCCAGGAAATACGGTAACCAGGGCGCCTGTCGCAAGTGCGCTCCTACTCTGAATTTAGAATTGCGCCCACCTGAATGGCAGGCTGGGCACCTAAGCCTATAAAACTCAGAGCAGCCGCAGACAAAATGGCACCCGGGAGTCGGCTTGTAGCAAGTACACCACGGGGATACAGTGTTGGGCAAAATATGCCGGAACAGTATGCTGTACTTGCTCCGATCCCCCTACTCTTGCTGCTCTATGTATTCCTTCTCCTTAATGGAAAGAACTGACCTCAACCAAACGCGCAAAATCCTGGCATAGATCCAATTCCAACTGCAATCATTGCATTTTGAAGGCCAAAATTTGGTACGGCAATAACCATAAGTGAAAGGAGGAATCCTTGGGAAATGCCAGCATAAGTTCAATAAACTCATGATAATCATATCAGCCCATCCACCGAAAAATCTCCGGACATGGGGCTACCGAGCAAGGAACCCATGCTAACAGAAATGGTCACACTGATCATTCCTATCTGGAGGGTGTACTCTTGCACCATACGCTATACGGCTCAGCAAGTCTCTTCCAAACTCATCTGTGCCGAACAAATGCCGGCGAGAAGGAGGTTGAAATCTGTTGGGTATGTCCATAACGCTCACCGGCGTTCAGAAACATGGGCGAAAATGGCAGTCAAAACCAGCCCGCAAAGGATATCCAGCCGAGCTTGGCAGTTCGTTTTGCTCCAAAGTCTTTTCAAAACACCTGCATTTTTCGACCGCACATCTTCGCCTTTCAAACCGCCTGTGTCTACTGACTCAGCCGGGCAATGAATCTTAAAGCTTCATTGGGCATCCCCCGATCAGTTGTACTTAATCATAATCTTTAACGCGGCGGTCAAACAAGGTATATAACGTGTCAACAACCAAATTGACCCCTACGACTGTTACCGCGTCAATAAAGATTACACCTTGCGTAAGAGGAAAATCCCTTTGATATAGACCTAACCCCCAATGTCCTCATTACCGTTGTGGTAATACAGACTCGGTTATAAAAGCTCCTGCTAAATAACCGGCAAATTGAAGCCACCAAGATCGTGAGGATGGGATAATGGCATTCTTAAACGAATGCCCAAAGAGAACTGTTTCTTTTCAGGCAACCCCTTTGAGCGAGCCGTAGTACATACTCTGCACGCAATACATCAAGCATGGTACTTTAGTCATCCTTGCTATGACTGCTGATCCCGTAATACCAAGCAATAAAGCCGGCATAATCAATTGCTTCGCCCCTGAACCTACCACGGGAAGCAGATGCAATTGCTGAAAACAAGTAAATCATGAGAAGCCCCAGCCAGAAACCTGGGACTGTCGAGACTCCGAGCAAACACAAAAACCATGAGGTTATCGAGAAGACTGTCCTTCTTAGCAAGTGCCGATAGCACGCCAAAAGTAATTCCCAAGAAAGACGAAATCACTATTGCACACAAGGCAAGTTTCAGGGTATTTACATACCGGGTGCTTGATTTCGTCCCAACAGGTTTCCGTACTCGATCTCACAGATCTCCCGAAATCACCCTTTACGGCACCTTTGAGAAAACGAAAATATTGCCGGTAAGGTAAGATCAAGTCCCCACTCATGCCTTATTTGCTGTTTCACTTCTGCACTTGTGCCTTTGTTCCATTGACAAGACGTCTACAGGATCCCCAGCGCGAAATGCATCATAGAAAACACGACAACTGATATTCCCAGCACCGTAAACAATATTAAAGCTACCAATAGACGCCTGAGAACATAATTGCCATCTTTATCTACTCCTCGCTTGAGAATGGGCGGCTGCGAAAGCTTACTGTTGCAGCCGCCTCAGTACGAGTATCTACTTTTGTGTTTTGAAAGAACAGTCAACGTAACTCCAGCGTCCAAATGTACCAAACTTGAATCCTTCTACCTTTGAGCCATTGCTCACGTAGTAAGGAGACATAAGCGGCACAAATATGGCGTTTTCCAATTCCATCTCAGCTTTGATGAATATACTTAACCTGCTGTTCCGGATGAGGTGTAACACCTATCTTATACACAACTCCAAATAAAACTTCAGGAAGTTCCTCTTCGATGTCATAAATCCCCATATCCTTTATAGTCCTTGAACATCATGCTAATTACCACCGGATCCTGCCAACCCTGCTCATGTACTCAAAATGCCATTTTACCAGGTTGCTTATTAACCAATGTAGCCCAATCGTAGGTCTCTATGTTGACTTTTTACTGCCTTCATTTGAGCCTGTACAACCTCAAGTTTACTTTCCGCGATAGGATCTTCCCAGGTAAGATACAAAACCTCAAAGGTGGGTTTTCCATCTCTTTTCTACTATTCATCACCGTCAGGAATCCTGGAAACCCGCGTCACTATCAGTTCTTTGGCTTTACCCGGATCATGTGTAAACCCATATGTCTTAAGCCAACTTCATCACTGCATCCCTGCAAACCGGTTGGAAGCGGAACAGTGGCTTCTTTCGCCAAATCATAGTATGAAATACTGTTATTATTTCTTTCCGGTTGATTGCGTACCCAACCGCGTTTTCCCGACTGCGAGCTCATCCATAGGGGATTCCTGATATTTATTTCTAAATATCCGATGGTGGCCGAGTTGTCGTCTGTAATAATCTGAATCGATCGTCTTTGGCAAGCCTGCTTACTTCGTCCAGGAGGTATAGCAACATGTACCTCGTTTGTTTCCATGGCAGCCAGAAGAGTCTGCTCATCTTTGATAGTTCTGATCTCCAGCTCATCGATGAGAACTTACCATCATGTCACTCCATGATAGACGTTACCCAATCAGGTTCTTAACCAAGAGGATGTGACTTCCGGGAACCCAGTTCTCAAGCATGAATGCCACTCTGTTCCAACCGGATAAGCACGGCTCTTTCCCCATTCTTCAACTGCAGTAGGACAAATAATCGATAGATAAGCCCGACAGGTTCTGTAGAAATGGTGCATAGGGGTCTTTGTGTTTAAACTCACAGTATATCATCAATCATATCGTTACACTCTCAAGAGCGCTCTCGATCACTCCGGGCAGGCGCAGCTGTCTCCGATCCATTAGCCTGTCGAAAGTAAACTTAACTGCATTGGCATCAAACTGAGTACCATCGGTGAACTTTACGTCTTTTCGAAGTGTGAACCTGTACGTAGTGCCGTCATCACTGATTACCCAGGACTCTGCCAGTCCTGGTTGAAACCTACCCTCATTGTCTTTGGTTACTAATGGATCGTAGATCTCCCTCATTACAAAGTTACATGACCCCGAAATAGTCTTGTGGGGATCCAGGGTGTCTGCCTCGGACGTAACTGCAACTACAAGTCTTTGGACACCACCTGTGTCTACCTCTTTCGTACAACCGCTGAGCACAATACAAACCATGACCCCTATAAAGATCCTGCTCACAATCCTGGTACCCATTATTGTCCCTCCTTGTGTTCTTTGATTCAACCAGAGTTGTCCTGGATGATGGTCTGGGTTGCGACTCCCTACTCTTTACGCAATGGGAGTCAATTGCAAAGGAAAACGCAACACATACTCCCCAGATGTCCAAGGGAAAGAAGAGTTGTTCTCGGGCTACACATCATCTACCTTTCAGAGCATTTAGTCTTTGGGAGTCACGATTACTGATTTTGACTTTCATATCAATCCACTTGCAACATTCAGTATCTTCTTTATATTTCGATTCGACGGAAATTACTAATAAACCTTTTTCAATAATAAATACTCTCTAACCCCCAATGTTACTGTGCAAAGCCCCTTGTTAAACAGAGCCATTTTCCACTTTCTGCGTGAAGAAAAGCAGCACAACATGTATTAGCATGTTGTATTACGAGTTCTGCAGGCCACTGAGGTTGATTCTTCAGGTGAGTTGAAATCTGTAAATCCATACATGCTTTCGGAAGGCATCAAAAGCCTGTCTCAAGGGGATCTGGAGTGTACTCTGGAAAATCAGCCCTTGCTCAAGGGTCAATTTCCGAAACAAGCATACCCGCCAAAATAAATACAGCGCCAAGCATTTCGCGAGAGCTTAGGACCTCGCCTAGCATGATCCAGGCAAAGAAGGCCCCGAAAACCGGCTCAGCAGAAAATATCAAAGCAGTATGAGTGCTGGAAGTATACTTTTGGACTGCAGACTGTATCAAAACTGTGAGGGCAGTGGCTATGGTAGCAGTATAAACAATAGCACCCCAGCTTTCCTTTGGAACAGACAGGGGCTGTTCCAGCAAAAGTGCTGCTCCAAATGAACCCACTGCTACCACCATCAACTGGATAGCCGCGAAAACCAAAGGATCATTGTCTCTGGCATATATTCCCACAAGGAGAATGTGTGCAGCAAATCCCATGGCACACAAAAACACCAGTAGATCTCCTGGTTCAATTCTGAATGGGAAAGTCAGTGACATGAGGCCCAACCCTATAGTAGCCAGGATCACGCCGGCGACAGTGCTTCGATCCGGAACCGTCTTAAGCAAGAAGGCCGAAGCAATGGGAACCATAACCACTGACAAACCGGTAATAAAAGCAGCCTTTCCCGCGGCCACAGTAAGTAACCCAAAAGTCTGGGTAGCATAAGCCAAGAGCAATGTGACTCCTGTGACTGCAGAGCCCATCAGAAATCGCTTCCTTGTGTTATCACCGGCCTGAACGTCGCCACTAAGGCAAGGGCAAGCCTCGCCGGCCCCATTGTCAGGCGCTTGGGCCTGAGCCCGAGACACACGGGCCTGGGCTCGTAGAGAAGGCAACACTCGTCTCACTACCAACCACAACACCAGGGACAATCCACCGATGAAAAATCTGACCGCCAAAAATGTAAAAGGCTTTACAGAAGAAATGGCCTCTTTCACCAGGACGAAAGTGGTCCCCCAAATGACTGTTACCAAAAGCAAAAGCCCATCAGCCAGTATCTGTGGCATATTAGTTACTCCATTCAATATTGCTAATCTTAGTTAACTAAAACAATCCCTTTGACATTCTTGTAAACGGTAGAAACTATCTGTCTACCTTCGTGTTTCACATTGATTGAACCCATGGCTCACCGGGTTTTGTAGATTCACAATTATGATATGATCGTCCCATGCATTTTTAAGGAAACTTGCCTTGTCACTGTATGAACTTCTCCCCTGAGTAAAGTCCCGATACTACCCTGACAGTGGTATTTAGCGACCCCTTCCCAAAACTCCTGCTTTTTCGTAATCCAATAAGTTTCTTCCTGGATGACATTATTTTACTTCTGTGGTGTTTACGTCTCTAGCAGGACTTTTGTAACGAAACTTGAATATTGTAAGTGATAGTTCAGTACATCCCCAAAAATAGGCTTACGCGTAAGGTGTAAAGGCCTGGGAGCTGCAGAAAAAGGCGCTCAGGACGGGGCTTTCGGAGGGAAACTGGTTTGGTGAAACTCATTATTGGTCACGCACGATTGATCTTGATAGTGATATCTATAACATCGCTCTTAGCGTTGACTTTTTTCCTTACAGAGTACCCCGAGAACCCTATAGAGCTTGCAAACATAGAACAAAACGGCCCAAGGTCATTTCACCCGGGAAACATGCCCGCCGCAACCAGGGATAACACCAACCGGGAACCCTCCAGCCCCGGGGCGATCAGGCTGGAAACCCTGTCTCAGGAGAAAAACTGGCTCACCAGGTGTCAGCTGCCAAACGGCGCCCTTGCCCAAACCCCGGATAGCGACAGGGTAATTCCGTACTTCAGTAACCTTGCAGCGAGAACGCTGATAGAACTTGATCCCGAATCAGCCAGAAGATATATGGTATGGTATCTTTCCAACCTCAACAGGCCGGACAGATGGGGGCTAACAGGCACCATATATGATTTCAAAGCGGAAAGGTACATCTCAGATACAGATATGGGAATTAGCGGGGTAGTGATGAAATCCACCAGGAACTACGACTCAGCAGATAGCTACGCCGCCACCTTCTTGTCATTGGTTGCAGACTACTACCGTAAGACCGGAGATATAGATTTCCTGCAAGGTCACCTGGACGACATTAACTTGGTAGCAAAGGTGATTGAGGATCTTCAAGATAAAGATGGCCTTGTTTTCGTTAAACCCGGTTCACGAACCAAGTATCTCATGGATAACGCAGAGAATTACCGGGGGCTTATGGATTGGTCTTCTGTTTTGAAAGAACAAGGTGACATGAGTCTTGCGTCTCAATACAAAGATGTGGCGGCCAAAATCAAGTATGGCATCGACCAAACTCTGTACAGCGAGGAACTTGGAACTTACGCCTGGTCTTTGTCTTTTCTTGGGAGGAGGTTTCCCAGAGAAGGCAAGTGGTATCCAGACGGAGTATCCCAGTTGTACCTGGTGACTTGCGGCGTCATATCTCCCCAAGACCCAAAAGCCATCAAGATATGGCATGATTTTAACGAAAGTTTCCCGGGATGGGAGTCTGGGAAGAAGAAAGATGAATTTCCCTGGAGCAGTGTGGCTATTGCCTCTTTCATAATGGGCGATTATCATAGGGCTTTGCGTTTTCTTGCATGGGCCGAGGAGACATTTCTGATCAATGGCAGGACATATCCATGGTACGTGCTTGAATCTTCAAACCTGGTAACCCTCACGAAACTAGCTGACAAAGCAAACGAAGCTAATCTGGCACCCCTGGCCAGGAACTAGTTACACTCCCCGGCCACAAAATCATTTGATTCAGTGTTTATCACGCTCTTTGTTATCCAGAACCGCTATATTACCTTTTTCACGACTGGACACAGACTGATTGCTTGAGTCTACAGTACCCACCAGGTAAACGTCATGAAAACTGCCAAGGCACACCTATGACAATATCAATAGATGCGCCTTGTATACTGAAAGGCCCTGTTGTTAGCCGCGGTCAGATCCTTGAAGTGTGAATCTTACAGGATCTTGCTTAGAAAAGCTCTGGTTCTTTCATGTTTGGGATTCCTAAAGAACTCCAGGGGCTTGCCTTCTTCAACCAGGAGCCCAGAATCCATGAAAACAACACGGTCCGCAACCTCCCTGGCAAAACCCATCTCATGACTGACAACGATCATCGTCATCCCATCCAGGGCCAGCTGTTTCATAACAGCAAGAACCTCTCCTATCATTTCAGGGTCAAGTGTACCGAAGTAGGCTCATCAAAGAGCATGAGCTTTGGTTTCATTGTAAGAGCCCCGGCAATCGCCACCCTCTGCTTCTGTCCACCGGAAAGTTGGTTAGGATACGACTTTTCCTTGTCAGCCAAACCCACTTTTCCAAGAAGTTCCCGTCCAAGTCTTTCTGCCGTTTTCTTTTCCATATTCAACACTCTGACCGGCGCCAAAGTCACATTCTCAAGTACCGTAAGGTGTGGAAACAGGTTGAATTGCTGAAACACCATTCCCACAGTTTGCCTGATTTCATTAATGTTGACCTGGCCATCTTCAAGATTTATGCCGTCAATGTGAATCTCACCGGCAGTCGGCTGCTCCAGATGGTTGATACACCTGAGGAAAGTGCTTTTGCCAGAACCGCTTGGCCCTATAACAACTACAACCTCGCCTTTGTGTACTTCCAGATTTACCCCGCGCAGCACGTGCAAGTCTCCAAATCTCTTGTGTAAGTGCTCAACTGTGACCACTTTCTTTCAGCCTCCCTTCCAGTTTTCCGACAAACCGGCTAAAAGTAAAGGTCAAAGCAAGATATATAAGAGCGGTAGTGAAATACGCTTCAAAGGGCCTGAAACTTTGCCCCGCCATCATCCTCGAGCGCATCATCAAATCTTCCATGCCGATGACAGATACAAGGGATGATTCTTTGAGCAAAGTTATGAATTCGTTCCCCATAGGCGGAATCACCCGTCTAAAAGCCTGAGGTATTATCACATACCTCATTGCCTGACTGTAAGTCATGCCCAGAGATCTGGCGGCCTCCATTTGCCCTCTCTCAATAGACTCGATTCCACCTCTGTAAATCTCAGCCATGTATGCCGATGAATTCAAAGTCAGAGCCAAAAGGGCATCAATGTATCCTACCGGCTTGTAGTTAAGTATCTGGGGCAGCCCGAAATGGACCAGGTAAACCTGGGCCAGGAGCGGGGTGCCCCTGATAAAGTCAATGTATATCTGACAAGGCACCCGAATAACCTTATTGTCGCTGATCCGGCCCAGAGCAATGGCCAACCCAAGTACAACTGCCACCAAAAAAGATATAAGGGTAAACTGGACTGTAATTCCAACCCCTTTGACCAAAAAGGGAAAGTATCTCGCCACTATACTCAGATCATACAGATCGGACAGAACTGCTCACTCCCATTACAAAACCTGGTGACTGCAATATTCCAAGGCCATGCCGGTTCCAATTCTAAGACCACGTCTGTTCATTGACCATGCTATATATCACTGAAACTTCTCACATTATGGCTGTGTGCCGAAGTACTTCTCGTAAATTTCGTCATACTTGCCACTTGCCTTAATCTTTGCCAGGCCCTTGTTTACAAGTTCATGGATCTCCTTATCTTGTTTACGCATGGCAACGCCGTAGTATTCAACAGTAAATGCAGGTTCAGGGACAATTACCTTTGAATCCGGGTTGTTCTTCATGTATTCCTGAATAACCGGCAAGTCTGATACGACAGCGTCTACACCGCCAACTTTAAGTTCGTTGAATACGTCTCCGGCGTTTTCCAGCCGCTTTATTGTCAATCCGGTGAGTTTGTCTTCCTTGAACTTCGCATCGAGTTTCTGAGCAGCATAGTCCCCGGTGGTATTAATTTGTACTGCAACTTTCTTCCCCGACAGATCGTTTAAGGTCTCAATAGAAGATCCCTCAATAACCGCCCAAGCCTGTCCTGACTCAAAATAAGGATCTGAAAACTTGACCTCAAGAGCCCTTTCATCTGTAATTGTCATACCTGATACTACAAGATCTGCCTCTTTGGTCTGCAAAGAAGGAATCAGACTATTCCAATCAAGGTTCTTATATTCGACCGCAAATTCAGACGCTTCTCCTATAGCCTTGATGAGGTCAATATCAAAACCTGCAGGTTCTCCCGTCTTCTCATCGGTATACTCGAAAGGCGCAAAGGTGCACTCGCCAACGGCAACAAACTTGAGTTTTGGAGTATCAGCCTTTTTTTCTCCATCAGCCGGGGGTGTCTCAGGTTTTGGCCCGCACCCGGCCAGAAGCACTAATGACAATACCAGAGCTGCCAATAACAGAAATCTAAACCCCTTTTTCATGAAACCTCACCCTTTTCTTGTAAAGTCTGCTGACTAATCTGCTAGAGACCTATGATACACACGGTTGTGATAGTACAAACTTCAGATAATTCTCAGTGCTTGCGTTCCGGCTTAAAGCCGGTTCGACCTCAACCGGGGTATTTCGTACATCAAAACATCTGCCACCTTTGACAGCCTCCTCTTTACTGCTTCTGTGGCCCGTTCCACGATTCCATGGTATCTGGATGCATGATTATGCAACAATGAGCATATTATAGCACACTCCCAGCCTATTGGAACGATTTTCTGAGGATCTTGTCAGCAAAACACAAACACTCCTTATAATCTGAAGATTACTTATTAGGCATCTAATAGCGGTATCGATAACGTATGGCAGGCTATGTTCGGCAACGCCCCAGGAGACCCTGTTAACTTCTTCTTATTCAGGTTTGCTCTTCCCCGAGTGTGGTATAAGATAATCTTGTGTTGTTGGAAAAGGTAACCGGAAACTTAAGATCGGTTCATGAAACCGTGAATGCAAGTGGGCAGAATTATCCAAGACACAGAGCCCACACCAAGAGGCGTGGGCCGTGACTGTTCTCTACCGGTCACGCAGAATCCGAACCGAAAGCATTTGAATGAGGCTATAGAAAATTGTGGAGGTCATGCTGTAATGGAGCCAAAGGTCATAGAGTGCATTCCTAATTTCAGTGAAGGCAGAAATCAGTCAGTTATCGATGAGATACTCAAAGCCATTAAAGATGCAGGCTGCAAAATACTGGATTCATCTTCAGATCCAAGCCACAACCGTTCAGTTGTCACGTTTATCGGCACTCCGGAAACAGTAGAAGAGGCGGCCTTTAAGGCTGCCCAAAGAGCCGGTGAACTAATAGATATGGAACAACACCACGGTGAACACCCCAGGATTGGCGCAACTGATGTTGTACCGTTCGTCCCCATCCGGGGAGTCACCATAGAAGAATGTGTAGAAATTGCCAAAAAGGTTGGCCGGAGAATCGGTGAGGAATTATCAATTCCCGTGTACCTTTATGCAAAAGCCGCAACCAGGCCAGAACGGGTACGTCTACCCAATATAAGAAAAGGAGAATACGAAGGACTCAAAGAAGCCATCAAGGCCGAGCCCGACAGGAAACCGGATTTTGGGCCGTGCCTGCTTCACCCTAAAGCAGGGGCTACGGCTGTTGGAGCAAGGCCGCCTCTCATAGCATATAACGTAAACCTCAATACAACCAACGTAAAAATAGCCCGTTCAATCGCCAGGCACATCAGGGAATCATCAGGAGGCCTCCCTCATGTGCAAGCAAAGGGCATAACAATGGAAGACACAGGACTTGCCCAGGTCACCATGAACCTCCTGGATTACAAGTCCACTCCTATTGAGCTCGTATTCAGTAAAATCGAAGAGGAAGCCGCAAGCAAAGGGGTTGAGATCACAGATTCGGAAATCATAGGCTTGATTCCCCTGGATGCACTCTTAAACGTGGCCCTGGCCCGGTTGAAACTTAAGGACTTCTCCAAACAAAGGATATTGGATCTTATTACCTGACTCAAGGAACCGGTTCTCTTTCAGCATGATGAGTCCGAGGAATAAGGAGTGACATAGAATGAATCTAATGAATTTCATGGATGATTTAAGGGCTCCTACAGGCGCCCCAGGCGGTGGTGCAGCCGCGGCCGTAGCAGGCGCCATGGGCTGTGCCCTGTTCCAGATGGTAGCCGGGGTGACTTTGAGCCTACCCCGCTTCACTGAAGGCCTGGATAAGCTTGAAGAAATGCGAGAGGCCTCGGAATACTTTCACAAGAAGTTTCTCGCCTTAGGAGATGAAGACGCCAACGCATACAGGCAGGTAGAAGCCGCCTTGAAAATGCCCAGGTCCACCTCAGAAGAAAAATCCCAGAGGCGAAAGGCAATGCAGGAGGCCTTTATTGGGGCAACTGAGTCTCCCCTGAATACAGTCGAGGCGGCCATAGAGGCCATGGGACTTTTGCCTGACCTCCTCAAATACGGAAACCCAAACGCCATTACAGACCTTGCCGTAGGTTTTCTAATGCTGGACGCTGCCTGGCGGGGAGCGGCAATGAATGCCGAAATTAACCTTGGTTCCATTAAGGATGAAGAGTTCAAGGCTGCAAGCAGTAGCAGGCTTAAGAATGCGAGAAAACAAGCCGCTAAGTACATACCCCAACTCAATGCAGCGATGGAGCAAGCAGGATTGACCGTATAACAGGCGCCTGGACACCTGGACATAGTATAAGTGAACGGCCAGGGACTCCTTTTTCGGGAGAATAATTAGCTGTCTCCCAGGGGATGGGACCCACCCATCCCCCTCTGCTTTTCCGTGTACATCCTCTAATACGGTGCCTGCCGGCCTCTTGATGAGGAGATTGATTGTGTAGACACAATAATTGCCTGGTTTACATAAACTGCAGTGATATTACTCTTAACAAGGAGGACCTGCATATGCGAAGGCAATTACCAAACGATCAAAGGCTTTTCAGGATCTTTCGCGACACGGAACAGGAATTTGCACGCGAGCAGGCAAAACTTCGGTTTGACCGTCAGGATCAAGAGATATCCGAAGATACCATACAAGACAATGCCACGCTTCCCCCTGAAGATGCAACCGGTAAGATCGCTGATCCGCCTGCTTCTTTTGAGCCTGACTCTGCTGCCGGCTATTTTCCTGAACCCGGCCCAAAAGTCCCTGTACCCGCACACAACAGTCTTTCTGCACCAGACTGGCCCTTAGGCCAGGACGAAACAGACCCAGAGCAAATGAAACTCGAAACACCTACCGGCATGGCTTTCTTTGGTGAACTTGCTGCAGCCTATGTGCCCTGGCAAACCTTTTCCCAGACACTCGATCTTCAAGCCCTACAGGTTGGAACCTTTTTCTGAGTTAGTACGGACTACTCTTTAAGAGGCCAGGATCATAAGGGGGGATATTACAGTGAACACACAGCAAAAAGAAATGCTTCTCAGGATTATGGAACTGCAATTTGCGGCTACAGAACTCAACCTGTTTCTTGATACCCATCCTGATGACATGCGGGCTTTACAGGAATTCAGAATGAGGTCCCAGGAGCTCATGGGTGCCAAAATGGAATATGAGCGCATTTACGGGCCGCTGCTCAACTATGGTTTCGGCATGACCGGCCGCACCTGGCAATGGATCGATGACCCGTGGCCATGGGAAATCAACTGGAGAAGGAGTTGAAAATGCATGTGGGTTTATCAAAAAAGCCTCCAATATCCGGCCAGGGTCAAAACAACTAACCCCAGGCTGGCAAAAGTTGTGATCACACAATACGGCGGGCCCGACGGCGAACTAGCCGCATCCTTGCGGTATCTGACTCAAAGGTACACCATGCCTATTCCCGAGGCCAAGGCTACTTTGACGGATATTGGTACTGAGGAGCTTGCTCATATGGAGATTGTTGCCACTTTAGTATATAACTTGATAAGAGATGCAAGCATAGCCGACATCAAGAGGGCCGGGCTGGACGGGTACTATGCCGACCACGACAAAGCCCTGTATTTTGTAAATGCAGAAGGGTCGCCCTGGGTGGCTTC
Organism: Bacillota bacterium; assembly: GCA_040767525.1. GTDB lineage: Bacteria > Bacillota > Sulfobacillia > Fermentithermobacillales > Fermentithermobacillaceae > JAXGPX01. Next base: position 22,731 of record JAXGOJ010000003.1, on the reverse strand, counting down.
ATACATCCAATCAAAAGGAGATCCTATCACTGACATTCACGAAAACATGGCGGCAGAGCAAAAAGCAAGGTCAACCTATGAATACCTTATGCAGCTTTCAGATGATCCTGACGTCACAGACACCCTGAGGTTCTTGTGGCAGAGGGAAATCGTACACTTTCAAAGGTTTGGGGAGATACTCAATTTGCTGCATGATTTCTATGGTAGGCAGCACGTATTCGACATGAAGGGCTGGAATCCTAAGGGCGGGCAGTGAGTTGAGAAACACCGGGAGTCTGCAAAACGTTACCTGATAAGCCGTACCACGGCTCCCGGGACTTTAGCCCAAAGGGAGTCAGCTGTGAGTGCAGGTACTCGCCTCAGTCTCGCCAGAGCCAAGCATGCCCTGTCACCCAGCGAAAGCCCCATATCACGGGTATACTCGCGCAGCAGAGCTGCTTCTTTGGCAAGCGAAGCAGTGAAATCTGCAATTTCAAGCAAGTCCAGGATCCCGGATTGGCGTAGATCTGAAATGGACCGGTCTACAGAAACCCCGCGATCGACGAGCTTGCTCAGCACCTCAGAAAAATTGACAGTGCTCATGATGGCACCAGAAAGCAAAGCATCTGATACCGTACCGGCACCAGGCTCATCAAAAAGGTATGCAATGAGGGCGGAAGCGTCGAGTACTGCCTCACTCACTACCGTCTACCTCCTTCTTGGCTTCGCGACGGCGGTCAGATATTAGCTCGTCTGAAACATTTCCGGCAGAATCTCTGAGATGACTGTACATACCCCTCGCTCGCTCCACAGAGTCCTTAACAAGAAGCACTTTGAACTCTCCAGGCCCAACAGGTTCTACAAGTACACTGTCGCCCTCATTGAAACCTAGCCGTTTTCTGACCTCGGCCGGAATGAGCAAACGTCCGCGGCTATCTATGCTGATTCGAACACTCATAGCCACTATCCCCCACGCTTTTCTCACATCATACTGCTTCCTACATACGAACGCAAGTGGCAATAATTCGCGTCTCCCACTACTCAATATAGACGCAAATCGAGATGGTTCGAGTCTCCCGCTGCTGAACGGCGACAGACGACGTAACCCGTGCAATGCTAACCTAGGATTACCCGACCAATCCATTTGAAATCGTGACCGTGGCCGATAGCTGAGTCCGCGGGCCATAATTGAAGCCGGCATGCGAACACAAAATGGGGGTTCCCTTAACCTCAAACTCAAAATGGCTCTGGCCAAGGGGTCAGCTATGGCAGGCACGTCAACCAACACTGGGGAATCAGCAGTCACCCCTGAAACTCGCTCTCTGGCAGAATACCTCTGGATTGGACAACATCGCTCGAGAGTGGTCTATGCGGTAGGCCGCTCCCAAGTGCCCCAGCAAATTACTGTCCCGTAACAGTATCACTGCTCGGGTCTAGCGTGGTTTCAGAAAGAACCCGTCGGGCCAGTTCCGAATCCTTTTCGGGGACAAGTACCTTAATCAACGTCAAACCCGGGTACACGCTGGCCGGCAGGAATGACCGAAAGAGCACCTCGATACCGCAAGACTCGAGAGCCGAACGGATTAGTTCTCCCTCAACCTCTGTTGCTACCTGGCTAACCTCTACCCACTGTTCTTCTGCCATAGCACTCGCCCCCTATTCATTCCTGGTTAGAATGCACAGATTTGGAGTCTCTTCATCCTAATTCTAACATCATACCCTGTGAATGTCTTCCAAGAACACACCCTCTTATGCGTTACCCTTCTCCCCCAGAATGGCCTCGATGTCAGTCTCAGGTGTAGTGATAGGCTGAATGTCGTATCTGTCTACGAGCACCTTAAGCACATTTGGCGACAAGAACGCGGGAAGGGTGGGCCCCAAACGGATGTCCTTGATGCCCAGGTAGAGAAGGGTCATCAAAATAGCTACTGCTTTTTGCTCGAACCATGAAAGAACCATGCTAAGCGGAAGATCATTTAGGCTGCAGTCAAAAGCTTTTGCCAGTGCTGCAGCTACTTGTATGGCCGAATATGCATTGTTGCACTGGCCCATATCCAGAACCCTTGGAATGCCGTCAATATCACCGGCATCAAGGTAGTTGAACCGGAACTTGCCGCAGCCCAGGGTAAGAACCACGCAGTCTTGAGGCAACTTCTCTACAAATTCGGTATAGTAGTTCCTACTGGCACGGGCTCCATCGCAACCGCCAACCAGGAAGAAGTGTCGGATCTTGCCTTGCTTAACGGCGTCGATTAGCTTGTCTGCAATACTGAGAACCGGTTGGTGGTGAAACCCTGTCATGGTTTTTGGCCCTGTCTTTTCCTCAAGGGGCGGGAGGGCCAAGGCTTTTCCAATAACCGGCGTGAAATCGCGATTGTGAATGTGGGCCACACCGGGGAGGTCAGCAATTCCACATGTAAACATCCGGTTTTTGTAGGAGTCCGACGGTATCAAGACACAGTTCGTAGTTCCAAGAATAGCCCCTGAAAACTCTGCAAACTCCTTTTTCTGATTTTGCCATGCTGTGCCGTAGTTCCCAACAAGATGAGGAAACTTCTTCAGTTCGGGATAAGCAAGGGCAGGCAGCATCTCGCCATGGGTGTATACGTTGATCCCCTTGCCCTCTGTTTGTTTGAGCAGCTCATATAGATCAAGGAAGTCATGGCCTGTCACAAGTATTCCCGGGCCTGGCTTCATGCCTACCTGCACTTTTGTTGGCTCCGGAACCCCAAAACGTTCTACGTTAGCTTTGTCAAGAAGTTCCATGGCCCTGAGGTTGATCTCCCCTGCTTTGAGAAGCAGGTTGATGTGGCTTTCAAGATCGAAGTTCACGTTGGTGAGCGTTGAAAAAAGGGCTTCTGCAAGAAAGGCATCAACTTGTTCATCTGATGCGCCGAGCTCTCGGGCATGGTACGCGTAAGCTGCAATTCCTTTGAGAGCAAATATCAAAGTATCTTGAAGGCTAGCTATGTCAGGATCCTTTCCGCATACTCCGTACTTAGTGCAACCTGTTCCTCCGGCTGTCTGTTCGCACTGGTAGCAAAACATGTGTTTCTCCTCCTTTGACTTTGTCAAGATACATCTTGAGCAAGTTTCTTTGAACCTTTTCCCTCAATTTGAGTCCAAAACCTTTCCATATTGAATTCAGGCATACGGTGACTTTTTGTATGTATTGGTTGTGGTTGTATAACGGCCTTACAAAATCCATCCCCGACGGCTGCAAAGCAGTAATCATCAACTCCCGGCCTCAACCATTTGATCCACAAGATCCTGCAGACTTATGCTCTTCAAAAACCCAGTGATCTGCCGGTCCAGGGCGAGCCAGTTCTTCTTTATTACACACTTGGGAGCCCTAGGGCACGGATCTTTTTCCAAAAAGCACTTGTTTGACGATAATTTACCCTGCATGGCCTCTGCAATTTCAAGGACACTGATTTTGCCTGGATTCTTTGCAAGGAAAAAGCCACCTGAGGGCCCTCTGTGGGAATTGACAAAACCGTATCTGTTCAGTCTCTGCATGATCTTATGAACATAACCTAAAGGTACATCCTGTTCTTCGGAAATTTCGGTTCCTGTTACTTCTCTCTCGGGATTAAGGGCAAGATGAACCAGCGCTCTTATACTATAGTCCGTTATCCTCCTGACAATTTCCATGGCAATTACCCCTATCCGTATCCGGCCAACATCATAGTGGACGATTTTAGTCCACTTTAGAGTAAATTTCCCAGGTTGTCAATAGGCCAGCATCAGAACTATCGCCTGACAATGCTTTATCATCCTGCATCCGGCCTAAAGAGTCTAGACCTAATGGGTTGAAGCAAGGAGTCCAGTGCTTCAACAAGGCGGAACGTAAGTATCGGGCATGTGCGGATACTTCATGTCGATCAGAAAGTGGCGCGATGTCAAACCTTGATTACAGGCTTGGGCCAATAGGAGTAGGCATAATGAGAGCCGATGAAGTTGCAGCCCCATAGTACACTGTCTGAACTGCTTCCCGCATAGCCCGGGTCTGATATATAGGCTCACCTGTATTTGGATTCCGGTCAAACTTGGGAAAGTTTGAACTACTGATTACAAGACGCACCCGGTGGCCAGGGCCAAAAGTATGAGCACATCCCTTCATCGATATTCGGAACAGATAAGTCTCTCCCGGTTCGAGGAATTCCTCGATTTCCAGGCTATTTCGGTATCTTGCCCGAATAATCCCATCCGAAACATACCTGGCCACACCGTCCTGGTCCACATCTAAGATAATGGCTGTAAAATCAGTATCCGGCGCACTTGACGACGCATATAGTTCCACTTGAGGAATACCACAGATCTTCAGAGGGTCACCTAACATTTCAGAATCATAGATCAACACGTCGTCCCTCAGGTGAACAGAGGACACAGCAGGGCCGGGTATCAATGATGCCTTTGTGAAAGCCCATACTGCTCCACCTTCGGTAGGCGTTGGATTCTCGGGGTTATACACAAAGGAATCACATAGGGCAGTTGCATTCTCCATAGATGCTAAGTCCGTAGAAAGAATGCCTCGGGCATGGGCCCCTTCGGTTCGCCTGCCCGCCTGAATGCCTTTTGATCCAAGGTACATTCTCATAATACCCCCGGGTGCAGGCCAGGAATCAAGTTCCTGCCAATGAGGCCGGTCCCCGGTGAAAAAGCACCTTACTGGCCGCCAGGCGGATACTTCGCCCATTTTCTTTACCCAGTAATCCAACCACCGGATGCATTCATCCATAAAATGAGAAGACGTATTGATCTCGCGCAAGATTCCAGCCGGGCAGCCATATGAAATATCCCCTGATATCTTCTCAGTTCCAACAACACCGTTATGACTCCACGGGCCGAGAACAAGCCGCTGGGGTGCTCCCGAACGATTCATCTGTGAATACGGAACCAGGGTAGCGTCGAGCAGGAAATCGAACCATCCGCCGAAGTGAAGACCTGGCACACGGACTCTCTCAATATAATGCCATAGATCATTTTTCCGCCAGAACTCGGACCTGGGACCGTCTTTCAATATAAGGCTCCAGCGAGAATCAAGGTTCTGAGGAATAGCGTCAATAAGTGGTGTTTTGGTGTAGTAGGCCTCAGGGTCAAAACTACTTAGAGGAGCCTCTTTCATATATACCCACGGCAGTGTGTGGTGAAGGCGGAGGGCTCCCCCCTGAAAACAAAGGATTTCCTTACCGGCAGGGATCGTAACCCAAACAGCAGCCTTTACATGTTCAGGAAATTCGGCTGCAATAGCAATTGAAGCAGAGGAAAGATAGGAGATACCGAGAATTGCCAAACGCCCGTCGCACCACGGCTGCCGCAAAATCCATTGAGTAGTCTCAAGGGCATCTTCCGGTTCTTGTGCCAGAAAGTTGAACTTGCCCGATGAATCTCCGCTTCCCCTTACGTCCTGGATTATCGAAGCATAACCGTGATTGGACAGAAGGTTTCCTAGTCCAAGAAGATTACGACGCCCGTAAACTGTCCGCACGATAACTACAGGGTAAGACCCTGGCCCGGGCAATGTAACAAGGGTTGCAAGGCTTGCACCGCCACTTACTGGAACAGACTCTGTTGTGCTTTCCACGGCTTACCCTCCTCCAATACTCACTGGCTCTCACAACCAAGGTCAGATTCCACCCTGATAAGGTCCAGTGGCACCAGATCTCTTCAATGCCACCAACCCCGACAACAGGATATAGTCTGCTGGGATGTTTTGTCAATGTGCGGTGCAAGACAACATCTATGCCGGGCGCAGTAAGCAGCCAATCAGATACCCCAACGCTTGGCCAAAATAAGACAGCATCCGTATCGGACGTGGAAAACCCAAGTGACAGTGGAGGTCCGCCACTCGGCCAGACGTGTTATGACGTCCACGAATCCCCTCTTCTAGTAAACTGCCTGAACTGCTGATTCATGGGTGCAGGTGTTATCCCATACTTTGACTTCTATGTTTAGTCTGTCGTTGACGTCGAACTCTTCACCCAGAACAACTACTACCCTGGCAGATAATGCCGCGCCTTTCTTGATCCTTGCCACCAGCTTGTGTGCAACACCCTTTCTAAGATAGCCAAGGTCTTCCCCATGGGCATCCGAAACCTTGATTGCCTTTGAATCATACGGGTTTAACGGCTCCCACAGAAGGCTCACCGGTTGCCCCGGCCTGAGGCTTTCGATTCTATCGAGCCTCTCTTCGTAACGCAGGCCTACAACTCTGGTTATGAACTCAGGGGCTTCCTCGTGAAACTTCTCCACACGACTTACCAGATCGCCCAAAACAGCACCCCACGCCAACCCGACAGGGCCTTGATGAGTTGACTTACCGAAACACCCCCGAAAATCCTCTGCTACAACGTTTAGAAGCCTGGTAGGCTCAACCGTGCTGCGCAGCAAGTCAATCTCGGGTTTTCCCCAGGTGCTCACTGAACCAAGAACACCTGCGCCTGCAGAGAGAGCACCCTTTCTCACCAAGGCAACACCGCTCAGAAGAAACGGCAGGTGAAACTCGTTCTCGTCTTCAAACGCCTCCAGAATACCGTTTTTCACAAGCTCTTCGAGCAGTTCCTTCACGGCCTCTCACCTCCTATAGGACAGCCATATGCCACTATTTCAAGAATCCCACTACCCCTTAGCACTTCCCCAGCCAAACCTCTGTACCAATGTTAGCCCGGTGTTAGCTCGCCACAAGTACTACCACCGAAGCAATCCAGGGATTCCGATCGGGACGTCAGTATCATTGTATAGGAGGCACTCCGTCACACAGTGTCGGAGAGTCATTGCCGTGGACCAAATCGTGGATTCATCGATCCTAACGCAGTCAATCACTGTATAGAGAATGCGCGCTGCATACCTTGCTCTAGCTCAGTCTATGCGCCCCATGTCGGCAGACCAGCAGAAACCTACCCAGCCGGAACTTCTTTGTCTGACTCCCGTCTCCGGCGAAGCACAAAAACCGCACCAAGTACTAGACCGGCCAATACAGCTCCTGCGATGAAAACTGGGCTAAGTGTACTTCCAGGCTCAACAACCATCACCGAATACTGCAATCGTTCCGTATATCTGGATGCAGCATCCTTAAGAGCAGCGGCCAGTTCTTCGTGTGACATGCCCCTAAGTGAGCCTCCTTTGGACTTTCCTACTCCAGGTATCTCGTCGAGTCCTCTCCACCACGCCTCAAACAGTGTACGAGGCAGGTGCTCTGGTGGGTCCGGTTCAACGACGTCCTCCAGTAGCCCTGCCAATTCTTCATCCCTCGGCCCTTCGGCCAGCAAATTACCGAAAACAGCCTTTACAACCCCGACAAGATCTTCGGACTTAGGTTGCAGCTCCTTCTCAGCAATACCTCTGGTCGCTTCATAACTAACTACCATTGCTTCAACGGCAGCCTCGGCAAGCGTAGTAGACAAAGAATCTGATATGCGAAACCCATCAGGAGGCTGGGACCATAACCGGCCCAGGGCAATGCTCATTATGGCAGAAACAAAGGGCGCATCTTCGCCTTCTATCGAATCTACTCCAACCCCAATCATGTAAATCGGGTGCTTCACCGCACATCTAAACGAAGTAAATGACGCCGGGTTTAGACGTACATCTGGAACAACTGGATTTGGTTCTGTGGGAACACCTTCAAGAGCGTCCTCCAGCGCATCTAGAACAGCATCTTTTTCAAAGTCTCCTACCAGAACAATTATAAGGCGGCTCGAAGAATACTCGCGGTTCATGTACTCGAGCACCCTGGCTGATTCAACCTCAATAACAGGTACCTCGAAGGTTTTCTGACTGTACGGCGTCCCCTGATAGAAACAGGTATTAAACTGATGATATGGCGCAGCAATGGAGTTTGTGGTCATATACTCCAGTTCAGTCTTCAAACGCGAACCTAACTCTGTTTCATAGGCAGAAGTCTCAATGCCACCCGGAAACAGACCGGCCACCAAGCGTGTCAAAGCTTCTGGAATCAGCCTTCCTGGAACCGTTATTTCAAAATGGGTATGATCAGGGCCGGTCCATCCATTGTAAAGAGTCTGAACTCCTCCTGTCCCGGTGCCGGGCTTGCTAACCCAATCACCGAGAGACACTCCTCCAACGGTAGGGTTTCTAAAAACCATGTGCTCAGCCACGTGAGCACAGTGTGTTTCACCCTCTCTTTGATGGCCGTTCCCGGCCAACATGATTGCAAATACCGATGCCTCATCGCCATATTCATCTGACTCGCGAAGCAGTACCTTGGTGTCACCAAGCATCACTGTCTCAAATTCGCCTGAAGCAATGGCATTTCCCGGAAACAGGAGCTGGGCTGCACTTGCCGAGAAAACCAAGAAGAGAAGCAATAACCTTAACTTGTGAATTAGCCTCTGCATTCAGCAGCTCCCCCTACACCAATGTAACCTTTGAGTCTTGAAATTAGGCCGTGATGAGCCTAACACCCTGACTTCTCCTCCGAATCTTCCTGTGCTCGTCACTTTCATATGCTCCTCAGTTTACGGTTCTGGCTGTGGGGAGACTTCTCAATGCTGTTACAACTTACGAGGAACTCACTGGCCCTATTCTCTTACAGATAGTGGTTATCCTTCTTGGGGCTCAATTTCTGGGGTAGCTCGGCAAGCTTCAGGATAATTCCACCTTAGAGTCAAGAGCATACCGTTCTTCAAGGTCTTTAGATGACTACTGACGAACTCTACAGCTAGCCTATTAACTCACCATCAACGAAAACAGCCATCCGCAGAAGGTTTCGCTGAGTTTGAGGCAGAACTATTCCGGCAGCGACAGGGTACGTGAAGACACTGCTTTCCTGTCTGGTTGGCCAAGAACGGCCCAACTTCACCTCGTTCTTATCATAGGGGGGAACAAAATGAAACCAAGACCTCTTCCAGGAATTGAAATACGGGAGGTATCTGCTGAGCACATTGACTCTATCAACATCATGTGCACAGTTCCTGGCTCCAACTGTTCAGCCTTCCTACAAGAGAGTGCCAGGGTCCACCGGCATGTCGCTACGTTAGGAGTCAAAACCTTTGGTGCTTTCCAAGATGGAAAACCTGTTGGCCGTATGGAGATTATGCCTATTGATGCAGCCCCGATGGCCCTTTCGGGGGATGGCCTCTGGGTAATCAGATGCCTGTGGGTGCTCGAAGAAGCCAAGGGCGCCGGAATCGCAAGACACTTTATGAATGAAGCGATGAAAATAGCCAGGGACTCAAATGGAATTGCAGTAGTTACCTATGAAAACTGGATGCCTGTCTCGTTTTTTGAGAAGTTTGGATTTGAGATTGCTGAAGCGAACGGGCCCGCCACCCTCCTTCTATTGAAGATGAGTTCTGAGACTGCCGTGTCCTTTGAAAAGCATTTCGGCAGGTACCGGCATAGTGACACTCAGCGCCGCAGACACCCAGGCCTCCCCTCAAGCCAAATTTCTGACAGACTTAACGCAAATGAGATGGCCCATGTAACTGCAGTACTCACAGGTAGGTGCCCTTGGCTCATGCAAAGCTGGAGGCACTGGTTGAGCGTGGCCAAGGGAATTTCCGATAAGGTGGTTACATCAGAGTTGATAATCCTTACAAGAAACGATGCCGCTGAATTTGGCGACGAGAATCTATATATTGACGGGGTTCCTTACCAGGGCTCACCGGTCCAATTTGAACCTTTCCGACAGGCCATAGAAGAACGGCTTGCCGGAAGGGCAAAGAAATACTCCAACAGCTGACTTTTCACACTATTGGGTGATTGTGTATTTCGGTTTTTAAATTCTTTACTTCGGTGTTCAGTCTCTCGATCTCTTTCTTCAGTGCATTCACTTGAGTATAAGCACTTATTGCGAACACAAAAGCAATCGGAGCCAACAATCCTGCCAGTGCCCCTATAGACTCCACGTCAGTCCCTCCCATCGATGCAACTCCAAACAAGACCAGGCTATTCCCTGCGAGCATTACTGTCACCAACACCAACTCCGGCAGTTAGGCCTGTTTCACAGGCCTAACTCAAAGAAAGGCCCGGTTCTTGCCAAACCTCTACGTGTTTGGGCCGGGAATCACTTTCCCATGAACCGAAACTAATTGGGTTCTTACCAGGCTCTAGGTGTTTGGAACCAGTTTCACAGCAGTACCGGTAGATATCACAAGCATCATTCCGTTTTGCAGGATTTCGTGGTCAACTCTGATCCCAACAACTGCGTTGGCACCCAACTGCCTGGCCCTGGAAGTCATCTCAGAAACACACAATTCCCTTGCTTCAATCAGTTTCTCCTCATAGGCCGCTGTCCTAGAACCAAAAAAATCTGCCAACCCTGCCATGAAATCCCGTACAAAGTCGGTCCCCAGAGCCACCTCGCCGGCTACGATCCCCAGGTACTGACTTACATGGTAGCCGTCAACAGAAGGCGTCGTTGTCGCGATCATTGAAATGCTCCTCCTTACCAAAAAACCTTCAAAAACAAAAGCCTCACAAATATCATCTGACCACAAGCCGGCAAAAACTTTTGAGCAGGCCCCACAACCCATGCCTCACCAGACCGTGAAATTCTACACGTTCTCTTAGTAACATCGCAAAGAGCTGAGGAAATCTCCCACAAAACCCCTGCAAATTCTGCACAGCCTTATCAATTCTCCGTGGTTCCAATAATACCTGCCGGTTTTCTTACTCTTTTTGCGGGCTGATGCTTCAAAGATATGCAAAAGTTCTATAGGGATGGGAAACACGATAGTGGAATTCTGCTCAGTTGCAATCTCAGATAGGGTCTGCAAAAACCTGAGTTGGACCGAAATAGGCTGGTATGCCATGACCTGGGCTGCTTCCGCCAGTTTTTGCGAAGCCTGGAGCTCACCTTCTGACGCAATGATCTTAGCACGTCTCTCCCTTTCAGCCTCAGCCTGCCGGGCCATGGCTCGCTTCATGGCATCAGGTAGCTCAATGGATTTCACTTCCACCATAGTAACCTTGATCCCCCAGGGATCAGTGGCATGATCAAGGATTTCTCGGAGAACCTGGTTAAGTTCATCTCTTTTGCTTAAAAGATCATCCAATTCGTGCTGTCCGAGTATTGACCTGAGGGTAGTCTGTCCGAGCAAGCTTGTGCTTTCAACATAGTCTGCCACCCTGGTGACTGCCAGGACCGGATCAAATACATTGAAATATACAACCGCATCTACAATCACCGGAACATTATCTTTCGTTATAACCTCCTGTTTTGGAACATCGATTGTAAAGGTCCTTACATCAACAATCCTCACCTGGTCTATTCCAAAGGGCATTATCACAGTGACGCCGGGTTCCAGTAGACTGCGTATTCTACCCAGCCTGAAAGCAACACCCCTTGCGTATTCGCGCACTATCCGGTAAGAAGCTAACATGATAATAATGAGCACCAAAGAACCTATGGCTCCCACAACCGGAAACAAAGCCGACAGTACAAATACCAAAGCCCCCAGTCCTCCGTGAAACAGAGCAACCGGATAGTCTTTTCGCGAAATAGCCAAAGCCAGAGTAATAACCCAAACCACCCCTGCAATCAACGTAGGAATCAGTGTAGCTATCCTGGGCAAAGTCATCGCCAAATCCCCCTTTCACAGATACTTAAATCCTGACCTCATTACAGAAAGACTCTTCCTCTAAGAAGTCAATCATGCTTCTTCGGCCCTTGAGCAATTGCCTTTGTTAGCCACAGAGTCTTCTAAGAATCCTATAAGCCTTTGCATGGTCTCAGGACTGATAACATGCTCCATAAGACATGCATCTTTTTCGGCGGTCTCTTCGCTTACTCCGAGAATTTCAATAAGGAAAGCACGAAGTATCCTGTGTCGCTTCTTAATTTGAAGTGCATGGGCACGCCCATGTGAAGTAAGAAAGACTCTACCGTAACGCTCCTGTGTCACCAGGCCTTTTTCCTTAAGTGTATTCACGGCAGCAGTAACGCTTGGCTTTGCTATATTGAGCTTCTCGGCAATATCAGTCACTCTGACAGCTTGATCCCTTTCTGAAAGCAACAGTATTGTCTCAAGATAATCTTCTATGGATGAAGACAAGTCTGAAGTCATTGGCTAACCGGCTCCTTTTGCAATCCAAATCTCAAAAGGCCTGCATGCAAGTCTTTGAGGATTCAGGTCAACCCATACCTTAAACTTCGCCGCATATCCCATGGGTTCCCTGCCTTGTCACAATTACTAACTTCCCGTCTTTTATTATTCGGTGATCATTCAATTCTATACCGGAATGGACGAGCCACATACTGCCTCTCAGGCTTTATGCGTAACTCAAAACCAAGGGTAAATTTCCTCTTTCCCTTCTTCCATTATTACAAACATACGTATATAATGTTGTTAGTTATAACTAACACTTCGATATTATTATTCATTTCCATATGGAATGAGGTGAAATATTGTGGCAATACGCAGAAAATTCAATGAATCAATCTCCAAACCCCCGGGCCATGCTGCAACCGATCCTTTAGCCCGCGAGTTTACAGTTGCACTTGTGGGCCAACCCAATGTGGGAAAAAGTGTTGTCATGAACCTCCTTACCGGAGCCGGAGCGGTAGTATCAAATTACTCAGGAACCACTGTGGAGATTACCCAGGGGTATTTCCTGAATCAGTCCCGAAAGATAAGGGTCATTGATACCCCGGGAACCTACAGCCTGCATTCAGACACAGAGGAGCAAAAGGTCACCCAGAGGGTTTTGCTTGAAGAAAGCATTGACCTGATTGTAAACGTTGTCGATGCACGAAACCTCTCGAGGAACCTTTACCTAACCCTGCAAATCATGGATTTGAACATTCCTATGATCCTGGTTCTGAACCAAATGGATATGGCAGAAGAATCAGGAATTGCGATTGATGCAGCATCCCTTTCCGATATTACCGGACTTTACGTTGTTCCAATGGTGGCGTCAAAAGGTAAAGGACTGGAGAAACTTCAGGCAGCCATTACGAAAGCTGCACATTGCTTTTCCACAGGAACAGACGGAAAAATGCGTATTTTGACTGAGACCGGCATTAACGCCAAAATTACTCCAATGGTTTTTTCTGAACCCGTAGAAGAAGTTGTACGAATACTCCAAAAGTACATTGAAGAATTGATACCGACAGACAATGGCAAACACAGACTGCACCCATCCCGGACCCTTGCCATTCACCTCATGGAGCATGATTCTTTGGATGAAGATATTTTCAAAACCTATCCCGAATTGTCTGACCTGGTTGAAGAAATCCAGTTACGCGCTGCAAATGGGCAGGTAGAGTGTGACGAGTGTTTTCGAGGATGCTGGTTTTGCCCGGCACAGGACGATTCTCACCCATATCTTCCTACATGTCTGGAAAGAACTCAGAGAGCCCAGGAAGTTGCACTGGCTGTTATTAAACACACAATTCCAGACTCTGTTTCAACCAGAGCCCGGATTGAAAAGCTTCTTGATCAACCGCTAACGGGCATCCCGGCTTTGGCGTTGATAGCTTTTCTCTCATTCAGGCTGATTTTCGTCATTCTTGATTTTGCAGAAATCTTTGTCCCATGGGCGTTAGAACCCCTTTTTAGCCTTACAGAATCCTATGCACGCTCTTTTCCCCAGGGCAGCCTGGCCGAGATCATAATTTCGGCTATCCCAGAAGGCATACTACTGCCCTTTGAAGTAGTAATGCCTACAATGCTTTCAATATACTTCATCATGGCTCTCCTTGAAGATTCGGGGCTGATGCCAAGGATCGCTGTAATGATGGACAGACTTATGTCCTTTTTGAATCTGCCCGGACAGTCGGTAATACCTATTGTGCTTGGTTTTGGATGCAGGGCTCCCGGAATACTGGCCACCAGGACTCTGCCCGGCAGATCGTCCCGGCTTATTGTATCCGCCCTTTTAGCAATTCCCATACCCTGCGCAGCCACTCTTGGCATAATAGCAGGAGTAGGAAAACACTTTGGTGCAAACTCCGAAGATTGTATACGGCTCAATTTTAGTGGTTTTCTTCTTAATTGCCCGCATTAGTGGCACAATACCTGAGAGAAGATTGCGGGAATTAATGCTGGAGATTCCGCCTGTTCGTTTCCCATCTGCAAGGGGAGCTGGAGCGAAGTCTGGATGCGTTTTGAAGGATTCTTCAATCAAGTACTCCCGGTACTGATGATAACAGGCATCGGAGTGAAAATTCTGCTTAACACAAGAGCTTTATCCGGCCTGGCAAGACTGGATCCAATTAGCACCAGATTTCTCGGGATAAGCGGACAATCCCTTGCTGCAGTTGCAGTCACAGTTGTCCAAAGATATGCAGCACTCATGGTTTTGCTAAACTTGCCGTTAGGGCCACGGGAGGCAACTATCGCAGCATCAATGATATCCCTTTCTATGCCCTGCCTTCCTGTATCCTTTCTCGTGGCCAAAGAATTTGGATGGAAAACCCTGGCCGCTATTTTTGCCATGGCTCTAATGATTTCTCTTGGTACTGGTTTTGCCCTTAATCTCTTGCTACCCCCTATCTGAAATAAATGGGGAGAAGAATCAAAACATGAATCTGTTGTGTGTGTGAAAAAGGAGAATCGTGATATGACACTTCTGGATACAAAGCCCGGAGAGGAAGTAACAATCGAATCGTACTAGTTAGGGAGAGCCGCTCACAGGCGGCTATGGATCTGGGGCCTTCTTCCTGGAACCAGAGTAAAGATACTGGCACGCCACCCATTTCGAGGCCCTATATTGCTAAGAGCCGGCGAGTCTACTGTCGCCGTAGGCAGGGGCCTGGCAAGTAGAATCCATGTGAAAAGATAAGTTTTCTAAATAATGAGCGGTAGTGCACCTCATGTTTTGCATATCTCTGCCTCTTTGAAATACCCAAAGGAGTATATGCTCATAACCTCAATGCAAGCAGGAGTGCAAGGCTCTGTTCAAGGCAATGTTTAGTCTAGCCTGAAGGTCAATATAATATTGACGCTTTCAAACATAAAGAATACGATGTTAATGATATATATCGATAACCCAAAGAACTGTTGAATATCCTTGTGGTTTGCAAGCATGCAACTATGGCCTGACCAGATGGCAAACCAGCAACAACCACTAAGAAGGGAAAGGAGAGATGCACAACACAACTTGTCATTATGACCAAAAATAATTAAAGAGATTAGGAGGTGCACCTATGCCCAGACCTACTAAACCCAGATGGGTTGAGTTCATACCTGACGTTACCTACTTCAAACCTGCCGGAGTGCCCATGTCAGAGTTGGAAGAAGTGGCCCTTGGCGTAGATGAAGCCGAAGCCATACGCCTGAAAGACTATGTAGGCCTTGAGCAGGAAGCGTGCGCCGTCCGCATGAATCTGGCCCAAAGCACATTCCAGAGAATCTTGACCGGAGCAAGATCTAAAGTAGCCCAGGCCCTGGTCGAAGGAAAGGCTCTTCGAATTGAAGGTGGGAACTACTTAGTGTCTCCCCTCACTTTCGAGTGCCGGGACTGTAAGCACGAATGGGCAAACAGTGGACAAAGTTCAGGAGAACCGGCGTGCCCGGAATGCGGCGGAACACATCTTGAATCATTCCGAAAAGTGCCTGTTGGGGAGATGCACGGCTACTCTTCAGATCGCCCTCGGGGGAGAAGGCACGGACGCCATGGCCGTGGCCAAGGGAGGCCTAACTAGATCAGTGCCGGGTGGACACCGGAAACAGGGGTCTTACCGGCCCAAGTTTTCAAAACAGGAGATGAACTTCGTGACAAAGACTCATGATAGAGCCACAGGGGCCCAGGAGTCCAAGAACGCTCCGGGAACCGGCAAACTGGATCAACCCAAAAACAGCAGCATAAATAAAGTCATAGCCGTCATGAGCGGGAAAGGCGGAGTCGGGAAATCGTCGGTAGCAGCACTCTTGGCATCAGAACTGGCCAAAAGAAATTTTGCCGTGGGACTCCTTGATGCAGACATAACCGGGCCAAGTATTCCTAAACTCTTTGGAGTCAAAGGAACCCCGGTAACCGTCGAATCCCAGGTCCTGCCCGAAACTAGCGCATCTTCCATTCGTATCATGTCTTTGAACTTGTTATTGGAGCACGAAGACGACCCGGTAATCTGGCGGGGGCCCCTTATTGCAGGGGCAGTTCAGCAATTTTGGACAGACGTGCTTTGGGGAGACATCGATTACATGATAGTCGATCTGCCACCGGGAACCGGTGATGTGCCCCTCACTGTGTTTCAATCCCTTCCAATAGACGGAGTTGTCATTGTCTCAACTCCCCAAGAGCTTTCAGAAATGGTAGTTAAGAAAGCCGTGAACATGGTGCGCATGATGAATGTCCCCATCCTGGGCCTGATCGAAAACATGGGATGGGTAGAGTGCCCAAAGTGCAAGGAGAAAATTGAACCCTTTGGGCCTAGCAGGGCCACGGCAATTGCCCGGTCCATGGAAATTGCCCTTCTTGGCTCATTGCCTCTTGACCCTGAAGTAAGTGCTCTTGGAGATCAAGGTTTAATCGAAAAATACTGCTCTAATGCAGTGCAATCCATTACAAACTCGATTTTGGAAAAGGTCTAGTTCTAAGAATCCAAAGTGCTCTGAATCGAACACAGCAGGGGGTGAAAACCCCGGAAACAGGCCTTTTCAAAGGCCTCCTTCTCGAAAGGAAGTGATTGAGATTAGAATAGCCGTAGCGTCAGATGGCGACAAAGTGTCCCTTCATTTCGGCAAATGCCCTGAGTACCGCGTATTTCACATAGAGGAAGGCAAGGTTTTGAAACAAGAAACCCTCAAAAACCCCGGCCATGAACCGGGAGTGCTTCCTAAATTCCTGGCGAATCACGGGATCAACTGCATAATTGCAGGAGGGATGGGCCCAAGGGCCGAGAACCTGTTTACCAGCTATAACGTGAAGGTGATTAAAGGAGCCCTGGGTAGTGTTGACGATGTAGTAGAATCTTACCTTGCAGGCACTCTTAAAACAGGCGAAAGTTCCTGTGAACACGACAAATAGATCTGTAGTTTAATACTTGAGCCGCATGTAATGTGGATATTCAGCCAGGGTGGCAAATTTAACCTCCTTCACCCTGGCCCTTTCATGAAACGCCGGGACGGTCCTAACGTTTCATCACGTCCTAGACACCGGGATCGAAACACGAAACGGTCTGAGATTCCACAAAATCATTCTCAACCCTTGACTCTATACATGCTATAAAGTCCACACTAAGAGTGAAACTTCTTATGTTCTCGAAAGGAGAATTGAAAAAGTGAAGGAAAAGATTAGAGTCATCCAGTACGGGTGCGGTAAAATGGGAAGAGTCTTCCTCCGCTACCTGTACGAAAAGGGAGCAGAAATTGTTGGAGCCATAGACCTAAACCCTGCCCTCACAGGTAAAGACGTAGGCGAAATCGCCGGTTTGGGATTCAACCTCAATGTGCCAGTACGCTCTGACGCTGAGAATGTCTTCAAAGAATGCGATGCAGATGTCTGTGTAATTGCCACAAAGAGCCTTATGGCCGATGTTTATGATGCATTCGAGCTGGCCGCAAGTTATGGGGTAAACGCTATCAGCACATGCGAAGAAGCTTTGTATCCCTGGAACACATCTCCTGCCTTAACCAACAAACTAGACAGGCTGGCCAAAGAAAACAACTGCACTCTTGCAGGTTCAGGATACCAGGATGTTTTCTGGGGCAACTTGATAACTGCTCTGGCAGGTGCCACTCATAAAATCACAAAGATCGAGGGTTCATCCAGCTACAACGTAGAAGACTATGGGATAGCTCTTGCAGAAGTGCACGGAGCAGGGCTCAGCCCAGAAGAATTCGAAAATAAAATAGCCAAAAATGACAGCCTGCCCTCGTATATGTGGAACGCCAACCAGTGGCTGTGCTCCCAGTTTGGTTGGAGTATAAAGTCTATGGACCAGAAACTCGTCCCACTTTTCCACGATAAAGACATCCACTCTTCAACACTTAACATGACAATAAAGGCGGGAAACGCCCTTGGCATGTCGGCTGTTGTCACCACTGTGACCAACCAAGGCCCGGCCCTGGTAACCCAGTGCATAGGGAAAGTGTACCCTGAAGGCGAGGTCGACACGAACCTTTGGACCATACACGGCGAACCTAATACCACCGTAAAAATCGAGCAACCTGCCACAGTAGAACTCACCTGTGCAACAATTGTCAACCGCATTCCACAGCTGATCGTTGCTCCTGCCGGCTTTTACACTACTGAGAAAATGCCGCCTGCCCAATACCTTGCCTATCCCATGAACCTGTATGTTGATGACATTGTCTAATTTCAACTAATTGTAATTGAAGGGTATTGACAGGGTTTAGGCAAAAGTCATGCCGGAACAAAGCAGTGACCTGTCGTGAATTGTGAATACAGACGAGGCGCAGCCCCATACCCCATGCGCCTCGTCTACTTTTGAGACTGATTTCAATGCAAAAGGAATCAAAGGCACTGGTTCTGCTACATCAGTTCCCCGATGACCCTGGCTACGACTGATCGAGCAAGGATAACGGGAACTCCAAGCATTCTTTGACAGCGGTTTTTGCCGCATTCGTATATCCAATACAGTCAAGTACAGCTTATCTGGACTCCCGCTTCCCTGAGTTTTTCTGCAGCCGCCAAAACTGCATCAACGGAACCGTAAGGCGAAGCGGCTTCCACAGTAGCGCGGGGTCAATTTGGATCACCTCAACGTGGTATTCTCAACCTGAGCATCATCTGGAGTAAGAACTCCAAGATTAAGCCCTTCAGCCACTGACTTCACTGTGTTAAACAAGACTCTTTGAGGCTGTACCAGCAATTTACTGCACCGGAACTCTGGAAACTCACCTGTACACACCAGAGCAATAACCTGCGCCCTCTGAGCCACCAATTTATCGATTTTATCTTGCATCAGTGGAAGAATATGTTTCTCGGCTATCTTTACCTGAGTTCCGTCACGCATGCGCGTAATCAATACATAGTCACCCGGATCAGGATACAACTTATGCACCTCGCCAAGAGTCAGCCCATCCAGGGCACCTGCTTCAATTACTTCCACATCAGGCCCCAGAAATGGTTTCATCTCAGGAATCAAATCGGCCCTTGGCGATTGACCACTTGTCACAGTTCCAAGAAGCTTCCTGCCTTGCTCCACGTCATTTCCACCTCACGAGTCATTGTCTGCTCTCTTATCACTGTTTTTTCCGGCCAAGGGTTTGAAGGTGCTTCATATCACCGTATAGACGGACAATCCTGGTGAATTCCTCTTCGTCAAAGAATGAGCATTTTCCGGCGCCAAAATTCTTGGCCGCCTCGACGACAAATCTTACAACCTGTTCAATATCCACAACATGGCTTGCTCCCGTTGCACATCCTGGAACAGCGGTTTCCGTTGTAATTGCTACCCCAACACATGGAGACGAAGTAGCTATTGCAGGCTGAAGAATACTGTTCAGGTGATAAAGGTCATTTCCGTAAGGTGTTATGTCCTGGATCGTAATTGGAAAAGTCACAGGCAGCCTGCCGGTAGTGATACTCATTATGTCCAGCAAATCCTCTGAAATTCGCAAAATATAGCCTTCTTTAACCGTTGGAGAAATCGCAAACCCTTTATGATTTATGACTTTGTTGCCCTTAGTAGTGTCAATAGACAAAATCGCGTCCATTTCCGAGTCTACTTCATGCTTGTTCATGGTAGCCATATCCACCGGTGAACCCATGAACGGCACCGGATCGTGGGGCTGAGTAGGCGCGTTGGGACATATATGAGTTGTTACAATAACGTCACCCGGCAGGACATCACCCTTCTTTGCCATATCGCCAAGTTTGATGGCTACAGATATAGCAGATACTGCTCCGTCCCCGTCTGATACAAGGCCAATCATCTCAGGGCGTGCACCGATTCCGCCAAGCCTGCCAATCACGCCCAACGTCGGGGCATTCCCGCCCCTTGTCTTTCCGTGAGTTCCCGGAATAACTGCCCTAACAAAGTCTGTCCGCCCTTTTTCTCCTTGTATAACAGAGGATTCCACATGTTCAACTCCAGAAGCCTTTAAGACTTTTGCTACTTTCTCTCCATCGACTTTCGCGCTGTCTAAAGCGGAAATTGCTTCTAATGTTGCTCTAAAACTCATTTAGGTTATACCTCCCTCTAAATGCCGGCAAAACTCATACTCGTCTTACCACAGGGTAATTTCTTCTATTGCGCCTGCTTGATTTCCTTCATCCATCTCAATAGTGTTAACAGTGTTGCCAGCCTTACCACAGTGTGGCCATACTCCATAGATTCCGAAACCACGTCTTTTAGTGATGTCCTGAAGTTCGCAAAAGGACATGCTCCACAAAGTCCAAAACTGCATTGCACGAAAACCAGTGGATCAATCCCCGGAGCCGTGCTAACTCATGGCCTTTTCCGGGAAATACACCCGGCTTAACTCATCTGCACCCAAACCGGCTTCAATTGCCACTTCAACCCCCAGGGGTAACACAGAGTTATACTTCCCATGGCCGGCTGGAATGTTGCCTATACACGGCTTTCCTGTATCGGCAAAATACTGGTTGAGCACCTCTGCCACTGTAAACCCTGGCCTATCAGGGCCCAGGTTTCCCTCACAATCAGTGAAATCTCCAAGACAGAACCCTGCTGCATCGTCCAACTTACCGGCAAGTTTGAGATGGCAGAGCATTCTGTCTATTCGGTAAGGGCGCTCTCCTACTTCTTCGAGGAGTAAAACCTTTCCCCTGGTATCAATTTCCCACAAAGTACCAATGGACGAGGCGATTAGCGACAGATTTCCACCAACCAATTCACCTCGCACCCTGCCCTTTTCGAAAACAGTAAATCTGTGAGGTGTGCATGGGGCATCATTGGGGGCAACAGGAACAGGCAAATCTCCCGGCGGCCAACTTCCAAACAGTGTCTCTCTGAGCCACGTGCAATTATAAGAATTCATTTTGACGGGTGACATTTCAGCTACAGGACCGTGAAAAGTCACAAGGCCTGCTTCCTTCCAAAAAGCCAGGTGTAGTGTAGTTATGTCCGAATAACCAAGGAAAATCTTTGGGTTTTGCCTGATACAATCAAAATCCAGATGAGGAATCACGCGCATGGCTCCATAACCACCCCGGGCAGCAATAACCCCTCGTACCTCAGGGTCAGCCCATGCCTCCATTAAATCCTCTGCCCTTTCCGCGTCTGATCCTGCAAGATAGCCCCAGCGTTTCTTTACTGACGGCCCGACCTTGACCTTTAGGCCAAATGATTCAAGAAGCCGTATCCCACGTTCAAGAGCCTCACCGCAAACAGGACCCGATGGTGCCACAATGGCAATTGTATCACCCTTCCGGAGTGCCCCGGGTTTCACTGTCTGGCCCATTATAATTCATGCTCCTTCTTGCTGCAGTATCCCTTTCCCGGCCTTTGCCTTTTAATCTGTGCCTACAGTTCTTTCTGTGCCTACAGTTCCTTACCTATACATCTCAGGCAAACGCTCCTACATCCGCATAAACTGCGCACGTCAACAAGCATGTTAGGTTACTTCATCAAAGGCACCGTTGAGCCAGCATATGGCATAGCCCAGACAGTAGCGTCCTTGCCTAATTCCGTGAACGCCCTAAAGAGAGCTTCTTTAACCGAGGGTGCCCAGGAAAGCTTGCAGGCCTTAACCAAATCAGGCTTCATGCCGGTCACCAGTATCACATTGCACTTCTTCAATACCCTTGCTATTGCAGCAGCTTTGTGGCCTCCAAGAACAAACTGTTTTGCAATACTGGACAGAATTTCGTCAAGATCCATAGCGGTCATATAATCGGCAAATACTTTCTCGCCCATCCCTTCAAGACATTCAGCCAGGAGAATAATAATACCTCCGGGCTTTACGGCCCTGGCGGCATTTTCCAAAGCTTTTTGTGCCTGATACAGGTTCAGGTCTTTCGGATACCCTCCACATGACGCAACTACAATATCTGATTTTTCAGAGATTGGAGCGCCGTATATACTGTCCACCACCTGGGAACCTGCCAAATGTGCTTCAATCACATCACCTGCTACAGCCCTAACAATACGCTTTTCCTCATCCAGTACCACATTCAAAACGAAGTCAATTCCAGCCATTTTCCCTGCTTCCTCAATGTCTCGGCGTACCGGGTTATCCTTACGCGACCCTGATTCCGCACCGGGCCACAGCTGCATAGCGTGGTTGGCCTCTACAGTAGCGCGGCCGGCACATCCAGGCATTACAGCCTTGGCGCCGCCACTATAGCCGGCAAAATAGTGATACTCGATATTACCTGTACATATTAGAACATCAGCCTCAACCACCGGCCGGCAAATCTTCAAAGGAGTCCCAAACGATGTTTCCCCCAGGGAAACGTAGTCATGGCCTTCTGAACTGTCAAGGCACCTGAACCTTCGGTAAAACTCTTCGCCCACCAACAGGCGTTTTTCAGATTCTTTGTGATTTCTATGTATCCCCATTGCAAAAACAATTGTGATATCTTCATCTCTGGCTCCCGCTCCAGTAAGCCGGTTAATAAGCGGAGGAAGAAGCCTTGAAGTCGGAGATGGCCTGGTAATGTCACTGACCACTATGGCAATCTTCATCCCCGGACGAACAAGTGATTCTACAGGCAACGAACCAATAGGATTAGCAAGGGCCCTTTCAATTTCCGCGCCGTCTGAGGTATTAGTACTCTGGGTGTACCCAGGAAGATCAAGGTGTCGTGGCGCCAATACTCCAAGCAGGTTTCTTGAAGGCAAGGCCACCTTCACCTCGGATTTTCCATACCTGAAATCTACAATTGAATGGTCCATCTGATCGTCAACTC
>JAXGOJ010000002.1:0-150953 GCA_040767525.1 Bacillota bacterium | reverse complement strand
TAAGTACCATTAACCGAGTAAAGGAGGAAACTTGTAAGCATGAAAATGAAGAGACTTATTGCTACTGCTCTGGCGGCAGCAATGATCTTCGGGCTAGTCAGCGTGGGATTTGCCGCTGTTTTCAGCGACGTAGAAGACCATGCACGCAAGAATGATATTCTTAAGTTGGTTTCCCTTAAGATTATCGACGGCTATCCCGATGGCACATTTAAGCCTGAAAACCCTGTAACCAGGGCCGAATTTGCAAAGCTGATTGTTACAACCATGGGCCTTGGCGACGCAGCCGATTTAATGGCTGGAATGACTCCTCCGTTTTCAGACGTAGGAGCAGACCATTGGGCTTCCGGTTACATTAACCTTGCTCATGCCGAGAAGATTGTAAACGGGTACCCGGATGGAACATTCAAGCCCGGCGGTAACGTTACTTATGCTGAAGCGCTGAAAATGATTCTGTGCGCCCTTGGCTATACCGAGGATCTAATTAAGCCCATCTATTGGCCGGTTACCTGGATATCCAGGGCTGTCAATGTAGGGCTTACAAAGGGAGTATCCACCCCTGCAAATGTACCTGCAACTCGCGGTAGCGTTGCGGCTCTTTTAGAGAACTCTCTTACAATTGACAAAGTTGTGCAGACCGGACTTGGTGGCGAAACGAAATTTGAAGTCAAAAAAGGAGAAACTTTCCTTAAGGCATTGGTTGGTGCTGAACCGGTAACTGGAATCCTTACTGCTTCTCCTGAACTGTTTGTAGGCGGCGACAAGGATTCAATCAATGTTAAGGACAAAGACGGAGTTGACCACGTTTTTGAACTGTTGAGCCTCGACGATGTAAAGGGCTTGCTGGGCCATAAGGTTAAAATCTGGGCCGACAGTGATGCTAAAGTTCTCTTTGCCGAAGACTTGAGTACCGTTAAAGAGGGCGAATATAAGGAATACACAGGAGCCGATGCTCATAAGACCGGTGTCTACGTGGGAAGCACAAAGATCACCACCGGTGCTGGTGCTGTCCCTGTTATTAGAAACTACGGCATGGATACGGTCCCGACTTTCACGACCGATGATCAGATAACAGTGGTTTATGACGGAGCCAAGCCCATCCATGTGATTGCTGTTGAATGGGACGCTGGCTTAGTGAAGAGCGTTAGCACTCTTTACCGGAGCATTGCCTTTGCTGCCGGAAGACTACAGCTAGACGAAGACGCTGTTGTTACCTGGCATGGCGCTGCTTCAGCCCTTGACGAAGTTGAGAAAGATGATGTTGTTCAGTATAGGGTAAACAGTGATAAGACCAAAGCTGTCGTAATTGTAACACGCGACACAGTTGAAGGTACATTCACAAAGCTTTCCGGATCAACAGCCACAATTGACGGTGAGGCAGTTAAAGCCTACAAGTCCGGTGTATTGGATGCAGATGATCTGGGATGCAAGATCAAGGCTTTCCTCAACAAAGACGGTAAGATATTCACGTATAGGGTCATTACTGCTGTCTCACCTGAGAATATAGCCTTGGTTTTGGAGAAGTACACTGACGCGGTGTGGACCGTTGACGGTCCGAAGTACTATGTAAAGGTAGTTCTTCCAGACGGCAAAAAGACCACACTAGAATACGAGTACACACCAACTGACATGCTTGCTGGAGTTGCCAAGGGAGATACAATAGAGTATACCCTCGATAAAGACAACGTCATCAGTACTCCAGCCACAATATTGACAGATGCTTCAACACCTGTAGGCACGCATTCTGTCAGCAAGAAGTATAAATTGGTCGGGAGCTTGGTTGTTACTGATGGTACTGTTGTATTCACATATGACTCAACTAAGGAATCAGGCTCGGTCCTGACTCCCGATGAGCTTCTTGCCAAGTCGTCAGTAGATGGCTGGCTTGAAGCGGACGGGAATCTTGCGAAAGTGGTAGTCATAAAGGGTAGCGCGGTTGATGAGGATTACGGCGTGATTACCGGCAAGTATAAGGCTTATGTAGATGGTTCTACTAAGGATTACGTAAGCGTTCTTGGTAAGGAAGGCATTGTCGATTATCTATGGTCTGCCTCACTCGTTCCTGTCAAGGGTGACACCATATCCTTCGAAGCTGAGAGCGGCAAGATTAAGGTAGCCACTAAACTGACAAATACCGAAACCGTTTCGGATACCGTCTACGAGTGGCGTGTTTCGAAAATTGCCGATAACTACATCACAGTAAAAGAGTAGCTATGGTGCAGGCTTGGTAAGGGATACTAAGATATTTGTCACAGATGCCAATAGCGTATTTGTCGATGCTACCGGATCTACACCAAAAGAACTAGGTGTACTATCTGTTGACGACAAGGTCGAAGTATATGTTGTTGATGTCTCTGGTACCTCAACCAAACTTGCCAAGGTTGTGAAAGTAGTCGAGTAGCAATTTCAAGGCTTGCAGACAGTCGAAAGCAAAGGGTGCCCATTGGGTACCCTTGTTCTTGGCGGCGTTGATGGCGCTTCATACGAGGGTGGAGTCCCCTATAAGAGTAAATAACGACCAAGCCTGTGGGGCTATCTTTAGAAAAACACTGCAGACGAGGAAAGATGCAAACGCGTGTTGCCGGGATGGTCGAAACGGATACCATTAGCAGGTCCGGAAGCGTCGCGAACCGAAGGTGCTGACGTGGTTTCAGGGCTTTCTACTGAGTCTAACCAAGTGCTGTTACTTGTAGCCTGAATTTGCCTCCAGAGACAGTTGCTCCATTTGCTGACCGCAATTACGCGACTCTTCGGAACTTTTCACGAAACTCCCCGTCTACATACAGAGTGTAGTCAAGAGTGTATTCTTTGGTTTCCTTTATGGCATTCCATTATGTGAAAAAGGTTACAGCAAAACATGTGTAGAATCTGAGATTCGGGTATAAACAGCAAAAGAGTGCGTGTATGGGGGCCTTGGTTCTATGTGTATACGAAAGAAAATCACAAATGCTGCTTTGTTTTTGCTCACGGCCTCAGTTGTTATTGGTTACCAGGCAATGGTTTTGCCGGGATACCAGGGAAGACATAGTCCTTGCGCTCAGAGCAAGGCAAGTCATAGTAGGCTTTGAAGACGGGACTATGCGCTGGGAAGAAGGCCTTACAAGAGCCCAGGCGGCCAAGATCATGGCAACTGCCATGGGCCTTTATGAGCAAATTGAAAAAAGTCTCAGCCTTCAGGATATGTTTCCCGATGTACCAAGGGCCCATTGGGCCTTTGCAACTGTAAACCTTGCAGGGGAGCTGGCCGGTGAAAGGGTTTCCTGACGGCACTTTCAAACCTGACCGGAAAGTGACCAAAGCCGAATACGCGGTTATGCTTCGCGCATGTATTCTGCCCTGGCGGCTTTCCAGCCGGTGGGACACAGGTTCCCGCCTTGAACCCATGTGGGCTGTAGAAGAGATCTCAGTGCTCTGATCTGGTTTCGGCATTAAGTTTGAAGCCAGGAGACTCCCTTGACTATGAGATTCCCAGAGCCGAAGCTGCCAACTCTTACGTATACACTTATGGACAGGTTCGGACTGTTATTCGACATTGAAGGCACTTGTTCTTGATGCAAGTTCAGGAAAGATCACAGCAAGGCCATATGGTTCAGTCGAGAATGTGGCAATAAAGGCCACAGGGCAAACGAAGTATATTCAGGACGGCAATCCTGTGCCTCAGCCAGAGTCTTTTGGGAAAAGAAGTACGTATCATATTGGGTAGGGACAGAAGCTCGTGCCCTTGTATCTCTTAGGTAAAGTCTCGATACATATGAAGCGAGGGCTGCGGAGGAATGAAAAGAGCAAACGGGGATTCATGCTGATTGTTTTAATAATGGCTTTATTAGCGCCTTTTGCTACATGGCAAAACACTCCTGTGGATTCCGCAGCCATTTCAAGCCCCATTCAGGTGGCATCAACCCACGAACGCCTGATAGATGCAAATGCCGCTTATGCAGCCATTGAAGCCAATCTTGAAGCCATAGGCGCAAAGAAGGTTGCAGCCGATTACGGCGTATCAGGGTTAGGTCAAATTATCGGTATCGTCGACACAGGAGTAGACCCCCTGATACCGGGCTTTATACGGAAAGACGGCTCATCGAAAATACGTGCCTGGCATGATGCCACAGGGGAAGGTACAGCAAATATCATAGGCAAGTATCATGCAGAAAACGGCTATTTGAGCGTAGGCGAAGTGAGATTGAAGGTATCCAATCTGCCCAGCTTGAGCAACACCTACCTTGTGGGGCTTTTGCCCCAGGTAATTACAAATCAATTTCCTGTAGACCGCAAAGTATATTTCGTGGTCCACGACCCTGCTTCAAAAGGGGCCTACGAAGCAATATCCATAGACACAAACAGCGACCAGGACTTTACCGGCGAGGCTACTCTTTACAGGTTTGACCGTGGGAAAAAGGCAACACGGGTCCAATTGAACAGTTCCCGGGCTGTCTCCTTGGTGGTTGTTGGAATAGAGAATAACGGGGAAAAAGTGACTTTTGGATTTGATCTCCACGGCCACGGGACAGGAATGGCATCAATAGTATCAGGCTATGACCGGGAGCAAGGGGGCGTGTCACCTGGTTCGGAACTGATCGTCTCCAAGGTGATAAGTTCAACAGGCCGGGGAGATTGGTACGACATAATAAGAGGCGTCCAGTATTGCATGGATAACGGGGCCGGCGTGGTTTTAATCGGTGCAGTGCCCCAAACAGACATCAGCGGTTCTGGGTGGGAGGCATTGCAGCGCCAGGCAGCGGCCAAAGGTGTTCACCTGGTAATTCCAGCAGGGAACAGCGGCCCTGGAGCCGGCTCAGTGACCTTTTCCGCCCTTTCTGATGCCCTTGTGGTTGCTTCAGGCTACTATCCCGCGGCCACGTCACGGGCTCTTTTCGGTAAGGACTATGCATCTGACTATTGGTATGCTTTCTCTTCCTGTGGCCCTGATTCAGAGGGAAACCGGGGAGTACATATTACGGCTCCTGCAGTGGCTCCTGTGCCTCAAGCCGGCTATCACACCACACTTCAATTTGCCCTTATGGAAGGAACATCAGTGTCTGCGGCCTATACAGCAGGGGCAATGAGCCTTATAAGGCAAGGGGCAATACGGTTCGGCTCTAAGCCTTTGACCGGCGCCCGTTTGGGCCTTTTGGAAGGTGCAATCCCTTTGGATGGAGTCACTCCTGTTGAACAGGGCCACGGCAAGATTGACCTTGTAAGAGCCTGGTCTCTTGTTTCAAAAGGCATTGATGATTCCAGGTTGAAGCTGGCTCACAAATGGAAAAGCAGTGTATCCGGCGGCGGCCTGTGGATTAAGGATACGGCCCTGGGTGTATTCCCGTTGTGGGTAGATAATTTTGCCCCATGGTACAGGCAAGTAAAGCTGGAAACAACACAAGCCTGGCTTATCCCCCAGAGCGATTACCTTAACATGGCACCTATTTCCCAGCGAGACACAGCGGTTTACGGTTCGGAAGGGCTGCCTCCGGGATTTTACTCCGGTGAACTTCTTGCAAATGATGATGCAACTCCAGGCATTGACGGCAGGATGGTTGTAACCATGTCCATACCCAATCGTTTTTCCCTGGATGCCAGGGCCGGATTTGAACTCAATCTGGAGCCAAAGCATCCTGTATCCAGAGGGTTCATCGCAGTTCCTGTGAGTGCCCAAGTTATGTCCTTGTCTTTACAGGCAAAGGGTTCAGGTGCCAGGTTAGCGATATATAATCCTGAGGGGTTGCCGGTGACCGAGGGATGGCTGGATGATTCACGCACCTTGTACATAGGGTTGCCGAAACCGGGATTATGGCAAGTGTGCATGTTCCGGGACCTCCAGGATAAAGGCCTGGATCAAACCTCCATTCGGGTCGATGCAAAACTTGAAGGCGTATCTGTGACTGATTTGGGCATTACCCAAGAAGGCCAGAACCTTGTGGTGAATTCAGATAGCAAAACACCTGCTAAGCTAAGTTTTACAGGCCCGGGCCGTGATTCTCAGTGGCGAGATAGAAGGTCCATGATGGTTTCAACCCAGCGCAGCACCGTGGTGTCTTTGCCTGTTATTGACGAATCTTCAGAAAGCATTTCAATTAGGTTTGGGACTGCAACAGGCAGTGTATTACGTACATTTTTATATTACTTCGACGAAAGCACAGGAAAATGGACAGAGCTGCAAAAAGCCATGACTGACAAGTCATCTTTTGGTGAGGTTTACCTGCAAAAGCCAAATCCAGGCAGGTATTTGGCATACATCGAAGCCTACAGCAGCAACCAGGCAGCTTACGCCGAAGTGGATGCCCTGGTCATCAAATCGGGTGAAGGCATTCTTGATGTTTCTGCTAAAGAGCCCTTAAATTTTTTGCGCCAAGGTAGCACTGTTCTTCAGATTGTGCCTGGCACAACAGGTAGCGGGCCCAGGACTTTGGTGATTAGAACAGGAGATGATCAGCGTATAGCGGCTGTCTTTGACAGGTATACTGTGAACTTTTCCCAATTGCCTGTGGTCCAGGTAATGGGAAATCAAAACCTTAAAACTGTCAAGGCCTGGATAAAAGATGGAATGGTTCCCGTAGATATAGCCCTTACCATAGGTAATACTACCTACCAGCTTCACCGGGGGAAGATTACAGCCAGGATACCCAGCGCCCCCTATCTGAAGTATGAATTGCCCGAAGGGAACGGAACCTTCCTTTTTCCTATGAAAACACCTGGGCAGGCAGATTAGGGCTGATGAGTTGAGCAGGGGGGCCTCTAAGGCCTAAGCGGCGATAAACCCCCTGGGTGAATGGCAAAGGGTCTCAAACAGAAGACTTTCCCTGTGAGGGTGCAGTGGGATACACAGGAGATTTTGCAGACAGCGGGAGTGGTATCAATGTATAAATCATCAACAAGAAGAAAGATGAAAACGGCCCCTGGCAACCGGATCCGGTTGTTACTTGCCCTAATACTCATATTGCAGGTCGCCAGCGTGACTCCGGTTTTCGCGGAACCTTCATCTTTGCCGGAATCTCCTATGGTCACAGTTGAGATACCAAAAGGCGAAGAAGAACTGTTCAACCTTTTCCAGGCTGTTAAAGAAGTCATTTCAGAACTTCATTCCAGTGAAGTGGATTCACATACCCTTTACCGGGGAGCTATCAAGGGCCTTTTTGACTCATTAAACGATCCTTACTCCCAGTATCTGGACAAGGAACAGTTCGCCAGTCTTTCGTCCTCCCTTGAAGGGGAATTCAGCGGAATCGGGGTAACCATTGACCTTATAGACGGAAACATCACTGTGGTCAATACATTCAAAAACTCCCCTGCTGAGAGAGCCGGGATAAGGGCCGGGGACATTATTGTAGGTGCTGATAGTACTGATCTAAGAGGCAAGGTTCCCTATGATGCTTCTGTGCTGCTCAGAGGCAAAGAAGGTACTAATGTTACCGTGATAGTAAACAGGCCGTCGACAGGCGAGATTCTCACTTTTACCATAACCCGGGCTGTAATAAGAATTCCGTCAATGGATTTTAAAGACCTGGGTAACGGGATTTTCTACATAGAAATCAGCCAGTTTACATCCAGCACAGGCAAAAGTTTTGCAGCAATTATGAATCATGTAAGAGAGCAGGGAGCAAAGGGGCTTATTTTGGATCTCAGAAATAATCCCGGGGGGCTCCTTGATTCAAGTGTGGAAGTGGCTGGTGAATTGGTGCCCAAAGGACCGGTAGTTGAACTCAGGCGGAAAGATCTGAGTGAGATTCTGGAAAGCGATAAGGAAACCGAGCCCATGCCCACAGTGGTGCTTACAAACAAAGGTACAGCAAGCGCAGCTGAAATAGTGGCAGGGGCAGTAAGAGACAGAGGAATTGGAATCCTTATTGGGGAGCCAACCTTTGGAAAGGCTTGTGTTCAGACAGTAATTCCCTTAGGAGACGACTTAGGCGGTTTTAAGCTGACAATCGCCGATTATTATACTCCGGCAGGCAATCTCATATCAGGGACAGGCCTCACGCCGGATATTCCGGTAAAGGCCGAGGCCATTCAATTGCCTCAGGAAATCGTATACAAAAGGCCCATGAAGCGAGGGCTTGTAGGATTAGATGTCCTTGGGTTGCAGGAGGCATTGAAATTCATGGGATATGATGCAGGGGAACCAGACGGTGTTTTTGGCCCAAAGACTGATAGGGCAGTCGCCTCCTTTTGCCTGGATCACAAGCTTGCTTACAAGGGCACTGTTACCAAAGCAGAAGTCTCAAGGTTGAATCTGGCTGTTTTGGAGTACGCTGCCAACCGGCCTGACATAGTGCTGGATAGGGCTCTTGTGGCGATGGAAAAGTGGCTGGAGACAGGTGCCTGGTGAGCAGGAGACAGGCAGCAAGAGGAGCCTAACCTTCCTGCCTTTCTTTCCCGATAAACGATAAAAAGACATACTCGGTGCATGCCTTGCCCGCAGAAAGAAACCCGGACTCACCTCCGGGTTTCTTTGACCCTGAAACTGAAACGCCGGGACGGTCCTAACGTTTCACAGGCACAGATGAAACGTTAGGACCGTCCCGCCGTTTCACTATCGTTTATCTTTTGCACTCAGGGATTGCTGTCACCCTTGAACCCCGGCCTGAGATGATTGCCTCGGAGAACGCCAGTACTCAATAAAGAACACAATAAGAATGGACACGAACCCTCCAAGCACGGCTGAGACTGCCATGTTGAGCATCTTACGCGGTTTTACCGGTTCGGCGGGCGCAAGGGCAGGCGTAGCAACTACTGCTTCAGGAATAGACGTGGACGTAGCCACTATCTTTGCATCAAGGGCCATGATCCTCGAATTTAAGCTGTTCACCTGGTTCTCCAGTTCCCTTATGCTCCGGTCTGCCTCAAGGTATTTTTCATATGTAGAATTGTACTGAGTTTCAAGCACAGGCACCTTTGACCGGGCCTGGGTCAAACGCACATCCAGCTCTTTGAACTCAATTTGCTTTTCTGCAAGAGCGGTCTGAAACTGCTGGTATGTTTGGTTCGGTATTTGGGTAACCCTTCCTGCATAATCTGGAGGCCCGGGGATGGTCTCAGGCGTAGATGCAAGGAGTGTTTCCAATTCATCTATACCTATTCTCAGTTCTTCCTGCCTTACGTCGCCGGTGCTGAGAACAGCCCTCCATTGATTCAGTTCTTCGGAAAGACGGGTTACTTCATTCCGCATAATCTCAATCCTGCTGGCCTGACGTATTTGGTCCAGTTCCTTCTGGGCTTTATCCAGGTTCTCCTGAGCGGTTTCCCTCTGCTGGTTCAAAACAGCCAGGGTTGTCGTAACAGACTCTGAACTCTTTTCCTTGACGAAATCCGTATACAGCCTGGCAACAGTGTTAACTATGTCCGATGCCCGGTCAGGGTCTTGATCTTCTATTTTGATCACAGTCAAATTGGCTGATTTCCCTGCCTGAACAGATATGGATTTTGCAAGGCCAAAAGGTGTGTATGCCTCTTCCTTGGGAAGATCCAGTTCCTCTGCGACCTTTGCCAGGAAGTAAGGGCTTTTGATGACCTCATTTGATACAGAATCCGTTGATGCTACAATCTGAGTTGATGCTTCGTATACAGGTTTTAGCACAAAGAAACTGAGCAGGCCTGCTGTAAGCACTGAAAGCAAGGTTACAGAAACAATAAGTGCCCGCCATTTCCACAAAATACTTATGTACTCTCTTAGATCAATTTCGTCCTCGTATGGATATGGATAATACCCAGGGGCATAAACCCTGTGTTCGTGAGATTCGTGTTGGCAACAACCTCTGTCCTGGTTTTCTGTTTTGCCATTCAAATGCCCTCATCCTCCTACTCCTCAGGCTCGGGCGCCGAAAGGATTTTGCTGCTTGATGATTTGCAGGCAATACCTGTCACCTGCTTTTTAGAAACGGCTGAAACGTTAGGTACTCGTCCCACCGTTTCATCTGTGTCTGTGAAACGTTAGGACCGTCCCGGCGTTTCATTGGTTTAGCAAATTATACATCTTAGAAATGACCCCGGCGGCATGTTCATTCGCCTCGAACCCTTCAGGCAAAGCTGCTTCAGTCCCGGTAGCAATGGTAAGGGCGCGAAGCCAGATACCTGCGTCTTCCTGAAGTTCTGGGCCTTTTCCTGCCGAACTCAGATTTTCTATTGCAGCCCATATTTCCTTCCAGGAAATACACCTGCCCAAGGGAAAGGGCAATGGCCGGGTTACATTAGCTGCCCCGGATTCCACGTCTTTTCATAAAGACCGGTGATTTCTGCTTTTGTTCCTCGAGCCGGCAGGAATCTCTTTGATTATGCCTGCGTACTTGTTCATGGCGTCTACATGTTGTTGTCTTTCCTCAGATTGCATGCTTTGAGACAATAGGGATAACCCATGGCTTACCAAGCTTCGTTTGCACTGGTAGCAAGAAGTTCATAAAACCTTATATCAAGGGGAATCATTTCTGTAACTTCATAGGCTGCATCTGCGCCTTCATCATGCAGCCCAAGTGCCGAAAGCATTTGTGACTGAAGTGATCTGGTATCAAGATCATAAGGGTTCTTTTCTTTTGCAAGGTCCAGGTACAGCCTGGCAGTTTCAACAACATCCGGGTCGCCTGTATCTTTGTATTCATGGATATATGCTTGCCAAATCCAATGCGTAAGATGAGGTATTAGGATCATATTCCATGGCTTTCAGCATCGGAATCTCTTCCGTCAAATATGTTCCCTTTGACGATCTCCCGAATGCCTGTGCTTCCGTATATCATGCCCTCTAATATTTCTGGGCAGGCACCATTACAATTACTGCAAGGATAACCAGACAAGGCATCAAGAAAATACCTGACTCCAGGGCCCGGCACCTGTATTGAACGATTTCCATGCAGCGCCTCTCTCTTGCTTTTTCCTGCCCGTACTTTTTCCCGGGAGTGCTGGCCTTCTTTTTGCCCTTGTTATCCGGTAGGCCTAAGGCTGCCTTTGCAGTCAGCCTGGGGCAGATCAGATATGCTTTCCATGGCGAAAAACGGCATCAGATGACGCAGATTCCTGTGGCTGCAAAGAGGGCCATTGCTATAGATGGGATAGACAAATCAAAATCAGCGCTGCTGTGGACTACCAAAGATAAAACCGCAAAAGACGTTGCCACAAGCTTCCGGACAAAAGTACAGTGTATATGTAAATCCCCTACCATGGTTTTCCGGCTATGGCAAGTTTCCATGCCTTGAAAGCCATGTAGAATATGAAGGTCACCAAAATAAGGTATAGGCTGCACTCGGAAAACCTGTTTCCACCAGGACCTGGGCGAAGTGGTTGTGGGTTTCGCGAACCAGTAAAGGGTAGTCTGGTATCTATGGTACAAGGCGTTCCAGCCTCCCGCTCCGGTTCCGAAGGGATTGTCTTTGGCGATCAAAAACGCATCTTTGGTTGCGAAAACCGGGTAACCAGGCTTCTGTCAGTGAGGGTAATTGATTTGAACCTTCTGATTACTGCCTCAGGCAACACTTTGCAAGCACCTCCTCTGGCCTGCTTCAGTTGCAAGCCGAGCACAAGGGCAGCCACTGCAATGATTGCGGGCAGCAGGATATGGAATAGAAAAGGACTTCTTCCTGGGGGCCACCAGTGCGCGAATGTGTGCCAATCGAGGCTTCGCCGGATTCATTTTCTTTGCCCATCCCTGCTGTCACTTTTGAAACCCTGGATTTTACCAGAGAAGTCAGCCCGATTCTAGCGACTTCAGCCTGCAAGGCAAATTGCAGCACCTATGAGAATATATTTCTTCACCAGTACCGTGTTCCGTAGCGGGCATACCAGCCATTGAACGTTTACCACAAGAACAGGACCAGGGCAGTCATAAAGCGGAGAAAAATACCGCCCCGCTCTTACCGGAAGCATTGCAAAGTAGCCAACCACCGCGGCTGCAAAAATAATCCACGTTGCCCTTGAATATGAAAGGACTATTACCAGAAGAATTGCAAACCCGGACAATGAAAAAAGCACCTGGCTGATCATCCGGGCTCTGGTACTGTTCCAGATTCTGTGTTTCGAACCAGGCGTGAAACAGCATGAAGGAGACGAACATCTCATAAGTTACCAGGGCGTTAGGGTATTGAAACTGCCGTAGATCCTTCCGCCTACCACTGCATCTTTGTAGGTATAATCCCGGCTGCCGCCAAAGGCCCAACCATGGCAGCCACCACTCCACTTACCACAATGGACCATCTAAGGAGCCTGTTCCCTACTCTTTGCTTCGAAGCGTACCTACTGAAAGAAAAACCCCCAGGTATATACAGTACTTAAGAGCGCCGTCAATGGCAGCGCCTTTGCTCTTTGCCCAGAAAACAGTGATACCGTAAAGGACAACAACTGCCAGAAGGGCCAAGTCGGGCACAGGCTTCCAAATGCCGCGCCTTTCAATCACCATAATTACTGCAATTCCGATGAAGAACCACGAGGCCTTCACAAAAACGGAAGATAGTCTTGCCGGAAAAACATCCTCTTTGGACAGGGTGATTATGAGAATTGCAGCCAGTCCCACAACTACCAGGCATGACAGCACAATAAACAGTTTTGATTCTTTTACCATATCGGACCCTCCCAGGCTAACATAATTCGCCACGGAGCAGGAAAGTCCTTGTAGAGACAGCTGTTTTGTCGAGAGGTGAGGAGGTTGCCCGAGTGCCCGGTTGCCCGGCACCCATCTGGTACACCTGCCAAACGCCGCCCTACCCGGCGCCATAAAACATCCTTTGCTGGGTTTACCCTGGCACTTAGCTCTTAAAATGCGCCGGGCTGCTCCGGCACCCATCTGGTACGCCTGCCAGAACGCCGCCCTACCCGGCATAAAACACCCTTTGCCGGTTTATCCGGCACTTAGCCTAAAAATGCGCCGGGTTGCCCGGCACCCATCTGGTACGCCTGCCAAAACGCCGCCCTACCCGGCGCCATAAAACACCCTTTGCCGGTTTACCCGGCACTTAGCCTAAAATGCGCCGGGTTGCCCGGCACCCATCTGGTACGCCTGCCAAAACGCCGCCCTACCCGGCGGCATAAAGCACCCTTTGCCGGTTTATCCGGCACTTAGCCTAAATGCGCCGGGTTGCTCCGCACCCATCTGGTACGCTCAAGCCAAACGCCGCCCTACCCGGCGCCAGAAATGGTTCCTTGCCGTTGCCTATCCGGTACCCGCCTAAAAATGCCGGCTGCCTGGCACCATCCGGTACGCCTGCCAAAACGCCGCCCTACCCGGCGCCATAAAACACCCTTTGCCGGTTTACCCGGCATTCAGAACCATGCGTTTCCGCCGGGCTATCCGGCGTTAAAGCATGGTGTTAGGTATTCATATAGTGGATTTCTGCTATGGTTGCTATGGACCATATTGACTTTAAAGTAGTGACTATAGATAATACTCTTGGGGTGATGAAATGCAGTTGAACATATATATCCCTAAGGGTAAGGAAAGTCTGTTATCCAGGCTAGATTCAATTGCATACCGGCTCGGGAAGGCGAAAAACGAAATTGTTATATGTCATTTGAGCAGTACTCTGTCTATACGCGGGCACTGTTCAGTTAGGGAGATACAACTCCAGGGTTACAGGTTCTCTTTCCCGGAGGGACATTTACGGCGACAGACTGAAGGGAAACGGGAGTCAGCCATGATAGCCGTAGACACAAATGTTTTGGTATATGCAGTGATGCAAGATGATTCTCATCACATGTCTTCCAGAAGGCTTGTGGAGACTGTGGCAAAGGGGTTGGTTTTCCAGCTTGCGTGTTTCCCCAGAACCTTCTCGAGTTTTACTCGGTTGTTACAAACCCGCGGAGGGTTTCCAGCCCTCTTAATATCAGTGCCGCCCTTGCGGAAGTCTCAAATTTGCGAAACGTGTTTCGTCTGGTCAATCCTCAGGAGAGCCTCTGGATAGACTGATTGAACTTGCCGAATCCGACAACCTAATCAGATGTCTTCGACGCGTTTATTGTGTCTCAAATGTGTGACGCCGAAATCGAGATTATCTGCACATATAACGGACAGGACTTTTCTCGTTTTCCTGTTCAAGTCTTTACACCAGATGAATTACTCCGCAATTTGGGAATCTAGCAGGATGGGCTTTCTTATTCATGACCAGCCGAAGAGCGCCAACATCTAACAATGAAAGTAATGCGCATTGAAGTTCGAGCAGTGCAGTTCACTAGACGTCAACCGGGCGGGGCAAGCGCGCCACAAATTCCTGGTTTTCAACGGCGAACTCGGGCTCCCTTCCGGTCTTTTCCACCATGACTCGTACGGTGCGAGGGATCCCACTTCCTGCATCAGTGATCAACTGCCATTTAAGGAGGATGTTATACATAGTGGGGTTACGCAGCACATGCATACCTGTCTTCAGTGAATCTACCGTCACTGTGTTTGGCAGTATCCCCGGGGTTCGTATCTCTACCCGATCATCAAAGGCAATTACCCGAATAGGTCCTGAGATCGTATAGTCCCGGTGCGCAACAGCGTTTACCAGGATCTCTCTTAAGGCGACTACTGGGATCTCTGTTTCGGCTTCAGGTTCAATACCATGAATTGTATGTGGGTATGGAAGATGGATGTGAAGGAATCTCATGGTATCTTCTATGATATCCACAATCCTGCCAGAGATCTTCTTTTGGTCCCTGGGCTCAGTCGCTATGTCCTGGCCGGGTATGCGGAGAGCACTGACATGACATGAGAGTTGTCCCCCTTCAATCAGTCCGGCAGAGGCCGGGCCGGACTCTTCATTTCTCGCTCGTCGCCCCAATCTGACTGGTAATACATTCTCCGTTACTATGTCTTAGAGCTACCGATAACGGGCAGACCGTGTTCAGTCTGTCGCGGATAAAGCATCGCCGGCGAATAGCTGCCTGTTAAGTTTGCTTGTTAAGCTGCTTTCCAAGTAGATTCTCCTTGCATATGCGTTGAGAAAAGTAAGAATGTTTCGACAAACACCAGCCAATTTCAGGGTACCGTCATTTTCCTAATGGCCAACAAATCAGTAATGGCCTTCTAGTCAAGTTATTCTACGCCAACTGTCTTACTCCTTCGTATGAATAACACATATTGATGCTATCACAAGGCCGGGGTACCTTCGGTGACAAGGTGCTAGAATCTTTTGACTGCCGCACTTCACTGGGTGTAAAATACCTATTAAAGGAGCGACTTTTATGTCTGTTAACTATTCCAATAGGGTGATTGCGTAGCCTGGGGGGCCCGGGTTACTGGTGTTGGGGTAGTGCAGGCATTTCTGCTCTAATCCGCATTAACTGCACTTAAGTAAGACCGGCATTCGTCTTTGGCTTGGTAGCCAGAACCAGACAACAAGCAATGGGTTCGATGAAAACTATGCGGAACTTTCCTTTGCGGCAGCAAAGGGTCGTAGCGCACAGATGATGGTTCAATGAAGACTATGCAGAACCTTACTCCCGCGTCCGGTTTCTCTCGGTTTACGCCCAACCTGGTACTTCTACAAGATAGAGCCGCCACCATGGCTACAGCAATCAGGCTCAAAGGGCAACACATCGGAAGAAAGCAGTGTGAGTCAAGAACCAGGCATTAAGCCATTTAAGATGGAGGGAGTTTTCGTGAATACCAATCCGGATGCAGGTACAGAAGAAATCAATGAAGCATTTGACCTGGAGACCCTGGAATTCAGCCTTATAAAAGAGGAACTCAAACAGTATTGCGTGAGCAATCTCGGGAAGCGTCTTTGCGACAAGATGCTGCCTGAAACAGACAGGAACAGAATTTTGACGGCTCAGAAGGAGACGTCAGAAGCCGCGGCGCTTGCAAGTAAAGGTGGGCAGCCACTCCCGGGGCTCCATGACATATCGGAAATTCTTGGCCTGGCCAAAATAGGCGGGGTGATACAGCCCAGAGACCTGGTCAGGGTGGCGGATATGCTTAGAGGAGCATCTAAGTTCAAGAAATACATGAAGGGCAGAGAAGCTGAAATGCCCCTTCTGTGTGCTTATGCTGCCTCTATATCCGACTTCACCGGCCTGGTGGAAATTATCACCGGCTCAATAGACGGTGACCGTGTGAGCGATTACGCCGACCCTGAACTAAGGAAGACCAGGCGGTCCATGGCAAATACAGAAGCCAAAATTCACAACAAGATGAACAGCGTCGTGAATTCGCCCAGGTTACGAGATGCTATCCAGGAGGGCTTTGTAACGGTAAAGGGCGGGCGGTACGTGATACCGGTAAAAGCCTCACAAAGACAGAAGGTTCCCGGTACCCTGGTCCAGGCGTCATCAAGCGGCATGACAGTGTTCATTGAACCTGCTCAGGTGCAGCCTCTGGTTGATGAGCTTATTACCCTCAGGGCGCTGGAAGAGGATCTGGTCTACAAGGTACTTGCTGAACTCACCGCCATGGTCTTTGAACGTGAGAGGGAGATCCGGATCACTGTTGAAGCCATGGCTTGCTGCGATTTCGCCCTGGCGAAAGGCCGCTACAGCCTGGAGATTGGCGGAGTTGAACCCTCGATTTTCCCTGAACCGTTCCTGAATCTCATAAATGCCCGGCATCCTTTGCTGCGAAAAGATGCAGTTCCGGTTGATATCAGGCTGGGGAAAGGTTACCGGACCCTTGTGATTACAGGGCCCAACACCGGGGGAAAGACTGTTCTTTTGAAGACTGCAGGGCTCTTGTGCCTTATGGCCCAAGCGGGATTGCACATCCCTGCACGGCATGGCTCGGGAGTGCCTGTGTTTGCCCATGTCTTGGCAGACATCGGAGACAGGCAGAGTATTCAGCAGTCTCTGAGCACTTTCTCTTCACACATGTCCAACATCAGTCGAATATTGGGAGCTGTAGATGCCCGGTCGTTAGTGCTTCTTGATGAGATTGGCACTGGCACTGACCCGCGTGAAGGTGCGGCATTGGCCGCAGGTATCCTAGAGTTTCTCTATAGCAAAGGATGTCTGACAATGGCAACGACTCACTATGGTGACATTAAGGCTTACTCAGAAGCACATCCAGGGTTCGAAAACGGCTGCATGGAGTTTGACCACGAAACGTTGAAGCCACTTTACAGGCTTGTGATTGGCGAGTCAGGCCAGAGCCAGGGGATTATCGTGGCCAGGCGGCTTGGAATACCCGAAGAGGTGATTCAACAGGCAGAGGATTATGTTAAGTGGATGTCAGGGCCTGATTCTGAAGATGAGCTGCCGGGTGTGCCCGCTGTGTGGCATGGAAAGTGTGACGAGCATGATACCGGCGGTATTGCTATCTCTCGAAAAAAGAAGGCCGTCATTGATTCGGGAGGCAATGAAGACTCGGGGATCACCGAAGACTTTGAAATCACCGAAGACTCCGGGGTCACTGAAGGCTCCAGAGACATTGAAGTGCCCAGAGAAAAGCAGCTTCTTGTAGGGGATTCGGTATGGGTTAACACTGTCAATTACAGAGGCGTTGTTGCACGTGAACCAGATGAGCGGGGAAATCTGATCGTTTTGGTGAGAAACAAGCGAATCAAGGTTCACCGGAAGAGGGTAAATCTTCTTGCAAGAAGAGAAGATCTTTATCCTGATCCCGAAAACTACGATCTCAACATCGTCCTCTTGTCCAAGGAAGACAGGAAGGCTATAAAGCAGATGTCAAAGCGCCATACAGATAAGGTGCGGGTCATAGAGCCAGATCCGGAATAGGGTTTCCTGCTGGTTGTAATAAGGCGTGGGGTACCGGTTTATGTTCCAAGGAAGCGTGCAATGTAACCTGCAAATTCTCTGAAATCATTCAGGTGCCCTTGAAACAGCGAATACACAATTTCCAGGTTAACTTCGATGTAATCATGAACCAGGATATTTCTGAAGCCAGCCATAGGAGCCAGTTGTTCAGCGAATTCCCGGGGAATGACCCTGGCTGAGGCCATAGCCAATATGGAGCCTCTGTATGTTTCAGGAACCTGAAAGCCAAGGCCGGCTAAAATGTGATTGGATATATTGAGGAGGTCTTGAATGCACCTTAGCAACCCTCGCTCAACTGCCCAGTGGTTTCGTGGATCGCTTATGAATTCATCTAAGCCGATGGATTTCATCCTTTCCAATGTATTCAGGGTATGGTTGAGATCTGCCAGGTACCGGGAGACAACCTGCCGGTCATATAGAGGATGCATATCCCTAATGCTCGAGGAACTACTAATCGGGGCATTTCCGAATGCTCTTGAAATAATCTGCTGTCTCAAATACCGGTAGTTTAGCTCCCGCAGGGGTTCAGTATCACAGTATTCAGAAATAGTCCTGGCAGCAAAGTCAATTCTGGCCTCTTCATCGTTAGAGGAAATCACAATGCCGTATTTTAGTACCCGGTGGCACAAAAGAACAGGTGCATGGTTGAGAATCACCAGGTCCAGGTTATCTGTTTCCAACGCTTGTGACATGTCTGTCCATAGACGGGCCTGATACTCGCCCAGGCCACCTGTGTTTGCCGGCGTGTTCCCGCGTAATATCCGTGGCTCTGGCTCTGATATAGGCTGCGGCCGATGGCCAGGGTATGGTTCAGCGACGTACACAGCAATATCAATGTCGCTGTTCCTGTGACACGCACCGGTTGCCACCGACCCGAACAGATAGGCAAATACTACGTCGAGCCTTTCTGCGAAAAAACGCTCAAGTTTCTGAATTACTTCTCCGGCATTTGGAAAGTCTTGCTGACGCAGAAGAATCACCTCGTCCCCTGTTTTACTTCACTGTTAAAATGTACAGATTTGTTCGTAGAGTCTATGGATCGTATTGCAGTGAGAAGTGCAAGGTTTGGCTGGAGTGACTTTGGATTTCTTTCTGGGAATGGGCCGAATCTGGACTGCTTTGACCAGATGCCTATGGCACCATATATGCCGAAATCAATATAACCCAATTGTTGGCACCAAGCAACCAAAAGATAAGCAATCACGGTGAGTACCATTCGGATGAACTTTCCCATTAGGGCTGGCACGAGGGGTACCTAAGCACAGAACAGATGCAAATCCCCGCAATGTGTTGCCACGGGCATCAATTTACCTGTAACATGTTGGTTGGGGCCTGCCTCAAGGCCATCAGCACAGAACATATCAGAATCACAGGCCTGGCAATAGACAAACCCTTCTGGAATGTAAGGATTCGGCCGGGTATATTTTCGAGAAGACGAGGCTTTCTTTGAGCAGGCAAGAGAAAGGTCAGGATGCAATAGTTGTAAGATTCTGCAGCCTGCTGTTAGGCCTGTTTGCAAGCAGTCTTTTGCAGGCTGCTGCAGTTGATCAAATCAGGGAGTGATTTTTGTGGATCAAAAACCAGCAGCAACCCAACCTGTCGAGGCCCTTTTGCGTATTCGAATCAGCCAGGCAGATGCCCACTACGGCGGCGGGCTTGTAGCCGGAGCCAAAATAATGGAGTATTTCGGAGATGTAGCAACGGAACTGTGCATCCGCCATGATGGTGACGAAGGGCTCTTTGCATCATACGAGAGTGTAGAGTTTAAGGCCCCTGTTTTTGCAGGAGACTTTCTGGAGGTGCGTGGCCGGATTGTGCATGTAGGCAGGCGGTCAAGGAAGATCGAAATGGAGGCTTACAAGGTAATTGAACCCCAGTACGAAAAAGGCCCTTCAAAGGCCAGGGTGCTTGAAGAACCCATTTTGGTCGCAAGGGCTAAAGGTGCAGTAGTTATTCCAAAAGAGTGATGTTTCCGGAGATAGGCCTTCTAGAAACAGATCGTTTATTCCAGAACTGCATCTGCTCCAAACATATGTCCGTTCCAAAGACGTATCAAAAGGAGGTTAGTTTGTATGGATCCTTTGATAATCACTGTCGCTCCCGTTGGAGCCGAGGTTACCAAAGAACATAACCCCAGTGTGCCCTATACTCCTGAGGAAATTGCAGAAGAATGTTACAGGGCCTGGAATGAAGGTGCAAGCCTTGCCCACATCCACGCAAGGAACGATGACGGCAGTTCCACCCAGGACCCAGACGTCTATGCCAGAATAATCGAACGTGTGAAAGCGAAAACCGACATGATAATTCAGGTATCTGTGGGCGGTGCTGTGGGGATGACAGTCCGGGAAAGAGTAGGCCCTGTATCACTTAAACCAGATATGGCAACACTTACATGCGGAACATGTAACTTCGGCGATGGTATTTTCACTAACTCTCAGGCAGACATCGAGTTTTTCGCCAAAGCCATGAAGGAAAACGGGGTCAAACCTGAATTTGAGATTTTCGAGGTAGGTATGATTGACACTGCCAGGAAACTTGCTCTGAAGAAACTTGTAGACCTTCCAGGCCATTTCGACTTTGTGATGGGTGTTCCCGGCGCAATTTCGGGAGATCCCAGGAACTTGGCCCACATGATATCAATGATTCCATCTGATTGCACCTGGACAGTGGCAGGCATTGGGAGGCACGAGCTTCCATTGGGTGCAATGGCTATAATTCTTGGTGGACATGTACGCGTTGGATTTGAAGATAATATATACTATTCTAGGGGAGTGCGGGCAAAATCCAACAGTGAGCTCGTAGCGAGGATGGCAAGGCTGGCCAAAGAACTGGGGCGGCCTGTGGCAAAGCCGTCTGAGGCTCGCAAGATACTTGGGTTGGCCGCATCCTGAGTTAGCGGCACATACGTGGCCGGTGACATAGCAAACACATGGTAGAAAGAGGGGTACATACGTGGAGCTGTTTTTGGATACAGCCAACATAGAGGAGATCAGGGAAGCTCTCAGCTGGGGAGTTATTTCAGGTGTCACTACCAACCCCAGTCTTGTAGCCAAAGAAAAGCGGGATTTTAAGGTTTTGGTTAAAGAAATCTGCGAGATGGTTCCCGGGCCTGTTTCCGCAGAGGCCCTGAGCCTGGATTTCCGGGACATGATTTCTGAAGCCAGGGGACTTTCTAAAATCGCACCTAACGTTGTTGTGAAGCTCCCAATGACCAAAGACGGGCTAAAAGCTGTAAAGGTTCTTTCCCAGGAGGGAGTAAAGACCAATGTCACTTTGGTCTTTTCCGCAACCCAGGGGCTTTTGGCGGCCCTGGCCGGAGCAACCTACATAAGCCCGTTCATAGGGCGGCTCGACGATATCGGTAATGAAGGAATGAATATTGTTGAAGATTTGGTTATCCTAATGGAAAACTACAATTTTCCCACCCGGGTGATTGCAGCATCTGTCCGCCACCCCATGCATGTTCTTGAGGCTGCAAGGGTATCGTGTCATATAGCCACGGTTCCTTACAAGGTGCTTGAGGCCATGTTGAGGCATCCTCTTACCGATAAGGGAATAAGGCGGTTTCTGGACGACTGGGCCAAGGCCAGGCAAGAACTTGAACAAGGCTAGCAGGTATTGTGGTGTTCCCTTGCTTTCAGCCGGTGTCCAGAGGGGCAGGGTCAATTAGGGCCGCAGTGGGTGGCCCCACCCTGGCAAAGAGGTTATCCGGCCGCATTATATAGTCTATGCATATAGTCTTAGCAGGGCGCAGCATTAGCCTGCGCCCGAAATCCGAAACACCGTACATTTACATAACCGGCCATATTTTGTATAAAAGTTTTG
Source organism: Bacillota bacterium (assembly GCA_040767525.1). GTDB lineage: Bacteria > Bacillota > Sulfobacillia > Fermentithermobacillales > Fermentithermobacillaceae > JAXGPX01. The sequence continues at coordinate 129,476 of JAXGOJ010000002.1, read as the reverse complement.
TCAGATGAGCATCTTGATAAAAATGTCTACGTATGATAGTTTCAGATTGGAGTAAAAAGCTATAGTCTTCACTGGCGTAACCCTCCAACAACTGAGTTGAATCTCTGTTTTCCTGAAAAACCAGTGCTGCACTCTCATCCGAGAACCCTTGTTTTTTTGTGAGAGCAAAGCCTTAAGATTTTACAACTCTACAAAAAGAAGGTGTTAGATATGAATGAAGATGGAATTTCCGTCAAAGATCAAGGGACTATCCAGCATTCTGGAGGTACTTCCGAAGACGTGAGCCCCGATAATGCCGGAGCCGCCGGCGAGAAACCCTCCAGGACACGAAGGACCCGCTCCAAGAAAACCGTTCCGCCCGACGAAGAATCTTCTCTGAAAGCAGTAGATGAGAATTTGGACAACCCAACAGACAAATCAGAGGAGAAAACAGTAAAAAAGGCCCGCCGCACCACACGCAAGAAAAAGGACGAACCGGATAAAACTACCAGCATGGCCAAGGAGCAAGAAAGTAAGTCAACTCAAGGCCGGGACTCAGGCCAAACTTCAGAAGAAGAACCTGCTCCTAAGCGAAGAAGGACACGTGCAAAGAAAGCGGCGCCTGTAGAAGAAACCAAAGAGGCAGAGGATACGGCAGACACGCCCAAAAAGACATCCAAAAAATCGGCCACGAAGATTTCAACGGAAGATGTTCAGGATAAGGAATCAAGACAGTCTTCGATATCCCTTGAGAAGCCTGTCGGTGAAATTGAGGAGTTAGTGGATAAAGTGAAAATTCAAAAAGAAGAAGGCACTAAACAAGCCAAACAGGAACTTACCTCCGAGAAGATTGAACAGGAGGATTCGCCTGGATCTGACCAGGGAAAAGATACTGACAGTGTACTTGTAGTAGAGCACCGGGGAGATCCCGGCAAGGACGAAGGGCAAAAGAAACCTGCTGATCCTTCTTCCGACCGGCAAGATCGTCCAGAGCGCGGAGATCGCCAGGATCGTGAGCAGGCAGGCAGGCAAGGAGAGACTGTATCTGAGCCATCCTATCAATCCAGGCAGCAGGTGAGGCCTCTCCCAAGAACCAAAGCAGGCCCGGGCCCCTCAATGGGTGAACTTGAAAACATGACTTTGGTAGAACTTCAAAGAGGCGCAAGGCAGCTTGGCATTGCAGGCTACTCCAGCTTGAGGAAAAAGGAACTGGTTTTTGAAATTCTTAAAGCCAGAACCCAGGCCGGTGGCTTAATTTTCGCAGAAGGGCTCCTTGAAATCCTCAACGAAGGATACGGTTTTTTGGAGGCCGGCATTTTATTTCCCATCGAAAGATGATATCTACATTTCCCCGTCTCAGATAAGGAAGTTTGACCTGAGAACGGGCGATCTTGTATCAGGGCAGGTTCGGCCTCCAAAAGATACAGAAAGGTACTACGGCCTTCTCAGAATAGAAGCCATAAACAGTGAAGACCCTGAAATGGCCAGAGAACGCCCGAACTTTGAAGGCCTTACGCCGATTTTTCCTGATGAGCGGTTCAAACTTGAGACTTACAAGGATGAACTGTCCGGAAGGCTTCTTGATCTTGTAGCCCCTGTGGGAAAGGGACAAAGAGGGTTAATTGTATCGCCTCCCAAGGCCGGCAAAACGGTTCTTTTGAAGAATATCGCCAATGCCATTACCAGAAACCATCCTGAGACTTACCTCATGGTGCTTCTAATAGATGAACGTCCTGAGGAAGTCACTGATATGCAGCGGTCAGTTAAGGGTGAGGTAATTGCTTCGACTTTTGATGAGCCGCCTGTAAACCATGCCAGGGTTACTGAAATGGCTCTTGAGCGGGCCAAAAGGTTGGTGGAAAACGGCCGGGATGTTGTGGTCCTGCTTGACAGTATCACAAGGATGACCAGGGCGTATAACCTTATTGAGCCGCCGTCGGGCAGGACTCTTACAGGTGGTATGGATCCTGCGGCTTTTTACAAGCCCAAGAGATTCTTTGGGGCTGCAAGGAACATTGAAGAGGGCGGAAGCCTGACCATCCTGGCAACTTGCCTTGTAGAGACAGGCAGCAGGATGGATGATGTTATTTACGAAGAGTTCAAGGGTACAGGCAACATGGAAGTCCATCTGGACAGGAAACTTTCAGAACGCAGGATATTCCCTGCCATAGACGTTAAAAGATCAGGTACACGCAAAGAAGAACTTCTGCAATCGAGAGAAGAACTCGAGGCTATGTGGCTCTTCCGCAAGATGACCAATGATATTGAGCCGGACAAAGTGCTGGAAGCGCTGATTGACGTTCTGAGCAAGACCAAGGCTAACAGAGATACCTGGAACGTCATTAGGAAGCGGCTGGCTCTTATGAGGTAGTCCATGGCCGAAAAACAGGCAGTAGTTGATCAAAACCACCTTTCACGGCTATACTAATGTGTATAAATTCCCGGAGTATACTTTGGGTATGTTGTATGCTGTGTGAACGTACGTTTTCTGAGAAACTGCAGAGGAGATAATTAAGGATGGGTGTTTCCGACCTGCATGTGCATTCCTCGGCTTCCTGTGACTGCTATGCAAGTGTGTGGGATATGTGTGAAAGTGCAATTGATATGGGCCTGGAGGCAATTGCCTTTACTGAGCATGTTGAGTTTAGCCCTGAAGACTATTGTTACCGGCAGTTTAACTACCACAAGGCCAGAAGGGCTTGGCAAAAAGCCAGGGAAAGGTACAGGAGAACCCTTAAAGTTTTATTCGGCGCGGAAGTGACCTACCGGTCAAATCTTGAGGGCGAAATCAGAGACTATCTGGACCGGCATTCCTTTGACATTGTTATGGGATCGGTCCATGACGCTCCTCCAATAGACTTTTGGAACCCGCAAAACGCCGGAATAGTGAAGAGTAATCCAGGGCAGGCCCGGGCAGCACTTAAATGGTATTTTTCTGAAGTTGAAAAACTGGCACTTTCCGGACTCTTCGATATAGTAGGCCACTTTGGAGTTTATGAGCGTCACATCCCTGAGGGGTGGCCCGAGGTATTCGGGGATTCTGAACTTGAAGGCCGGTTGGCCTCCACCCTGGATGCCATAGTTCACAACAGCAGGCTTGAACTTAACGCTGCAGTGCTTCACAAACCCGGGTATTGGCCGGCGCCGAGGGTGGAAGTCCTCAGACTCTACAAAGAAATGGGCGGGCGCACACCTGTTTATGGCTCGGATTCCCACCACCCCCTGGGAGTGGCAAGGAACCTGGGCCTTGCCGGAAAAGTGCTTAAACAAGCAGGTTTTGAAGCATTTGCATCGTGGAAAGACGTAGTATGCAAGAAAGGGCCTTTTTACGGGGCCAACCGGGAATCCAGGTCCCGCATTTTGCCCCGGTGAAAACACCAGGGTTCTTGATAGGCTCGTTTCCACGTGCTATACTTTCTCTGTTCGGGGCAAGGCCCTTTCATCAATGGTTTTGATGTTTTTGCAGATCGCAGAGTAATCCCGGGCTTGCATGGTGCAATCCTGCCGATATAATTCAACTGAGGTGATTAAGGTGAAGCCTAAGATTCATCCGGAATATCATAAGACTACAGTGACTTGTGCTTGTGGCGCAGTCTATCACGTAGGTTCTGTCAAGCCAAACATACGTGTTGAAATTTGCTCAAAGTGCCATCCGTTCTTTACAGGTGTCCAGAAGATTGTGGATACCGGAGGCCGGGTTGAAAAGTTCAGAAGGAAGTATGGTTACCTTGAAGGTGAGCAAAAGCCTGAAGAAACTCAACCCACCAGGGGCGAGAGCACCGACGCTCGCTAGCAAATATACAAACTACTGGCAGAACTTTATTTAGGTTTCTGCCTTTTTATTTGCTTCTGCTATGGTAAGGCTAAACCGGTTCGCGAGGACCCAAGAAGGCAGGAAGGGTTGTGGGAAGAATTGAGTAAAGACAACCGTCCGTCTTATGGCGGCCAGGCCGTAATTGAGGGTGTCATGATGCGCGGGCCCGGCCATATGGCCTTATCGGTCAGGGATCCTGAAGGTAATATTGTGTCTTTGACCGGGAAGGTGGAAAACCTATCTGAACAGAATAAAGTTACCCGGTTACCTGTAATCCGGGGAGCGGTTTCTTTGTTTGAGTCATTGTCTCTTGGGATTCAGATGCTAATGAAATCAGCAGAGATTGCAGCCCCCGAAGAGGAAAAACCTTCTGACAATGCCCTTACCCTTGCTGTGGCTTTTGCTGTAGTAATGGGATTGGGGCTGTTTGTTATCCTGCCGTCCTATGTAACTGCGTGGTTCGTCAGGTACTTAGCAGTTTCAGGCCGGTACTGGGTAAGTTTTATAGAATCAGCTTTGCGACTGTTGTTCTTGATAGCTTATGTTGTATCCATATCCAGGATGAAGGATATCCAGAGGGTGCTTGAATATCACGGGGCAGAGCATAAGGTTATCTGGGCCTATGAAAAGAATTACTCAGACCTGGAAGGGCTCTTAACCGGTGGAAGCACCCGGGACATTCAGAGCAGGCAGTGTAGTCGAGAAAATCAGGCTGATGCCGGCTCTTTGGAGCACTGTGTAGAATTTCTGGTTGAAAAAGCAAAGCCTGAATCCCCGTTGCACCCAAGATGCGGAACCAGTTTTTTGTTTATAGCAGTTTTGGTGACATGGATTGTGTTCTTGTTTATGAGCCCGAAATCTTTGATTGTCAGGATTGTAGCAAGAATTGCCATGTTGCCTGTTGTTGCAGGCCTTGCTTATGAAGTGCTAAGGCGGTCGGCAAAGGGTGAGGGTTTCTTGTGGGGCCTGGTAAAGGCTCCGGGGATTGCCATGCAGAGACTTACAACCAGGGAGCCCGACAAAGGCCAGCTAGAAGTGGCCGCTACCAGTCTTGTTTTATTGATAATTGAAGAGTCCAATCCTGGGGCTCACATGAACTCAACCACCGGGTTCTGAGTAGGATGAGTTTTGAAGGGCCATATATTGAAGGATCATGGAGTTATAAAACGGGTTTTGAGTTTCAAGGAAGCAAGTTCAAAGAAAAGGGGTGAAAGTTTAATGTCTGCTGCTGAAATCGAAGGCAATGATTTCATCGGAAAACTTGAACTCCTGGCGAAAAGGTATGAGAGTATAAGCAGCTCGTTAGAGGATCCTGAGGTGTTTTCTGACCCAATAAAGTACCGGGATCTTGCCAGGGAAAGGGCTCGCCTTGAAGGGCCTGTGAACAGATACAGGCGCTATGTAAAAGTAATTGCCGATATTGAAAACAGCACAGAGGTTCTTAAGACCGAGTCTGAAGAAGATATGAGGGCTCTTTTTGAAGAAGAACTGAAAACCTTGCAAGAGGAGCTAAGGGAACTCGAGGGTCAGCTCAGACATGATCTGATTCCCCGGGATCCAAATGACGACAAAAGCGTCATCTGCGAGATTAGAGCCGGAACAGGTGGCGAAGAAGCGGCTTTGTTCGCCGGAGATCTTTTCCGCATGTATGGGCGGTATGCTGAAGGAAGAGGATGGAAGACTGAGATTTTGTCAAGCAGCCCCACTGATTTGGGAGGCTTTAAAGAAGTCATTTTTGCCATTGAAGGTGAAGGTGCATACAGCCGGCTAAAGTACGAAGGCGGTGTTCACAGAGTTCAACGGGTACCGTCAACTGAATCAAGTGGCAGGCTCCATACCTCCACTGCAACAGTAGCCGTGCTTCCGGAAGCAGAAGAAGTTGATTTGGTCATTGACCCCAAGGATATCAGGGTGGATACTTTTTGCGCGTCAGGCCATGGCGGCCAGGGCGTAAATACAACATATTCTGCTGTTAGAATCACTCACCTGCCCACAGGCTTGCAGGTAAGCTGCCAGGACGAGCGTTCTCAGATACAGAACAGGGAAAGGGCAATGCGGGTTCTTCGTTCAAGGCTAAAAGCCATGATAGAAGAAGAACAGGCTCAAGAGCTTACCATGGCACGCAGGTCTCAGGTGGGAACCGGGGAGCGGTCTGAGAAGATACGCACCTACAACTTCCCTCAGAGCAGGGTAACTGACCACCGCATAGGGTATACCACCCACAGGCTTCAGCAAATCCTGGACGGTGGCCTTGATGAAGTGGTCGATATCCTGGTTAGCAATGAAGAACAGGAGAAGCTTGCTGAAATTGCAGATCGCCAAGATGAAATCCGGTGGAATGAAACGCGGGGATCTCATCGTTTCACCGGGGGATGAAATGCAGAGACTGAAACGATAGGACCGTCCCCGCGTTTCAACCACGTTTCACAGTTGGGGGGTCCGTGACATGAATGTGAAGAGTGCTCTTGCTTCAGGGCGCGCGAGATGCTTCGAAACATCCGAGTACCCAGCACGGGATGCTGCGCTGCTTTTAGTCTCATGCTCTCGGATGCTCCAGTGAGGCCCTTTATCTTTACCCTGAGAATATTGTCCCTCCCCACAGGCACAACGAATATACCTCCCTTCTCCATAGGCGCTCTGGCAAAGAGCCTATAGCATACATTCTCGGCTATAAAGAATTCATGGGGTTCAGGTTCAAGGTTGACAACAGGGTTCTTATTCCCTCGGCCGGAAACTGATTCTTGTCGAGACGGCTCTTTCACTAATAAGGCAAATAATTGACGGCCGGAAGGAAGGCCCATGTTCCATCACAGTATGTGACGTTTGCTGTGGGTCAGGGCAGTAGGCCTTTCCATACTAAAATGCTCCCGGAAATATTTACCGCCTGGGCCGGCCCCCTCCAGGATCAATTACTCCACTCCCGGTCCGGTGAGACACTTGAACCCACCACCTCTAAAGTCTTTCTCACAGATATTTCCCCTAAGGCGCTGGAGGTAGCGAAAGAAAACGCAAGGGGTCTTGAAAACCAACAGGCAGGAAGGTCGCTTTTGGGTTTCTGAACCGCCTGTATTTTTCCACGGCGATGGCCTTGAGCCCTTGAGGCAAAGGAAACTTGCAGGTGAGCTTGACATGATAGTGTCTAACCCGCCGTATATACCCCGGGATGAAATCCCGCACCTGGATCCTGAGGCCAAAAGTTTTGAGCCCCACCTTGCGTTAAACGGCGGCCGGTCCGGTATTGAATTCACAAGTATGTTATTCGTGAAGCCTGGTTTTTCTTAAGCCTGGCTACCTGCTTGTGGAAATTGGCCACATCAGGCAGACAGGTGCCGGGAAGCATTATCAAGTATCCAGGTTGCTTCAAACACCTCAAATCTGAGATTAGCACATGAGATTTCCAAACCGGTACTTCCTTCATGCAAGGCCCGGCCGTGGCAACAATTTTGGTTTGTGCGGGATTATTCCGGTGTGGAAAGAATACTGGCCTGCCAGAAAGCATGAAGAGGCGTAGAGCAGCACGCCTGTATCCCGGGCCCGGTAAGCAGCAATATACCTCATATGCTTTAACCTCATGCCGGACATGCTAGAATAGATGCAGCAAACAGTACCTGGAGGTGCTTCAAGATTGGATACTGTAATATACAAAGTCGATCCACTCCACCCTGATGAAGAAATAATCGCCAGGTGTGCTGACGTACTCCGGCGAGGTGGCCTTGTGGCGTTTCCTACAGAGACTGTTTACGGATTAGGCGCAAACGCATTGGATCCTGAGGCAGTTGCCAGGATATTCGAGGCAAAAGGACGGCCTCAGGATAATCCTTTGATACTTCATATCTCAAGGTTGGAAGGAGTAGATGCCCTGGTAAGGGAGATTTCGCCAAGGGCCAAAAGACTCATGGAGATGTTCTGGCCCGGGCCCCTTACTTTGCTGTTCCCCAGGTCTTACATTGTTCCTGATATTGTTACTGCAGGACTGCCAACTGTAGCCATTAGAATGCCTGATCATCCAGTTGCCCAAAGGCTTATCGACGCGTGTGGAGTGCCCCTGGCGGCCCCTTCGGCCAACCAATCAGGCAGGCCAAGCCCAACTTCGGCCAGGGATGTTTTGGCCGACCTAAATGGCAAGATTGATATTATTATCGACGGCGGCCCTACAGATATAGGCGTGGAATCAACGGTTTTGGATGTATCAGGAGATAGTCCGATAATCCTCAGGCCCGGAGGACTGACCCGGGAGGATATCGAAGCAGCACTCAGTACAGGGCGTATCAAAAACGGGGCTGTTACCCGTGTTACCTATGATGTCTGTGATACATGTGGGCACGGTAGAAAGCCTTTTTCATTCAGTGCCGCTGGTACCGCCCTTTCGCCTGGAATGAAGTACAGGCACTATGCTCCCAGGGCCGAAATGTATATCGCTAAAGGAACTCCTTTGGCCCAGCGGCAAAAAATCATATTTCACAGTATCAGGTTTGCCCTTTCAGGCAAAAAGGTAGTTGTCCTTGCCTCACAAGAGAATTTTCCCCTTTACACCCCGTTTCAGAAAAGTCTCTTAGAAGGTCTATTCAATGTGATTTTGCTTGGCTCCCGTGAAGACCTATCCCCTGTGGCAGCCAGGCTTTATTCAAGCTTGCGCCATTCTGAGGAACTGGGAGCACAGGTAATCATATCAGAGACCTTTAGTTTGCAGGGCCTCGGTTTGGCCATATCCAACAGGTTGGAAAAGGCAAGCGGGGGCAAAGATCTTTCGGAGTTGGGCTCTGGCCCCTTAAGAATAGTAATGGTATGTACAGGAAACACATGCAGGAGCCCTATGTCAGAAGGACTTTTCAGGCGGTTGTGGAAAGATGCAGGTGAGCCATATTCTGTCGAAGTTATATCGAGAGGGGTTACTGCTGTGCCCGGGTTGCCTGCGTCTGAGGAGGCTGTTCATGCCATGAGGGCCAGGGATGTGGATATTTCGAGCCATGTTTCAAAACCGGTTTCATCCCGGGATATGGCCGGAGCGGATCTGGTGATTGCCATGACCCTGGCACATAAGAAGCTGCTGTTGTCCAGATATTCCGAGTTTGAAAACAAGATCCGTACCCTCTCAGAGGTATTGCCCGGGGTTTTTGACGGTGATGTCATGGACCCTTACGGTCAGGCCCAGACAGTCTACGACAACACTGCTGATGTTTTGGAGCAAAGCCTCAGAGTATTGACAAAGAGACTGGCAGGGATCGAATCTACATAAGTCTAATGAATATCTGTGTCTATTAACGGATTGTGGGATGGATAGCACGCCAGAGATTTGCAGACCACAGCTTATTTCAGATAAAGGGGTGCCTGGCATGAAACAACTAAATGAAAGGGAATTGCTGGCGGCAATATGGGGCGGCGCCGTTTTGGGAGGCGGCGGGGGCGGTTCTCCCAAGGCGGGCTATATCCTCGGAAAAGTTGCTCTGGACAGAGGCCCTGTGTATTTGATATCTCCTGATGAACTGGATCCTGATGATATAGTGGTTACCGCTGGCCTGGTTGGGTCCCCTAAGGTTGGAGGATTGGGCCCGGACCCAGACGTTTACATTAAGGCCTTTTCGCTCCTTGAAAATGTTACAGGCACCAAAATCAATGCAATAAACTCCAATGAGTGCGGAGGGCTTGCCACTGTAAACGGTTGGCTTCAAGCAGCCGGCCTGGGAGTCCCTGTGGTTGATGCTCCGTGTAACGGACGGGCACACCCTACGGCACTAATGGGAGCCATAGGCTTGCACAGGGAGGATTCCTATGTATCCCGGCAAGCCGCTGTGGGAAAGAAGGCCCGTATGTATGTGGAAGGGCCCCTTGACTATGCATCGGCCATGGTCCGGGCGCTTTCTGAAAAAGAAGGCCTTGTTGCTGTTGCCAGGAATCCTGTAACTGCGTCTTATTTGAAGGCAAAGGGAGCATTGGGGGCCATAACCATGTGTATTGAACTTGGCTATGCAATGGCCAGGCACATAGAGCATGAGCTGGGTTTTGATCCGCTAAGGGCTGAGTATGTAGGGGGCCTGCGAGATGGTGAGGCCAATGGACACTCAGTAGGATATTTTGCCGCCAATGCTGCCTCTACTTTCCTTAACGGCCTGATTCTTTCCCTGGGTGTGGTAGGCCAGGTTGAAATCAGAACCGAAGGTGGCTTCGACGCAGGAGAAGTCCGGGTTATTTCGCTGAATTCAGATAACGGCCATAAGGAAGTTGCCCGGCTTACGTTTATGAATGAATATCTCACCTGCGATGTAAGCGGCCGCACTTTGTTTAGTTTCCCTGATCTAATCACAGTAATAGATGTCCATACAGGATGGCCCATATCTTCAGCTGATATCCGGGAGGGCATGGAGATTCTTATTGTGGGCACCTCTATGGACAACCTCATACTAGGGGACGGTATGTACCAAAAAGAGCTTTACCGCCCCCTGGAACAGGCTGTGGGCAGGGTTTTCGATCCTCCCACAAAGCGGTACAATTAAAGGCAGCGGCAGTTTGGCGTTTGGTACGGATTTTTCCAGCCGGTACAAGCCAATTGCCCCTGGACTATGAATTTCGGAAAGAGCATTTAGCCCTGATTGAAGAGGAGATTTGCTGTATGAAGATTGCAGTTGGAAGCGATCATGCAGGTTACCGCTTGAAATGCGAAGTTTTGGAGTTCGTTAAGAATCTTGGCTACCAGACACTGGATGTTGGAACTGACAGTGAGATGTCAGTGGATTACCCTGATTTTGCCGCCCAGGTTGCAACGGCGGTGAGCCAGGGGGAATCTGATTTGGGAATCCTTGTGTGCGGTACCGGGTTGGGCATGGCTATTGCCGCCAACAAGGTCCGGGGAATAAGGGCTGTTACCTGCGGAGACACCTTTTCTGCCCGGGCTTCCAGGGAGCATAACAATGCAAATGTGCTGTGCCTGGGCGCAAGGGTTACAGGTGGCGGACTTGCCCTTGATATTGTAAGAGTATGGCTGAAGGCCCGGTTTCAGGGCGGACGGCATGAGCGGCGAGTCTCCAAAATTGTGGATTTGGAAACAGGCCTGTAGTTGTATCGGGGCCGGCCCGGCTATTGTATAGAGATAATGTTGAGATGAAGCATGATATGGACAAGAAGAGAGGAATATTCTTGGAGTCAGCGGAGGGGAAAGCCTGTGGCAAGAGACACAAAAAGCAGTCCTGGCAACAAAGGGGTTAAAGATGCTGGAAATGCTGTGGATAGACATGAGGCAGGGGACATGGCTGAAGACACGGCCTTGAGGCCTGGCCGCGGTTGGTCAGGGGGTATGATCTATGCCAAAGATGCCCATGAGCCAAATGTGTACACCGGAGAATTGCTTCAAGGGGATATCAGTTCTGACAGTATCAAGAGCCAGGCAAATGAGGTTGCTACAGGGCTTCTTGAATCAGCCAGGATTTAGCCCGGACAAATACTGGTGCTTGGATGCTCCACAAGTGAGGTTCAGGGCAAAAGAATTGGTTCCCACGGCAGTACCGATATTGCCAGAGCGGTTTTGGAGGGTGTTGAAGAAGCCCTTGCTGAATCAGGTGTATTCCTGGCTGTTCAGTGCTGTGAGCACCTTAACAGGTCCCTGGTTGTAGAAAGGGAGGCACTGGATAAGTTCAACTTGACTGAGGTCACAGTGCTTCCTGTTCCCCATGCAGGGGGGGCAACGGCTTTTACTGCCATGAAGCTTTTTAAGGATCCTGCTGTGGTTGAGTCAATCCAGGCCCATGCAGGAATTGATATTGGAGACACGCTAATTGGTATGCACCTGAGGCCTGTAGCAGTTCCTGTAAGGATGCCGATCAAGTCAATAGGACATGCCCATGTAACTGTAGCCCGGACAAGGCCCAAGCTTGTAGGTGGCAAAAGGGCTGTGTATGATTGGCAGGATTTCGAAGCAAGACTTACAAAATGATCAGGCCTGGAGGGTAAAGCCATGCCTGCTTTGACAAACAGGCAAATTATGCCGCTGGGAACCTGGAGGTATTGCCATGAGTCGTACTGAAGAGGGCTTGAAACGCCCTGAGTGGGACGAGTATTTTATGCAGGTGGCCGACGTCGTATCAAGGAGATCTACCTGTATACGTCGAAACATAGGGGCGGTGATAGTCAAGGACAAAAGGATCCTTTCAACTGGTTATAACGGAGCACCCAGCGGCTTGCCTCATTGTACCCAAATGGGCTGCCTGAGAAAGGAATTGGGTGTTCCGTCCGGAGAAAGAACTGAGATTTGCCGGGGATTGCATGCAGAGCAAAATGCCCTTATTCAAGCTGCCAAATATGGGATTTCCGTTGAAGGTTCCACTATTTACTCAACAGCTGAACCATGCAGTATGTGCGCAAAAATGCTGATAAACGCAGGTATCACCCGGGTAGTGTACAGAGACCCGTACCCTGACGAGCTGTCCAGGAGGCTCTTTAAAGAATCAGAAATGACTGTAGAGCAGTACACAAGCTCTCAGGGCAATTGACTTGTCCGCCATGTGTTGGTTAGAATAGGTTCGGTTAATTGACTTTATGTAACTCAACTGCATTAAGTGACGCTGAAAGGGGTAAAGGGCTTGCAGGTGTTTATTGCTTTTGTAATTGCATTTGTGCTGGCACTAGCCATAACCCCATTGGTTAGGACTCTGGCCGGCCGGTTTGGAGCCATGTCTTATCCCAACGAACGCAGTGTTCATAACCGTCCAATTCCGTACCTGGGTGGCGTTGCCATATATATTGCATCAGTAGTGGCGATTTTGCTTACCGGCCCTCAGGATAAAGCTACCCAGCAAGGCATAATCTTTGGCGGCTTTATTATCCTGGCAGTGGGAGTTGTTGATGATCTTTATACCCTGAAGCCATGGCAGAAAGTCTTGGGGCAGCTTGCATCTGCCTTGTGTGTGGTTGCCTTCGGGGTTGATATAGCTTTTGTGACAGACCCGTTTACAGGGGCCATAAGATTTATTGGCGCCCTGGCTATTCCCCTTACGGTACTCTGGGTTGTATCCTTTGAAAACCTGATCAATGTTTCTGACGGCCTTGACGGCCTGGCAGCAGGCATATCAGGAATAACAGCCCTGGTGACCGTGTTTGTTTCAGCCAAAGCCGGTGTACCTTCGGTAAGCCTGGCTGCAGCAGCCATAGCCGGCAGCGTTTTGGGGTTTTTGCCTTACAATTTCCACCCTGCGTCAGTTTTCATGGGCGATGCAGGTGCCATGTATCTTGGACTGGCTCTTTCAGTAATTTCCGTTCAAGGGCTGGTTAAGTCAGCAGTTGCTGTGGCAGTCTTCGCGCCTATTCTTGCACTTTTGGTACCAATATCAGATGCTGCTTTTGCGATTGTAAGACGGCGCGCCTCAGGCAAACCTGTTTCCCGTGCCGATCATGACCACATCCACCACCGGTTGTTGGAGTTGGGGTTAGGGCACAGGCAGGCAGTGGTTGCCATTTATGTTGTAACCGGGGTATTTGGAGTTCTCGGTATGTTTTCAACGTTCCTCCCGGTCTCAGGGAGCGGCCCCATCGCGGGACTGGCAGTACTGGGACTGTTTATCATAGCCCATAGAATGGGTATTCTGACCATTCCTGCGAAAAAGCAAAAAAGGAGTCCCCGTACAGGAAGATCAAGAAACACAAGCTAGGGACTTCCGGCACATTTGAAAGGTGTGGAATCTTTTGTCCGGAACAAGCATCAAGGTGTTGTCGGTTTTCGGTACGCGGCCTGAGGCTATCAAGATGGCTCCGGTGGTTATTCAGCTCTTGCAGAATTCTACCCGGATTGTATCGCGAGTAGCTGTTACAGCTCAGCACCGTGAAATGCTTGACCAGGTACTGACCCACTTTGGTCTTGGAAAAGACTATGACCTTGACATAATGAAAGACAAGCAGACTCTGGCCGGAACCACAATCAGGGTTCTTGAAAGGCTTACTCCGGTACTGCAAAAGGAACGGCCTGATATTGTTTTGGTACATGGTGATACCACTACTACTGCCGCCAGCGCTCTTGCCGCCTATTATCAAAAAATACCCTGTGGCCATGTTGAGGCAGGGCTCAGGACCGGTGACAAATATGCGCCTTTTCCTGAAGAGATAAACCGGAAAGTTGCAGGGGTCATTTCTGACATTCATTTTGCACCTACACTCAGGGCAAAAGAAAACCTTTTGCGAGAAGGTGTTTCGGAAAAGTCCATATTCATTACAGGCAATACTGCTATAGACGCACTTTTCATGACAGCAAAAGACAACTATGTTTTCAGGAATCCAACACTCAACTCACTGGGCTTAAATCAGTGCAAAAGCAGGGATTCTTGCCGGATTGAAAGGGAGGGCAGCTCCTGTATCCGCACTATTGTGGTAGAAGTACACCGCAGGGAGAACTTCGGCCAGGGAATGGAGGATATATGCCAGGCTCTTGCCTGTGTTGCAGAGCAGAGAAAGCACGATGTGAGATTTCTGGTGTCAGTCCACAAAAACCCAAAGGCCCGGGAGCCTGTTTTAAGAAATCTCAGCCGGATAGATAATGTGTCTTTGTTTGACCCCCTTGATTATCCGGATTATGTAAACCTTATCAAACGTGCATACCTTGTTGTCTCGGATTCCGGCGGTATCCAGGAAGAAGCCCCGGCCCTTGGGGTTCCTGTAATTTTATGCCGGGAAAAGACAGAGCGGCCCGAAGCCATAGAGGCAGGTACTGTCACTTTGGTTGGAACTGACAAGGATCTGATTATAGACACAATCAACGATTTATTAGACAATATACAAAGGTATAAGCAGATGGCCACGGCCAAGAGTCCCTTTGGTGACGGACAGGCTGCCCGGAGAATTGCCGGGGCCTTGCTATATTGGTTTGGTTTGTCGCATGAAAGGCCGGAAGAATTGGAAACATTTCGATAAAGGAGGGAGCCGCGCAGGAACTTAGAAGGCGCGGAATTTCGTGGCCAAAAAAGAACTTGATCTAATACTTGAGACCGAGAAAAAAGCGGAAACCGAAATCGAAGAGGCGAGATCAAAAGCCCGGGAGCTCCTGGACAAGGCTGACAAGAAGGCTGAGGAGATTTCAACTGAGTCAGCCAAAAAAGCTGAGGCCAGGGCTGCCGAAATGGTGGAAAAGGCAACTAAGAACGCGGATTTAGCACTTGAGTCTGCAGTAAAAGAAGCTCAGGAAGCAATTGACAGGGTGAAAGCGTCAGCATCTCAAGAATTTGAAGGTGCAGTTCAACTGGTCATAGAGCGTATTAAGAAAGCGGTGTGAAAGGGGGAAGCCGCAGGCATGTTCCCTTAGCCTGGCGGCGAGATTATGGCTGTTGCCAGAATGCGGAAAATCACAATACTTGCATATGACGAACTGGAAAGTGCTCTCTTCGAGGCTATACGGGACCTTGAACTTATGCATGTTACCAGGTCTACTGCAGTCAACGCAGGTGATGGAACCGGAAGAAACGATTATGCCGCAAAGACTCCTGAGTATGTTGAGAAACTTTCCCAGTTGGCTGTTATCAAATCTTATTTTGAGCAGTACAATACCATCGAAAAAGGCTTTATTGATATGTTTACAGGGAAGAAGCCTGAGATGTCATTTGCAGACTTTCAACAGGCTGTCACCGGGTACGGCATAAACAGGATATTTACCACAGTGAAGGAACATGACCAGTGCCTTCGAGACATAGCAAAAGAAGCCACTGAATTGAAGCAGAGGGTGCAGTCCCTTGCTCCGTGGAAAGAACTCGACATACCAATTGAGGAAATAAGCCCGACAAGAAGCTGCGAAATGCTGCTGGGAATAGTCCCGGCTGCTGCTTTGTCCCCTGCTAAAGAGTCTCAATCAGAAATCTCCCGGAAGGACATCCATTACAGAGTAATCTGGGAAGAACGCGGGCAAGCCGGAGTCTGGTTTGTAGCACTTTCAGATGAGGGGCCTGGCCTTAGCACTTTGATCTCTGCTCTTGGGGGCGTTTCTGTGAACCTTGCCAGGGAAGCAGCAACTTATTCGGGGACAGGCTATGTTTCAGATGTTTTGCAGTCCATGGAAAGCAGGCTGAAGGATCTTGAGAATGAACAAGAAGCTATCTTAGCCGAAGACGTTGAGATGGCCGGAGGCCTTATGGAGATTCTTGCGTTGACAGATTACTATCTGGACAAAAAGAACCTGGCTGAGGTTCAAAAAGAATCTTCGAGGACCCGGTTTACCCTTGTAGTTGAAGGTTATGTAAAGGCTAAAGACGTTGGCAGATTTAGAGAAGGGCTAAAGGCATTCAGGGACATTGAAATTGTTGACGAGGAGCCTAAAGACGATGAAGATGTTCCGGTGTACCTTGAGAACCATCCGATTATAAGGCCTTTTGAGGTCGTGACGAATATTTTCGGATATCCCCAGTACAACGAAGTTGATCCTACGCCGGTTTTGGCTCCTTTCTTTTGGATATTTTTTGCAATGTGCCTTGGCGATGCAGTGTACGGCATTCTCCTTATATTATTGTCATGGAGATTCCTGAAAACACAAAAGCTTGAAGACGACAAGATGATCAGGCTGCTGATGTACTGTGGTGTCTCAACAGTCATTGCAGGTGCCCTTATGGGCAGCTGGCTTGGAGATTTTCCCACTGCGTTCCTTAAGGGCACGGTTATAGAAAGGTTCACCAGTGCTGTGGCGGTCATCGATCCTATAAACGACCCTTTGACCCTTCTTTTGGTATCCCTGGCCTTCGGGTTGGTTCACATTTGGGCAGGGATTTTTGTGAAAATGGTTGAGGATATTAAGGCCGGACGGGTAGCTGACGGTATTTTCGACAGCGGTTCATGGGTAGTCTTTTTGCCGGGACTGGTGAGTTGGGGGCTTATGAAGGTTGGTATTATCCAGAGCAACATTCCCCTTTACATCATGGCTTTCGGCGCTCTAATGGTAATGTACTCAGGTTCCAGGGGGCAAAAGAACATTTTGCTCAAGCCGATTTCAGGTGTAGGCGGGCTGTATTCAATAATTGGATACTTTTCTGATACGTTGTCTTATGCAAGGATCCTCGCCCTAGGCCTTGCAAGTGCCATTATCGGCGTTGTCGTAAACATGGTTTCGTCTCTGGTGGTTTCAATGTTACCCAAGGTAGGTTGGGTGTTTGTGCCGGTAATCCTTGCTATAGGCCATGTTTTTAACCTTGTAATCAACGCACTGGGCAGTTTTATCCACTCTGGCCGTTTACAGTTCGTTGAGTTCTTCACCAAGTTTTTCGAGGGGGGTGGAAGGCCGTTTAAGCCGCTGAGACGAGTACGCGAAAATGTTTCATTAACAGATTGAGACCGGAAAAATACTAGTAAACGGAAACAGCAAGGCAGATTGGGAGGGAACGTTTGTGTTAAAGGGAATGGTAGGGAGCTGGACGGTTATCGGAAGTCTGTTCCTTGTAGTAATGTTGGCTGTAGGCCTGTTTTTCGGAGAGGCCTGGGGGAACGTTTTGGCTCTCATGGGAGCCGGATTGGCTATATTTCTTGGTGGAATCGGTTCAATTGTCGGTGTAGGCGTTGCAGGTGAAAAAGCTGCCGGGATGACTGCTGAAGATCCTGACAAGTTTGGACGCTTGCTCTTGCTTCAGGCTCTTCCTGGAACTCAGGGCATCTACGGCTTCTTGGTAGGCTTTTTGGCTATGGTCAAAATGGAAGCTTTCTCCGGTGTAATTGAGCTTACCCTGGCTCAGGGATGGCAGATCTTCTTTGCGTGTGTACCTGCTGCCGTTTCGTGTTTGATTTCCGCGCTTTACCAGGCCAAAGTTTCAGTTGCAGGCATGGATATTGTAGCGAAGAAACCTGAAGAGTCCGGAAAATCGTTGATTCTGCCGGCTATGGTTGAGACCTATGCAGTTTTGGGACTTCTGGCTTCAGTCCTGTTGCTTATGTTCGCAGTCAGGATCTAGGGGGAGAGTATATGCCCTTAGAAGACATTTTAGAAAGAATAGACGAGAAAGCGTCATTGTTGAAAGACGAGATTCTTACTTCTGCAAAGTCAGAAGCTGAGTCAAGGATTAAAGCTGCCGAAGAAAAGGCTGCTGTGCTCGAAGCCAGAATTGTGGAAGACGCCCGTACCCGGGCGGCCCAAATAGAAAGCATTGCCGCTTCTCGCCGGGATATGCAGAAGAACCAGATGATTCTTGGGGCAAAGCAGGAGCTTCTTTCCGGGGTTCTTGACGAAGCCGTGAAACGGCTTTCGAATCTGCCAAAAGAAGAATACAGGTCCTTATTGCTTGATTTGATTTCTCGAAAAGCCCTGGGCACTGAAGAGATTATTTTGAGTGAGGAAGATAAGCGCCGGCTGGGCCCTGATTTTTTACCTGCTGCCAATGAAAAGCTTAAATTAAGCGGTAAGCAGGGGAACCTAACGATTTCATTTTCTTCTGGAACATTGGGTGGCGGCTTCATATTGAAAAGAGGCGGAGTGTCTGACAATGTGACATTCCCTGCTATCTTAAACCTGATAAGGGAGGACCTTGAAATCGAGCTGGCCCGGATTCTTTTTGAGAAATCACCTGAGAAGGAGAATATATCTTGAGAGACTATCTTTGGGCAAGCCCTGTAGGCAGAATCAGGATAATCGAAAAAGGCCTTCTTACGAGGGCCGAACTAGGCCAGGTGCTGGAGGCGAGTTCTCTGGAAACGGCCCTTATGGCCCTAAGGGATTCATATTACGGCCCATATGTATCGAAACTCGAGAACCCGGAACTTTTCGAGACTGCTCTTCAAGAGGCTGTCAGAGATGCCCATGACGGCATGATGGGTATTGCTCCTGAGCCATTGATTCTTGCTGCTTACAGAGCACGTTACGATTTTCACAATCTCAAAGTGTTTCTCAAGGCACAGCTTTTGGCAGTCGAGTCTGAAGAAGGAGCCTTTTCAAAATTGGGTAATCTCGATAAGGATGTTTTTAAAGCAGTGCTCGAGGCTACTCAACAGGGAGAGGCTGTCCCCGGGCCAATAGAGCCGGAACCCGAACCATTGACAGTAAGCATCTATGAAGTGAGTCTGGAGATAGCAAGGGTTTACAGGGGGATTCTGGAAGCTGCAGCTGTTTCTGAATTGTCACCTTTTGAGGTCGACAGTCATATTGACAAGGCATATTACGCGTGGGCGGAAACAGTGTTTCGCAAACATGGATACCAAGCACTTGTCCGCTTTTTACAGTCGGAAATTGACATTCTTAATTTGAAAATGGCATTCAGGGCCAAACGTCTCGGTATTTCATCCTATGATTTTGGGAAAATTGTGCTTTCGGGAGGGGCAATAAGCCCGGTTTCTGTGGCAGAAGCCTATATTCAAGGCCCTCATGACCTTTACAAGGTGTACAAGGGGACGGAACTGGAGGGTTTGGCCAGGCGAGGCATTTCACTCTTGGAAAAGAAAGAGCCCCTTACTCAGTGGGAAAGGGAATGTGATAATGCTGTTGTAAGGATAATGCGGGAGGCAGGGACAATTTCCCTGGGCCCGGAACCGGTATTCGGATACGTTTTTGGCCGGGAAATTGAGGTAAGAAATCTCAGGATAATCCTTTCCGGAAAGCAGGCTTTTGTTCCGGAAAATGAGATATCAGAGAGGTTGCGTGAAAGTTATGCCTAAGGTGGCTGTTTTAGGTCAAAGAGATGCTGTTTTGGGATTCAAGGCTAGCGGGGCTGTGGCATTTCCCGCTGACAACCCGGCCGAAGCCCGGGAGCGGCTTGGTTCCATATTAGAAGGGGACTATGCGATTTTGCTGGTTACCGAGGAAATTGCACAAGTTCTTGAAAAGGATCTTGAGCCTTTATACAGTATGCCGAAACCGGTAATCACCATTTTGCCTGATGCCCGCAAACCTCAGGGTATAGGCATGGCACTTTTGCGCAAGCGTGTTGAGCGGGCAATCGGAGCGAACATATTGTTCAAGGGAGAGGAATGATGCGGCATGGCAGGAAGCCAGATTACGGGACGGATTGTTAAAGTATCCGGGCCTTTGGTGGTAGCCTCTGGGATGGCCGGCTGCCGCATGTTCGACGTTGTAAGGGTTGGCGATAATAGGGTTATAGGCGAGGTTATCGAACTTAAAGGTGATACCGCTTCAATCCAGGTATATGAGGAAACATCAGGGGTAGGCCCTGGCGAGCCGGTGGTGTCAACCGGTGTTCCTCTAAGCGTCGAACTAGGGCCGGGGCTTATCGGAGCAATGTTTGATGGAATTCAGAGACCCCTTAATGTTCTGGCTGATATGGCCGGAGATTTTATTTCCCGTGGCCTTGAGGCTCCGGGACTTGACAGAGATAAAAAGTGGCATTTTGTCCCCTCAGTCAGTGTAGGCCAGGCAGTATCAACTGGGGATATCATCGGAACTGTACAAGAATCGCCTCTTGTGGTGCACAAGGTCATGGTACCTCCCGGAGTCGACAAGGCTGAGGTTAAGTCTGTGAGCGAAGGTGATTATACGGTTACAGAGGTTGTGTGTACTCTGGAAACCAAAGAGGGCCTCAAGGACATTATGATGCTTCAGAGATGGCCTGTGCGTGCTCCAAGGCCTGTCAAGGAAAAACTTCCGCCTTCTGAGCAGCTGGTTACAGGGCAGCGCGTCATTGATGCTTTCTTCCCGATAGCAAAGGGTGGATCAGCATGTGTACCAGGGCCTTTTGGAAGCGGAAAGACTGTAATTCAGCACCAGCTGGCTAAATGGGCAAATGCTGACATTATCGTATATATTGGTTGCGGAGAACGCGGAAACGAGATGACCGACGTTCTTCTTGAATTCCCTGAGCTTTTGGACCCTCGCACAGGCAGGCCCCTTATGGAACGTACAATAATGGTGGCCAATACGTCTAATATGCCTGTTGCAGCCCGTGAAGCTTCTATTTACACCGGGATAACCCTTGCAGAGCATTACAGAGACATGGGATATGATGTGGCCTTGATGGCAGACTCTACATCCCGTTGGGCTGAAGCTCTGCGAGAAATCTCAGGCCGTCTTGAGGAAATGCCCGGTGAAGAAGGTTATCCGGCGTATCTTGGTTCAAGGCTTGCAGAATTCTACGAACGGGCAGGCAGAGCTCATTTGCTGGGTCAGATGATCGCTATGGGGCATTAAGTGATTGAGCGGTTTCGCCTCCCGGCGGCGACCTGTCAGAACCTGTAACCCAGTCAACTTTACGCATAGTCAAAGTTTTCTGGGGCTTGGATGACAGGTTGGCTGCAAGGAAGCACTTTCCGGCAATTAACTGGCTTAACAGCTATTCTCTTTATACTGATAGGTTGGATCCGTATTTCAGGGAAGCAGTTGGGAAGGATTTCCCGGAAATGCGCAAAGAGGCCATGTCTATTCTTCAAGAAGAAGACGGGCTCCTTGAAATAGTCAGGCTTGTAGGGTTAGATGCCCTCTCTGTAAGGCAGAGGATGGTCCTTGAGACAGCCAAAATCCCTTCGGGAAGACTTTCTGTACCAGAGCGCATTCCATGAGATAGACACGTATTGCTCGCAAAAAAAGCAATACGGCTTGCTTAAAATTGTGCTTGAGTTCCACCATAATGGGTTGCGCCTTATGGAAAGAGGAGTAAAGCTTGAAAAGATTCTTGAAATGAAGGTCAGAGAGCGCATTGCAAGAGCCAGGGTAGTTCCTGAAAAGGAATGGCCTCAGGAATTTGAAGGAATCATGGCTGCCATCAGGGACGAATTACGGGACGAGACTCATTGATGGCCGGCGAGTGGAAAGTTTTAGCATGGGGGAATCTATATGCCGTTGGAATATACCACGATTACGCAGGTGTCAGGGCCACTTATTGTGGTCGAACAAGTTACAGACGTTCACTACGACGAGCTCGTAGAAGTTGAGACCGGAGACGGCCAAAACCGCAGAGGGCGTGTGCTGGAGGCTGCTGAGGGAACTGCCCTTGTACAGCTTTTCGAGGGAACTGCGGGACTTGACGTTACATCCTCAAAAGTTAGGTTTCTTGGAAGGGTGCTTGAGATCCCTGTTTCGCCGGATATTTTGGGCCGTATTTTTGACGGAGCCGGAAATCCAATTGACGGCGGCCCCAAGATCATACCTGACAAACGCTTGGATATCAGCGGCAGTCCAATTAATCCCTATGCCAGGGCATACCCGTCTGAGTTTATACAAACAGGCATTTCGTCTATAGACTGTATGAACCCTCTGGTTCGAGGCCAAAAACTGCCGATTTTCTCAGGAGCCGGCCTTCCTCACGCCCAAATTGCCGCGCAGATAGCCAGGCAAGCAACAGTGCTCGGAACCAAGGAGCCTTTTGCCGTGGTTTTCGGCGCAATGGGTATTACTTTTGAAGAGGCCGACTATTTCATCTCTAACTTCAGAGAAACAGGTGCTTTGGACAGGGCGGTCCTTTTTGTTAACCTGGCCAATGACCCTGTTATAGAAAGAATTGCAACACCGAGAATGGCTCTTACTGTAGCCGAGTACCTGGCTTTTGAGCGTGATATGCACGTTTTAATTATTCTCACTGATATGACCAACTACGCAGAGGCATTGCGTGAAGTGTCTGCTGCAAGGAAAGAGGTTCCAGGGCGCAGGGGATACCCAGGGTATATGTATACTGACCTGGCGGCTATTTATGAACGTGCAGGAAGGATTCAGGGCAAGGCAGGTTCAATTACTCAGATCCCGATCTTAACCATGCCCGAAGATGACAAGACTCATCCGATTCCTGACCTCACAGGCTATATTACAGAGGGCCAGATAATTCTCTCCAGAGAACTGCACAGATCAGGGGTTTACCCACCTGTGAATATATCTGTGTCGTTGTCAAGGCTTAAGGATAAAGGTATCGGTGAAGGCAAGACCAGGGAAGACCATGCAGACGTGCTTAACCAGCTGTCTGATGCGTATGACCGGGGCAAAGAAGCCCGGGAGCTTGCCGTTGTTTTGGGTGAGGCGGCTCTTACCGAAGCTGACAAGGTGTTTTTGAAGTTTGCTGATGAGTTTGAAAACAGGTTTGTCAAACAGGGATTCGATGAAAACAGGCCTATTGAGGGAACCCTTGACCTTGGCTGGGAACTTATGGCCCTTCTGCCCAGGATTGAGCTTAAGCGCGTGTCGCAAAAGAATATAGATAAGTATTTGCCACAGGTAAAAGAAGCCGAGAAAGTCAGTGACTAAGGAGGTGGTAGACGGTGGAGATCAGGGCTAATGCAACGCGTCAAGAACTTACCCGGTTGAAGGGTAGGGTGCAGATGGCCAAACGCGGCCACAGACTCTTGAAAGATAAGCGAGATCAGCTTATGAAAGAGTTTTTGGCAATTGTCCATGAGAGCCAGCGGTTAAGGCAGGAATTAGAGGACAAGCTAGCTATTGCCTATAAGAGTTTTTCCCTGGCTCGTGCCGTTCTGTCCCCTTCGGTACTGGAGGATGCCCTTATGGTCGGTGGTGGAGCCGAGGAGGTTTCAATATCCTACCGCCATATCATGAATGTAGTCGTACCCGAAATGGAGATTGAAAGGGCAGAAGACGAAGAGAAAGCGGCCAAACCGGATAGTCCTCTTCCAAACTATGGCCTTGCTGCAACCTCTTCCGACCTTGATGATGCCATAGAGCAGTTCCAAGGAATTCTTCCATTGTTGGTGCAGTTATCTCACGTAGAACGCACGATCCATTTATTGGCTGATGAAATAGAAAAAACCAGAAGAAGAGTTAATGCACTGGAATATGTTTTAATTCCAGAATTGGAGCAAGCCGTTAAGAGCGTTGCAATGAGACTTGAAGAAATGGAACGAGCTAATGTATCCCGGTTGATGAAGATTAAAGAAATTGTTCGGGCTCATTGATATTTTGTAAAAGAGCCAGGTAGAGTCTTCTAAGGCTGATAAAGGCGCTCTTGCCTTTAGGACGCCGCTGTTTCCGGGGATATTGCTCCTCTATAAACGGACACTAATCATAGCAATATGCTGAGGAGCGTGAATATGAAGCATCTTGTTATTTGGGGTGGAAGGCCGCTGGAGGGCAAAGTTCAATGTGATGGCGCCAAGAATGCTGCCCTGCCAATTCTGGCAGGGGCATTGCTTACAGGCGATATCACCACTGTCTCGGGAGTGCCCAATCTGGCCGACGTCCAAACTATGCTGGCTTTGCTGTCAGCTATTGGCGCAGATGTAGAAGAGTACAATGGACAGGTACGCATAAAGACTAACAAGCTTGTCCCTTCAGCACCTTATGACCTTGTTCGTAAAATGAGGGCATCGTTTCTGGTCATGGGGCCTCTTCTGGTGCGTTGCGGCAAAGCTTCAATGCCTTTACCCGGCGGATGCGCAATAGGGCAACGGCCGGTGGATCTTCACCTGAAAGGCTTTGAAGCCATGGGAGCAACGATTTCCATGGACAACGGGTATATTCACGCGAGGGCGCCCAGGCTTCACGGGGCTGAAATTTATCTCGATGTACCGTCAGTTGGAGCCACTGAAAACCTCATGGGCGCGGCTTCTCTTGCTTATGGTGATACAATCATTGAAAATGCCGCCCAGGAACCTGAAGTGGTAGATTTAGCCAATTTTTTGAATTCAGCAGGAGCACAAATAAAGGGAGCCGGTACTTCAAGGATACGTATTACCGGAGTCCGGGAGCTTGCCGGGACAAATTACACAATAATTCCTGATAGGATTGAGGCAGCCACCTACCTGGTGGCAGCTGCCATTACCGCGGGTAAAGTCCTGGTTGAAAACGTTATTCCTCTTCATCTTAAGCCTGTTTTGGCAAAACTCCACGAATCCGGTAATACAGTTATTGAAGGGTATAAAAGCGTTGAGATACAAGGGGGGCAAAGGTTAACTCCTGTTAACATTAAGACCTTGCCTTATCCGGGATTTCCCACAGATGTGCAAGCTTTATTTGCGAGCCTGTGCAGTTTAAGCCAGGGAACAAGCGTAATATCTGAAACGATTTTTGAAAACCGGTTTGGATATGCTGAGGAACTGAGGCGTATGGGAGCTAGTATCAGAATTGAAGGCCCTAACGCCATTATTGAGGGAGTACCCACTCTTACCGGTGCAAGAGTTCAGGCAGGCGATTTAAGAGCCGGGGCTGCCTTGTGTATTGCAGCTCTTGCTGCCCAGGGCATTAGCTATATAACAGGCCTTGAGCATATAGAAAGAGGCTATGCAAGGCTACCCGACAAATTCCGCTCCCTTGGTGCCAGGATATCCCTTTTTGACGATGATATGGACCATGCTTCAGGGTTTACCGGAAGAGGTTGAAACGCGGGGACGGTCCTAACGTTTCACCTTCTTTGTATTCCGGCTTAGCGTCGATAGTGAAACGTTAGGACCGTCCCCGACGTTTCAACGGTCGGGTTCACATTCTTTCTCGCCTTCCCCTATCCAGGTAGTCATAAAGCCGCCATAATTCCAATATTAATCCAAAAGAATTCCATTAATTAATGGAGGAAGCAGCATTGAAAGAGCTTTTCTTCTTTTTATTATTTCTTTTTGGCCTGTTTGCCGGGATTAGGGCTTCTGCAGTGCAGCCTTCCCAGGGGTATTGCCGTTACCAAATTTGTCTGGAACCGGCTATCCGATTTTGAGGATTGATGTTTTTTATGAAACTGACAGTAAAGTGTTTAGCCTTAATTTGGAAGATTACGTAAAGGGCGTAGTGGCCTCTGAAATGCCTGCCTCGTTTCACCCAGAAACTCTAAAGGCCCAGGCAATCCTGAAAGCGCGGACCTATGCAGTTAGGAAGATGCAGATATTCAGGGGGACTCCGTCTTTGCCAGGTAAAGCCGATGTTACGTCTAACCCATCCAAGGATCAGGCCTGGAACCCTGAGCAAGTTATTAAAGAAAGGTGGGGCCTTGTTGGTACCTGGCTCAATTGGCCCAAGATTGAAAAGGCTGTGCAGGAAACAAGGGGGCTTAATCCTGACATACAAAGGCCTTCCGGCAGAAGCTCTTTACCATTCCACCTGTGGAGGCATGACTGAAGCTGCAAAGGATGTTTGGGGCAATGATGTTCCTTACCTTAAGAGTGTAGTTTGCCCGTATTGCCAGGCATCGCCTTACAGCAAGCCAACCCGGGTAACTGTTTCTGTAAGGGATGTATCAAATTCTATGGCAAGTTTGGGCGTGACTGTTCCTGCGGCAAGAGTGTCTCAATCGGGAATCCTGGCCGTTACTTCCTTATCTCCTACAGGGCGGGTTAAGGAAATTGCGGTTAGTGGCAAGAGTATGCGGGGAGTGGAGTTTAGATCAGCCCTTGGCTTAAAATCAACAAAGTTTACATGGTCGGTAAAAGGCGACCAGGTGGTGTTTCAGGTTTCAGGTTACGGCCACGGTGTAGGCCTGTGCCAGTACGGTGCTGATGGTGCAGGTAAACAGGGCAAGACTTTTGCTGAAATCCTTTCCCATTACTATCCTGGAACATCTGTAGCCGGAATTTTTGAAGAGTAGCCCCGGGCTCAGTTTGGTAGGTGAATGCCTCCGGCAAATAATGTCAATAATATTTGCCGGAGGTGTTTTTATGCAGGCGGGACAAGACCATAAGGCACAGGGCAAACAAGGAGCCTGTGATGTTTTTGGGCGACTTAAAAACTACATCAGGGCGAAGTCAAAGGCCTTGGCCCTTCCAGGCAAGGCGTTGCTAATCCTTTGTTTTTGTGTCTTACTATTCAGTATAGGAATTTACCTTGGATTTCGAGCAAGTTTTACCGGTTACTCGAATGGGCAGGCTCAACCAATTGAGACCTCCGGGCAAAACGGGAAAACCCAGGATGATTTGCCGTCTTTGGCTACGGGTGAAACCCCTGGTAGCCAGACACTCCCTGAAGATAGGAATAACCATTCTTCAGACAGCAAAGGTGGCCCTGAAACTGTCTCGGAAAACAGCCCCAATGAAGAAGCCAGGGATTCAACAGCCCCTTTGACCGCTGATGACGTTTCCCCGGAACCCGGGGAAACGGCGGATTCCGCCCAAGAAGAAGAGGCCGCATTGATATTGGCGTTCAGCCGAATCATAAAGCCTGTTTCAGGGGAGATTATAAGGTGCCCGGGCTGGTTTTTCTCAGAAAAGTTCGAGGAGTGGCGTTTCTATCCTGGGGTAGACATTGCTGCAACAGCCGGGGCAGAGGTAAAAGCGGTTGCTTCAGGGGTAATCAAGGGAATCTACACGGATGAAACCCTTGGCGAAATGATTGTGATTGGCCATGGAAGCCGGTATCAAACCTGTTACGGCCGGGTTTCATGGTCGGGCCTGGTTCCAGGACAAGAAGTCTCCCAGGGAGAGACTATTGCATTCGCCACCGGAGATGCCGTCCATTTTCAACTGCTTGACGAAAGTGAGGTACTTGATCCGGTTCCCCGGCTGCAAGAGGGCAATTGACAGGAGATTAAGACTTGGTCGCATGATTTCCCCACGTCCGCATATATATTACCGTAACATCCCACTAAGGGGGACACTCGTATGAATGACGTGATATGGAAACGTGCCGTCGACATCGGCGAATATATAAGGGATACCCAATCAACGGTTCGTGAAGCCGCCCGTATCTTTGGAGTTTCTAAGAGCACGGTTCATAAGGATGTTACAGAAAGGTTGCCCAAGATTCGCCCACAACTGGCCAAGCTTGTCCGGGAGATACTGGACATAAATAAGGCTGAAAGACACATCAGGGGAGGAGAGGCTACCAAGAAAAAATACCAAAAAGCTCAATGACCCACCTTTCAGATAGCCGGAAAATGGGCGCATTGGGCCGAATATGCCGTATTTAGAAGGATCCTGGCACTTTTCGTAGAACTAGATAAGCAACATTTCTACGGGGTGTCTTCTTGTGATAAGCGGTAAAAAGATAGGAGTCGATCTGGGAACCTGTTCTGTATTGGTGTTTATGTCCGGGAAGGGCATTGTCATAAAGGAGCCTGCTGTGATTGCCCGGCATGTCGAAAGCAAGGAAGTTTTGGCAGTTGGTGAAGAGGCAAGACGCATGGTGGGCAGAACACCAGGGAACATAGTTACAGTGCGCCCCCTGAGGCAGGGGGTCATAACTGATATTGAGGTTACTGAATTGATGCTCCGGTACTTCCTGCGGCGATGCCTGGGTTCAATGTCCATAATCAAGCCCTGTCTTCTCTTATGTGTTCCTGCAGCAGTCACCTCTGTGGAAAGAAGGGCTGTCCTTCAAGCAGGCCTTGCAGCAGGAGGCGGCCGGGTTTACTTAATTGAAGAACCCCTGGCAGCAGCCCTTGGGGCAGGCCTTGATATAAGAGCTCCAAAAGGGCATATGGTAGTGGATATTGGCGGGGGAACTACAGATATTGCAGTTTTATCTCTGAATGGCATAGTGAGAGGGGCATCCACTCGCATAGGCGGAAATGCCTTTGACGACGCAATAATGAGATGCATTCGGAGAGAGTATAATCTCTTCATAGGAGAGTCTACTGCAGAACAGGTGAAAATGGCTATAGGTTCAGCCCATGCTGAACGGAATGAAGATGAAAGGTACCAGGTAAAGGGAAGAGATGCAATTATGGGACTTCCAAGAAGTGTTTTGATCAGCTCCTCCGATGTCAGGGCAGCCATTTCTGAGCCCCTTGATACAATTGCAAGTGCCATCCGGCGGGTTTTGGACAAGACCCCGCCTGAACTCTTGGGTGACATTATTGACAGAGGGATTATTCTGACAGGCGGTGGCGCCCTTCTCAAGGGAATAGGCGCATTCATAAGAGACGCTACCGGCCTTTCCGTCCACGTAGCCGAGGATCCGATTTCGTGTGTTGCCCGGGGAACCTATGTAGCCCTTGAGGATTTCGATACCTATAAAGAACACATAAAAGGACTTACAAACTGATTTTCCTCTATATACTCCACATATAGGCAAAGCCCTCTAATCACTTTTCACCTGTGGCCGATACAAATCAGGGGGGGATTTCTACGTGATTAGAGGTATCTTATCTGCTACCACAGCCATGAGAGCCCAGGTACTTAATCAAGAAGTTATTGCAAATAATCTGGCCAATGCCGATACAGTTGCATATCAAAAGGACAAGACTGTCTCCAGGAGCTTTTACGATGTTTTCATGTACAGGTTTGAACCCTTTTCCCAAACGGCCATAGGAGGATTTACCGGAGGAACGGTAATACATGACATAGCTACTTTAAGTGCCACAGGCCCCATTGAGGCCACTGAGAATCCCCTGGATATCGTCTTGCCTGAGGGGACTTACTTAAGTGTTGAAACACCGTCAGGCACAAGGTATACCCGAATGGGGAATATGGAGATTTCAGACGGGTACTTGACTGTCTCAGGATACCGGGTATTGGGCAAAAACGGCCCTATTCAGGCAGACGGCCAGGGAACATACAGTATTACCGAAAACGGGTCTGTCCTAGGCAATGGCCAGGAAATCGGAAGTCTTGCTGTTTTTTCGTTTTCCCATGGTGATAGTGTTTTGAGAAAAGAAGGCAATACTCTTTTCAGAGCCGGGAACCAAGCCCCTCTCTCAATTGAATCTCCCGAACTTGTGGTTGGAGCGCTTGAAAAATCCACTGTTGATCCAGTATCTGAAATGGTGAACTTGATTTCGTCGCTAAGGGCTTATGAGGCTGCTCAAAAAGCTCTTCATGCCCATGATGAGACCCTTGAACAAGCTGTGAACCGGGTGGGTAGAGTGTAAATGTGATATGAAAAATTTCATGTGATGCAAGGCAAAGCAGATGATTGAGGCTGCACCAGCACAGTTATGAAGGAGGACGGTAGCCAATGTTGAGAGCTTTGTGGTCTGGGGCTACAGGGATGGCGGCCCAGCAGTTCAATATAGATAACATTTCCAATAACCTTGCTAACGTCAACACCTCGGGATTTAAGAAGCAAAGGGTTCAATTCCAGGACCTTTACTATCAGAACCTGCTCATGGGCAAAGATGCAGTTACCTCGGTGGGCAGTGGTGTCCGTGTCGGAGGCACCCAGAGGAGTTTTCGCCAGGGGCCCCTGGAAAGGGTAGATGACCCCCTGGCTCTGGCAATAGAGGGCGCAGGTTTTTTCACCATTGAAGGCCCAAACGGCGAAGAGCGGTACACCCGGGATGGAGCGTTTAGGTTGGACAGTGAGGGGCGCCTGGTAACCTCCGATGGGTACCTGGTGAGTGTAGAAGGTGGGGGCTCTGTGCCAGGAGGGACTGAAGAATTGACGGTTGATAAGAGTGGCATAATCTATGGAAAGCTGGATGGTTCCTTCGAGGAATTCGGACGGATCGCCTTGACTGTATTTCCCAATCCTGCCGGCCTTGAAGCTGTGGGGTCTAACCTTTTCAGAGAGTCACCCCAATCAGGGGAAGGTATCAAGGTAGAGCCCGGCCAGGAAGGTGCAGGTTCCATTTTGTCCAATTATCTTGAGACCTCAAACGTGGAGATTGTTTCTGAAATGGTGAACTTGATAGTAGCCCAAAGAGCCTTTGAGCTGAATTCAAAGGCGGTTGAGACTGCAGATCAGATGTGGGCAATAGCCAATAACATAAGACGGTAATGACGAATGAAGGTTGAGGGCGTATGGATATTAAGATAGACAGCTTATTGTACAGAGGCCAGGGTGCTCCGGTCAGTACCACAAATGCAAAGAAGGACTTGCGTTTGGCCAGGTCATGCCAGGACTTTGAGTCTGTTTTTCTAACAACCTTGTGGCGCAGCATGGCTAAGAACTCAGGCATGGATGTTGGTGGATGGGATGTATTGCTCTCCCAGGCAGTGGGAAAGGCCTGGGCCGGATCAGGAGGAATTGGCCTTGCGAAGGTACTTTATGACCGGCTGTCGAAATCATCTTCTAACGAATTGCCAGGAGATGATGCCAGTGAAAGAACCGTGCCTGAGCCCGAACCATGGCCATGATAACGATACCCAGAAGCAAATAAAGGACATCCTTCCTCACAGGGATCCTTTTTTGTTCTTGACAAGGATCATAGCCATTGAAAAGGGCAAGTCGGCAATAGCTGAATTTGATATACCCCAAGATCACTTATTCTTTGAGGGCCATTTTCCACAAGAGCCAATATTCCCTGGGGTTGTAATTCTTGAAATGATGGCTCAAACAGGAGCCCTTGCAATCCTCAGCGATACTGATCTAAAAGGGAAGGTTGCTTATCTTGCCGGTATTGAGGATGCTCGTTTCAAAAGGCCGGTAAGGCCAGGAGAGACTCTCAGGGCAGAAGTCACTATAGAGGGCATTCGGATGAGAATAGGCAGAGCAAGGGGGAAGGCTCTTGTTGATGGGCAAGAGGTGGCAGTTGCCCGGGTTGTTTTCGGACTCCCTGTTTGACTATACTTTTCATGGGTGCTAATATGTTTTAGATTTCAGGCTAAGGCTTGGTTAGCCTGCACATTATTTCCTCCTGAAGGAGGGTTAGTTATGCCAACCATGGCCGGGGGAAGAAAGCTTTTTACTTCCGAGTCGGTAACAGAAGGCCATCCTGATAAAGTTGCCGACCAAATTGTGGATTCCATTCTTGATGCTATTTTGGAAAAAGACAAGATGGCAAGGGTTGCCTGTGAGTGTCTTGTCAAGACAGGGTTTGTGTTGGTAGCAGGTGAGATATCTACTGAATGCTATGTAGATATGCCTCATATTGTTAGGGATACTTTGCGGCGAATAGGCTATACCCGGGCAAAGTTTGGTTTTGACGCTGACACGTGTGCCGTACTCACGGCCATAGAAGATCAGTCCCCTGATATTGCTCTTGGTGTCGATCGTTCCCTTGAGTCCAAAGAAGGGAAGATGCCCGATACCCTTGGCGCCGGTGACCAGGGCTTAATGTTCGGATATGCATGTGATGAGACTGAGGTTTTTATGCCTACCCCGATTTACCTGTCACACCGTCTTGCCAGGCGTTTGTCTGACGTAAGGCACCATAAAATTCTACCTTACCTGAGGCCTGACGGAAAGACTCAGGTTACAATGGAGTACCGGGATGGAGTGCCTGTAAGAGTTCATACTGTTGTGGTTTCTGCTCAACACGCCAGTGAAGTATCTTTGTCTACCATACGTGAGGATGTGATTTCAGAGGTCATAGCGAAGTCTGTTCCGCCGGAATTTATGGATGACAAAACCAGAATTTTGGTTAATGCCCCAGGGCGGTTTGTTGTAGGGGGGCCCCAGGGTGACAGCGGACTTTCGGGCAGGAAAATCATTGCTGACACCTACGGCGGATTTGCAAGGCATGGGGGAGGAAGTTTCTCCGGAAAAGATCCTACCAAGGTTGACCGTTCTGCATGTTATGCTGCGCGTTACGTTGCCAAGAATATAGTTGCTGCAGGGTTGGCCAAAGAATGCGAGGTGCAGGTGGCCTACGTAATAGGAGTAGCCCGTCCTGTTTCCATCGCTATTGACACCAAGAACACAGGTGTCGTACCCGATGAAGCTATTCTCAATGCTTTAGATAAAACTTTTGACTTCAGGCCAAGCGCAATTATTGACAGATTCGACCTGAGACGGCCCATATATTCTCAGGTATCGGTATACGGCCATTTTGGAAGAGAAGACCTGGATCTTCCATGGGAAAGGCTGGACCTCAAAGGCCAACTGCTAAAACACGTATAACTGCCGGAGACTCCCCCCCGGGCATATATTGCTTC
The DNA here is from genome assembly GCA_040767525.1 of Bacillota bacterium. Lineage (GTDB taxonomy): Bacteria > Bacillota > Sulfobacillia > Fermentithermobacillales > Fermentithermobacillaceae > JAXGPX01. The sequence goes on along the minus strand of JAXGOJ010000002.1, from coordinate 97,126 downwards.
AGGGGGGAGTCACGTTGGTTAGTCCTCAAAAAACATTCTTGATGTTAATCTCCGCCTGGTGTATTCTGGAACTACTGAAGGCCGCTATGAGTAATTCGAGTGTAAAAGTTGTGACTGCTTTGATCTATGTAAATAATTGCCACGGCCTGGTTGAACCGGTTCTCAGGTGCCTGATGTTTGAATTCCAGCTGGCAAAGTCAATGCCTGAGTTTACGGTTCAATCTCACGAGTCCCATGCTGAGTGGAGGCAAACAGTTGATTTGCTAATAAGGCAGGGACTCCTGGTTCCGGCATACTCTTTTGAAAAATGGGATCTTGTGCTGTATCTTGACCGCCAGGGCAAAAGGGAAGTTTTCGCCGGCCAGGGGAGCCAATTTGAGAAATGATAGGGGTATGCAGTTGTTTGTATGCGAAACAATAAGCCATGCCGGTCAATTATCCTGGTACAGGAAGCCTTACGATGCCTTGCAACAAGACTCATAGATTTCACTCATTAGACGGATTATCAGGTATCATATATGGGATGCCCGGCTATTGCTGCCTTTGTGGTGCCTTAGGTGTATTTGATACGGGCATATGCGAAAGATGCAGGTATGTTCTCAGAACGCAAATGATACATACCTGCAAAGTATGTGGAATACCATTACCTTCACCCCTTACACTTTGCAGGGATTGTCAGGCCAACATGTATTACTTTGAGGCCTGTAAGTCTATTGGTTTGTACAGGGGGTACTTGAAGAGTGCGATTATCCGAATGAAGTACTATGGAGAACGCTGGCTATCTAGGCCTCTGGGACTTTTGCTTGGAGAAGTGGCACATTCCTTTCATGATGCTGAAATGGTAGTGCCTGTTCCCCTTGAACCCCGGAGCAAGCAAGTAAGAGGTTATAACCAGGCAAAGGACCTGGCTCTGAAGGTGGCCCGTAAAATATATCTGCCTTTAAACGATATTCTTTTAAGAGAGGTGCCCCGAGAACGTCAGGCCCGGCTGAACCGGGCTGGCAGAAGGCAAAATCTCAGGGGTACAATGAAAACCCAGGGCAGTTTTGGTATCAGGAGTGCCACGGTGTTGGTGGTTGATGATGTGACTACTACAGGTGCTACCCTTGATGAAGCGGCAAGGGCCCTTAAGTCGGCAGGAGCCCGAAAAGTGGTTTGTGTGACTCTTGCCCGGACTTTGGGCAACTGATATTCACTCTTGTTGACAGGGCCTTGTGTCCCTGGAACGCAGAAAGGTGGATACACATGGGCATCAGGAATTGCAGAAAATGCGGAGGACTTTTCCTGAGTTCAGGTACGTCAATATGCAGGGAATGTGCCATGAGACTGGAAGAGGACTTCGAGGTTGTCAAAAAGTATTTGGCGGAAAATGCCGGGGCCTCCGCGCGAAAGGTTAGTGTAGATACAGGAGTCTCCATAGAAGTAGTGACTGATTTTGTGCGCCAGGGGCGTATTATGGGAATCCAACAGGACAACGGCCACGATATTACGTGTGCAATATGCAAAAGGCCGATTGCATCCGGGAAACTATGCATAGAGTGTCAGAAGGCCTTATCAGGCTCAGGCGTTTTTCAGCGCGGCGAAGAAGATGATAGAATACACAGTGAAGGCCCCAAGATTAGCCTGCAGAAGGAAGCACCAAGAACCCGGGAGCAAATGTATACAATTGATTTGATTCGCCGGCGAAGAAAATAGACTTTTGAAAAGCAAAGCTAAACCGGACCATACTGTTAAACGATGAGTATGGTGGACGGTGGCGAAACTTGAAAGAGGCGATGTCAAGTTGATGATATCCAGAACACAAATAGATCAGGTGCTTAAGGTATACAAGACTGAAAAGACGTTCAAGGTTGTGTCAGGTGAAAAGGGTCTTTCCAGAAGTCGGCAAGATGGCATCAGGCTATCGTTTACCGGCCAAGACGTTGAAAGGATAAAGGAATTGGTCAATAAACAGCCTGACATTCGCCAGGACAGGGTTGACCCTCTCTTGAAAGAAGTTGAAAAGGGCGAATATTCGGTCCATCCTAAATCCATTGCAGATAAGTTGGTGGGTCGGCTTTTGGTTGATAAGATCCGGTAAAGACTTGCCTCAGAAAACCTGCAGTCTAAGGTCGCTACCGTCCCTGAAAGGGGCGGTTATGATGGAATCTGAGTCTTCGACTCTTCTTCTCTTATTGAACGATATTGGAGCCATCCTCGATACGTTACTGGAAATAGCAGGTGAAAAGCAGCGGTTAGTTGTTATGGGGGATTGTCTGGGGCTTGAAAGAAAAATCAAAGAGGAAGAAGAAGCTCTTGAGAGCCTTAACCGTCTGGGAACCCGGTTTGACGAAGATAATAGGTTCAGGCTTGATAATTTGGCCGGCACAGAAGAACTTGCCCGATTAAAGGCTGATATTGAGCGGAAAGTCTTTATGCTCAGAAGCCTGAATAATCAGAATCAAAAACTGATTGCCAGGAGTCTTGAAATTGTAAGGTATGACCTTGGACTGTTCCTGCCAAAAGAAGACTACTTCAAAGCCCTGAAAACGGCGCCTTTGGTATTTGATCAAAAAGTTTAGTATTGGGGGTGGCATTATTGCCTTCAACATTTTCCACTCTTGAGATCGGAAAATCCGCCTTACTTACGTCCAGGCGGGCTATAGATGTTACCGGCCACAACATGGCCAATGCATCTACTCCTGGTTATTCCCGCCAGAGAGTTATCCAGGAACCAATAATACAAAGAATTAGTCTGAGCGCAGGCACTTCCGGAATGGGAGTGAAGATTTCGGATGTCGCCAGGATCAGAGATAAGTTCGTTGACGCGGTCTTGCGAAACGAACAGGAGAAAAGGGCTGCCTTTGCCATTCAAAAGGATGTCTTGGACCACTTACAGGTTGTTTTCGCGGAACCGTCTGATTCAAGCATAAGAGAGTCTGTGGACCTGTTTTGGGCATCATGGCACGATCTTTCTTCGGATCCTCAGTCCAGTGCAGCCAGAGCTCAACTCTTTGAGGCAGGCCGCTCCCTTACTGATATGTTCAGGCACCTGGGGAGCCAAATAGACTCGCTTACTGCAGATATTGAGACAGGGATTGGTGCTACCGTAGGTAAAGTCAACCTTCTGGCCGAAAGAGTAGGCTCTTTGAATATTGAGATTTCAAGGGCCATGGCCAGGAAGGAGCCAGTGGGGGATCTTATGGACAGAAGGGATCTTCTTCTTGACGAGCTGACAGAGCTTACAGGTGCCACGGTCAGTTACCTTGACGAAGGAACAGTCAGAGTAAACATTGGGGGCATTCCATTAGTAGACCGGCACAAGGTCTACGAGTTAGCAAGTACTCTTAGCGTTGATGGTGTCAGATTTCACCTCCTTACAGGCCCCAATGACAGCGATAAGATTCTTTTGGATTCAGTTGCAGGTAGCCTTGGCGGGCATAAGACTGCCAGAGATCAGGTAGTGCTAAGGTTCAGGAAAGAGCTCAGCAATGTGCTGCGGGATTTCGCCCAGGGAGTAAATACCATTCACAGCACGAATCAAGACGAGCCCGATGATCCTTATTGCCCCTTCTTCGATTTTGATCCCTCAGATGTGCTTGCAACTATCAGGATACACCATGGGATTGAAGAGGATCGGGGTAAGATCCGTACCGGAATTGGTACAGATCCCCTTGACGGCAGAATAGCTCTGGCTATTGCCGACTTTATAGAAGGCACTGAAAACAATTATCTCGCCGGGTTGGCAGAGATTGTTCCCCCGCTCGGCCCTGCTTTTGACCCTTCCCACGGTGATTTTACAGACAAATGGATGGCAATTGTGGGTGGCCTGGGCGTAGAAGGACAGAAAGTGGAAAGCGGTTATGATACCCAGGAATTGTTGGTCAAGGAACTTGCCAACAGAAAAGATTCTATAAGCGGAGTCTCTCTTGATGAGGAGATTGCCAACCTTATACGTGAACAGCATGCTTTCAATGCAGCCAGCCGGTTGATTAGCACAGCCGACGACATGCTCGACACAATCATAAACCGGATGGGCTTGGGCGGCAGGTAATCAGGTGTCATTTCGAAACGGAGGTAGATACTCGTGCGGGTGACGGATCTGACCATGGAACGAAACTTTCTTTACAATATTTTTAGAACCGAAAGAAGGCTCGGCAAACTGCAAGACATGGCGTCATCAGGGCAGGCTATTACCAGGCCCCAGGATGATCCCATAGGGTCAGAACGATCAATATCTTTAAGACACCATCTTTCTGTAAGCAAACAATACATGCGGAACCTGGACAAGGCCAGACATTGGATGGAGGAGACTGAACAAGCTCTTTCCCATCTTACCCTGAGGCTTTCCAGGGCTCATGAGCTTGCTCTTTACGGAGCCACGGGAACTACCCCTTCTGAAGCCAGGAAAGCCATAGCCGCGGAGATTAAACAACTGCTGAATGAGGCCGAAAGCATTGCCAATACAACTATTGACGGGCGGAAGTTACTTTCGGGCACCATGCCCGAGTGGCGGCTGGCATCTGATGTAACTATAACCGGCAAAAGTATTGAAGACGTGCTCAACCATGCAGTTGAGGCACTGGGCCTGTTAGCCGAAGGCCTCGACGAATCAAACGAGAACGATATCATGGCAGGGGCTGAAGGCATAGACAGGGCAACTGATATGGTGTTGGCTAAACGCGCCGAGAACGGTGCCAAACTTAGGCGTCTGGACATCCTGGATGACAAGACGGCCACCATTGATATAGAGTATCAAAGACTCCTTTCAAATGTTGAAGACATTGACCTTATAGAAGTCATAGTGAGGCTAAAGTCCCAGGAAGCCGCGTACCAGGCTGCACTTGCTGCAGGGGCAAGGCTGATTCAGCCGAGCCTCCTGGATTACTTGCGCTGAATGGGCGGAATGAACCTTGGTAATTGATCCTTTGTGTTATGGGCAGGAGGGGTTCATGTGAAGTATCCCACGAAACGGTTTGGCATAGTAGATGTAACCACAGACCAGGTTTTGACTTTCCCTGAGGGCCTTATAGGCTTTCAATCATGCCGCAAGTTCATAGTAATGAATCTTGATAAAACCGGAATTCTTAAGTGGCTGCAATCCCTAGACGATGAGTCATTGGGATTTGCCATTCTTGACCCGCGGATGGCCTTCAAAGACTATGATCCGGTATTCACCCCAAAGGATCTTGAGCCACTGAGTGCTTCTGACCCAGGGGAGCTGATTTTGCTGTCTGTTGTTACAGTGCCCAGGGACATTAAGAAAATGACTGCGAATCTTCAGGCTCCTTTGGTGATTAACCCCAAGAAACGATTGGGCAAGCAGGTAATTTCCATTGTGCCCGAGTATACAACTAGACACATGGTATTTTTGCCGTTGCAGAATCTAATGAAGAGGACGGGCTAGATATGCTTGTTCTGTCTAGAAGAGTAGGCCAGGCAATACTAATTGGTGACGACATAATTATTCGTGTAACCCAGATAAGAGGCAAGGGTTCAAGGGCTCTTGTCAAATTAGGTATTGAAGCTCCTTTGGGGGCCAGGATCTTGCGGGAGGAAGTGGAAATTGAGGTTGCCCGGGAAATGATGCTGGCAAAAGACCCTGCTTTTGATCTGGATTCTCTGGAAAACGAGCTAATCCGACATGATAAGCCTAAACCCCGGTGATAATTCTTCCGATTGACTATTTGACTGATGACTATCTTATTGATTGGAAACCCGGTGCCCTGTAATTGAGGCCCGGTCCCATTGTTGCCGTGTACGGCACAATATCCTAGATGAGCGGAAACCGGATTGGATTTAGTGAGGTGATCTCCTTGAGTTCGCGAATCAGTATGAATGTCACCGGGCTGGATACAGAAACCATAATTCAGGAATTGATGAAACTTGAAAGGCGCCCCCTGGCGGTTTTGGAATCAAAGAAAGATTTGGTGGCCAACAAAAAGACTGCGTGGAATGGGATAAAATCAAAACTTGAATCAATAATATCGAAGATGAAGCCCCTTCTTGAAAGATCCATTTTTGAGGCGAAGGGAGCAAAGGTGCGCGATCCAGGTATAATGTCGGCGACAGTATCAGAGGCTGCTGTCCCGGGTGACTACGACATAGAAGTGGTTGCATTGGCCCGGCCCCACGTGATTCAGTCTGACCCGTTCACTCAGGCACCTGATGCGGCCCTGGAGGTTTCGGGTACAATATCCATGAGCCTGGAAGGCCTGGAAACTGAGCCTTTCTTGCTGGAGATCACCCAATCTGACAGCTTGAACTCAATTGCAGCCAGAATCAACGCATTTGAGGGTGCCGGTGTCAAAGCCTCGGTTCTTGAGGTGCACCCTTCTGAATACTCACTTGTGCTGACTGCTGAATTAACCGGCAAGCAAATCATGTTTGATGCGGAAAATTGCCTTGGGTTGGCCACTGTTTCCGGGTGTGAACCGGCACAGGCTGCATTCAAACTTAACGGAATAACCTTTACCCGGAATTCAAACAGTGTATCTGATGCAATCCCAGGGGTATCTTTTGACCTTCTAAGGGTAGGCCAAACGTCTTTCACCATAGATTATGACAATGATGCAGTTGTAAAGACAGTGAAAGAATTTATAGATGAATACAACAGCCTTTTGGATATGACAGGAAAATACAATTCGTGGGACCCTGATACAAAGAAATCAGGCTTACTCTTCGGTGATCCATTGCTCCAGCGGTTGCTTTTCCAGATCCGCCAGGCAATTTTCAGTGAGATTGCCCATGAGTTACCCGGTTTCCGGTTTGTCGGGCAGATCGGAATCAGCACCGGCAGCCTGGGCTCATTTTCACGGGACGGCAGACTTTCTCTCGATGAAGCAAAGCTCAGGGGGGCTCTAAGTACCGACAGAAACGCTGTAGCATCCCTTCTGAGCGAGGATCAGGCAGGGCCTGAGGGTATACTCGTAAACCTGCGAAAAACCATGGAAATGTACACTGCCTATGGCGGGTTTTTACCCGTCAAAGACGCGCAACTGGCATCTCAGGATAAGGACATATCCAGGCAGATTCAGAACCTTGAAAGACGGCTTGAACTCAGGCTTGCCAATCTGAAAAGACAGTTTACCGCCCTGGAGGTCCTTCTAACCAAGATGGATTCTCAGAGGTTATGGTTAGCCCAGCAGATACAGGGTTTATACGGCAACTGATTCAGAGAAAGACAGGTGATGATTTTTGCTGAACGCTGCTTATGGTGGAGGAAGAGAAAAGGCATTGAAGGCATACAGGCTATCCAGGGTAGAGACTGCCTCTCCCGGTGAGCTTGTTCTTATGCTTTACAACGGAAGCCTGAAGAACATGAACGATGCGTGAGTTGCATCGACGAGAAAAATTATGCAGGCGCCAATACTAATCTTTTGCAGAAACCAAGACATTATCGATGAACTCGGGAGCTTTGAACATAGATATAGGGAATGTGGCTAAAGGGCTTGATGCAATATATGATTTTGTTTACTCATCACTTCTGAAGGCTAACTTGAAAAAAGATACTGAACCTTTAGAGGGCCTTAAAAGTCATGACTGAAGTTAGAGACGCCTGGGAAGAAGCGATCAGAAACTATGGTTGAGAGTCTGCAATATCTTCTATCACTCACGGCTCAGGCCAGGCGTTCGGCCAGGGCAGGTGATTTCCATGGCCTTCAGGGGTTCATAGATCAAAGGGAAGAAGTACTCAAGAAACTGGGTTCTTCGTGCCAAAGGCCGCCCAATGATGTACAAGACGATCTTGCAAGAGAATTAAGTCTTTGTATTGGTACAATTGGACAGAAATCGTAGGTTTGGTGAGGGAGGAAATGAAACATCAAAAGCCAGGACATGCCCGAAATTACGACCAAATTGAGGGTGCTGGCAACTTATTCAAAGGGCCTTTCAAATACCAGGAGATTCAACCGGTATTTATAAAAAATGAAAGCCCCCGGTTTGATCCGGGGCGATTTGGCTATGCTTACTCCAGAAACCTTGCTTACATTTGAGAAAAGCTGCAGGCCTTTTGGGCCTTCGACGATGTCAAACTCAACAAGATCACCTTCATTAAGCGTACGGAACCCTTCGGTGTTGATTGCCGAATAGTGGACGAAAACATCACCGTGGTGGAATAAACCCATAGCCTTTTTGCGCGTTGAACCATTTTACTGTACCTTGCATTTCGGGACATTCCTCCTAATTCCAGACGACGGGTCCCGTGCGTCGTCTTTTTGGACTTCTGCGAAGCTCGTGTTCGGAATATAGCATGCCCGCTTCGAAGAGTCAACAGACATTTGTGTCACACGCCTGTGGATAATGTGGGTAATTCTGTTGATAACCGGTTAAATGAGGTTTTGGGTTGGGGATATTTCTGTGGATTGTCGGTTATTGTCAGTCTGGGTACCTGTTGTAGTAGTATTGTGTCGACGCAAGGCTGTAATTGCAATTAAGGCGTTTCTGGAGGGATCCTTCCTCTTAAGAGGGAATAACTATAAGGCAGAGAGTCTTTTATGGGAGGTATGCCGCATGGAGATAAACGTAAGAGGGAAGAACATCGATGTAAATCCCGCGCTCCGGCAGTATGCGGAGAAAAGATTGGTCAAACTGGAGAAATACATACGGCATGATCCGTGTGTATGCCAGGTGACTTTTCGACCCAACGTGGAAAGTACGTAGTGGAAGTTACAATACCTCTCAACGGCATGATTTTGAGAGCAGAAGAATCGGCTCCAGGATGCATTTGCGCTCAGTGGATCTGGTATCGGAAAAACTTGAGCAGCGGTACGGAAAAATACAAGACGAGGTTGCTGAAGCGGGATAAGCAAGAAATAGAAGCTTTCCGGGGGCAGGGCCTGAGAACCGGAAAGATTGTTAAGGTGAAAAAGGTTTACTGCAGGCGAAACCTATGATGCCAGAGGAAGCAGCGCTCAAATGGAACTCCTGGGCCACGATTTTTTTGTCTTCCCCAATGGTGAGACAGGTGTCGTAAACGTGATATACAAACGTAAAGACGGCAACTTCGGCCTGATTGAACCTGAATATTGAACAACTGTTGATTTGTTTGCCGCGAAGCGGGGAGGATCTTGGAGCAACCTAAGGTTACGGCAGTGGTTTTGAAGGGGGACAAGCAAAGACGTCCCTTGAAGAAGCAATTAAGGACATACGCAAGCAAGTTGTTGTAGATGCTGTCTGAAAACGGATTTATGGCTCCTGAGATCATCAGGTTCTGCTGGTAACCAACTATGAAGACCTCGCAAGTGAAGTCTCAGACTATGCGATGGTGGATTTTGAGCCTAACAGACGAAAATTCCACTTTGGTGCAAGATTGCGCCAGGTAATTGTGAATTACGGGTTGGAAAACGTTATCTATATGGGGGGAGCAGCCGCTCCCCTCATTTCCTCAGGTGAATTCAGCCAGGTTGCCCTTGCCCTGAAGCGAAGCAGGAACGCGGTGATTATGAATAACGTGCAATCTGCCGACCTTGTTGCTTTTACACCAGCCAGAGCAATTGACGAGATTGAATTACCGGATAGTGACAATTCCCTTGGAAACCTGCTCAGGGATATTGGTATGCGCAGGATACTCTTGCCCAATTCAGGAAGGGTGAATTTTGATATTGACACCCCGACAGACATTTTGATTCTTGGACTTCATCCTAACTGCGGGGTTCGTGTATCAGAGGCAATCTCTTCCTTGGATTGGCCGAGGGAGAAGCTGTACCAGGCTCTGAGAATTCTAAGGGATGATTCCAGGGAAATTGCAGTAATAGGGCGGGTTGGGCCTTCAGTCATCCAATACATAAACTCAAATATGGTTCACAGAATGCGTGTTTTTTCCGAAGAACGAGGTATGAAGGCTTTGGGGCGGGAAGAACGGGGGGAAGTAGTTTCACTCCTGGGTTTTATGATGGATGAATTGGGTCCTCGTAAGTTCTTTAAATATCTCTCAGGCACTTGTGATCTCGCGATTATCGATAGCAGGGTGATTTTTGCCCATGTTCAGAAACATGTTTCGGACTGGGACAGGTTTCATTCAGACCTTGGCAGGTTTGAATTGATCGAAAACCGTTGGGTGAGAGAGTTTACAAAAGAAGCCTGGGAGTCCCCTATTCCGGTTATTCTAGGAGGCCACAGCCTTGTGGCTGCCGGACTGTGGATTTTGGCTGAAATGGTTGTAAAAGAGAAACATGAGTCTGGTTACTGTCACAATACTTTTATTATGCCGAGGTGGTAGTGTGCAAGACTGCCATATGAGATGGGGTGGTTAACATGCCTGATCAGGGAGGCAATGTGAAAGATTATGAGAATACCATTGAGAAGATAAAGGATGTTATCGCTTCCAGAGTAGTGATGGGTGAAAGCGGGCTTATTGAGGAGGTCCACGTTCTGGCGGGCTCCGGGCGGTCACCCAAGTACATAGTTCGTGACGTTGAGTCTGCTATTTTGGCAGCATTCGGAGTGCAGATCGACAGGCGGAAAATCTCGGTTGCTCAGATTAATGAAGATGAAGCTGATAAAGATAAACGAAGGCTCAGGTTGATGAAGGTGGCGCTAGCGGCAGGTACCAGTGTGGCGGAAGTAAGTGTTCAGATTTCTTTAGGCGAGTCTATTGTATCAGGTACGTCTAAGGGTGTACCTACTCCAAACAGGTGGCTGTGGCTTGCCGCAGAAGCCACTCTGGATGCTTTGGGAAAGTTGCTTCCGGCTCAAATAAAGATAACTGTAAGTGATGTTGGTGTGGCAGTATCCAAGTCTGTCAGGGTTGCCCTGGTTACTCTTGTACTGGTCGAAGATGGCCGGGAACTTATACTCAGTGGCTCGTGCCCAATTGCATATGATGACAGAGAAGCGGTGGTCAAGGCGACCTTAGACGCAATTAATCGCAAATTCCCGACATTGTTGGACAAGGGCTCAAATTAGGTAGGTTTTGCTGTGATTTGAAAAGGAATTGGAGCTATTAGGTAGAATGAGTACATAAAGCCGACAGCTCGTTACACATCAGACAGCGGAGTTGTTCTTGATCTGAAGTAGCGGTTCGGATACAGCCAGGTGACAGGAGGTCTTTGAGTGAATAAGGTTTTGAAGGCACTTCTCGCCATTCTTACACTCCTCTTGGCTGGGGCTGCTTGCTTCCAGTTGGGTTAGGTTTTCCGGGGCTGTCGGCCCTTCTATGAGGTGTCCGGTATTGGAGAAAAGAATCAGAGCATTTGATGTGTATGTATGGAGCATAGCCTGCCTTGGCATTATTCTCCTTGTGACCAACATCCCCAAATTCGAAAACACCCGGCAGTTGGGCGAGGTGATTTTCCTTGCTATCCTTGTTGCATGCGGTGAATCCGCGGCGGTGCCCTTCCCTAAAGGCAGGGGTACTGCATCTATGGCAACACCTTTGATATTTTCTGTTACTGTCTTGTACGGACCTGCCATAGGCATGTGGATGGCTGCACTGGGAACTCTGCGAAAGCGGGATCTGTCTTTGGAGGTGCCCATTTCAGTAGTTCTTTTTAACAGGGGTATGCTGACAATATGCGCCTATGTGTTTTCGAGGATATATTTCTTTGTCTACGGTAAGTTCGGCAGTCTTGAGTTTCCCCGGGGACTGATTGCATTCATACTGGCGGCAACAGGTTTTACGCTTTTGAACGCTTTTTTGATTGGCAGAGCTCTGTCCATTCAAATGAAAATACCGTTTATGAGCATTTGGCGGCGTAACATTGTATGGATGCTGCCTAACATGTTTGCTTTGTTTCCCATGGGAACTCTTATGGTTGTTGTAGTCCAGCAAGTGGGCCCTCTGGTTCTTGTACTGTTTTACTTGCCTCTCATAGTAACCAAGGTTTCTCTTCAAAAATACATCGACTTATGGGAAACCTACAGCGAGATAGCAGCAGCTTTGAGTACCGCCATAGACGCCAGGGACCCGTATACCCATGGCCATTCTGTTAGGGTATCTGAATATTCAAGCCTTGTGGCCAAGGAGCTTGGCCTCAACGACGAGCAGATTGAGCGTCTCAAATACATTGGGCTTCTTCACGATGTGGGCAAGGTGGGTATGCCTGACGGCATCTTAAAAAAGCAAGGGCCTTTTACATATGATGAGTATGAAGAAATGAAAAGACATGCTTCTATTGGTGCAGACATCATTAAGGTTATGAAATTCCTGGGCAAAGGTGAGGAATGGGTGAGGTATCACCATGAAAGATACGACGGCTCAGGATTCCCGTTGGGCCTGAAAGGCGAAGACATACCTCTTGGAGCCCGTATTATCGCTTGCGCGGATTCGTTTGATGCCATGACTACGGACAGGCCATACAAAGAGAAAATGTCTTATGCAGAAGCAAAAGAAGAACTCATAAGATGCAGCGGAACCCAGTTTGACCCCAAGGTAGTAAAGGCCATGATCAAAATAATTGATGAAGAGATCTCAAGGAAGTGATCTGTTGTTCAGGTTTGTGGTGGCTTTGTCTCTCGTTCTTGGAGTCTCATCAGGCGGGAAATTGTCACGCCTCGGAGACGTGAAGTTCCAACGAATCCCATGGATTACAGGTTCTTTCTTGATAAAATACATAACTGCCCTCTTGTTCAAAGGCAAACTGGGCCCTTCACCTGTTGTTTGCACGGTTGTAAGTTCAGTTGTTTATTTCACGCTTTTTTACGGCCTTTATCCCAATCTTAAACTCCCGGGTTTTTTCGCATTAACTTCAGGGATATTTTTGAATTTCCTTGTTATAGTGGCAAATCAGGGCAGGATGCCTGTTGACCCAGCCGGATACGGGCCTGGCCTTTTGGAAAACCAGGTTGAGGCCCTGGCGGCAAGCCTTACTCACCAGAAGGTTCATGACAACGTAAGGCTGAGGTTTCTTGCAGATATTTTTGGATGGAAGTTCTTTTCTAAGATCCCCACAACTTTCAGCATAGGTGATGTTCTCATGGCAGCGGGAATTTCGTGGTTTATTCTGCATGTAATGAGCCGTGGTTTTCCCGATCCTCAAAAGGATGCTAGAATAAACTGAGTAAAGCTCAGGCACATGGAGTCAATTGACACCGGGAGAAGGGATTAGTATGTCTATGCTGAGAAATTTATTCAACCCCAATGAGCGGGAATTGCGCAAAATTACCCCTTTAGTTGAGGCGGTTTCAAGATTAGAATCCGGCATGAAGAGACTCTCTGATTCTGGCCTCCAAGCAAAAACAAGAGAATTTAAAGAGCGCATCTCGAGGGGTGAGTCTGTAGACAGCTTGCTTCCCGAAGCCTTTGCGGTTGTAAGAGAAGTTGCCAGGCGTGTACTGGACATGAGGCATTTTAACGTTCAGATAATGGGCGGGATTATACTTCACCAGGGAAGGATTGCTGAAATGCAGACAGGTGAGGGCAAAACTCTGGTAGCTACTCTGCCTGCCTATTTGAATGCTGTAGGTGGAGCCACTGTCCATGTGGTTACAGTCAACGATTATCTGGCTTCCAGAGACAGGGAGTGGATGGGCCAGGTATACAGGTTCTTAGGGTTGGATGTAGGTTTGGTGGTTCCTGGAATGGACGGGGCGGTAAAGAAGCATTCCTACTCATGCCCTATTATTTACGGGACCAATACAGAGTTCGGTTTTGATTATCTAAGGGATAATATGGCATGGCGTAAGGAAGATCTGGTGCAGAGCGCGCTTGATTACGCCATAATTGATGAAGTCGACTCAATCTTGATTGACGAGGCAAGGACTCCTTTGATCATCTCAGGCCAGAGCGAGGGGACCACAGACAAGTACTATAAATTCAGGGATTTAGCCGGGGCTTTGAGAAAAGATAGGGACTATACCGTGGAAGAAAAGGCCCGGGCCATTTCTTTGACTGAAGATGGCATTAATAGGACTGAAGAATGGCTCGGAATTGATGATATTTCATCAGAAGAAAACATTGGTATTGAGCATTATGTTAAGCAGGCCCTTAGAGCCAAAGAACTTATGCGCAGGGATGTTGACTATGTAGTGAAAGACGGCGAGGTGCTCATAGTAGACGAGTTCACAGGCAGAATTCTGGTGGGCAGGAGGTTTTCAGACGGGCTCCACCAGGCAATAGAAGCCAAAGAACGAGTTGACGTTCAGGAGGAATCCGATACTCTTGCTACGATAACAGTGCAAAACTACTTCAGAATGTACAATAAGATTTCGGGAATGACAGGTACTGCCGCCACAGAAGAGTCCGAGTTCATTGAAATTTATGGTATGGATGTTGTTTCGATACCGCCTAACAAACCACTGATAAGAACAAATATGCCTGATTCAATATGGACAACAGAACGAGTCAAATTCGAAGCCGTAGTTGAGGAGATATGTTACCTTCACAATCTTGGAAGGCCTGTTCTTGTCGGAACAAGATCAGTAGAAAAATCAGAGATTGTATCAGGTATGCTCAAAAGGAGAGGGATTCCTCACGAAGTGCTAAATGCCAAGCACCATGAAAGAGAAGCAGAGATAGTTGCTCAGGCAGGCAGGAAGGGTTCTGTAACCATAGCCACAAACATGGCAGGCCGTGGCACTGATATTCTTCTTGGGGGAAACCCCGATTTTATGGCCCGCTTAGGCCTTAGAAAAGAAGGTTATGAGCCTGATGTAGTTACTGCAGCTTCTGAAAAGGTGCTTCCCGGGGAAATGCTGGCCCAACTGGAATCAGGCAGGACTGACGAGTACCTTGAGACGGTTATTGAAGCCCGGGAGCGGTATAAGGGCCTGTTTGAAGAGGCAAAAGGAATAACTGATAAAGAGCATGATGAGGTTGTAGAACTTGGAGGCCTTCATGTTCTGGGAACAGAACGTCATGAGGCCAGGCGCATAGACAATCAGTTAAGAGGCCGTGCAGGGAGGCAGGGGGATCCCGGATCATCCAGGTTTTATTTATCCTTAGACGATGAACTTATGAGATTGTTCGGGGGGGACCTGATTGGGAACATGATGGAAAAGATAGGGTTTCCTGACGATGAGCCTGTAGAACATTCCCTGGTCACAAAATCAGTGGAAACGGCCCAAAAAAGGATTGAAGCCCACAACTTTTCCATTAGGAAGAATGTCCTTGAATATGACAACGTGCTGAACAAACAGCGGGAGGTCATATATGCCCAGAGGCGGCAGGTACTTGAAAGCGAGGGCCTTTCCGGCATTATCAAGGGCATGATCGACAGGGTTATCGATGCAGGTTTCGACACGTATTGGATTTCAGGGGCAAATAGGCAAGAGTCAGACGTTGAAGGGCTGGCATCTTATTTCAAAGAGATCTTGCCAGGTGTCGATTTCCAGGAAGTTTTCGAGCCTGAAGCACCCAGGGAGTGCGTTTTATCTGGCGTAAGAGATGTTTTTTATGCTGCTTATGAAGAAAAAGCTGCACTTTTGGGCGAACACCTTCATCCAATTGAGCGTATTATCCTGCTAAGAGTCGTTGACCAAAAGTGGATAGATCAGCTGCGAGCTATGGAGGGCCTCAGGGAAGGAATCGGCCTGAGGGCGTATGGCCAGAGGGACCCTTTGATTGAGTACCAAAAAGAGGGTTATGAGCTTTTCCAGAGCATGATCCAAAATATCGAAAGAGATACAGTGGGCTACCTTTTTAGAGTGACTTTAAACAGGAGCAAAGGTTCTCAAGATTCAGGAGGCAGCTCCAGGCCCCCAGGCCCTGTGGCAGTCCTCAGGGCCAAAGAGACTGAGCCCGGGGAAAGAAGGAGCCAGGATAAGGCCGGGCCTGTGCCCCGTAGATCCAAACGCAAGATAGGCCGTAACGAACCTTGCCCTTGCGGCAGTAGAAAGAAGTATAAGAATTGCTGTGGGAAACTTGGATAAAAGACTACAATACGATATTTGGTTACAGTTTTAGATTCAAGCCATGTCCTGGAGGTAATTATCATGTATGAGGAAGTCATCAGCGAGTTTGAGTCGTTGCAGGAACGATTGAGTAATGTCAGGAGGTCTCTTTGACCCGGTTAGATTAAACCAGGAACTGTCAGATCTGAAAAAGCAAATGGAAGATCCGGCGATTTGGGAAGAACCCAGGAAAGCCCAGGTTATAGGAAGGCGGATCAGCCATATTGAGGACCGGTTACAACGCTACAACGAGCTTGAGACGTCCATCGGTGACAGTATTGAAATCGCAATTCTTGCAGAAGAAGAAGGGGACATGTCGCTTTTGGATGACCTTTCCGGGTCAGCCCAGGAGATGTCCCTCAAAGTCCGCGGCCTGGAATTGGAGACATTGCTTTCAGGTGCATATGACTCCCGGGATGCTATTGTAACCCTGCATGCCGGTGCAGGTGGAACAGAAGCCATGGATTGGGTTGAAATGCTTTACAGGATGTACTCACGATGGGTTGAACGAAGGGGTTTTCAACTTGAAACCCTGGATATGCTCCCAGGGGAAGAAGCGGGGGTAAAGAGCGTGAGTTTTTCGGTTAGAGGCGACCATGCTTACGGTTTTCTGCGTTCAGAAAAAGGTGTTCACAGGCTGGTAAGGATTTCTCCTTTTGATTCAAATCAAAGACGGCATACTTCTTTTGCATCTGTAGACGTTCTTCCGGAGATTCAAGAAGATACTGAGATTGAGATTAACCCTGATGACCTGAAAATCGATACATTCAGGGCATCAGGGGCAGGCGGGCAACATGTGAATAAGACTGACTCTGCAGTGAGGATTACCCATATTCCCAGCGGCATTGTAGTAAGCTGCCAGAATGAGCGATCTCAACATTCAAACAGGGTTGTAGCCATGAGAGTTTTGAAGGCTAAGCTTTTGGTTTTGAAGGAAGAAGAAAGACTCAGGGAACTTGAGAATTTGAGAGGGCCTCACAAGGAAATCGCATGGGGCAGCCAGATCCGGTCCTATGTTTTTCAACCGTATACCTTGGTCAAAGACCACCGGACCGGTGTGGAAGCAGGTAATGTAGAGAGGGTAATGGACGGGGACATAGATGATTTTATCTACGCAAAGCTGCGGCAAGATGCAGGCACCGCCTGATTAAAGGAGAGACCAAAATGAGAAGGAAACAGCTGTTTTCCATAACAATGTTGGTGATTGCAGGAGCCTTGCTGGGTTGGTTCGGAAAAGGGCTTGCTTCGCCTAACGCCCCTTTGCCGGGAAGCCAGGAGGACCCGCTGGTGACCAGAGCCTATGTAGACAGCAAGTTGAAAATGACAGTAGTTGATCTTTCTCCCGGGAATACATTAATCGGTTATTCCGGGACCGAGATCATCTTAAGGGCCGGAAAGGGCACCATTGTGGATTCGGAGATGGGAGGCTTGTGTGACTTAACGCAAGGGGTTGATCTGAGGAATGGCTCAGAAGCTCCCAAAAACCATCTCTTGCTGGTTCCAAGAGACGACGGCAGGGGGATTAAGGCTGCTTCTCAAGCCACAGTTATGGTACGGGGAAGTTTTACTGTCAAATAGCGGCCGGGCCGAAGTTTCATTTGCTGTCGTAAAGCGAAGAATTGGCTACTCAAGATGAGATAAAATGACATCTATATTATCCCTGGCCAGGGAAGTGAAAACCGGTAGGTTCCTCCCAAGGATTGCCACATACCGGTCTTTGTTTTTCACAAGATCAGCAAACTCCTTGTGGATATCCATATTCGGAGAAGAAGCGGGCTGAGGCAACACCGGGCAGCCTGCAATCCTGCAAAATGCCCCGATCTTGGGATCGATCTCTATTCCCATGAAAGGCACTACGGTCCTGGCAGAAAGTATTAGGGTATGCAGGCGCATGCCAATACAGAACTCTCCTTTCCCCAGAATTCCAAGGGCGTCTTCAGGGGAGATGCCTGAGACTACCGGCAAAGGAGTGCTATTTTCTCCAGTAAACTCTTTGTTGAGGCCATTTGCAACTTCAATGTCCCGCTCTTGCATGGCCAGGAAACAAGGAACGAATCCTTCTTGCCTCATCCAGGAGATGAGGCCCATAAACTGCTCCCGGAACCACGAAGGAGCCTTAATTTCCCGTAAAGCAATCCATATGATACCCGGTGAGGGCTGTATTCCCTGGGATTCAAGAATGGTATGGACCACCCGGCCTGGGGAAGGCTCAAGGAGAAAAGCCGGATCTGCAGTTACTCTTATGTTCTTTGTGACTCCCATTCTTCTGAGTTCGTTTTCTGATTCCCCGTCCCTGACGGTTATTTCTTCTACCTGTGTGAGGGCACGCCTGGTCAGAATCCGCCCAAGGCGGGAATTGACCGGCCCTATGCCGTTTGCGTATACTACCACCGGCTTTTTGAAGATGCGAGACAGGTAAATGATTGCAAGGTAATACATGAGGGATCTCAAAGAAGTGGCGTCCTGGAGCAGGCTGCCGCCCCCAAAGATCACCAGGTCTGCTTTGCTGATGGCCCTCATAACCTTTCCAATAGCCATTCTGGGGTACGATTCAACATCATAGCTTCGACTTGTTTCGTCAGGATGTTTTGAAAGAACCATAATGTTGAGATCCGGCCGGGCTTTTCTAAGGGCCTTAACAGTTGAAGCCAGGATAGCTTCATCTCCTGTATTGCCAAAACCATAATACCCGGAAAGGAGGACATTCCTCACCATTCGCACCTCGTTTTCTCAAAACTTCCGATTGTCTTTTTGCCCATAACCTTCCGGTCTTTAGGATCATAACAGAAAAACCCTTTGGCTGTAAGCAATAACCTTCCCGGGCGAAAACAAAGGATGTATTGGACTTCTTGTAGAAACCTGACGTAAGATACTCATGGTTTATGAAAAGGGCGGATGATGACTTGGCTTTTGAAATAATGGGTGTGGAATTTTACCCGATAACTTTGCAAGGTGCAATAGGTACCCTGGATTGGATGCTGCTTCTGGAAGACGATTGTACCAGGCTTGTTGTTACTGCAAACCCCATTATGGTCATGGCCGCTCAGAAAGACCCTGAATTCATGAAAATACTAAAACACGCACATTTGATTGTGCCTGACGGGGTTGGAATTCTCTGGGCCGCCAAGAAGAAAGGTTTAGAGCTGCCTGAAAGAGTTACCGGTTCGGACCTTGCATACGAACTATTGAATAAGAAGCCTTCACACAGGTTTTTCTTTCTCGGAGGCAAGGAAGGTGTCGCCGATAAGGCTGCAAAGGGTGCTTTGAAGTTGTTTCCGGGGGTCAGAGTGGTTGGTACCCACCATGGTTACTTCAAGCCCGGGGAAGAGGAAAAGGTCGTAAGGATCATTAATGAGGCCAGGCCTCATGTTATTTTTTGCGGCATGGGCTCGCCAAAGCAAGAAAAGTTTATCTGGAGGCACAGATACCGGCTTGGGGCCAGGGTTGGTATTGGACTGGGAGGGGTCCTGGACATACTTGCAGGTGAAAAGAGTAGGGCTCCTGAATACGTCCAGAAGGCGAATTTGGAATGGTTGTATAGATTGGTCATGGAACCAGGTAGAATTAAGCAAGATATCGCCCTTCTGGAATTTGCGGCTAAGATTCAGCTTCAGAGTTACTTTGAAAGAAGAACGATACAAGAAGGAGAGTCTCAAGATGCAGCAATCCATGAATACGGACAGGGAAAACCTGATTCAGATTGTGAAAGAAAAGGCCAGGGCCATTAGAATCAACATCATTGAAATGACCGGAAATGCAGGCTCAGGCCACCCTGGAGGTTCTTTGTCTTCAGCTGATATAATTGCGGCCCTGTACTTTGGGAATGTGCTTCGGGTCAGGCCCGAGGAACCTGATTGGCCTGACAGGGACAGGTTTATTCTTTCTAAAGGGCATGCGGCACCTGTTTTATATGCGGCCCTGGCCCAACGGGAGTTTTTCCCCAAGAGCCTTCTTCCTACCCTGAGACAGCTCGGGTCTCCCCTTCAGGGACATCCTGATTGCCGGAAGGTGCCAGGAGTTGAAGTGTCCACAGGGTCATTGGGGCAGGGGCTGTCCATGGCTGTGGGAATGGCTCTTGCAGGGAAACTTGATAAGAAGGATTACAGGGTGTGGGCTTTGCTGGGGGATGGTGAATGCCAGGAAGGCCAGGTTTGGGAAGCTGCCATGGCAGGGAGCCACTATGATTTGGATAATCTTACGGCCATTGTTGACCATAACCGTCTTCAGATAGACGGAAGAATCGAAGACGTCATGTCTCCTGAACCTTTGGCCGGTAAATTCGAGGCTTTCGGTTGGAAGGTTTTCTCGGTGGATGGCCACAATCCAGAGGAGCTTCTTGAGGTTTTCAACCAGGTATCGTCCCTGGATAAGAAGCCTGCTGCTGTAATTGCCGAGACAGTAAAAGGCAAAGGGGTCAGTTTCATGGAAAACCGGGCACAGTGGCATGGAAACGCACCCACGCCTGAACAGGTGGAGAAGGCTCTTAAGGAGCTCAGGGCATCATAGCCTGTGCTTGATTGAAACAGGTACGGTTCGAGATAATGATTGAAAAGGTGATGGGAAAATGTCGGAAATGAAGGCAACAAGAGATGCTTATGGAGAGGTACTGGTTCAGTTAGGCAAGGCAAACCCTGACATTGTAGTACTTGATAGCGATTTGTCTTCTTCAACCAAGACCGGAGTTTTCGCCAGGGCTTTCCCGGACAGGTTCTTCAACGCAGGGATCGCTGAAGCCAACATGATGGGCATGGCGGCAGGGCTTGCCAGGTCGGGGAAGATCCCTTTCGCATCTACTTTTGCCATTTTTGCCACAGGCCGGGCCTATGATCAAATTCGCCAGTCAATTGCCTATCCCCGGTTTAATGTCAAGATTGTTGCTTCCCACGGCGGGCTTACAGTGGGCCCTGACGGAGCTTCTCACCAGGCATTGGAAGACATTGCACTAATGAGGGTTATTCCTGGCATGACTGTCATTGTTCCTTGTGATGCTAAAGAAACTGAACTGGCGGTAAAGGCCGCAGCCGAATACCATGGGCCGGTATATATCAGATTGGGCAGAGAGAAGGTTTTACCTGTTCTCACTTCTGAAGACAAGTTTGAAATCGGAAAAGGTCTGGTTTTGTGGCCAAAGGTAAAATCAGGAGAATCCTTTGATTCCATTTGCAAACAACTACGGCAGAAAAGGCCTGGCAAGCCTGCTTTTGATGTTTGTTTCATTGCCTGTGGAGTTACAGTCCAACTTGCTTTGGAAGCCGCCCGGGCTCTCGAAACAGAAGGGATATCCTGCCTTGTTGTTGACATGGCGTCAGTAAAGCCCATAGATGAAGATTTGCTGATTAAGGCAGCCCAAAACAGCACAGCCCTGTTAACCTGCGAAGAACACAGTGTTGTTGGCGGGTTAGGGAGTGCAGTATGTGAAGTTGTTTCAGGGCCCCATCCTATACGTGTTATCCGTTTGGGTGTCAACGATCAATTCGGCCAGTCAGGTTCTGCCGGGGAACTCCTGGAAGCTTACGGTTTGACGACTAGGCGCTTTTGCGATGAAGCAAGGAAAGCTGTGAAGATGCAGTATTGATTTGGCAAATAGAGCTCAATATCCAATTTTTTCTGGAACAGGATCGAGTCAAATTGTGTCGAATATTAAGTAAGTGTAGTGGCATTTGCCCCTGGTATAGCTGTGGCAGGTGAAATTATTGATTACTCTGAGAAATGTGTCCAAAGATTTCAACAGCAAGGTCAAAGCCCTTAGTTCAGTCAGCCTGACTATAGACAAGGGCGAGTTTGTGTTTATTGTAGGGCCAAGCGGAGCAGGCAAGTCCACTCTTATTAAACTCTTGTACAGGGAAGAAATGCCGTCACAAGGGCAGGTTATGGTCTTAGGCAAGGATTTGATCAGGCTACGCCGCAGGGAAGTCCCTTTTCTCAGAAGGCGGATCGGGGTGGTGTTTCAAGATTTTAGGTTGTTAGGAGACAAGACTGTAGGGGAGAATGTATCTTTTGCCCTGGAAGTTACAGGGGCTCCACGGCGAGAGATACAAAAGAGGGTTAACCACGTCATAAGCCTGGTGGGGTTAAGAGACAGAAGAGATGCTTATCCTGACGAACTCTCAGGCGGGGAACAGCAAAGGGTTGCAATTGCCCGTGCCCTTGTAAGAAATCCTGATATTCTCCTCGCGGACGAGCCTTCGGGCAATTTGGATCCAAAGACTTCTTTGGAGATATTTACTCTCCTGGAGCGGGCCAACATGTTCGGTACAACAGTGGTTGTAGCCACCCATGCCCATGATGTGGTTGATTTGCTAAGAAAAAGGGTAGTGGAACTCAGAGGCGGGTCAGTTGTGAGAGACGAACGAAGAGGGGCGTATAGTTCTTGAGATTCTTGGGATATATGTTTTCAGAAACTTTTAAGAGCCTTTGGCGCAATAAGCTTTCTTCGTTTCTTTCATCTCTGACCACAGGTTTTGCCCTTTTTCTTCTTGGCATTAGTTTCTTGATCAGTGTAAATCTTGGTTACATGTATAAAATGGCGGAACAGCAGATGGAGATTCAGGCGTACATCGGAAAAGATGTGACAGCCGCGGAAATCTCACAAGCAGTCGATGATATTCAGGGGCTTGCAGGTGTTAGTACGGTAAGGTACGTAAGTAAGCAAGATGCTCTGGAAGAACTCAAAGATATGTTTCAAGATAAGGCCTCTGTCCTTGATTCCCTTGAAGAACAAAACCCACTCCCTGCAAGCATAAGGGTAAAGACTGAGACTGCTGAGCAGATTCCAGATGTTGTAGATGAACTCAAGAAATTGCCTATTATGGACGATGTAATCTATCAGGAGGAAGTATCCAGGCGTTTGGTGTCAATAGGCAGGGCAGTCCAGTATCTGTCCCTTGGCGGGATGGTTGCTGTAGGCGCCGTATCTGTAATGGTTATAGGCAACTCCATAAGATTGACAATTGACGCAAGGCGCCATGAGATTGGCGTAATGAAACTTGTAGGGGCCACAGACGGGTTTATTGTTGGCCCGTTTCTCCTTGAAGGCATTGTTCTGGGGATATCGGGCAGCATTTTCGGTACCGGGTTTGCTGTAGGAGTCTACAGGTGGATATTTGAAAGACTTGGGGATTTCATTCCTTTCATGCCCATGTTTGACCTTGATCTCGAGTCTGCCCTGAATATGTTTGGGATTATGGCCATGACAGGGATTATGGTGGGCATCGCAGGATCGGCCTTTTCTGTTAGGAAGCATCTCAAAGTTTAATATTTTTCCGGAGGTACAGATTGGAATGAGGAGAGGGAGACTTACATATTACGCCTTATTTATTTTACCGTATCACTGGTATGTTACATAGCCTCAAGTTCTCATTTCCCTATTGCCAGGGCAGGTGTTCTGGATGACAAGTTCTCCGAACTTGAGCAAATGCAAAAAGAGATTGATGAATTTCAAAAGCAAATTAACTCAAAGCGGCGATCTGAGAATTCTGTGGCAAAGGAGCTTGAGACTCTGGAACTGCAGATTGCCCTTTCTCAGAAGGAACTTGACTATATGATGGCCAAAATCCAGTATCTTAACGATAGGATAGCAGAAACCCGGCAAGAGATAGCGGATTTGGAGGAGCAGACAGAAGAGAAAAAGGATCTTTTCAGCGATAGGCTGGTTTGTCTGTACAAAGCAGGGACAACCTCTTATCTGGAGATCCTCTTGAACTCAGACAGCCTTTCTGATTTTATGGCACGCCTTTATTACCTAAAAGAGATCGCCCAGGATGACGCAAGGATAATCGAAGAATACAAGGTTATGATGGACGAGCTTTCTGAGAAAAAAGAGCGGCTGGAGAAGGATGCACAAGACCTTACCTGGGCCAAGGCACAGGAAGAAGAAAGAAAAGCTGTAGTTGCTTCCCGGAGTGCAGACAGGGAACGGTACCTTGCCCAGCTCCAGCAGGACCGCAAGAAACTTGAAGAGGCTCTTGATCAGATTGAGCGGGAATCGAAAGCTCTTGAGAAGGTAATCAAGGACCTTCAGGCTGAGGGCCATCAGAGGGAGAAAAAAGAAGGACTCTCAATGATACGCCCGGTAGACGGCGGGTGGGTAAGTTCAGAATACGGAAACAGGTGGCACCCTCTCTTGGGACGCTACCAAGGGCATGGAGGAATTGACATCGCAGTAGGGAGCGGCAAGCCGATTAAGGCTGCAGAGGACGGGACTGTTCTTCTGGTGGCCAAAGAAGCGGGCTACGGCCTCTATGTCATAGTGGACCACGGAGGGGGGATTTCCACCCTTTACGCCCACGCTTCAAAACTGCTTGTGAAGAAAGGCGATGTGGTGACAAGGGGCCAGACTCTTGCCCTTGTAGGGAGCACAGGGATATCCACAGGCCCTCACCTTCACTTTGAAGTCAGAGTTAATGGTAAGAGAGACAACCCGAGGAATTGGGTTAAGTTCTAGGCAATATATAAATTCCAAGATAACCAGGTTGTTTAGTGCAAGGCTATCCAAAAGCACCTGTAAGTTTCCTTGCAGTAAACAGCCTGGTTTTTTGGGGGCGGCAGGCCCTTTTTCTCCGGGATAATTCCCCAGGCCTATTTGTGCCACTATAGCCTTCAAGGAGGTTGCTTTTCCTCCCCGGACGGATTCTAGAGTGAATCATCCAATTGTGCTAGACTGAATATAACGTAGATGAACTTCGTAAATTCAGACTTGCAATTGTCCTTTCATGGTACCTACCGTGGAGGTTAAGAAAGACGGTGACTTATTGAGATGATACCCAAACAAAAGGCTGTAAAGTTATGTATTATTACCGGGATTTTGGCGGTTCTGGTGACTGCAGGTGCAGGTTCTTACCTTGCGATGAAGTTTACTCCGGTTGGGAAAGTTTATGGTATTCTGAACCTCCTGGACAAGGCATTTTATAAAGATTTTGATAAGTCACAGGTTATGGAAGGCGCAGCCCGGGGTGTTGTGGCAGCCCTTGGGGATCCCTATTCTGTATATATGACCGAGAAGGAATGGAATGAGTTTTATATACGTACAAGCGGTGAGTATTCGGGGATTGGAGTGACCATAGGAGTGAAAGACAGCATGGTCATTGTCATATCCCCAATGAGAGGTACTCCTGCCGAAAAAGCAGGCCTCAAAGCCAATGACATAATCACAAAGGTCGACGGAAAGCCTGTAAACAGTAGTGATGATGCTGCTTCACTGATCCGGGGGCCCGCAGGAACCGAAGTTACCCTGACAATATACAGGGACGGAGAGACCTTTGATGCAGCAATTGTGAGGCAGGATATCTCTGTTCCCGCAGTGGAATATTCAATGAAAGACAGGGATATAGGCTACATTGAACTGATAACTTTCAACGAGCATTCAAATGTAGATACTGCTCAAGCCTTAGAAGAATTGAAATCTCAAGGGGCCAGGGCCATTGTTCTTGATTTACGATACAATGGCGGAGGATTGCTTGACAGGTGCATAGACATTGCCAGTTTATTTGTGCCCAAGGGTACCGTGGTTACTGTTAAAGGAAAATCCATAGATGAGACAGCCTACCGTTCAGAAGGCACAGGACTGGGAATGCCCCTTGTTGTACTGGTAAACCAGGGTACAGCCAGTGCTTCTGAAATCCTTGCAGGTGCCATACAAGATTACAAAGTTGGGACCTTAATCGGCACAACCACTTTCGGCAAGGGCCTGGTTCAGAACTCATTCCGGCTTAAAGACGGTTCTGTAGTGAAAGTGACTATAGCCGAATACCTTACTCCGGAAGGCCGTTCAATTCATGGAAAGGGTTTAGAGCCGGACGTAATAACAGAGGGCGACGATGAACAGCTTGCCAAAGCATTGGAACTTGCCCGGGCTAAAATTGAAAAGACATCATAGCGTATTGTTTTTGCTATACGAAAGGGGCAATGCAGGTGAGCCCTCTGATTGAACTTATTGGCTCTGTTTTCCGTTCGTATCCCGGAATATTCTCTAATGTGGCCGTAGATGTACTTTACCTTGTTGTTTTGGGTTTGGTGGCAAGTCAATATGCCAAAGTCCAGTCCACTGAGGAAAGACTTTATGGGGCTGCCAGGAATAAGGCCTTCTATCAGACAGCTTATGCAATGGGACTGGGGCTTTTGGGAGGGCTCCTTGCCAGTTTGCTGCTGGTATTGGTAGGGGTCTCAGTAACAGATAGCGGCATTGTATACCTTATGCCTTTGGCTGTGTTTTTGTGTTTGCTCAGCCCAAGGTTTCTTTGCTATTCATATGCCGGGGGCCTGGCAGGCCTGAGTTACCTGATATTCGGATGGCCCAGGATAAATGTTCCCGCTGTCATGGCCCTTGTAGCATGCCTTCATGCTGCAGAGGCCTTTCTGATAAGGATCTCGGGCCATTCGTGTTCCACACCCCTTTACATTTCTCACGAAAATGGGGATGTAGTGGGTGGGTTTGCACTTCAGCGATTCTGGCCAATACCACTGATAGTCCTTTTCCTCATAAAAGTACCGGACACATCATACATAGAGGGCCTGATTCACTTGCCTGATTGGTGGCCTCTTATTAAAGCCCCTGAAATAGCAGGCCCGGGGCAGCCTGTTTTCGCAATGATGCCAATTATCGCCGCCCTTGGTTACGGAGATATTGCTGTGGCCAAAAACCCGCATGATAAGGCCAGGAGCACCTCGAAGAATCTGATGATATTCAGCGGTATTTTGCTGGCCCTTTCGATCGCTGCATCCAGGTGGCCCCTGTTTGCCTGGATTGCGGCCTTATTCTCTCCTGCGGGACACGAAATAGTGATTAAGATAGGTTTAAGAGAGGAATTCGGCCATTTGCCCATATATGTACCGTCAGAAAAGGGAGTCATGTTGCTGGATGTTGTAGAAGGAAGCCCGGCGAGAAACGCAGGGCTCAAGACCGGCGATATAATATGTTTTATCAACGGCAACGAAATCAACTCAAGGAAAGAACTTGAAATAGCTATGGATTCAGTGGATGCCGGGCCAGTAACCCTTTTGGCCGTGAACCCCCGAGAAAGCCGCAATTTGCAAGAAGTAATTGTAAAACGGAAATTAACAGAACATCTGGGCCTGATACCTGTTCCTCAACCGGCTGATCAAGCTGTGGTCAGGCCATACTCACAGGGAATCTTGCTGAGGTTTTTGAAAAACCTCTGGCAAAAGAAGGCAACAGACCCCAAATAGCCTGCTTAACTCATGTTTGATACTTTAGCGCGAAATCTTATATAGAACATTTGATTGCATTGGCTCAGTGCAGTTATAATAAGCGGGCGGGGGAATGGAAATGCCGGACTTTAAACTAGTATCAGATTTCACGCCCACAGGGGATCAGCCTGAAGCCATTGATGCCCTGGTATCAGGGATTAAGAAGGGGTATAAACATCAGGTTTTACTTGGAGTGACAGGTTCGGGCAAAACCTTTACCATTGCAAATGCAGTGGCAAGGTTAAACAGGCCCACTTTGGTCATCTCCCATAATAAGATTTTGGCTGCCCAGCTTGCTTCCGAGTTTCGGAGTTTCTTCCCTGAAAACTCGGTGGAATACTTTGTAAGTTATTATGATTATTATCAGCCTGAGGCGTATGTACCTCAGACCGATACTTATATAGAAAAAGATGCACTTGTAAATGATGAAATTGATAAACTGAGGCACTCGGCAACTTGTGCTCTCTTCGAAAGGCGTGATGTGCTTACTGTCGCCAGTGTATCTTGTATATACGGCCTTGGTTCGCCTGAAGACTATAAGGATCTGGTCTTATCTATACGAAAGGGAATGATTAAGGACCGGGATGACATTCTGCTCAGGCTTGTGGATATTCAGTATACCCGAAACGATATTGACTTTCAGCGGGGTACTTTTCGTGTTAGAGGGGATACTGTGGAGATATACCCTGTTGGGTCCACAGATAAGGGTATACGGGTTGAGCTATTCGGAGATCAGGTAGATAGGATCCTTGAATTCCACGTCTTGACGGGACAGGCCATTTCCGAAATGAACCATGCCATGATTTATCCTGCCAAGCACTATGTGGTAAAAGACGATAAAATGAAGAGAGCCATTGAGTCTATTGAAGAAGAACTTAAGGTGTGGCTAAGAAAGCTCAGGAGCCAGGACAAGATTCTTGAAGCCTACCGGTTAGAGCAAAGAACCAGGTTTGATCTTGAAATGCTTCAGGAGGTCGGTTATAGCCCGGGTATCGAAAACTACTCAAGGCACCTTACCCAAAGAGCACCTGGCCAGCCCCCATATACTCTTTTGGATTTTTTCCCTGAGGATTACATTGTTGTAATAGATGAATCCCATGCAACTATTCCGCAAATACGTGCCATGCATGCCGGTGACCGGTCCCGGAAAGAGTCTTTGGTAAATTTCGGGTTCAGGCTGCCTTCGGCTTTTGACAATAGGCCCCTGACATTTGACGAGTTCATGGACAGGGTAGGCCAGGTGATTTATGTTTCTGCCACGCCAGGGCCTTTCGAATTGGAAAGAGCGTCACAGGTAGTAGAGCAGGTTGTAAGGCCTACAGGCCTCTTGGACCCTCAGATCGAGGTCAGGCCTACCAGAAATCAAGTAGACGACTTGATTTCTGAAATCCGAAAAGTCACCGGTAGAAGGGAAAGAGTTCTGGTTACAACCCTTACAAAAAGAATGGCAGAAAATCTTACTGATTACCTGCGGGAAGCCGGAATTAAGGTCCGGTACATGCACTCGGATGTTGAAACCCTTGAGCGAATGGAGATAATAAGGGATCTGCGGTTAGGGGGTTTTGATGTATTGGTAGGAATAAACCTGCTCCGGGAAGGCCTTGATTTGCCGGAAGTCTCTGTGGTATGCATATTGGATGCCGACAAAGAAGGATTTTTGAGATCTGAGACTTCCCTGATACAGACTACAGGCCGTGCTGCAAGAAATGTTAACGGCAAGGTCATAATGTATGCAGACACAGTAACAGGTTCCATGGAAAGAGCCATTCGGGAGACAGACAGGCGCAGGGCAAAACAAATACTTTACAATAAGAAGCACGGAATTACCCCCCAAACAATAGAGAAAAAAATTCATGATGTTATTCAGCACCAGAAACCTTTAACGGAAAAGGAGCCTGTATTTAAAGAACAAGACTATAAGGATATTCCCAAGAAAGCCATTCCCGGGTTTATAGATAAGCTTATGGGCGAAATGAAAGAGGCATCGGCCAACCTGGAGTTCGAAAGAGCGGCAATACTGAGGGATATGATATTTGAGCTGGAACAAAAGAGCGGAAAAACCACAGGGTTGAGAGGTAAGAAAAATGTCCCACGATAAGCTGGTTATTAAAGGAGCGCGGCAGCATAACCTAAAGAACATAAGCCTGGAGATTCCCAGAAACACCTTGACGGTGATAACCGGCCTTTCAGGTTCCGGGAAGAGTTCTCTGGCTTTCGACACAATTTACGCTGAGGGGCAAAGGCGGTATGTAGAGTCTCTTTCTGCATATGCCAGGCAGTTCCTTGGCCTTATGGAGAAGCCTGATGTTGACTACATCGGAGGATTGTCACCTGCAATTTCAATTGACCAAAAAGCAGGGGCCAGGAATCCCAGGTCAACT
The DNA here is from genome assembly GCA_040767525.1 of Bacillota bacterium. Classification (GTDB taxonomy): domain Bacteria; phylum Bacillota; class Sulfobacillia; order Fermentithermobacillales; family Fermentithermobacillaceae; genus JAXGPX01. Next base: position 67,733 of record JAXGOJ010000002.1, on the reverse strand, counting down.
GTGGCGACTGTAACAGAAATTTATGACTACCTGAGGCTTCTGTATGCCCGTATTGGCAGGCCTCACTGTCCCAATTGCGGCAAACCGATTTCCAAGCAGACAGTAGATCAGATAGCAGATCAGGTTTTGTCTCTTCCTGAAGGGAAGAGGTTTTCTATCCTGGCTCCTTTGGTAAGGGGTAGAAAAGGCGAGCATGAGAAAGTATTTGATGATGTTCAGAGAGCCGGTTTTGTAAGAGTAAGAGTTGACGGGGTTACTGCTGAACTTTCCGAGTTCCTTGGGAAGCGATTGGAAAAGCAAAAGAAACATACTATAGAGGCTGTTGTTGACAGGCTGGTAATCCGGGAAGGCATCAGGTCCCGGCTTATTGATTCCCTGGAGGCTGCTCTTTCTTTATCAGGCGATCTGGTGGTCATTGAAATTCTTGACGGAGACAAACGGGAAGATATTGTTTTCAGCCAGTCCCTTGCGTGTCCCGACTGCGGAATATCAATCCCTGAATTGGAACCCAGGCTCTTTTCGTTCAACAGTCCTTTTGGGGCATGTCCGTCTTGTAATGGCCTGGGCGTCAACATGGAAATCGACCCTGAGATGATCATTCCCGATAAGAGAAAGTCTATTTCTGATGGGGCAGTTGTTCCCTGGAACGGATCGCCTGATGGGTATTACGCCCAGCTCCTCCAGGCCGTAGCCAGGCATTTTGGGTTTTCTGTCGATACTCCCATTCAAGATCTGGCTCCTGAGCATGTACAGGTCATTTTATACGGAGCCTATGGGAAAAAAATCAAGTTTCATTATGAAAATTCCTATGGCAGGTCTTCAGACCGGATTGTGACTTTTGAAGGAGTGGTGCCCAACCTTGAAAGACGGTACAGGCAGGCATCAAGTGATGATATCCGGCAGTGGATTGAGGAGTTTATGGCGACTGTGCCTTGCCCTGTATGTGGCGGGAAGCGTCTCAGGCCTGAAACTTTGGCTGTTACAGTAGGCGATCTCAGCATAGCTGATCTCACCTGTATGTCCTGTGAAAAAGCCCTTCATTTTGTTGACAGGCTGAATCTTACTGAGCGGGAGAACATTATTGCCAATCAGGTAATAAAGCAGATCCGGTCCAGGCTCGCGTTTCTTATTGATGTTGGTTTGGGGTACCTTACATTGAACAGACAAGCCGGCAGCCTTTCAGGCGGAGAGTCCCAGAGGATACGCCTTGCGACTCAAATTGGCTCAGGATTAGTGGGGGTGCTGTATGTTCTGGACGAACCAAGTATAGGGCTTCATTCCAGGGACAACGAGAAGTTGCTTGGTACTTTGAAGCACTTGCGGGATATCGGAAACACAGTCATTGTGGTGGAGCATGATGAAGAAACCATACGATCCGCGGATTATGTTGTAGATATTGGCCCCGGTGCAGGGGAAAAAGGCGGCCATGTTGTGGCTGCAGGTTCCTTGGACGACTTGCTTGGTTGCCCGGATTCCCTTACAGGCCAATACTTGCTGGGCAAAAGGCAAATTGCCGTTCCCGAAACCCGCCGCAAATCAGATAGATTTATAACTATACTAGGTGCCCGGGAACACAACTTAAAGAATATCAACGTAAAGATTCCTCTTGGAGTGCTTACATGTATCACAGGTGTATCAGGGTCCGGCAAAAGCACGTTAGCAGACGATATTTTGTACAGAAAGCTTGCATCATCCCTGCACGGAGCCAGGCTCCGTCCCGGCGATCACGATGGAATTTCAGGCCTTGAGAACCTCGAAAAAGTGATAAACATTGATCAGTCCCCTATCGGAAGGACTCCAAGATCTAACCCGGCCACATATACCGGGGTGTTTACTGACATAAGGCAGCTTTTCTCTATGACGCCCCAGGCAAAAATGAGAGGATACAAGCCTGGCAGGTTCAGTTTCAACGTAAGAGGCGGCAGGTGCGAAGCCTGCCGGGGAGACGGCATCATCAGGATTGAGATGCAGTTTTTGCCCGATGTGTATGTGCCTTGTGAGGTCTGCAATGGAAAGAGGTATAACAGCCAGACCCTTGAGGTGAAATACCGCGGAAAAACCATTGCTGATGTGCTTCAGATGACCGTAGAAGAAGCTCTTGAACTTTTCGAGAATATTCCTGCCATCAAGCGCAAACTTCAGACGTTGCTTGATGTAGGTTTAGGATATATAAAACTGGGCCAGCCTGCTACCACCTTGTCCGGGGGAGAAGCCCAGCGGGTGAAACTGTCTACGGAACTCTCAAGGCGAGGAAACGCCAACACCCTTTACATCCTTGATGAACCTACCACAGGGCTTCACTTTGAGGATACACGCAAACTTTTGAACATATTACAGCGGCTAACAGATGCAGGCAGCACAGTCTTGGTTATTGAGCACAATCTGGATGTGGTCAAGTCGGCTGACCACATTATTGATCTTGGCCCTGAAGGCGGTGAGGAAGGGGGCTACATTGTGGCCGAAGGTACACCAGAAGAAGTAGCCGGCCACCCTTCATCGTATACAGGGCAGTTCTTAGGTAAACTGCTGGGAACGTCCAAAGGGAAGTCCGGTGTAACATCGAAAAAGCCGAAATCGGGCAAAGCAGAAGCGCCTGGTGGGATTCATAGTTCAAAGCGGCAGGTAGCCGGGGACAATGGACACAACGGAGGCAGGTAAATGTGAAAGGCGGCTCTCAAAACCATATGTGGGCGGAATCAGTGGAAACCGGGATGAACTCAATGATAAGATAAAAGATCTGCCCTCTTCTCCCGGCATATACGCATTCCGTGACACCGGCGGAGAGATTCTCTACGTGGGAAAAGCAAGAAACCTGAGAAACAGGGTTCGTTCGTATTTTGGATCAAACCTGACTGCAAAAACTGAAGCTCTTATGACGAGAGTAGCCGCTTGCCCGAGACCATTGTTGTTGATTCAGAGGCAGAGGCTTTGATTCTAGAGTCTAACCTGATTAAAAAACACCGAGCACGCTACAACATACTCCTCAGAGACGACAAAAACTATCCGTATCTTAGGGTTGGCCTTCAAGAAAATTGGCCCAGGGTTACAGTTGTGAGAAAAATGGCCAGAGACGGAGCCCGTTACTTTGGCCCTTATACCAGGCCTGGCTCTGTCCGGGAGACTCTTTCTTTTCTGAGACGGATTTTTCCTTACAGAACTTGCTCAGACACAAGCTTTGCACAAGTCTCACGGCCTTGCCTGGATTATCAAATAGGACGGTGCCTCGGGCCTTGTACAGGCAAGGCCGACAGAGAAACCTACATGGAGACAATCTATGAGGTTATCAAATTTTTGGAAGGACGCCACACTGATGTGAGAGGCCGGCTGGTTGATCAAATGGACTCCCTTGCAGAGAATTTGGATTTTGAGAACGCTGCAAGGGTCAGAGACCGGATTAAAGCCCTGGACGATACTGTCCAGCGGCAGAAGATAGTGTTTTCTGACATGAAGGACAGAGATGTCCTCGGCCTGGCCCGTTCTGGCAAATTTGCCTTTGTTGCACTGCTTCCTGTGCGCAAGGGGAAGCTCGTAGGACGGGAAGGGTTTGTTCTTTCAGGTACTGGGTTTGATGAGGATGAAGAGATTCTCAGGGCTTTCATCACCCAATACTATCCGAAAGCATCTCTTATTCCAGGCGAAGCAATTGTACCTGTCTTCATTTCTGATAAGGATGAGATTGAGGAGTACATAGGAATGAAGCTGCGCACACCCCAGCGGGGCGTGTTCAAGGATCTGGTTCTTATGGCGACGGATAATGCCAGAGCTATGATGCAAAGCTACATACCCCGGTACAAAAGAGAGGCTCAAGAGAACCTAAAATCTATGAAAGACCTTGCTGAGGTTCTAGGAATTCCCGTTTTACCCAGGAGAATTGAATGCTATGACATATCTAACATATCCGGAAAAGAAGCAGTTGCTTCCATGGCCGTTTTCTCCGACGGCAAGCCTGACAAATCGTCCTACCGTCGTTTTCGCATGAAAACTGACGGTAAGCCCAATGATTTTGCCATGATGCAGGAGGTCTTGTGGCGGCGGTTCAAGCGTGGCTTAAAGGAAAGGGCTGCAATAGAAGAGACGGGCAAAACTGCCCGAAGGCAGAATAGGTTTTCCGTATTTCCCGACCTTATCATTGTTGACGGGGGTAAGGGGCAGGTAAGTGCTGCCAGGCAGGTTCTTGATGAACTCGGGCTGGACATTTCCCTGGCGGGTATTGCCAAACGAAACGAAGAGCTGTTTCTGCCTAAAGAGAGTGAACCTGTAGTTCTCCCACAGGATTCAGGTGCTTTATTCCTAGTGATGTGCCTTAGAGATGAAGCCCACAGGTTTGCTCTATCATATCACCGTAAACTCAGGGCCAAAAAAGCTACTACTACTGTGTTGTCAGAAATCCCTGGATTGGGCCCGGTGAAAATTGGAGAACTCCTAAGAACCTTCGGCAGCGTAGATTCAATCGTGTCTGCTTCTCCTGAGGACCTTCAAAAAGTGAAAGGTATAGGCCCCGGCCTTGCTCACAATATCCACGATTACTTCAGCCAACGCCTGCAGAACTAAGAAAATTTAAGATGAGACTTAATGTTTTTAAGAACGCTATTGACATTTATAAAGGGCGTTAGTATATTAGTCATAGAAGGTGGGATGCACAGTGCCAAACGAAGTAATAGGGATATGTCCTATCTGCTCTGAAGCTTTGCAAGTCACAGAATTGGAATGTCCCATGTGCCACACAAAGATATCCGGCATGTTTGAGTTGTGCAAGTTTTGTGGCTTGTCTGCAGAACACAAAGCCTTTACTGAGGTGTTCATAAAGAACCGGGGAAACATTAGAGAAGTGGAAAAAGAGCTGGGCATTTCTTACCCCACGGTAAGGAGCCGTCTTGAATCCCTCATCCGAGCTTTGGGATATCCTGTAGATTCAGATGCCCAAGACGGATTTGGTGAGGCCAGACACACAAAACAAAGGAAAGAAATCCTGGATAGGCTTTCCCGGGGAGAGATCACTGCCGCAGAGGCTGCCAGAATGCTGAAAAACCTTACTCTGAAATAGACCGTAAAGCAAGTACGCTCCTGGCAAAAGGTTGGAGGGGTTCAGCCCCGGTTTAACTACCGGGTTGTATGGGCCAACTGGTGAAGGACAGCCGGTAAGGGGGAACACTATATGTCAAAAGAAGAGAAAACCTTGATTTTGGAGATGGTGGCTCAAGGAAAGATTACACCTGAACAGGGCGTGGAATTACTTGGGGCAGTAGGTGCAAGCAGAGGGGCCACTGTTTCCGAGAGCGGCGTTAAGAAAGACTTTGAAGAATCTCTTGCCCGGGTATCCCAACGTGCACGGGAAATGGGAAAAGATGCAGACACCATCGGGCAGAGTGCAGGAAACATTGGGAAATTGATATCAGAGCTGGTCGCAGGTGGTTTTTCACGGGGCCCCAAATATGAGTTTACAGACGAATTCAAAGGGGAGCTGCCCGAAGAAGGAGAAATCGAGATCACTTTCCGAACCTCAAATGGCCAAATAGTTGTGGAAACCTGGGATCGACCCATTTACAGTCTTACGGTTAAGAAGCAGGTTAACGCCGGGACTGAAGATGAGGCCGGGAAGATTCTTGAAGACTCGTATGAATTTAAACAAGATGGATTGGTTCTGCAAGGGAGTACCCGGAAAGAGACGGGCTTTGGTATCAGGAATCTTTCAGTAGGGTTCTTCCTCAAGATACCTGCATACAGAAAAGCTTCTTTGGATTTGGATTCAGCCAATGGACGGATAGTGGTTGAACGGGTATCGGGGGAAAAGTGCACGGCCACCACTGCCAACGGCCGGATCAGGATGTCTCAGTGTGAGTTCAATGACGCCGAACTGAATACTGCCAACGGCAAGATAGAATACCGGGGTACAGCATACAGAATGATTGCCGGAAGCGCAAACGGGAGGATCGATACTGAACTTAAGGGCCCAGGGGATTGGAGATTTGACACAGCAAACGGCCGTATTGAAGTGGAGATTTGCAAAGAGCCTGGATGTGCATATGAGGTTGACTTAGCTTCCGGCCTGGGGAAAGTCCGCGTTGACGGCCTGGGTGATGCACAAGTTCTTCTTGACGAGAGCAGGCATTATGCAGGCGGAAGAAAATATAAGGCCCGGAGCCTTGGATTTGAAAATGCTGAGCTGAAAGGACATGTGAAGGCCTCGACCAGCCTTGGAAGGATAGAAGTCCAGTTTCTTTAGAAAGGGGAGCCCGGGTGACTTATGGATGAAGAGCGAATTCGCATCTTACAGATGCTAAAGGAAGAGAAAATCAGTGTAGACGAAGCCTTGAAACTTCTTGAAGCCCTGGAGGTGCCGGCAGAAGAGGTTCCGGTAGATATGCCTGCAGGCAGGGCAAAGTGGTTGAGAATCCGCGTTACGGACCTCGGAAAAGATAAGCCTAAGGTCATGGTGAACCTTCCGGCGAGATTAGTGGATTGGGCACTTAAGGCGGGAAACAAGTTTGCCGCAATAGGTGGCGTAGATATGGATGGAATGGGTGTCGATCTGAATGAGTTAAGGGCAGCACTCTTGCATGGAATAAGAGGTAAGATTGTAGATGTAATAGACGAAGACGAAAAGGTGCATGTAGAGGTTCTAATAGAATAAGGGAGTCGGAAATTGAATTGAGCCTATGTTAATGGCAGGAGTATTCACAGTTCTCCCTGTTTTCGTTTCTCCCTGATTTCGACCGGCTCTTTGGGCGATTCTGCGAAATCTGTGGTTTACGGCTGATTTCGAAATGGGAGGATCGAGTACCTGCCCCAGTTCTTCCATGGTTAAGGCCTGATGTGCAAGCCTTGCCCGGGCTACTTCACGTAAAGCAGGAGATAAACGGTGCAACCCTGTTCTTCATCAATTGGCTGAATGTCTTCGATTTGCTTGAGAGATGATTCAACTGACCTTGATACATTAGCTCTGTCCATATTGACTTGCCTTTGAACGGAACTTTTCAAGTCCTTTTGCACCCTTACGTTTTCGTATTGCAAAACCGCACGGGAGGCTCCAACGAGGGTGAGAAACTGGGAAATCCGGTCTGCGTCTTTTATGTAGACTACCCAGGAAGAACGGCGCTTGACCAGGCCGCTCTTCAGCCCTTCTTGGTCTACAAGGCTTTTTACCAGGAGTGCTGTTTGCTTACAGGGTAGCACCATTTCAAGGTGATGCCCTCTGACAGGTGAGGAAAGGGAGCCTTGCCAGAAATACGCCCCTCAAAAAGCCCCTTCTGTTATCTGCTCTGAGTTTTAGTTCGTCAAAATCACGGATTTGTGCAGAATTTGACTCCAGGCCTGAAGCCGGCAAGTTTTTGTTCAAGTAAAATAATCTTCGCAAGAGATATGGCTTTATGTGGTTTAGCAAGTAGCAAAGGTGAGCTTTTGATTGCCCGCAGCATTTGCGGTTCCCGGTTTGCCGTTCTTGGGCACTATAAGGCGCTGAAGGGCATAGAGTTCCCAGAAGGCCGGATCTTCACCTGTTATCTCGACCCTGGATAATTCCTCTTTCAGTATTCTGGAAAACGTATCTCTTTCCAACTTCATTAGGTTTAGGCTGTGCCTGCCTTTAGTGCCTTGACTCCTTCTTTGTCTTTCTGAGATTGAACGAAAGTTATTATGGCGGCGCCCAGCTTAAGGGAGTCGTGGCGGGCCAAATCGCTTTTGGCCAAATAATTCCCTGCAATAGGTATATAGCCTGAAGACCTGAGGGCCTCCAGGGCCGGGTCAACCTGATATTTATTTTCTATCGAGTACTTTTCTGCGACGTCAAAAGGAGCGCAGGTAGTGTTCACCAGTACATGAGAAAACATGATGCCGGCATGGCAATAAATAGCCTGTACGTGATCGAAAGCAGTAAACCCATCGGTTTCACCTGGTTGGGTCATAACATTGCAAACGTAAAGCTTTGGGGCCAATGATTCCTGGATTGCCTGGCGTATCCCTTCTACCAGCAAATTTGGAAGAATTGACGTATAAAGGCTGCCCGGGCCTATTACTATTCCGTCGGCTTTTCTAATCTTATGTATTGCTTCATCAAGAGCCGGCGGATTTTCCGGACGCAAGCCAAGTCTTTTGATTTTGCCTCCGGCCAGGGGAATGGCGGCTTCTCCAAGAACCGTAGTACCGTCTTCCATCTCGGCTGCAAGGGTTACATCACTCAAGGTTGCCGGCAGGACTTTCCCTTTTACAGCCAATATGCGGGACATAGCCCTTACAGCTTCCTGAAAATCTCCTGTCATTTCTGTCATGGCTGCCAGGAACAGGTTACCGAAATTGTGCCCTGTCAGCTCACCCTTTTCAAACCTGTGGTTGAACAAGGCGGCCATGTCAGGTTCGGCTTCAGCGAGAGCAAGAAGGCAGTTGCGAATATCGCCAGGCGGCAAAATCCCCATGTCTTTGCGTAGGCGCCCTGAACTACCCCCGTCATCGGCCACTGTAACGATGGCTGCAATCTCACATCTAAAGGATTTCAAACCTCTTAAGACCGTTGCCAGGCCTGTGCCGCCGCCAATAGCCACGATCCTGTATGATAAATCTTGCTTCATTGGTCAGGACCTCCGGATTCTCCTCGTTCGATATCTCTATGCTCTACAACCACCATATGTTCTCGTGACTCAAAATAAGATTTCAGGTTTTCTGCAATTGCCACAGACCTGTGGTGCCCTCCAGTACATCCTATGGCTATCGTAAGATGAGTCTTGCCTTCTTCAATGAAATTCGGGAGCAAAAAATCAATGAATCTCTTGAAGTGCTTTAAGAACTTTTGGGTAAGAGGTGACTTAAGAACAAACTCAGATACCTCAGAATCCAATCCGGAAAGAGGTTTCAACTCCGGGACATAGTGAGGATTAGGCAAGAATCGAACATCAAAAACGAGATCAGCGTCCATTGGCAGTCCATGCTTGAATCCGAAACTGACAAGGGTGATGATAAGCTTCTTTACTTTCACGTGCTTGGATACTATGTCCAAGAGCTGTTTTCTGAATTCTCCAGGGCTCAGGTGGGAGGTGTCCACAATTGTGTTGGCCTGGTTACGCATTCCCTGAAGCCTGATCCGTTCGTCTTTGATACCTTCCAATATTCCCCCATGGGGAGATAATGGATGTCTCCGCCGGGTAAGTTTGTAACGCCTGATTAGGGTATCGTCATCTGCCTCGAGGAACAAAATGACAGGCTTAATGCCCGATTCTTTCATATCTGACATAGCGTTGGACAAGTCTTCAAAGAACTCGCCGCCTCTTATATCTACAACCAGGGCTATTTTATGCCTGGGTTCCGCAGCCTGGGAGCAAAGTTCCATGAACTTTGGTATGAGAGAAGGCGGAAGGTTGTCCACGCAAAAGTACCCCAGATCCTCAAGGGTCTTGAGGGCATGGGATTTTCCGGCGCCTGACAGGCCTGTGATTATTATTACACTGGCACCTGGATCCAAGAATCAGTCAACCTCGATTCAAGTATGCTAATATTAACCTTGCTCAGCCCTGATGCCCATATTCTCCCATATGTTTGCGTAAAGGTTCGGCTTTACAAGGAAACCTAAATCTGCACCTTCCTGCCATGACTTATACATGCTCTTTCCACGCTGCAAGCCAAACTCAGGCAGGTCACCGGGTTTTGCCAATCGTGGCCTGGGATGGCTGCCGTAACTGTCATTGGGCATGAAAATGCTTTGGTTCTTATATTCAACATTGTAATACACCATTCCTTTTCTGGCTCTGATAGGCTCGTAAACTGACGAAAAATCCCTGGCTATCCAATTTGCCATGACCAGAGGTTCCTTTCCCGGGTTAACGGTAACGTGTCCATAGAATGGCGGGATCAGAAGAATATCGCCTATTTCAAAATCCGCCACGACAAAGTCCTGAATTTCACCGGTTATATCTCCGCCCTTTTGCATAAGAAAGTGGGCTTTGCCATGAAGTACTTGATATACCTCGGGATAGGTATACAGGCGCCCTGGAGCCATAGGGTGGTAATGCCCTAGGGTTTTAATGTACTCTGATCCGATTTTTCCCGGATGAATAACGGTTATGTCAAAGCGCAGCTCCTCGTTCATAATTGCAAGTTTGTCTCTTTCAAGGCCTGTACCCCGGTACATGTGATACAGAATGTCAGGCCCGCCCTGTTCAGGGTAGAGCAATACTTCTGTGATGTCTTGCCGGGCTCTGGGAGCAGGTTCTGGTGCCATGGCCCCCTGGCCAAACCCGAGGAAGCCGTCTGCCTTAAGGGAAACCGGAAATCCTGCAATTTCAGATAGATCAACCATTTTCGACACTCCTTTAGCCTAATTACTTTTTGGGCCTCCTGGGCTTGCAAATGATTTCATGAATTTCGGTATCAAATACCGACCTGGCGTGAGCCGGAGTCAGTACCAGGGCAGTATCTGCCCCACGCCCTGTGCCCCCTACAGAAATAATAGGTTCGCCGTAGGGAATCAGCCCTGCGTCAAGGGACATGACTGCAATTTCAACGGCTACTTTAGTACCCTGGGAGAACATGCGAAGAGCATGAGAAATCAACCCACCGGGGTAAAGGCCTCCGAATTCATTGGTCACTGCCCTTTCCACATTGGCGAACAAGTGGGTAGTAGTCAGAACATCAACTCCTTGTTCCTTAAGATTATTTCTTGTTTCGGTACTCATTTCGTCAGAGCCTGGTTCACGGAAACCAACGTGATGGGTTACACAAATAATCCTGGGGCCTTTACCCGTAAAAAAGCTCGCGGTATACCCGGTGTTTGAAGCTACCACTATGTGCTGTATACCCAGTTCTTTGGCTCGCTCCAGGGCCAGGCCTGCAGCCTTTGCTGTATTGTCACGGCCGGGCCTGTCGAAATACGCAGTCATCTTTGCTCATCCCCTTCAAAATTATTCTACTACCAATATTACACAATCAAAGGGAAAAACAAACAAGGCCCTGACCTGACGTATGGCAATTTATGTTAGGTGCCCCGTGCCGAAATCATTTGTAAAGAGGGTTCCTTGACTCTTGGGCGAATGTTATTCTATATGTAATAGAAAGGGCGTGGACAGTCATTTGCTAGAGCAACTGCGGTTTTTTACCTGGCAGGATATTCTTTTGGCCATAGTGGATATTGCAGTGGTTGCCTATTTCTTTTATAAAGTATTCACACTTATTCGGGGCACAAGGGCTGTTCAACTTCTGAAAGGCGTCGCTTTTTTGTTTGTTCTTGTATCTTTGACCCAGTGGGCCAGGCTTTACACTGTCAACTGGCTCCTGGTTCAGTTGAGGACTCTGCTTCTGGTAGCCCTGCCTGTGGTATTTCAGCCTGAATTAAGGCGAGGGCTTGAGCAAATCGGGCGTGGGAGGCTATTTACCCGTTCAATGTTCAGGCCTCAGGGAGAGGCTACTGAAAGAATAGTAGAACAACTGGTGACTGCCTGTTTCAACATGTCTTCTGAGAGAACCGGTGCCCTGATTGTAATAGAGCGGGAAACGGGACTTGAAGAATACATGGAAGATGCCGTTCGTCTCGATGCCCTGGTTACCGGCAGACTTCTTGAAAACATATTCGTATCAGGGAGCCCTCTTCATGACGGTGCCGTAATAATCAGGGGCGACAGAGTGGTTGTGGCTGCCAGTTTCCTTCCTTCTACCCAGGACCCTGTTACAGTGGAATTAGGATCAAGGCACAGGGCGGCCATAGGTATAACCCAGGTATCAGACGCCCTGGCAGTGGTGGTTTCTGAAGAGACGGGAACGGTTTCACTGGCATCAGGTGGCAGGTTAATCAGAGGCCTTGATGCCAAGACATTGAAAGATAAGCTTATAGAGACCCTAGACCCGCAACCTGCCACTCAGATTTTTAACCGGGGGTCACAGAAATGATACAGAAGGTTCTTTCAAAAGATATTACACCCAAAATTGTGGCGGTAATACTTGCCCTTATCGTTTGGGTTCAGGGTGTTTAACGATAAGAATCCCCTGGAGAGGCGGAATTTCACAATTGATATCGTCCCTAAAATGGTTCAAGATGGAACCATGATTGTCTCAACGAATCCTCAAAAGGTAAATGTCACATTTGAAGGCCGAGCCAGGACTCTTGATGAGATGAGTAAAGACAATCTCAAAGGCTGAGGCGGATTTATCCCAAATAGAGGCAGGGTCTTTCACTGCAGAGATTACTGTTGACCCTCCCTATGGCGTCAGAGTGGTTGAGATTAACCCTAAGACAGCAGTTTTCGAAGTAGATGTAATGGCTTCTGCATCTGTAGGAGTTGCAGTAGAGATAAATGGGGTTCTGGATGAAGATTTTGAGAAGGGTACTCCTGTCCCATCAGTCGGCACTGTAAGTATTACAGGCCCAGGAAGGCTGGTAGACAGGGTCAAGTATGTTGAGGGGGCCGTAGATATTTCAGGAGCCACTGACGCAGTTACTTCAACTACTAAACTGTCGGCAAGAGACTCAGCGGGAAACGAAATCGAAGGGCTAAAGATTGAACCTGAGGAGATTGAGGTCACTGTTCCTTTGAAATCTCTTCCTCCTTCAAAGACTGTGCCTGTACAAGCTGTGGTAACGGGTACTCCCAAACCAGGGTATAAAGTAGGCCTAATCACCATAAACCCTGCCCAGGTCAAGGTAAGGGCTGACCAAAGGACTCTTGACACTATGACCTGGATAGCAACCCATGGCCTATAGACGTGAGTGGAAAAGACAGCCTTTTTCTGAATCAAGCCTCTCTTCAACTTCCCCGGGGAGTCACTGCCCAGGATGATCAGGTGCTTGTACAAGTCAATATTATCGAAGATATTAAGACTCAAACTTACGATGGCATAATTGTTCAGCTGGAGTCTCCGCCGGTAGGCTACACCTGGGAGATCGACCCAAGTACAGTGAGTGTTGTTCTCACAGGAAGAAGTGACATTTTGAGCAAAATCAGACGAGGCGATATAACAGTCTATATAGATGCCCAGGGGAGAACTGAGGGCACAACAGATTTGGTGGTTGCGTATAAAATCCAGGCTCCTGATGGCGTCAAGACTGACGGTGTTCAGGTTGATGTAAAGCCGCCTCGTGTCAAACTCACTCTAACAAAAAGGTAAATCCGGCGGGTTTACATGTTGCTGACGAGATGAGGCGCATTTCGAAGATCCGGAGGGGCTTTTGGATATGAATTTGTTTGGAACCGATGGAATTCGCGGTATTGCAAACCATGATTTGACATGCAAGGTTGCTTTCAAACTAGGACGTGCTATAGGCTCTTATCTTTCTCCCGGCAAAAATATATGTGTTGGTAAGGACACCAGGATTTCAGGGGATATGCTTGAGGCCTCTTTTGCTGCAGGGATCACGTCTACAGGCAGAGACGTAATATGCCTTGGGGTTGTAACAACGCCGGGGCTTTCCTTTTTGGTGAGATGTTTGGAACTGGGTGGTGGAGTAATGATCTCTGCTTCCCACAATCCGTTTGAATACAATGGACTCAAAGTGTTCGGGCCTGACGGCAAAAAGATTCCTGATGAAATCGAACTTAGCATTTCAAAGATGATTTCGGATGAAACCGGTGATGAGTGTTTTCCCACGGGAAAGGGCATTGGCAGAATGATTGACGGGAAGCAATATGTCAGGCGTTATGTGGAGTTTCTGCGCAGATTGCCTGAAGGGGACTTATCTGGACTCCGGATTCTTGTTGATACTGCAAATGGTTCAGCGTCTCATCTGGCCAGCGATGTATGGAAGAATCCCGGACCCACCGTTGATTTCATAAACTTCAGCCCTGACGGTTTGAACATAAATGCACAATGCGGTTCCACCCATCCTTTGTGTTTGGCTGCTGAAGTAGTGGGAGGCAAATATGACGCAGGTTTTGCCTATGACGGAGACGGTGACAGATGTATTGCTGTAGATGAAAAAGGGCGTGTGCTCAGCGGTGACCACATAATGGCTATTATGGCCCTGGATATGGCAAAAGACTCTCGCCTGGCCAGAAATACCGTTGTAGGAACTGTTATGTCAAACTTCGGGTTGGAAAGATGTCTTTCTGCCAATGGGATTAAACTGCTAAGAACCCCTGTGGGCGACAAGTTTGTTCTTGAAGAGATGGACCGGGGAGGCTATACCCTGGGAGGAGAGCAATCAGGCCACATAATCTTCAGAGATATTTTACAGGCAGGAGATGGCATTCTCACATCTCTTCTTCTGGCAGACGTCCTTGCCAGGACCGGTTCCAGTCTATCCGGCCTTGCTTCAGTTGTGGAAGAAATTCCCCAGATATTGGTTAATGTAAGAGTTCAGGTTCCCAGGCAAGTGGTAAAATTGCCCGGGGTTCAGGAAGCCGTTACAAAGGCTACTCAAAGCATGACAGGATGCGGCAGGGTATTGGTTCGGCCATCAGGGACTGAGCCTGTTGTCCGAATAATGGTTGAGTCTTCAGATGGCGCACTGGTTGAAGAATGCATAGAATATCTCAAAGCAGTGATTATGAAAGAAAGCAAGAAAAACGAGTCTGATTTACCTGCGTGAATGGTTGATTTTGCAGAAACGAAGGGGCCGCCCGGCCCCTTCGCTAGATTCCGCCTTTCTGTCTTGTGGTTACTGCCTCAACCCGGATAGGGTTTGCCCTGAATTTTGCTAGGCCTTGAGGATATCACCAAACAGTTGTCTCCACGTACGCCACGCCAGGCCGGCCTGGGCGTTGGTATAGTCAGTCAGCATGATCCCAGCCTTGTTTGGATCTTCCTCAAATGCTTCATAAGATGCAGATTCAAACTCAGGTTGATACTCGGTCCACTGTTTCTCCAGGGCATCTCTGCGCTGCCTGATTTTGTTGATTACTGTAGAGTATGAAGCATCAGCCAGGTCTTGAACATTTTGAAAAGCCCACCAGGCTCGGCCGGGACGGTACGTCAGGTCGGCTACGGGAACGTCAAAGTGGTTGGCCATGGCTACCTGAGGCAAGATCCAGCCGTAGCCTGCAGGGACTTTGATACTTCCCAGGTACCAGGGCACATATGGACTGGTGCAGGGGTTCAAGATGGCTCTCCACATGCAAGTGAATTCGGGTTGTTCACGGAGCTGGATGATGAAACTTTCCAGGGTGGTTCCAGTGCATATAGTGCGCCTACCTGTTCTGTGGGGGTTAATAAGGTAATCCTTGGAGATATCATCGTCTGTGCCCTCGTAATGGGTTCTCAGAATCGTCTTAACATCATCAATACCCAATTTATGAGGGGGCTTCACGGAGAAAGCACGTATGTCCTCAGGCTCTCTTCCTAAAATAAGCCTTAAGGCGTTTTTGTGGCGTACAATGTTGCCGTCCTGGTTTCTGCCCGGGTCTTGATAGGCTTGGGCAAAATCAAAATCTGTGTAGTCCCCGGGAGTTTTTGGATCATACCAGCCCTGGTTTATGGCGTAGTCAATAATGTCCGGGGAGGCAATGTAATTTTCCTTGTCGGCAAGGTCCACATGGTGAATTGTGTACCAGTTAGGAATGAACATTACCTGGTCGTCAGGGACTCTTTGGGCTACGTAGTGTTTCCCTTTCACAACCTGGAACACCCAGCCCTCGTTTTTGTCCACAATCTGGTACGCCCGTCCTGAGGCAGTGTACCCGTAATGGTCTACCAGATTTGCGGCGATTTCCACGCCTTGCCTTGCCGTTTTGGCTCTCTGGGCAATAATGTGGCCTATTCCGTAACCAATTCCCCCGTTGGTCAGCTCCGGCCGGTCCTCTCTTGAGCCGGAGCAGCTGTCGCTGGCTATTGCTACGCCCCATTCGTTTATGAAAGTGTCGCTAAAAGATGCTTTCCAGCTTGCCCTGGTTTCTGACCAAAAGTAGGCCCAGGTTTCCGGAACCTGGGGTATTTTGGCACACTCGGGTTCAAAAACAAGGAATTCTCCCGGCTTGTGGGTTCCTCTTGGGACTCTGTGCTGCACCATTACATTGTTTCCCCTGTCGTCCTCATTATGGCCAAAGAGGACTTCGCCTGTGGCTGACGCCTTCTTACCCACGATGATTGCGCTGCAGTCTTCGAGGACAGTATCGTCATCGGGCACTTCGATTGGGACAAAGGTTTTTCTTGTGACCATAGTCGCGCTCCCTTCTCAATTATTGCGACTTGCCTAAAGGAGTCACCATTTTTTCCGGCACTTGTGCCATGGACTCCAGGACTATTTTTCGCTATGGGCCGAATAGTTTCCTGCCGGTCAAAGAGGTTCAATGTCCCTTGACAAAAAAACAAAACAAGGCTACTTTGATAATAGGGTACCCCTGTATAGTATAATGAGGGAACCTGAGATTCACGAAGAAGGCAAAATAACCAAAATACAGATCTTATGCGAGGAAACGGTGGACACGGGATTGCCAATTGTGACTACTGTCGCAAGATTCAGGGGGAAAACTAAAGGCTAAATCCGGTTAATTGGCACTATTTAGCCAGAGGAGGTTTAAATATCGGCTTTGGGTACCATAAAGAAGGCTGCTTTAAAGCGTAGGGAATGATTTGCGCGTCATGTGCTTCAGCTGTGGAAAGAGCCTTTGGCAAGACAGATGGCGTTCATAGTGCCGCAGTCAATTTTGCCACCGGTAAGGCCCTGGTTCAGTATGATTCGGTTGTTACCAGCCTGGATACTCTGGTTGAGGTGGTAGAGACAGTAGGATATGAAGTCTCAGCCATAGATGGCCGTCAAATCGGCGATAAAGCTGAAGGTGAAAATGAAGACGTAGCTAGGATTGCAGCGGCCAAAAAAAAGATGTGGGGTTCCTGGGTTTTCACCATTCCCATAATGGCCTGGATGCTTCCTGAGATGATTACAGGAATTGCGTGGCCTAATCATGTAGTCTTCAGCCTGGGGCAAACCGCTTTGGCTGTTTTGCCCCTTTTCTTCTTTGGGAGAGATACATTCAAGACTGCTTATAAGTCAATTTCCCACCGTGGGGCCAATATGGATGTTTTGATAGCTATCGGGACAGGCGCTGCAATCTTGACCGGCCCCGGTTCGTTGTTTCTGCCTGTAGCAAACTATTCCGGGGTTGCTGCTATGATAATGTCTTTTCACCTGACAGGAAGGTACATTGAAGAAAGGGCCAGAGGAACGGCTTCCCAGGCCATAAGGAGGCTATTGGAACTGGGAGCTAAAACTGCCACTGTAATCGAAAACGGAAAACAACGGCAAATTCCTATTGAAGAAGTTAAGCCCGGTCAGGTCATGCTGGTAAGGCCAGGGGAAAAGATTCCCACAGACGGTGTGGTTTTAGAGGGTATCACCAGTGTTGACGAGTCTATGGCTACAGGCGAGCCTGTGCCTGTGAGGAAAACCCCGGGTGATGAGGTGATTGGTGCAACGGTGAATCAAAATGGCATGGTCAAGGTACAAGCAACCAGGATTGGGAAAGATACGTTTCTTGCTCAAGTCATTAAGCTGGTCGAAGAGGCCCAGGGAACCAAAGTTCCTGTTCAGGAACTTGCCGACAGGGTTACCGGGGTTTTTGTCCCTGTTGTCCTGGTGGTTGCTGCTCTTACCATGGCAGCCTGGCTTGTTTTTCCCGGCCCTATGCAGTCAGTTGTTGTATGGGCTTCAGGTTTCATACCCTGGGTTAATCCTTCCCTGGGCGCAATAACCCTGGCGTTTTCGGCTACCATTTCTGTTTTGGTCATAGCCTGCCCTTGTGCTCTGGGCCTTGCAACCCCGACTGCTCTAATGGTTGGAAGCGGCCTGGGAGCTGAAAATGGCGTATTGATCCGCAAGGGCAAGGCGATACAGGCCTTGAAAGAAGTCCGTATGATGGTGTTCGACAAGACAGGCACAATCACCAGGGGTAAACCGGAAGTCACGGATATAGTGGTGGCGGAAAACTTTAACCCCGGGCAACTGCTGAAGTTTGCGGCAAGCATCGAAAGGGGCTCAGAGCACCCTCTGGGAGCTGCTATTTTGTCCGGTGCCAAAGGCAAAGGGATTGAAACCCTTGAGCCTACAGAGTTTATTGCTGTTATCGGGAAAGGTGTAACCGGTAAGGTAGAAGGCAAGGATGTTCTGGTAGGCAGCAGGCATTTGATGGACGACTGGCACATAGATACCAAAGAATTGGAAGATAGTGTGTCAGGGCTTGAAGAAGAAGCCAAAACAGTTGTTTACGTGGCTGTTGACGGAAAAGCAGCCGGGGTTGTGGCTGTAGCAGATGCCCTCAAGGAAGATTCTGCTTTTGCTATTAAAGAACTTCACGAATTAGGTATTGAGACGGCTATGATTACAGGTGATAACCGGAAAACGGCAAAGGCAATTGCCCGAAAAATTGGAATCACCCATGTTGTGGCCGGAGTTCTGCCTGAAGGTAAGGTAGCTGAGATTAAGAAGCTTCAGGAAACCTTCGGTATTGTTGCAATGATTGGAGACGGAATCAACGACGCCCCGGCCCTTGCCCAGGCGAATGTGGGAATAGCTATTGGGACAGGGACAGATATTGCCATTGAGTCTTCTGATATAACCCTGGTCAGAGGAGATTTATCAGGAGTTGTGACAGCAACCAAACTGTCCAGGGAAACATTCAGAAAAATAAAGCAAAACCTATTCTGGGCATTTATCTACAATACTATTGCTATTCCCCTTGCTGTATTAGGCATTTTGCACCCGGTAATAGCGGAAATCTCTATGGCTCTAAGTTCAATAAGTGTTGTGACAAACGCAAACCTTCTCCCCAGGGCAAAGATTCGTCCAAATTATGTGAAGTAATGTAGATCATTAATCCACCTTACGGATCAACCTTAGCCCGTGTCTCATGGCCCAGACGTTACCTTCTGGAGTGAACAGGAAAAACACATTTGTATCTTCGCCGTCTTCGTCTATACACAGGGAGTCGTAGCCTGTAGCCCGGACAGGGCACTGTGTTTCCTTGCCCTTTTTCTGCAAAAGAGCCACGAGATTTTCGCCGTCAAGGACAAATCTGATTTCGGCTCCTTCCCCTGAAGTGTAACGCCCGACGAACTTCTTCAGGTGTTTTGCGGGAATATTTGCTGCGGGCATTTGCAGTTTTTGGTATTCGCAAGGCAGGCCCAGAGCAAGGTTAACTGCTGAGTAGAAAACCCTGGATGCCGGAAATCCGCTGAGGTTTGTTAATACCGCTACTGCAATTTTCTTTTCAGGAACAAACCCTATATATGATGCTACGCCTACAATGTTTCCGCCGTGACACACAAGGGTGGCTCCGTCTGTGTATTCAGGCCTAACTTGTAACCCGTAGGCATAGTAAGCGCCGTCTTCCAGAGGATAGTAAGGTGCAGTCATTCTGTCTGCGGTTACTGCCTGGCAAATCCTGTTTCCATTTACGGTGCCTTTTTCAAGATAGACTTCCATGTACTTAAGAAGATCTTTGACTGATGATTTCATAGACCCGGATGAAACGAATGTCTCTCTGTGTTTCCATGGCGCTTTGATCAGGTTATCACTGTCATCACGGTAGTAAAGGCCCTGTACTTGGAAATCAGATAGACTGCTCACATCTACAAAAGTGTGACCCATACCCAACGGGCTCCAAACATGCCTTTTAAGATAGTCTTCGAAGGAAATACCTGAGACTCTTTCAATAATCTCTCCAAGCAGTGAATAGCAATCATTTGAGTAACTTACATATCGCCCCGGTTTACCAAGGAGGGCGAAATCATGGTTTGCCATAAACCGTAATAGATCTTTATTGGTTCTGATGGCGGGTTTACCAGGAAGGCTGTTGTCGGGTTTGTTTCTGAGAGCCATGGGGTCTTTAAGATACTCATCGACTGTAACACTCAGCTCATTTACGTAACCAAGGGTTGGAAGGGGCGGTATCCCTGATGTGTGGCTCAGAAAATTATGGATGGTGATGTTTTCTGCCCGGCCTTCTTCAGGAAGATTGAATTCAGGAAGATACCTTTTTACAGGATGAAAAAGGGACAGTTTCTTTTCTTCTGCTAAAAGATTGATAGCAAGGGCAGTAAAGGACTTGGTTACAGAAGCCAGGCCGAAAACTGTATTCTCCGTAACAGGCCAATTTTTTTCAATATCGCACAGGCCGAACCCTTTAAAGTACCTTAGATTCCCTTCAACTGATATGCCGACGCCAATGCCCGGAACACCGGTTTTCTCAATTAGGCCGGCAACGTAGTTTTCAAATTCAATGGCCTTACTTTCTATCAACTCACTTACCTCCCCTGGGTAGAAAACACCCATTGTTTCATTCCAGCAAGGCCGCCGGGTTTCAAGCCAGTGGCCTTGCAGGGTGTACTTCTACATTAATTGTATCAGACTTGTTAGTAAACAGGCTTGACGCCTAAAGGCAGATAGAATAATAAAGGACTTGAATTCTCATGTGGGCCCCGGCATTAAAAGGTGATAAGGAAGGGCGGGATTACAGTGACGGAGCCTGATCCTATCAGAGTAGGTTTAGATCTGGTATTGATATCCAGAGTTAAGAAAAGTTATGAGAAGCGGCCTTGTTTGTTTATTAAGAGGTTTTTCAGCAAAGACGAAGCAGCGTATTGCCTAAGTGCTTCCGGGCCACGCCGGAAGCTGGAGTGCCTTGCAGGACGTATCGCCGCCAAGGAGGCTGTTATGAAGGTTCTTGGCAGGGGTTGGCCTCAGGTCCCATGGACCGACATTGAGATACTTCATGATGACTTAAAGCGGCCTTTCGCGCGTCTTAGAGGAAAAGCCTTGTCTTTTATGGAAGAGCTGAACCTTGGGTGCATTCAGATTTCTATTACCCATGATGGCCAAATTGCTGCTGCAGTTGCAGTAGGAGTTTCCAGGTGACACAATCAGGTTCATCCTGGGCATCCTGGGGGATGATGCTTCAAGATAGAACAGGGAAATGGAGGTTGGCCGGAATGTTTCTTGTATCAGCCGCCGAGATGCAGAAGCTAGATCTTATGGTTCAGGAAATGGGTGTTCCAGCTCTTATCCTTATGGAAAACGCCGGCAGGGCCCTGGCTGCTCATTGTGAGGATCTTCTGAAGATAATGAGTCCTGGGGACTCATTGAAACAAACTGAATCGGGGCAAGGAGTACGGACATGGCCCGGGCACCGGTGCAAGCCCGGGTCAGAAGAGAGGGCTGCAATGAAAGAAATTGCTATTCTTGCAGGCCCGGGACGCAATGGTGGAGATGGGTTTTGTGCAGGCAGGCACCTTTCTGCAAAAGGTTACGGTGTCAAAGTAGCCTTTTTCGGAGACAAAGAGCGTTTGCCCCGGGAAGCATTTCTAAACTACGAAATGCTGGAACCATATCCGGTTCAGATTTATCACGTCGGTTCCCTTGGCCCACAAAGGGCCATGGCAGAAATGGGCTCTCCTGACTTAATAATTGATGCTCTCCTGGGCACAGGGGCCGGTGGAAACCCGAGGCCTCCAATGGATTTAGCCATACGGTGGGCCAATTCAAGAGGAGTTCCTGTAGTTGCCTGTGATATTCCCTCAGGGCTTTCTGCAGATACGGGACATGTGCATGACCCCTGTATTAAGGCGGACTTGACCGTGAGCATGGGGTTTGCCAAGACAGGGCTTGTAAGCTATCCAGGCCGGATGTTCGCCGGAGATATTGTTGTTGAAAATCTTGGTTTCCCCCCTGATTTGGTAAAGGGTTTTGATACTGAAGTGGAAAATAATATTAGTGTCAGGGGCGAGAGTTACAGGAATGAAGCAGCCAGGTTTCATGAACCCATGGTCATTATGGCACAGGCGATTACTCGTAAACAGGCACAAGAACTTCTGCCCCGAAGGCGTGCTGATCACCACAAAGGATTGTCTGGCCATGTTACGGTGATTGCAGGTTCACAAGGCATGGCAGGTGCAGCAGTGTTAGCGGCAAAGAGCGCTTTGCGGTCCGGGGCAGGGACTGTTACCCTTATATGCCCTGGCGGAATTTACCACGTGTGCGCCTCTATGGTACCCGAGGTAATGGTTGTACCTTGTGGTGATTCAGGAGTCTTTACCCCTGACCGGAAGTCTATTAGTATTGTCGGGAATCATCTGCTAAGAGCAGAGGCTGTAGTGGTAGGGCCCGGGTGGGGCAGAGGGAGTTTTCAGTCTGAATTCTTGAAGGAGATCCTACCCCTGTCGTCGAAAAAAATCTGTGTGGTAGATGCAGATGCCCTTTATGCCCTTGGGCAATTGGGAGGATTGTCATATCTGGCCCACAGTCAGGGAAAATTTATTCTGACACCCCATTCAGGGGAGTTGGCCAGCCTTATTGATCTCAGTGTGGATGAATTGGAAACAGATAGGCCCGGTTTTGCGAAAAAGGCATCTCGTGAATCCGGGAGTGTTATGTGCCTTAAGGGAGCGGGTACGTGTATCGCCGGGCCTTTTGGGCAATTGTTCATCAATACATCAGGAGGGCCATACATGGCCACAGCAGGCTCAGGAGATGTTCTTGCAGGGACAATTGCCGCGCTTGCGGCTCAGGGGCTTCTGCCTTTGGAGAGTGCTTTGGTGGGAGTGTTTTGGCACGGGCTGGCGGGTGAAACAGCCCTGAAGCGCACAGGTTCCTTCGGAATACTTGCCGGCGATATCATTGAATCTTTGCCCTGGGCCCGAGCCCTCATAGAGCAAAAAAGGATTTGAGAGGTTCCCTGAAAAGAGGTGAAATGGCCAGTTTTTTAGTGGCCAGACTGAGTTGACCAGAATGAAGCGCGTAGTAGTGGGGTTTCCTGAGGACATATTGGAAGGAATGGATGAGATAGTAGTAGAGACAAACAAAACGCGTTCTTTGTTTATACGGGAAGCATGCAGCTTTTATATTGAAAAGATGAAAAGGGAAAACATGGAAGAGCAAATGAAAACAGGCTATTTGGAGATGGCTGAGATAAACCGCCGTATGGCTGAAGAGATAGCCTGTGATTTTGATTGTTCACCCAGGCCTGGATATATTGATGAGTGCTGTGCACACGCCATGAATACGGCTTACAAAACAAAGATTTCATTTGTTAGATGGAGGAAATCCTGAGTGGAACCTTCCCGGGGGGACATTTACTTTGCTGACCTAAACCCTGTCCTTGGTTCGGAACAAGGTGGATTCAGGCCTGTATTAATCATTCAAAACAACATAGGAAACAAGTACAGTCCTACGGTAATCATATCTGCGATTACTTCTCAGATTCAGAAAGCAAGACTTCCTACCCATGTAGAGCTTCCTGCCCGTCTATCAGGCCTGGAAAAAGATTCAGTGATCTTGCTTGAACAGGTCAGAACCATAGACAAACGACGGCTGAAGAAGCGGGTGAGTAGGCTTGATGGCGAGACTATGAGTAAAGTGGATGAAGGGCTGACCATATCATTGGGATTAAGCCCCGTATAGCCCGTACAGTCAGATTTTTAAGGGGGTCCGGAGATGTATATAGATAAGCTTGGATTTCCGAGGGTAACTCTTTCTAATGTGCCCACTCCTTTCGAAGAAGCTCCCCGCTTTGCTGAGGCTTTGGGGGGACCAAGAGTATTTTTGAAAAGAGACGATGTTACGGCCCTGGCCCTTGGAGGCAATAAGGCCAGGAAGCTTGAGTTCCTTCTTGGTGATGCATTACAGAAAAAGTGCGATACAGTGATTACTACAGGAGGGCCTCAGTCTAATCACGCCAGGATGACAGCGGCCGCAGCCAGAAGGGCCGGATTACATCCGGTTCTGGTGCTTGACGGCGAAGACCCCGGAGTCCGTCAGGGCAATTTGCTTCTTGATCATATCCTAGGTGCCGAACTGATTTTTTCAGGGGAAAGGCCTGCAGAAGATGTGATGAGCGAAGTAGGTGAGGGTATGAGGAAAGAGGGTAAACGCCCGTACCTGGTACCCTTGGGCGGTTCCAGTTCAATTGGGACTTTGGGTTATATAGGATGTGCTTCTGAGATAGTCAAAGATTGTGCCAGGCTAAAGATCCGGCCAAAAGCCGTATACCTTGCAACAGGATCCTCAGGCACCCTGGCCGGCCTGGTATTAGGGAAACTCTTAAACGGTGCTTCTTTCTTGGTTCAGGGAGTTGCGGTTAGTCCTGATGCTGTCAGGAAAGAAGCCAGGGCCGAAGAACTGGTACTGAATGCCCTGGGCCTTATCAGGGACAAGCTGGAAGGCTTGGATGTACAGGAGAGGTTGACCTGGCCAGCATCTGGCCTTGAGAAAATCAGGGAAAGAGTGTCCATGCTTTTCAATGAAAACACAGAGGCCATCAGGAAGAACATCAGTGTTACAGAGGATTTCGTAGGGCCTGGATACGGCATACCCACCCGGGAAGGGTTGGAGGCGATTTTCAGTTTGGCCAGAACTGAGGGTGTTATCACCGATCCTGTATACTCTGGAAAAGCTCTTGCCTGCCTGATGGCTCATATACGCCAGGGCTTGTACAGCAAAGATGATGTGGTGGTATTCCTGCATACAGGCGGTGCTCCTGCCGATTTTGCCTATTCAGACATCTTCTTTAAGGAGAGGATCTAAATTGAGGCCTGTAATTGGCATAACAGCTAGTTGGAATGAAGAGAAAGAATCTGTGGTTTTGTCTCACACCTATGTTGACGCGGTATCTGCTGCAGGTGGAATCCCTTTTTTGATTCCGGTAGTACCTGATGATGTTGCTGAAGAAGCCTTATCAAAAGTAGACGGTATACTCTTTCCCGGTGGTGCAGACGTGGACCCTCAGAAATACGGTGAGCGTCCTCACCAGAAGTTGGGCAGTGTTAACCCCCGCCTTGATTCTCTGGAATTGCATTTGGCTCAAAGGGCTCTTGAAAGAGGCTTGCCGGTTCTGGGAGTATGCAGAGGGTGTCAGTTGGTCAACATTGCAGCAGGCGGTACCCTGGTTCAAGATATACCGTCTCAGATAGGCGGTGCCATGAAGCACCGGCAGCAAGCGCCAAGGTGGTACGGAACCCACGAGGTGATTCTTGAGGACGGGTCAATGGTTGCCGAGATTTTTGGGACTCGCCGTTTAACAGTTAATTCATATCACCATCAATCGGTAAGAACCCCGGGAGACGGATTGACTGTTTCGGGCCGGGCTCTGGATGGTGTGGTAGAGGTAATTGAAGGTGGAAAAGGTTTCATTTTACTGGTACAGTGGCACCCGGAAGGAATGTTCAGAAAGAATCCTGTTTTTCTGAAACCCTTTCAGGCTTTGGTTAAGGCGGCCAAAGAGTTCAGTGACTGAGTTGGAGGTTTCTCAAGAATGGAGCATTGTATGAAGTCACGGCCCAGATGCAGAGATTTAGGATTGGTAACAGGCTTTTTGCCAACAGGCCCAATGAATACAATTACAGATATTCCCGGTGTCCTTGTGGGACATTCTACAATCATAGAGGGAGAAGGGGCCCTTGTTCCCGGACACGGCCCTATCAGGACAGGTGTGACTGCTATCCGGCCCCACCCGGGAAATCTGTTTCAGGAAAAAGTTCGGGGAGCCATTCACGTAATAAACGGTTTTGGAAAGGCTGCAGGTATTGCACAGGTGCAGGAACTTGGAGTTTTGGAAACCCCTATTATTCTCACAAACACATTAAGTGTCGGTGTGGCCTGGGATGCTCTTTGCGAGTACATGCTGGATCAAAACCCGGATATTGGTGTGTCTACCGGTACGGTTAACCCGGTCGTCTTAGAGTGCAACGACGGATACCTTAACGATATAAGAGGGCGGCATGTGAAAAGAGAGCACGTCTTTTCGGCACTAAAACAAGCCGGGGCCGGCCCGGTACCCGAAGGGAATGTTGGCGGAGGTACAGGAATGTCTTGCCTGGGCTTTAAAGGAGGTATAGGTACCTCTTCCAGGCGTATCGAGGACGCCAATGAGAAATGGGTCCTGGGTGCCTTGGTCATGGCCAACTTCGGCCGGATAGATGATCTCTTGATTTCCGGGGTTCCCGTGGGTTTGGAATTGAAACGTGATCTTGAAGCCCAACCTCCTGCTCCACCTGGTTCCATAATCATAGTAACCGGAACCGATATGCCTGTTTCGGATAGGCAGCTCATGAGACTTGCCCGGCGGTGTCAGGGAGGCCTTGCCCGTACCGGGTCAGTGTTTTCAAATGGCAGCGGCGATTTTGCCCTGGCCTTTTCCACCGCAAATCGAATATCCCATTCTGGTGGTGTCGAGTTTTCCAATGAAAATTACGTGAGAGATGATTCCAATGCTATGCAACTCCTTTTTAGGGCTTGTATTGAGGCAGTTGAAGAGGCTATACTCAATGCACTGTTTGCTGCCAGGACCATGGTAGGACGGGACGGCCACACCAGATTGGGTATTCCTGTTGCCAGAGTCAGGGATGTTTTGGCCAGGTACAGGGTATGCCTGACTTGATGGTAAGAAGTTCTTTTGTTGGGGAGGTTCTACATGCCGGAAAAAGACAGTGAAAGCAATGTGAAAAAAGGGTTGGATTCAGCGTCCGGGAGGCCGTCATACCTCAGAGGCCCATTACCCCAGAAGAGAGTTGACTCGGATTTCCGGGAGGCTTCTGACCGGGAGGCAAAATCCTCGACAGACAGGCCTGAAAAAAGCCCGGCTCAATCAAAGGGCGAAGTCAAAGAAGATGTGGAACTATACAGTTGGAAAATATGGCTTCTCCCCCGGCGTCCCTTAGTTTCCGTCCTGGTGGTAGCTTCAGTCATAGGTTCGGTAGCTCTTGCATACTGGACATTTCCTCAAGCCCTCTTCGTGGCTGTGATTACTGTGATACTCATAAACCGCCTTGCCCCCTATCTGTTTCCGGTCAGATATCAAATGACCGAACAGAAAGTAGGCTACAGGACGTTCTTGGCCAGAGACATACGAAACTGGGATAGATTCTTGACCTACCGTGAATTTCATGATGGGGTGTTGTTGACCCATGATATAAGATCGGTAAGGGGGCGGATGAAAGAGAGTATCTTCTTGTATTATCATCAGGATGGTTCTAACAGGGACGAGGTTCTCCGTGTGGTCTCATCAAAACTAAAACCTCCACAAGAAGCATTTGCCGAAGCAGACATGGAGAAGACGAAAAGAGGAGGACTGCGGGCAGCATTGGAACGGGTCCGCCGGCTCAGGCCCAAAGATTGATTCTGAGAGGAAGAGGGTTGCCCTCTACCTCATTCTTATTGGTGGAATTAAAAGGATTAGGGAAAGTTGCCTGAAATATTGTAAAATAGTGTGGATGTTACCCAGCAGGGTCCAGGGGGAGGTGCCATAGGATGCTCAAATTCAGTGAACCCATTGATGAAAAAAGACGCGATGAGATTATTGAGGCAATTGCCAATAGGGTTAAGCAATTTGGAATGATAGTTCCGGCTATCTTCTTCCTTGAGATGAATAAGCCTCTAAGCTACATCGGCGGGCAAGCAATGCATTTTTTTGCGCCAATTGTTGGAGTGTTTTTCAATACCTTTGAAGACTATGCCTATTTCTTTGACCAAAGAGACAACCTTGAACTTTTGATCCAGCGGTTGGAGTCGATTGCAGCTGAAGAAGAGGATGAACGGAAAAAAGAAAAGGCTCTCAGAAAGAAAACCAAAGAGACTAAGGCAGGTTCCTCTATGCTGGACGATGCTTTGAAGATGGATGCCGGTGAGAAAAGCCAAAACAAGAAGAATTAATTCGAGTATTAGAGGATTTTTAGAAGATATGTCGTAATCAGTTTATTATATGCTCTATTTCCATGTTGGTAGTGAGGGAGGGGAAGAGTTCGTGCAGGAACAACAGACTGCATTTAAGCTGGACAGAGAAATAAAATCTGTCCTGGCCACTGACTGCGGTTCTACAACAACAAAAGCCATCCTTATTGAAAAGGTTGGCGATGAATATCGCCTTATTGTGCGAGGCGAAGCTCCGACAACTGTTGAAGCGCCTTTTGAAGACGTCACAATGGGTGCAAGAAACGCTATACGGGAAATCGAAGAGCTCACAGGCAGGCATTTTCTTAGCGATAAGGGAGTCATTACTCCTACCCAATCTGATGGGACAGGTGTAGATATTTACATGTCTACTTCTTCTGCCGGTGGAGGCCTCCAGATGATGGTAGCCGGCGTCGTAAAGACGATGACTGCTGAATCGGCGGCCAGAGCTGCTCTGGGAGCCGGAGCAATTGTTATGGACGTCATTTCAGTTGACGACGGCAGAAAGCCCCACGAGAAGATTCAGCGAATCAGGCACCTGAGGCCGGACATGATCCTTCTTTCCGGAGGGATTGACGGAGGTACGATTACCCACGTCGTTGAAATCGGCGAGTTGATTTCAGCGGCAGAACCCAAGCCCAGGCTTGGAATAGGTTATCGGCTACCTATTATTTACGCGGGAAATAAAGACGCGCGCAAACACATAAACGATATTTTGGAAGAAAAGACAGACTTAAGGGTTGTTGAAAACCTAAGGCCCGTTCTTGAAAAAGAAGTCCTGGGGCCTGCAAGAGAAGAAATCCACAACCTCTTTATGGAACACGTTATGGCACAGGCACCTGGCTACAACAAACTCATGGCGTGGACTCCGATACCAATCATGCCTACCCCAGGAGCTGTGGGTAATTGCATGCAGACGGCTTCCAAGGAATACGACATGAGCGTTATCGGTGTTGACATTGGGGGAGCCACCACTGACGTATTTTCTGTGTTCGGAGAGTTCTTTAACAGAACTGTGTCGGCAAACCTGGGAATGAGTTATTCTATCTGTAACGTCCTCCTGGAAGCCGGCGTTGAAAGAATTGTCAGATGGATTCCTTTCTCAATTGAAGAAGGGGCTCTCAGAAATAGGATCAGAAATAAGATGATCCGCCCCACAACCATTCCTCATACTCTTGATGACCTGATTATTGAGCAAGGTATTGCCAGGGAGGCACTGCGCCTTGCATTTGTGCACCACAAGAGCCTTGCAGTAGGGTTAAGGGGTGTACACAGGCAAAGGACAATCGGGGATACCTTTGAGCAGAGCGGATCAGGAGATACCTATATCGATATGGCAGACCTGGGCATGCTCATCGGATCAGGGGGAGTTTTGTCTCACGCACCCAGGCGGGCACAGTCTGCTCTGATGA
Organism: Bacillota bacterium; assembly: GCA_040767525.1. Classification (GTDB taxonomy): domain Bacteria; phylum Bacillota; class Sulfobacillia; order Fermentithermobacillales; family Fermentithermobacillaceae; genus JAXGPX01. The sequence continues at coordinate 38,759 of JAXGOJ010000002.1, read as the reverse complement.
TGTTGGATGCGTTCCAGCCAGAGGCAGAGACTATGCTGGCTGTTGACTCTATCTTTATGATGCCCCAGCTGGGTATCCTGGCATCGGTCCATCCCAAGGCATCTATGCAGGTGTTTGACAGGGACTGCCTGGTGAAGTTGGGAACAGCCATTGCTCCTTCAGGCCCCAATGGGAATGTCAAGTACGGAGATCCATGTGTGAAGGTCACCCTTGACTACGAAGGAGAGAAAATTGAAGAGTCGGTGCCTTTTGGTTCAATTAAGGTTATTCCGATCCATGAAGATAAAACCGTTGAAGCAGTTATTCAGCCTTCAAGGCAATTCAATGCAGGAAAAGGGTATGGGCATAATGTTGAGACTACAGTTCACGGCGGAGTGGTTGGGGTAATCATAGACTGTAGGGGACGTCCTTTAGCCCTCCCTGATGATGTGGCACTCAGAAATTCGAAACTGGTTGAGTGGTTCCTGGCCATGAATATGTATCCTGCAGAATCACTGAAGAAATACGCAGATATGTAGAGGGGAGGAAGGAGCAAATGGCACACGCGTATACACCAGGGTTAAAAGTTACTGAAAGAGCGACAATTAAGAAAATTCGCCGCCTTCCTATCCTCGGCGAAGTGCTGGTTGAAAAAGGGCAGGCGGTTTCGCCTCACACAGTTGTGGCGAGAACAGATATCCCCGGTAATCCGCAGACTGTTAACGTTGCAAACGTTTTAGGTGTAGAGCCTGAGGATATTGTGGATTTCATGAAGAAAAAGGAAGGCGATTTTGTTAAGAAGGACGAGCTTATAGCAGAGTACAAGTCGTTCTTCGGCCTTTTCAGGCAACAGGCCCAATCACCTGCAGACGGCACAATAGAGATGGTTTCTTCGGTTACAGGACAGGTCACCCTTCGTGAGCCTCCTGTACCTATCGAGATTGATGCTTATGTTGACGGCGTAGTTGAGGAAGTACTCCCTAACGAAGGGGTTATTGTCCACACTGAGGGCGCATTCATTCAGGGAATCTTTGGTGTTGGCGGAGAGATTCAGGGAGTCATAAGGGTAGCAGTTGATTCGCCCAATGATGTTTTTGACGCTTCCAGGGTCAATAACGATGATAACGGTAAGATACTTGTGGGCGGCTCTCTTATAACCTTAGACGCGATCAAAAAAGCTGCAGAAGTAGGAGCCAAAGGTATTGTAGCAGGTGGAATAATCGACAGCGATCTTATCGAGTATGTTGGGTTTGATATTGGAGTGGCTATTACAGGACACGAAGACATCCCGGTTACTGTCATTATCACCGAGGGCTTTGGCAAGATGAAAATGGCCGATAAGACTTTCGAGCTGCTTAAGGACCTGGATGGCTTCAAAGCTTCGATTAACGGCGTAACTCAGATTCGTGCTGGAGTAATGCGTCCTGAGATCGGCAGTTTCGGTATGAGCGCAAAACCGCCGAAAAGAGCAAGACTTGACTCAAGGCCTGCTAAAGGAACGCCTATCAGAATTATTCGAGAGCCTTATTTCGGCATGCTTGCTGAAATTGTTGACTTACCTCCTGAACTGCGGTTATTGAATCTGGCGCTGCTGCAAGAATTTTGAGGGCAAAGCTGGAAGATGGAACTATGGTGACTGTTCCAAGAGCCAACGTTGAGATGATTGAAGAAGCGGCCAAAATCGTGCTGAACGAAAATAGGAGATAAATATCTCCTCGTTTTTCATTAATAGAGATAATTGTGACTGGGCCATTGGGCTCCGGTTTTTGTTTCTGCCATAAGGATAAAATGTCTTGGTGAAGAACAATGGTTAGTACACGGTGATGAAAGGCCAAAAGGTTCTTTTAGAAGGGGGGACTAAGAAGCAGGTTGTCCCGGTGACCGCCTGCGGTGAGTATGGATGACCGGATTTTACGAGAATTCATGGACGAACCTGTAATTCCCTTAAGGACAAAAATGGATGACTTCTTACCTGTGGTGTTGGGTGTCCGTAGGGCAGCACAGATTATCATGCCTGCAGAACTACCTGATGCCGCCATATTGGGCGCAACCATCGATGACAGGTTTCGCAGCAAGATGGAGGGCCGGCGAATTCCAGGGGAGTCTCTGGGCAACTTCATTAAGGCCAAGACAGGGAAGTTTTGGCGACGAAATAAGATGCAAGAGTTTCAATTCAGGCTACATGTGCTACGGGATCTATATGCTGAAATAGTCGAGAAGTCCCAGTCATACAAGGTATACATGGATTGGATCACAAAGTTGGGGCTCTACAAGAAAGAATTGGAATCCAGGCCGACCATAAAGGAAGTTTACATATTTAACGACCCGCAAGTTGCAGTGGAGCTTGAAGAACTTCAAGATATCAGGAAGGATATCAGGTATGACTCAATGAAATCTCCTGATCTTTCAGCACCGGTATCGTTACGGGCGTTTCCTGAAGAGATTAATACATCTTTCATGAAAAAGCTTGCGGCTATACTGGATTTTCCTGTTTGCTGTGCAGATAGATATGCTTTTGACAGGACTTCAGGAGTGTTGAGCCCTGAAGTAAGGGCTTCGAACCAGATCATCCACTCAGAGAATTCGGAAGAAGTAAACAGTCTGGCCTACTTTACGAAAGATTTTTTCCCTTGCCAACCTGATTGCCCTGAAGCCGCCAAGATTGGCAGGGCCATCTATGAAAAAATGAAAGGCATAGATGCTGAATTGGCCGATAAATACCTTCAGCATGCTGCCGGAAATGTCATGCTGGTGAAGCAGTACCCTGAAATCATCCAGCAGAGAATAGCAAATCTGGAACGGCAAGCCGGGGTTGAAAAGGACGGCCAATCTGAGACTGAAGAATAATCTGTGAAGGCCACGGTCTACAGGAGCCTAAAGCAGTTCCGGGCTAAGAGTCAGTACCGGAAAGGCATGGTTTAATCATTCTCAAAGGTGAGTTGCCAAGCCCTCTGAAACCTCCTTCCGGTTGTGCTTTCCACGAACGTTGCCCCAGGGCATTGGATATTTGCAGTGAGCAAAGGCCTGAGTGGCGGGAGGTGGCGCCAGAGCATTTTGTAGCGTGTCACTTGCACCCTTGACTGCTTTATCATGCCCGGGCAACGTGGTATTGTACAATGGAATGTGGAAGGTTCAACAGCAATGTGTCAGAGAGGGCGATCATCTTGAGAATTAAGAGCAGTGTAGTCCAAAACCCCCTTTTTGATGTAGATGGTGTGCCAGGACAGGGTAAACTGATAGAGCCAATCGAGGCCCCGGTGCCATGTTATGAAAATGCTTTTGAAGGTGTTGAGGATCTCGTAGTTTTGAGAAAATGTGTGGTCCAGTGTAACCAGTGTATGTTGAGAAAGGGAGCAAAAGGCGTAGTTTTTGGCGAAGGAAATCCCAGAGCCCGGATAATGTTTGTTGGTGAAGGGCCGGGTAAGACAGAAGATGATACCGGCAAACCTTTTGTAGGAAGAGCAGGGCAGCTTTTGGATCTTATGCTCAGGTCCCATGGTTTTTCCAGGGAAGAAGTGTTCATAGGAAACATAGTGAAGTGCCGCCCTCCAGGGAACAGGCTTCCAACAAACGAGGAAGTACAGGCATGCCTTCCTAACCTTAAAGCCCAGATAAGAGTAATACAGCCCGAGATAATTGTGCTCCTTGGGGCGTTATCATCTCAGACCCTGATAGACCCTGGTATCCGGGTAACTAAAGACAGGGGAAGATGGTTCGAAAAAGAAGGGATAAACTATCTGGCCACTTTTCATCCTGCTGCAGTGCTCAGGGATGAAACCGGAAAGAAGCCATTGATGTGGGAAGACTTCAGGAGTCTCAGGTATAAGTACGAACATTTGTGCAAGAAATAATGATTTGGATTGATTAATAGAGCCTTAGTGAATGGTGAGAACTTTGGAACACAGAATTAGTACTGTAACAACTGAATCTGCGGATGGAACCAGAAGGCTGGGAAGAGCCATAGGTGAGCACCTTGAAGGCAGCGAGATTATTGTGCTGGCAGGTCCTCTTGGCGCAGGAAAGACCGTCATGGTTCAGGGCATGGCCCAGGGTTTGGGCATCAGTAGATCAGTCAGCAGTCCCAGCTTTGTTCTGGAAAAGATCTATCAGGGTTCTTTGATTCTTCATCATTTCGATTTTTACAGGCTGAACCGGGAAGAAGTCATAGAATCCGGCCTGTTGCTGGATTTGGACCCCCGGTCAGTGGCAGTAATAGAGTGGGCAGAGCGTGCAGGTGATGCAGTGCCGGATTGGACATTGAAAATCACCCTCGAGTTTGATGCCGGGGCCATGGGCCCTGGCTTGCCAGATGCAATTGAGAAGCGGATTATTACCCTTGAAAGCGCCACTGCCCGGTGGGGAGAGATTGTTGAATATGCTATCCAGAAATGCAAAGAGGACAAATAGGATCCTGGCCATAGAAACCAGCACCGAGCTTTTGGGAGTCTCTGTAGTAGATGATACAGGTATGCATTTTGAGACGACAATTGTACAGGCTAGAATTCATTCTGAGATGCTCCATTGTGTATCCAGGCTTTGGAGACAGCAGGCCTGGCCCCTTGAATCTATCGATTGTCTGGCAGTCTCCAGCGGCCCGGGCTTCTTTACTGGTTTGAGAATCGGTTCTGCAACTGCAGGGTTTGCCCTTGCTTTGAAGAAACCTGTGGCCAGGGTGCCTACTTTTGAAGTGTATCTAAGGCAGTGTTCTGCATATGAGAATGTAGGAGTGGTTCAAGGAAAAGCCAGGGGCCAGACTGTGTGCGCCCTGTATACAAAGGTTCCGTCTACTTCTGGCGGACCTTGCGGCCTGCCCGGCTTCTGGAGCCTTTATGGTTTTGAACAGATTGTACCGGTTGCTGCAAAAAGCTATGAAGATTTTTGTGAGAATTTGAGAAAAGTAGATTCAGGGCCTGTTTGATGATAGACGCGGCGGCTGATTTCTGCCGGGTTGCTTCAGACTTGAACATGATGTTAGGCTGGTTGATGAGTATTTCAGGCTGCCACGGCCGGGCATAGTTGGCCTGATTGGCCTTCGAATGCTCCGGGAGGGTGATACAGTCCACCCTTCTTTGGCAATACCTGAATACTATCGAAGATCCCCAAGCCGAGGTTGCATTGGCTCAAAAAAGCGAGGAGATATGATGAAGAGTCTTTTACAGGTGACAATCAGCAAAATGATTCTCAACGATCTTGATGAAGTACTTGCCATTGAGAATAAATCGTACCCAACCCCATGGACCAGGCGGGCTTTTCATTCGAACTCACCGACAATATTTATGCTCACTACTTGTAGCCCGGTGTGGGCAAATGTTGGCGGGTTATTTGGAATGTGGATTATTTTGATGAGTTTTACATTACCAACATAGCCGTTAGCCCCAACCCGGAGGCAGGAATAGAGAGCAGATGCTCAGATTCTCTTTCGACAAGGCCAAAGAACTTGGCGCGTCCAGGATGACTCTGGAAGTGAGACTCTCCAACCATTGAGGCCCAGAATCTTTACAGGAAACTAGGCTTTGAGGATAAGGGGATAAGAAAAGGGATATTACACTGATACCAATGAGGATGCCATCATTAAGTGTGGAAAAACACCTCGGGGCCCGTGAAGTCCTAGGCGCCAGGAGTAAAGTGGGATGATGTAGGGCTCCTGCCTCAAACTGAGATGAACTGTTTTCACCTGGCCAGGGCGGGTGAATTGATATCTTCCCCAGCTTTTTGGGCCGCATTTGCAATTGCTTGAAAATATCTGCCTGGCTTAGACTGTTCCTGGCCAGCGCTTCATGGGCAAAATGATTCTCTGGATGAAGAGACAAGAGCGCCCTTGCCTCCTGGGCAAAAAGCAGGTTTTACATCCTGAGCGGTGCCGCCCTGGGCACCGTAACCCGGTAGAAGGAAAAGGGTAGAAGGCATTATGTGTCTGAAAACTTCCAGGTCTTTAGGATAAGTGGCACCAACCACCGCCCCTATATTGGAAAACCCGCAGTTTCCAATGGTTGAACTTCCCATGTCCCTAACTGTCTCTGCGACTCTTGCCGCAAGAGTTCCTGATAATCCAACATTTCCTTTGTGAATTTTCAGGTCTTGAAAAGCACCTGACCCGGGATTAGACGTTTTTACAAGGATGAACAGGCCACAATGATTCTTATTTGCCATTTGCACAAAAGGTTCAAGGGTGTCCGGGCCCAGGTAAGGGTTTACTGTCAGGGCGTCGGCAAAAAACTCTGATGAAGGGTCTAAATAAGCCTTTGCATAGGCTGATGCTGTATTGCCTATGTCACCCCTTTTGGCGTCCAGAATAACCGGAATGTGCATTTTGCGTGCTTGTAAAATGCATTGTGACAGGGCTTTCAACCCGGAAATACCCATACTTTCAAAGAAAGCTGCCTGGGGTTTGATTGCACATGCGTAAGTTTTTGCCACTTCAATGATTATGGAACAGAATGTTTCAAGCAAATGCTCATTTGACTTACCCGGGAAGGCCGTTTTCAGCCTGGAGCCTGAAGCGAAAAGCCGCACCGGATCAGGGTCTATTCCGATTACAATACGCGAAGCCGTCTCGGTGATTCGTTGGTCCAGCCTATCTGCAAAATGCATTATAAGCACCTCACAACCAGATTGATTTTGCCTGTGCAATATCAAGACAAGACTATCAATGCTCAGGCAGTCTGACAAGATGTGAGACTCTGTGAAACGCCGGGACGGTCCTAACGTTTCATTTGGGGATTGAAGCTGAAACGTTAGGACCGTCCCGGCGTTTCGTCCCGGCGTTTCACCGTCCTGGGGTTTCAGCGTATAATTGGGATAGACTTTAAGAGGTGATACCTATGCTCATATTGGGATTCGATACATCTTGTGACGATACTTCTTGTGCAGTTGTGGAAAGCGGACGCAGAGTGTTGTCCAACGTTGTATCTTCGCAAACAGACCTTCATTCAAAATACGGAGGAGTTGTTCCTGAAATAGCGTCAAGAAGCCATCTTGAAACCATAGTACCTGTTACCAGGGAAGCTCTTTATCAAGCAGGCGTTGCTCTGGAAGATATCCACGGGGTGGCTGTTACTGATGGCCCGGGCCTGTTGGGTTCGCTACTGGTAGGCGTATCCTATGCCAAGAGCCTGGCTTATGGGTTGGGTATTCCGCTTATCGATGTACATCATCTGGCAGGCCACATATACGCGAACTTTCTTGGCGAGTCTGTGCCTTGTTTCCCTCTCCTGAATCTTGTAGTTTCAGGTGGGCACTCTGACTTGATTTTTATGCCGTCCCACGGGCAATTCAAAACTATTGCCGAAACCCGGGATGATGCTGCGGGAGAAGTATTCGACAAGGTTGCAAGGGAAATGGGGCTTCCTTTTCCCGGAGGCCCTTACCTGGATAAACTTGCGGAAACAGGTGATCCTGACCGGATCTTTTTCCCTTTTCCTAAAATCCGGGGTTCAAGGTATGATTACAGCTTTTCGGGCATTAAGACCCGTGCTCTTCTCGAATTCGAGTCAGGCGGTAGAAGAAACGCCCTTAAGCGGGATTTGGCTGCAAGCTTCAGAAAAGCCGTAGTGGATCAACTTCTGCGCCCTGTGGAAGAGGTTCTTCAAGACACAGGAGCGAAAAGCTTTGCAATTTCCGGGGGAGTGGCCGCCAATACCTTGTTGAGGGAGGCAGGTTCTACTCTGGCTGCGGAACTGAATATCCCGCTTTTTATTCCGCCAAAACAGCTATGCACAGACAATGGTGCAATGATTGCTTCGGCTGCTTATTACAAGTATCAGATGATCGGACGCACACTGCTTAAACCGGGCCTTCAGTCCCGGCTTAGCCCAGTGGCAGGTTTGGAATTGGATTCCTGGGGAGGATGATAATCAATGATTCTGAGCCCCACACCATCCCCTTCAATCGAAGCCCTCTTATATCACGCCCAGATGGAAGGGATATTGCCAATTACCTCCCGGTGTAACATGGGCTGTATTTTTTGCTCCAATGCTTACAATCCCAGGGGCTGTGAGATTTTCAGTATACCCCCGCGGCCCATGGAGGAGATCCGGGATACAATATTGTGGCTCGGAGGGTCAAGAGGCCCTGTGGTGATTGGTGAATCAGTCACTAGAATCAACGAAGGAGAACCCCTTACCCATCCTGATTTTCTTGAGATTCTCCGGCTTGTGCGCCAAACCTATCCTGGAAGGGCTATCAGGGTTACAACAAATGCGTCTCTTTTATCAGAAGATTTGATCAAAGAGATTATAGAGCTGGGCCGTGTTGAGTTCGTGATTTCTCTTAATACCGTTGGGCATAGAGAGAAAGTAATGGGAGACAAGGAGCCCAAGAAGACTCTTGACAATGTGAGGGCTCTTGGGGCAAAGATTTCTTTTGAAGGAAGCATAGTGGCTTTGCCTGCTATTACCGGGTGGGAGGATATTGAGAACTCCGCCAAATTCCTGAAAGATTCCGGCGCCTGGTTTATACGGATTCTTGCACCTGGGTTTTCAGAGAATCATCCATTAAGCTCTAAGCTAACTCCGGATACATGGAGGGAAATAGAATCTTTCAGTCAAGAACTGGGAAGGAGACTCAAGATCCCGGTTCTTTTCGAACCGCCTGGACTGACGTCTGTCACAGCTGAAGTGTTGGAAGTCTTACCCAGGTCTCCTGCCCGCAAGGCCGGAATCAGGCCAGGAGATATAATTGTTGAGGTGGCAGGCCGGCCGATTTTTTCCCGTACAGAAGGTTTTGAGGTGTTACGTGACAGCGAAAACCCCCGGCTGACTTATGAAAGGGATGGGATTTTGTACGATACATTAATTCTCAAGGAAAAGTACGTGTCGCCAGGGTTGGTTATGTACGATGATCTTGACCCCCGGGCTTGGTTTGAGTGGGAACGCAAATCAGGTATAAGGCACAGGCGTGTCCTCATCCTGACCTCTTCTCTTGCAAAGCCTCTTATCGAAGATGCTTTAGAGAAACGGGAGTTATCTGCAAGAGTCCAGGCTGTGGAATCCGTTTTCTTTGGAGGAAACATACAGGCAGGAGGTTTGCTCACAGTCAGAGACTTTCTGGCTGCCTATGGGAGGGTTTCTTCAGACGGATTCTTACCCGACCTTGTGACATTGCCCAAGAGAGGTTTTGATCCCTGGGGGAGAGATTTGGAAGGAGTCAGCTACAGAGCTTTTGAGGAAATAACCGGAAAGGCAGTGGTTCTTGCCTGACAGATCGGAAGGATTGTCTTCAGTTAGCAAAGAATACTAACCAGCACAGAGGTTCTCTTTTGGCAATGTTTTTTGCAGGAGGCGAAAGGCGATTGAATGCAAAGGAGTTCTTGAAAAGTGTCTCCATGGCCCATGGCGTTTCGGGCTTTGAATTCATGAATGTGGCTTCACTTACCCAAGAAGCCATGTCGGGCCTGGTAGACGAAATTCGAACAGATGCTCTTGGTAACGTAATTGGATTAAAACGCGGAGAAGGCCGGGAACCCAGGCCGAAGGTTATGCTTGCAGGGCACATGGATGAGATTGGGCTCATTGTCACCCGGATTGAAGAGGGTGGATTTTTGCGGTTTGCCCAAATAGGAGGGGTGGACCCAAGGGTCTTGCCTGCTCATGAGGTCATAGTATACGGTACCAGGCCTCTTTCAGGAGTAATCGGAGTAAAACCGCCTCACTTGACTTCCAGGGAAGAGGCTCAAAAGGCTCATAAGATGGACGATCTTTTCATCGACCTGGGGATACCCGAAGAAGACGTACGCAAGATTGTAAAAGTAGGCGATACAATTACCTTTAAGCGACAGGTGAGTGGCCTTAGGCATGATGTGATTTCGGGGAAATCCCTTGATGACCGGGCGGGAGTGGCGGTGATCCTGGTTTGTCTTGATGAACTAAGAAAATACAGGGTAAACGCAGATGTATACGCCGTTGCTACCACTCAGGAAGAAGTAGGCTTGAAGGGGGCTTTGGTATCTGCTTATGGGATTTCACCTGATATTGGTGTGGCCATAGACGTGTGTCATGGGGAGACTCCGGGAGTTCAGGATTGGAAGACGTCCTCTATTGGCAAGGGCCCGGCCATTACCATGGGTGGGAATATTCATCCTAAAGTCTATGCAGGGTTGAAAAAGGCTGCCGAAGAACTCGGAATCCCGGTACAAACGGACATTGCTCCTGGAGCAACCGGAACTGATGCATGGGCTATTCAGGTTGCGCGTTCAGGGGTGGCCACGGGCCTGGTTTCCATTCCCTTAAGGTATATGCATACGTCTGTTGAGACCCTCTCAATGGGGGACGTAGATAAGGCGGGAAGGCTTATTGCCAGGTTTATATCGGCTGTTTGTCCGTCTTTTGTGAAGGAGTTGAAGATATGGACCTAAGAACTCTTACCTCCCTTTCAGGGGTCTCAGGAAACGAATATGAGATCCGGAGTGCAATTATAAAAGAACTTGATTCCATGAAAATACCATATGAATGCGACGTTCTCGGGAACGTAATCGCCAAGAAAGGTAACACAGGCCCAAAAGTCCTTCTTGATGCCCACATGGATGAAGTAGGGCTTTTGATAACTTACATAGAGAAAAACGGATTTCTCAGGTTTTCTACTGTGGGGGGTATAGACCCCAGGGTATTGGTTTCCAAACGCGTACTGGTAGGCAAGGAGCGGCTGCCGGGTGTCATAGGTGCAAAGGCCATTCATCTTCAGGAACGTAAAGAGCGGGAACAAGTAATACCAAGAGACGAGCTTTTTATTGATATCGGGGCCAAATCAAGAGAAGATGCGGAAAAGCAAGTCAAACAGGGCGATTATGTGATTTTTGACACAGAATACGAAGAGCTTTGGCCGGGCATTGTTAAGGCCAAAGCGTTAGATGATAGAGTAGGATGTGCCTTGTTATTTGAGGCTCTCAAAGAATCGTGGGAAAGTATCCGATTATATTCAGTTTTCGCTGTTCAAGAGGAATTGGGCCTCAGAGGGGCAAGGGTGGCTGCGTGCGCCGTTGAGCCTGATATGGCCCTGGCCCTTGAAGGCACTGTTTGTGCCGATATACCCGGTACTGACAAAGAATTTCAGGCAACAAGGTTAGGGCAGGGGGCTGCCCTGAGCATAATGGACAGAGGCTCTATACCCAACCGTGCCATGCTCGAACAACTTGTGAAAATCGCAGAAGAAAACCAAATTCCTGTACAGTTCAGGGAGGCTACTTCCGGAGGAAACGATGCCGCGGCTATTCAGCAATCAGGTTCAGGATGCCCTGTGGCATCGGTGTCGGTGCCCAGCCGCTATATACATACTCCTTGTTCTTTGATATCAATGGCTGATTTTGAGGCTGCAAAAAAACTGGTAATTCTTTTCTTGAAAAGCATTGAAGGAGGTTTTAGACCGTGAAGAACCTTATTAAGAGGCTAACCGAGGCTTATGGGCCTTCTGGATCCGAAGGGCCTATTAGAGAAGTCATCCGCAAAGAAGTTGAACCTTTTGTCGACGAGATCAGGGTTGATGCCCTGGGCAACCTGATATGCCTTAAGAAGGGAACCGGGGGGAAGAAAGTATTACTAGATGCTCATATGGATGAAATAGGGCTTATGGTTACACACATTGATGACAAGGGGTTCTTGCGATTCGGCAATATCGGGGGAGTAAACCCGGCAGTGTCTTTAGGCCAGCGGGTTTACTTTGAAAATGGCACCTTTGGAGTAATCGGGTCTGAGAGAATAGAAGATCCCAAGGACTTGAAACTGGAAAAACTCTATATTGATATCGGCGCCAGGGATAGACAAGAAGCTCTGGCCAGGGTGAGAGTGGGCCATAGTGCGGCTTTTTTTCAATCCACGATTGACCTGGGCAATCGTGTGGTGGCCAAGGCTATGGATGACAGAATTGGGTGCCTGGTAATTATTGAGGCACTGAAGAAACTTAGCACAACCAAACACGATATTTACGCGGTTTTTGCCACACAAGAGGAAGTTGGGCTGAGAGGGGCAAAAGTTGCAGCCTTTGGTATAGAGCCCGACGTAGGAATTGCTTTTGACGTTACACCCACAGGGGATACGCCCAAGGCCCGCACTATGAATGTTTCCCTGGGTGAAGGAGCTGCCATTAAGGTTAAAGACTCAAGTTTGATTTGCCACCCGGGCCTTAGAAATCACCTGGTGAAATTGGCCGAAGAAAATAGTATTCCTTATCAAATGGAAGTATTGGAAAGGGGAGGCACAGATTCCGGCGCTATTCAGATGACCAAGGCTGGAATACCTGCGGCTGTGATTTCCATACCGACCAGGTACGTTCATAGCCCGGGCGAAATGGTTGACATTGGCGATGTAAACGCCTGTATCAAGCTTTGCCAGGCAGTATGTGAAAGCTGTTTGGACTTATGAAACAAGGGGGAGGGTAGTTTTCATGCCAGATCTCGCGAAAGTCTTGGGAATGGCTCAAAAACTGGGAGCAGAATACGCAGATGTCCGGTATGTCTCAACAACCCAAGAACCGGTGTCAGTTGAAAGTGACGGAACTTCAAATGTCTCGGTTTCCAGGAGCACAGGTATTGGGCTTAGAGTCCTTGTAGACGGAGCATGGGGATTTGCTTCGACTCCTTATATTGACTCCAGAAGCCTGAGCAAACTTTCTGAAGAAGCTGTGAGAATTGCAGGGGCATCTGCTATGTATAAGAAAGGTGAAGGTGTTGCTTTAGCCCCACTGCCGTCAATACGTGCCAAATGGCAGACTCCCACTGAAGTTGAGCCGTTCAGCGTTAAACCTGAGGATAAGCTGGCGTATCTAAATGATGCTGTCAAAGCAGCAAAGAAGATGCCTGAGATTTCACAGGCTACGGCTTCTATGGTCAGCTATAAAGAAGAAAAGGAGTTCATGTCTACAGACGGGCGCCAGATTCAGCAGATTCTGATACATACAGGTGCCGGGATATCGGTTACGGCACGAGGGCCAGGGGATACCCAAACTCGCTCATTTGGCGATTACGCTTCGGCAGGATACGAATTTGTGGAAGGCCTTGATCTAAAGGGCAAGGCCCAGGAACTCGCGGCAGAGGCTAAAAATCTTCTTACTGCGCCTGTTTGTCCCAAAGGAGTTACTGACCTGGTAATGGGCGGTTCAATGACGGCTTTGCAGATCCACGAGTCCTGCGGCCATCCTGTGGAGCTGGACCGGGTCATGGGTTGGGAAACCACCTACGCAGGCACTTCGTTCTTGACTCCGGAAAAGAAAGGCAGTTTCAGGTACGGTTCCCCTGATGTCCATCTTGTTGCTGATGCTACGGTACCTGGGGGATTGGGCACTTTTGGATATGACGATGAAGGCATTGAAGCCCAGAGAACTGATTTGATTGTGGAAGGGATTTTTCACGACTATCTTACTTCCAGGGAATTGGCCCCTGTGTTCGATCAGCAATCCAACGGTTGTATGCGTGCAGTTGGATGGCAGAACCTGCCTATGGTGAGAATGACAAATATAAATCTGGAGCCCGGGGACTGGACCCTCGATGAAATCATAAAAGACACCAAGGAAGGTGTTTTTGTTGATGATCCCAGAAGTTGGAGTTTAGATGACAAACGGCTCAATTTCCACTTCGGCCAGGAAATAGCTTACGAAATCAAGGACGGATCCCTGGGCAAAATGCTCAAGAACTCGGCATATACAGGGATGACACCTGAATTCTGGGGCTCATGTGACGCGGTTGCCGGTAAAGATGAGTGGAACGTCTGGGGAACACCAGGATGTGCCAAAGGGGAGCCTGTACAGGTTATCCACGTAGGCCATGGGGCATCACCTGCTAGATTCCGTAAGATAAAGGTAGGTGTAGGGCATTGATAGGAAAAGAAGATGCTCTTAAAATACTCGACAAAGTAGTATCTTACGCCAAAGGATTTGATCTTGGAGCCAATCTGGTATCGGAAGATCTTAGCTTTACCAGATATGCCCGGAACCAAATTCATCAAAACCTGAAGCGTCAGAACCACGTTCTTACTGTAAAAGCGATCAAAGGCAAGAAAATGGGCACTGCTTCCGTGAATTTGCTGGATGAAGGATCTTTACGATGGGTAGTGCAGCAAGCATATGAAAGCATGGAACTTTCCCAGGACGATCCGGAGTTGCCTTTGTTTTCCCGGGCTGATCCTGCGCCTGAAGTGAATACATATATACCATCTACTGCGGCTATGAAGCCAAAGGATAGAGCCTTGGGATGTGGTGTTGTCATTTCCGCTGCCCAGGACAAGAATCTTATGGCTTCAGGCACCTATTCCACTATTGCCCGGGAGAACGTGGTTGCCAGCACTGCAGGAACCAGGGCATACAACGTCTCCACCGAGGCGTTTTTCAGGACTATCGTTGAGTCAGGGGCCAATACCGGATACGCTGACAGGCTCGTAAGAAATGCCAGGGACATCAATTACGAGGAAGTGGCCAAAGAGGCAATGGAAAGGGCTTCACTCTTCCAGGAGCCTGTAGATCTTGCACCGGGAAGGTATGATACAATTTTCCTCGAGTACGCCCTTTCGGATCTGATCAGATTCCTTGGATACGTGGCTTTTGGCGCTGCCTCCAAGCAGCGAGGTACCAGTTTTATGGCTACGAAGATAGGGCAAACAGTCATGGGGGATAATGTTACTATCTGGGATGACGGCCTGGATACCAGGGGGTTTGCATCGCCTTTTGACATTGAAGGCACACCAAGGGAAAAGGTTGTTTTCATTGACAAAGGTGTTGCTAAAGGTGTTGTTTACGACACAAAAACAGCGGTTAAAGACGGTGTTAGATCCACGGGCCATGCCGATGTTAGCTGGGGGAGATCCCAACCGAGGCCGCATAACATGTTTATGGCCCCGGGTGATTCTTCTACTGAAGAGATGATCAAGTCAACCAAAGAAGGTATTCTGGTCACACGTTTCCATTACACTCACTGTCCTGAGCCCATGAGGTTGTGGCAACAGGTACTACCAGAGACAGTACCTTTTTAATAAAGGACGGGCAGATAGTGGCAGAGTACGCAATCTGCGCTTTACCAGTCAATGCTTGATGCTTTTTCCCGGATCGAAGCCATATCAAGAGACTCCAGGGTAGTCAGAGACTGGTAGAGCACCTTTACTTCTGTGTTGCCGTCAGTCAAGATCAAGGATTTCACTTTCACCGGGGCAACAACATTCTAAAGTGGGCACTTGGAATTGATCGGTTTGCACAGAACGAAAACGAAAGGGCGTTTCTGAATGTACAGAAGCGCCCTTAGTGTTCCGACAGCCAGGTTTATGACATCAAAGTACTGCCGGTTGTTCTGCGGGTGAAAAGTAAAGATGAATGGCTCTGAATATACCCCGGGCTGCTGCGTCTGGCATATGGCCTTGTTTCAGCAAAACTCTTCCTTGGATTGGACAGGTACATGACCTCTACCAGCACCGAAGGGCAGTGGGATTCTCTGTTTACAAAGAAATTCTTATTCCTGACTCCCCGGTCATAAGTGCCCAGACTCGAGTGGTTTCCTTCTGAATTAGGCTCTGCAAGCCTGCGGGATTCAGATGCATTCAGTATGGTGTTACAAACATAGGAGGTGGTGCCCGCGACTGCCTTGTCACTGTGCCAGTCGTTATGTATTGAAATAAAGGCATGGGCTCTTGGCCAGGCGGCTCTTTTGGCTGGATCTCCTGAGTATTCGTCGATGCCGGGGTTCCAGTCATCAGGAGGAGTAGCGTCTTCCATCATTCCCAGTCTGGTCATGATGACCTGGGCACCGGCGTCTTGAAGGAGATCCCGAAGCCTTACAGCTATTTCCCAGTTCGCAGTCCGCTCTGTATGTCCTGTAGGCCCTGAAGCCCCGGGGTCACTTCCACCATGGCCCGGATCAATAACTATGGTTTTTCCGGCAACTCCTGGATTGTGAAAGTAAGCTTCCAGGGAGTTGGTGTTCTTCTTGAGAAGATATGAGGCCCCCTGGGATGCGTCCAGAGAGAGGCTGACCCCGTCGCTCTTGGAGTCAATGCCAACGGATCTAACCAATTTACCCTGTACCTGTGAAGCTTCCCCTGCGTAAGATGCGCCGGGTAAAAACAGGCTAACCGAGCTACCGTTTCTGGAAACGTTGGGCCAGGTGTAACCCAGAGTATGAATTGTGAGCGTTTCACCGTCATCTTGAGGTTCTACGTTGACAGCAGTAACCGTGGGTGCAAATCCAAGAACCGCTTTTCCGGATGTTTGCTCTCTTACTGTATATGATGGTTTTTCACTGAATTTGATGGTAATATCGCTACCTTCTACTTTTACACTTTCAAACTCGTAGAAGTTTATGTCGAGCTTGCCTACTGTTTGGAAAAGGGCAGAGGTGCTTACTATTAGCTCATTATCTTCATCTTTGTTGACCAGCCGGCACGATTGGAAAGGCCCTTGTATTGTAAGTGTACGAGTAGAGGAACTTGCATCCAAAACAATGGAAAAGCCAGGGGATTTATCAGGCGTTCCTATAGTAAGCCATGACGCTACCCACCCCGCTACGCCTTTAGGGGATATTCCCCGGATCCATTGGCCTTTTGTTTCCAGGACTCTCAATACGTCGCCTCTTTGGACCATAGATATAACAGGGTAATTTGTCCCCGGGCCGGATCTGAAATTGACATCTGTAGCGTTTATTGAAATAGTACTATATTTGCCCAAAGACCAGGAGGACTCAGATACCCCAAAAGACAGGCCGGGATCCTTTGTTGAGGATATAACGGTATCAGGGCCATAAACCCAGCCCTTCACTCGATTTGAAGTCTCAACAGCAATCCAGGCGCCCTTTGAAGTAATGTATACCGGGCGGAATCTCCGGTACCAAGGCGAACCATAGAGGCTGATCATGTGGAAATTGAAAGACGGTTATTGGGCTCGCCGCGGCGAGACCAACATATCCACGTCGACTTTGTCTTTCCTCAAGCGCAGGAAGGGTAAGTTCAAGCAAAGGCTCGTTGACCCAGCCTGTCCTACCGCTTCCCAAAAGATATTCTAATCCAATCGCCCTCTTTTGCGCTTCTTCGTTGAGCATTCTTGATCATCCCAATCGCGAAATGGTTCGGCCTGGCAGAACCTGTATCAGTTCTTGTCTGCCATTGCCACTGGATTGAATCAATGTCCACAAACAAAGTGCAATCTACCTTGGCTGCACTGATTTTGAGCCAGTTGTTATCATGTGTAATATCCATTGGTTCCACTAATTTAGGTTTGCGGCCACTGTGTTGGAATCCAGAGCCGTTCTCGGGTTGTAGGCATCGGCTATTCCCTTGAATCCTGAGACTCGAGGAGTACGGTGCTCCTTTGCTGTTTCCAACTGCGGTCTTGCAAGGAAAACTGTGTTTGATACAAGGCATAAGACAACCGCAAGAATAAGAGATGTAGATGACTTGCTTCCCATACGCGTTTTTGCTCTACGTTTCGGATCAGATTTACTAAGTTTAGTCTATCATATGTACCAACCTCTTGCTGAAGATAGAATTCCGAAAAACTCGATAAACTTGCTCTACAATGCTAATCGAAATTGACTTTCCTGTCTTGAGACGAAATTCCTTCAACAAATGTTCCGTTTCGACAAATCATTGAAAAATTCATCCTGAAGCATGAAACCCCTATTTGCGACAGGAGGTTCGATGCTTCATAAAGAATACAAAACCACAGCTACCTGCTTGACACCGGAAAACATGGTAAGAGGTATTCCACTATCGCCTATTTCTTATGGCAAGACTTTTGCCCCCGTCTTTTCACATGTGTCCTGGATGACTTGCGAAACAGCGTCAGCCACTTCAGTTTGAGCGGAGAAGTGCGGTTTTTGAGGGCAATCCGCCCGGGGCCTCAGCAACTGCTTTGTTGGAAATCTCCTGGGCTTCTTCGAGGGTAAGCCCTTTGACTAATTCAGTTACCATGGAACTGGTAGCTATGGCTGCACCGCACCCGAAGGTTCTGAATTTGATGTCTTCAATTCTGTTGTCTTTTATTCTGAGGGTAATTCTCATGACATCTCCACACACAGGGTTTCCGACCTGCCCTGTTCCGTCGGGATTCTCAATTTCCCCCACATTCCTGGGATTGAAGAAGTGATCCATCACCTTATCGTTGTACATGTTTATCCCTACCTTTACCTCAAAAACCACTGCTTTGGCCGAATACCGACATTGAACGCAGTCTTTTTACTATAGGCGGCATGATTCTTACTACATAATCAACGTCTTCTTCGGTGGTGGACCTTCCCAGGGTCATCCTGAGGGATCCATGGGCTGTTTCGTGATCAAGTCCCATTGCAAGAAGAACATGGGATGGTTCAAGGGATCCTGATGTGCACGCGGATCCTGACGAAGCCGCGACACCCAAAAGATCCAGGTTAAGAAGCATGGCCTCGCCCTCCACATGTTTTACGCTGATGTTTACGTTATGAGGGAGTCTCTTCACTGGGTGGCCGTTGAGAACTGTCTCAGGGATTTCTGACAGGAGGCCGTGAATCAGCCTGTCCCTGAGACCGGATAATCTTTTTGATTCCTGAGGGAGGCCGGTTTCAGCCAAACGGCAGGCTTCTCCAAAGCCTACTATCCCGGGAACGTTTTCTGTGCCTGCACGCAACCCTTTTTCATGGGCTCCTCCTGTAGTTTGGGGGCTGAGGCGTGTACCTTTTCTGAGAAACAGGGCGCCTACACCTTTAGGGCCGTACATTTTATGACTGGAAACAGTGAGCAAGTCTATGCCTGAGCGGTTTACATCTATGGGAATTTTCCCTGCACTCTGTACTGCATCAGAATGGAACAAAATATTGTGTTCCCGGGCTATTGAACCAATTTCTTCAATTGGTTCAATGGTGCCTACTTCGTTCTGGCCGTGGATCACAGATATGAGTATAGTGTTTTTCGTAACAGCTCTTCTAATATCTTCAGGGTCGATCAAGCCATTTTTATCACAGGGAACATAAGTGACTTTGAAACCTTCCTTTTCCAGAGATTCAAAGGTGTGAAGCACTGCATGGTGTTCAATCCTTGTTGTAACTAAGTGGTTGCCTTTGCTTTGCATTGACCGGGCAATGCCCTTTATGGCAAGATTATCGGCTTCTGTGCCTCCGGATGTAAATATGATTTCCCTGGGATTTGCCCCGATAAGGGAAGCTACTTTTTCTCTGGCTGAATCAACAGCCATTCGAGCTTCACGTCCGTATCGGTGCACGCTGGAGGCATTGCCGAACTTGTCAGCGAAATACGGTAACATGGCAGCCAGCACTTCAGGGCTTACAGGAGTTGTAGCAGAATGGTCCAGGTAGATAGGTTTGGGGGTATGAAGCTGACTACTCATGATGGATTTCCCCTTTCATTTAAGCTCATTTCCTTCAAGCAAATCTGTAAGAGTTATGGAATCAAGAACACTGTCAATTGCTTCTCCGACCTTCTGCCAGACCAGTTTCGCCCGGCAGTCATCAGGGCAGTTACAGTGAGAAAAGTTTTCGTCAACACATTCAACCGGCACCACAGGCCCCTCTGTAACTCTTATAATCTCGCCAACTGTTATCTGATCAGCAGGCCTGGCCAGGGTATAACCTCCGCCGAATCCTCTTTTGCCTTCTACAAAACCATTTTCCCTGAGGGGTTTGACAATTTGCTCAAGGTAACCCTGGGACACCTTCTGGACTGATGCGATCTCTGAAAGCGAAATCCATTCGGCACCTGATCTTGCAAGCTGATACATTAGCAATACAGCGTAATGTCCTTTTGTCGAAAGTGTGAACGCCATTTTAGATCACCCCGGTTCCTAAATGCTGCCGGCTGGACTGAACTAATCCTATTATTGTACTAGGATTAGTCTGAGTCAAGAGACTTTACTCGAATTCAGGTGCTAATATTTAGAGAACTCCGGCGGGAGGAGGTATTATAACAAAAGAGAGCGAATCTTTATCACACCTTACTAGTATCGTGGGGGATTAGCATGGGTATTGATGAAAAGTCCCTTAGAGAAATAATTAAGCGTCTCGAAAAAGAGGTTTCTCAAAGGCCAAGGGATGTGCCTACGAGACTTCAACTTGCTCTGTCTTACATGAAAATACAAGAGCGGGACAAAGCCAAAGATGAACTCCTTGGGGTTATAGACATGGATAAGCGCAATATTGAAGCCCATTACTATTTGGGAGTAGTAATGGCAGATTCTGGGAATATCAAAGAAGCCAAGGATGCATGGGAGAAAGTCATATCTATAGACAAAACCCATAGTCCGTCTTTATATTTCCTGGGCAAAGTCCATGCCCTTGAGGGCAATCTGGATGCTGCAATTGCTCAAACAGAAAGAGCCAGAGATACGAGGCCCGGCAATATGCTCGCTCATTCCCAATTAGGCGAATTGTATCTGGCTAAAGGTAGAATCAAAGATGCCCTTAATGAATGGCTCCAGGTGCTGAAGATAGATCCGTCCAGCCTTCAGGCGTTACATAACGTCGGGGCAATATACACAGACTTTCAAAAGTTTGATGAAGCCCTCGATATTCTTCAGCGGGCAGAGAGGTTGGGATCCACTGCTCCTTTGCTTTACTTCAACAAAGGCCTTTCCTTTTTAGGTAAGAAAGAGTATGAAAAAGCGCTGGATTCTTTATCTAAGGCCAAGGAACTGGAACCGGACAACATTCGAACCATTACTACTCTTGGTGAAGTTTATGCTTTGTCAGGAGATATCGATTCGGCAATTAAAGAATGGGAACAGGTTCTTTCCATTAGTAACGATGATTTGTTTGCAACGTATAATTTGGGGCTTGGGCTGTTTCAAAAGGGAGAGCAGGATGGGGCTGTAAAGATGTGGGAAAAATGTGTTTTAATTAACCCTGACTACGTCCCTGCCCGGCAGAATCTTGCTGCAGTTGCTGTAATGGACGGAGATTTCAACAAAGCCATTTACCAGTGGCAGCAAATAAGCCGGCTTGAGCCAAACTCTCCGGAGCCCTTAATGGTCTTAGGAGATCTTCATTACCGGGCAGGTAATCTCCAGGAAGCCAGGCGCATATCTGAGGGCCTGCTTAATGCAATCCAAAAGACGGAACCACAAGAATCCGGAGCAAAAAAGCTTAGGTCCGATGTTGAGTTTTTGTACGGCACAGTGCTTTTGGCAGCAGGGGATGCCCGGGGCGGAGTGAAGCATTGGGTGGAATCCATGAAGTATAATCCGAATTTTGCCCTTGAATCCAGTGCATTCATATCCCGGGCCATATGGCCTGATCTTGTGGAACTTGCCGGGAATAATACCAAGACCGAGGATGAGAAGAAGGCAGTTAGCCTGGTAGGCAGTCTTGTTAAGGAGGATACAAAGCCTCCTGAAGGGTTAGAAAGGGTTCCCAGCCTTCCCGAAGATGGAAAGGGCGGTTTTCAGTGGTTTTCCCGGAGAAAGAAATAGGAACCGGATCCGGCGTTCAAAATATTGAGGTG
Source organism: Bacillota bacterium (assembly GCA_040767525.1). Taxonomy (GTDB): domain Bacteria; phylum Bacillota; class Sulfobacillia; order Fermentithermobacillales; family Fermentithermobacillaceae; genus JAXGPX01. The sequence goes on along the minus strand of JAXGOJ010000002.1, from coordinate 17,394 downwards.
ATTGCCCTCATAGGGCCGAGTGGAACAGGTAAATCCCATCACGCTATGTGGGTAGCCCAAGAGCACAAATGCGAGGCAATCATCGACGATGGCCTTTTGATTGCCGGGTCCCGTATTATTGCAGGACGGTCGGCCAAGAGAGAGGAAACCAGGACTGCTGCTGTTAGAAGGGCTGTTTTTACTTCCCCGGGACACGTCATTGAAGTTAGGACGGCTCTCGACGATCTTAAACCAAAGAAAATTCTGGTTTTGGGTACTTCAGTTCCCATGGCTGATCGCATTGTATCCAGGTTAGGGCTTCCAGGGCCTGTGAAAATTCTGGATATAAGAGACCTTGCCAGCGAAGAAGAAGTAAGGGAAGCCCTTTGGCGGCGGCGTCAGGAAGGCAAACATGTTATTCCTGCCCCGACCTTTGAGGTAAAGAAAACCTTCTCCGGTTATATGGTAGATCCTCTACAGATATTTGTGAGATCAAGAGAGCAAAAGGCGGCGATCCTTGAAAGAAGTGTGGTAAGGCCTACTTACAGTTACTTTGGAAATTTTTACATTGCTGACAATGTTGTGATGCAAATTGCCACCAGGATCTGTTATGAAGTTCCTGGAGTAAAAAGGGTCTTGAAGACTCTGGTTTTGACTACCAGTGAAGGCGCAACCCTTGAAGTTGAACTGGTACTTGATTACGGGGCTCATGTGTTTCCGGTTATGAGGGAAGTCCAGTCAAGCCTGAAACAGAAACTGGAGTATCTTACCGGAATCTATCTTTTATATGTTGATGTAGTCACAAGAAAAATTGGCGTAGATTAGGCATGGTCAAGGAAAATGGACGGGTAGTGTCTAAATAGTATATATGGGAGGGAGACAATGAAACTCGGGTATGGGCTTGAACTTGTACAGACCCAAAAACTCGTTTTGACCCCTGAACTGCGTCAGGCAATCATGGTTTTGCAGATGAATGTTCATGAGCTGTCCCAATTTATTCTTGAAGAGACAGAAAAAAACCCGCTCTTAGAGGTCGTGGATGAACGCAGGGAGGAAGTCTCTGCAGACGTTACAGAGGATGAAGAAGATTGGCTGGCCTATTTTTGCGATTCTTCAGACCTTGGCCTTGGGCAGAGAACTACAATGAAAGCCAGTGAGGACATTACTCCTGTCTATCAAAGGCTGCCTGAAAGAGATGTGACAATACGGGAGCACCTTACCTCTCAATTAGGGCTTTTGCACTTGAGCCCCAAAGAGCTCAGTATTGCACGGTTTATCATTGGAAGCATAGATGATAACGGGTATTTGGGGTGTTCAGTGTCTGAAATTGCCACCTCTACATTCAGCACCGAGAGTCAGGTTGAATCCATGCTGAGAACCGTTCAAGGTTTTGACCCGCCCGGGGTTGGTGCCAGAAATCTCAGGGAGTGCCTGGAACTTCAGGCAATGTCTCGAGGATTTGGGCATCTTCCGCTGAAAATCATCAGTAATTACCTTGATGACCTTGCCCGGGCTCGTTACAGCAAGATTGCCGCCCAGGAGCAGATGTCTTTAAAGGACGTACTGCGGGCCAGAGATTCGATCTTGAAATTGGATCCCAAACCCGGTGCTGTGTTTTCCCGGGGCAATGTCACTTTTGTGGTGCCGGATATTATCGTAAAAAAACTTGACGGGAAGCTTCTTGTCATATTGAACGACAATGCCCTTCCCTCAATTAGGTGGAATTCTTATTACCGGCGACTGCTTCTGAAAGGAGAACAAGAGGCAAAAACTTATCTAGCCGGGCAGGCGAGAAAAGCCTATTTTCTATTAAAAACCATAGAACAAAGAAGGATGACAATATCAAGGGTTATGGAAAGCATTCTAAGACGCCAGAAACGGTTCTTTTTAGAAGGGCTACCCATCTTGAGCCTATGATTCTCAATGACATAAGCTGCTGAACTTGGCATACACAGTTCCACAGTATCAAGAAGCCATATCCGGTAAGTACGTAGATACTCCCTTCGGAGTTTTCTCATGCAGGGTGTTTTTCAGCCCGGGGGTAGAATCCGGGGGAAGGAGGTTTCCCAGTACAATATCAAGAGAACCATCGAAGAATTGGTCAACAACGAAGATCCGGAAAATCCTTTGACTGATAATCAGATTGTGGAGCTCTTGACCCAAGAGGGTATAAGCATAGCCAGGCGTACTGTTGCCAAGTACCGCTCGCAACTCGGTATTCCCCCTTCAAACCGTAGAAGAAGATTGTGACATTTGATTCCTGACTTTATTAAAGCAACTTCGGTTTGCCTTCTGCATCTTCAGAGAAACCTCAATTTTGGGGAAAAGTGACACTGAGGACATGTAACATTCGAATTATTTGACTAATTGCCCAGTTTAGCACTAGAATTGACCTTGTATAAACCCTGGATTTGAACATGTCTTGGGGCTTAAAGGACTTATGGTAACAGTGATAGAATTTCATCAAGGCAGATGTTTGGCACCTTAACCAAGGCTGCAATTGAGGTGGTATTATGATTACCATAAAGAGAATGGTTGGAGGCGTAGATGTTCCGCACAAAAAGGAACTGTCGGAAAAATCTCCGGTAGAGATTCGCCGGAATTCCCGGGGAACTCATACTTTTTTTGTCTCAGCATATTGGCGCTCCGTCAAAAGCGATTGTGAAGCCAAAAGATGTGGTGAAGAGAGGTCAAATAATGGCTGAGCCTCGGGGGGCAGTCAGTGCTGCTTTGCATGCTCCTACGTCGGGTACGGTGAAGGCTGTTGAGCCAAGGTTTCACCCTGCACAGGCTCGTATGGCAGAGGCTGTTATCCTGGAATCCGATGGTGAGCACCGACTGTGTGAGGAACTGTCTCCGGCTGCATCTGAGCTCAATGAGATTTCACCTGACGAAATCCAGGCTCTGGCAAGAGAAATTGGCCTTGTTGGCCTTGGGGGAGCAGCATTTCCAACAGCTGTAAAACTTGCTCCGCCCAAAGACAAGCTTGTTGATACGTACCTTCTCAACGGTGCAGAATGCGAGCCGTATCTTACTGCTGACTACAGGCTCATGGTTGAACAGGCTGAAAAAGTCGTTTTTGGATTCAGGGCGCTCATGAAGGCTTCCGGGGTTGCCCGGGGAATAGTGTGCATAGAGGATAATAAGCCTGACGCCATTTTTGCTATGAAGGATGCTATAGGCCCTTATAGAGAGCTTGAACTGGCTGTGCTCAGCGCACGTTATCCCAGAGGCGGTGAGAAACAGCTCATTCAGGCGGTTTTGGGGCGGGAAGTACCCCCTCCGCCAGGGCTTCCTCTTGATGTCGGAGTAATTGTGTCCAATGTGGGCACTGCACACGCTATGGCAGAGGGGATACTGACAGGCCTGCCTTTGGTAGAAAGGGTTGTAAGTGTTACCGGAGAGGGCGTGGCAAACCCATCTAACTTCAGAACTCTTGTAGGCACTCCCTTGTCCTTCCTGGTTGAGAAGGCAGGAGGGTTCAGCGGTACTCCCGGCAAGGTGGTAATGGGAGGGCCTATGATGGGCCCGGCAGTCAAGAGCCTGGATGTTCCGGTGTTGAAAGGTACCTCGGGCATTTTGGTGCTCAGGAAAGACCAGGTAGTCCAGGAACCTGTTTTGCCATGCATACGTTGCGGCAAATGTGTAGATGCATGCCCAATGAGGCTTCTGCCTGTGTGGATGGCAGCCTATGCCGAGCGGGGGCTTATTGAAGAGGCTGAAAAAGAAAGAGTAATGGATTGCTGTGAATGTGGCGCATGTACCTTTGCATGTCCGGCCAAGAGGCCCCTGGTTCAGTGGATAAGAATGGCCAAGGCTGAAATTACCGCAAGGCGAAGGGCTCAGAAAAAGAGTTAGGCCGGGTTTGGAGAGACGGAGGGTATTAATATGGAGGACAAATTGCTAATAACACCGTCCCCTCACATAACCAGCACCAAGACGGTGCAGGGGATCATGCTTGATGTGGTAATAGCGCTTATTCCTGCGAGTATTGCCGGAATCGTTTTGTTTGGATTCAGGCCTTTATGGGTGATTCTCGCTTCGGTGGTTTCGGCAGTAGCGTCGGAGGCTATTTATCAGAAGGCGGTTAAGAAAGAGGTTACCATAAATGATTTTTCCGCGGTTATCACAGGGCTTCTCTTGGCTCTGACGCTGCCGCCCAATGTGCCGGTATGGATGCCGGTTATTGGGTCTGCATTTGCTATTGTGGTCACAAAGCAAATATTCGGCGGGTTGGGAACCAATTTTGTTAATCCGGCCCTTGCAGCCAGGGCATTTCTGCTCGCCGCCTGGCCTTTGCATATGACCCGGGATTGGGTAAATCCCATGACTTATGATGCAGTCACAGGTGCAACCCCGCTGGTTGCTCTCAATGGCACAGGGCAGACTGCTCTGACACTTAAGGAAATGCTGTTTGGCCTGAGGATCGGTTCTCTGGGTGAAACAAGTATACTTGCGCTTTTTGCCGGAGGCCTCTATTTGATAGTAAGAGGCGTAATCGATTATCGAATTCCTGCAGGTTACCTGGGGGCCTTGGCTTTAGGAACATGGATTTTCGGAAAACCGGGAGCGTTTTTCCAGGGAGACGGATTGAGTGCCATATTTCTTGGCGGAGCATTTCTGGGGTCTTTCTTCATGGCTACCGATTATGTAACTTCCCCTGTTACTTCCAGGGGCAGGTTGTATATGGGCATCGGTGCAGGGCTCATTACCTTGCTCATAAGGCTTTGGGGTGGCTATCCAGAGGGCGTTACTTACGCCATCTTACTTATGAACCTTATTGCGCCGTTGATTGACAGGTATGTAGTACCCAGGTACTACGGTTACAGCCATGATGCTTTGGCCAGGAAAGCGGCAGGAGGTGAATCCAAATGAAGGCAAACAAGTCTTCCCTTGGGTATGATTTTATAAAGGGCTTCATAGATGAAAACCCAACTTTCAGGTTGGCAATAGGTATGTGTCCTACTCTTGCAGTTACAACGTCTGTAGTTAACGGATTTTGGATGGGAGTGGCGGTAGTATTCGTTCTTTCCTTTGCCAATGTATTTGTGTCCCTTTTAAGGAAGGTTGTTCCCGACGAAATACGAATTCCGATTTTTGTAATACTAATTGCTACACCTGTTGTGATTGTGGAATTGCTCATGAGGGCATATTTGCCTGCCATTTATAATGTTTTAGGGATTTTTGTGCCGTTAATTGTCGTCAATTGCATTATCATTGCTCGTGCTGAAGCCTTTGCATACAAGATGCCTGTAATTAACTCACTCATGGATGGCCTTGGCATAGGCGTGGCATATACCCTTAATCTTATGGTCCTGGGAGGAATAAGAGAGTTCTTCGGAACCGGGCAAATCACTCTTGGAGGAACAGCTTTCCCGTCTGTTCCGGCTTTCGAACCGGCTGCCGTCATGTTGACCCCTCCAGGAGGATTTATAACCCTGGGAGTCCTCATGGCCCTTTTGAATATTGCGGTAATGAAATGGGGCAAGGGCAAAGAGACAGGATCCGGGCAGGGCCACTGCTAAGGAGGAGGGATTGGGATGTCAATTATTGGGGTAATACTGGGAGGAGTCCTGATAAACAATTTCATTTTCATGCAATACCTGGGCATATGCCCATTCATAGGAGTCTCTCAGAGCCTTGACACTGCAATGGGCATGTCAGGAGCTGTAGTCTTCGTTATGACCCTTGCATCTACGGTGACGGCTGCTTTTGAGCAGTTCGTCCTGGCGCCCTTGGAACTTGAGTATCTGCGGACAATTGCATATATCCTTGTAATAGCCTCTTTCGTACAGCTGGTAGAGATCTTTATGAAGAAGACATTGCCAGGTTTGTATAAGGCCCTTGGAATTTATCTTCCCCTGATCACTACCAACTGTGCTGTTTTGGGCGTAGCCATGTTGAATGTAAGGCACTCTTACGGTGTTATGATGAGTACTGTAAACGGCTTTGCAGGAGCCCTTGGTTGGAGCCTGGCAATAATAATATTCGCCGGAATCAGGGAGCGATGGAAGCTTATGGATATCCCGCCTGCCCTTGAGGGGTTTCCTTTGGCCTTGATTTCCACCGGCCTTATGTCTCTGGCATTTTTAGGATTTTCAGGGTTGTTCAAAAACCTGGTTAAGTAGGGGGGAGCGGTTATGCTCGAGGCCATTTTGGCATTAGGCGTGGCCGGGCTTGTATTCGGGGGAGTTCTGGCCCTGGCTGCTCAAAAGTTCAAAGTTGAAGAAGACCCCAGAGTGGTTGAGATACTTTCTGTGCTGCCCGGCGCGAACTGTGGAGCATGCGGTTTTCCCGGATGCCCAGGCCTGGCCGCTGCAATAAGTGAAGGCAAAGCTCCCTGCAATGCTTGCATACCAGGGGGCAATGCAGTTGCCGGGGAAATTTCTGAGATTATGGGTATTGCCAGTGACGTAATTGAGCCCAGGGTGGCTGTAGTATATTGTCAGGGAGATCATGATCATGCTGTGAAGCTGGCAGATTATCATGGAGTGATGGACTGTCATGCCCTTGATCACCTTGGAGGGCTGAAGGGGTGTCCTTATGGTTGCCTTGGCCTAGGCAGCTGTGTTAGAGCTTGCCCCTTTGGGGCAATGTATATGTCTCCCCAGGGCTTGCCTGTGGTCATCAAGGAAAAATGTACCGGGTGCGGAGCCTGTGTAAAAGCTTGTCCTAGGTATGTAATTGATCTGGCTCCTGTAAGCAAGAATGTTCATATTCTGTGCAGGGCCTATGACAAAGGGCCCCTGGTACGTAGATACTGCAAAGTAGGTTGTATTGCGTGCCAGGTTTGTGTTAGGTCGTGTCCACAGAAGGCTATATCCATGGACAAGGGCACTCTGGCGAAAATTGATTATTCCCTCTGCACAAATTGTGGAATTTGCGCCACCAAGTGTCCGGTTAAGACCATTGTCAATGAAAAGCAGGCAGAGGCAAATAAGGAAGTTTCTTAAAACCTTCAGGTAGTCTGTGTGGTTATCTGAAGGGACAGGTATGCAGGATATGCATGTTCCGGCAATAACAGGGCATATTGCAACCGGTATAACTTAGGAGGCGGATAACCGTGAGGAGACAATCTCGCACATGGGTGTGGATAATTGCTTTATTGGCCGGCGCTATTGTCGGGAGTGTTGTTGGCGAGGTTCTTTCAGATGTAGCACCGATACTCGCCAGGGGATTTGCAGTTGGGTTGCAGCCGCCTTTTCAGGTGGACCTTAATGTCGTTTCTCTTACCTTTGGTTTTAGCATCCGGCTTAATCTGGCAGGTGCAATAGTCGTACTTATTTTGGTGCTCATTCTTGGACGGTGAATAAATTGAGGCTGGTTTTGGCGTCAGGGTCTCCGCGAAGGAAGGATTTGCTGGAAACAGTAGGGATTAAACCATTGGTAGTGCCATCTGAACTTGACGAGACGTGTATTGATACCAAGGAGTTGACTCCTGGCAGGCTGGTAGCTGATTTGGCTTGTCGAAAGGCAAAAAAGGTAGCTGGTATGTTTCCTTCGGATATTGTCCTCGGCGCCGACACAATTGTGGTTCTCGACGGAGAGGTTCTGGGAAAACCAGGGGATCCCATGCATGCCAGGAGCATGCTTGAAAAGCTGTCAGGAAGGACTCATTACGTATATACAGGCATTGCCTTGTACCAACCGGAGACAGGAGAGGTCTTTACAGATGTTGATTGCTCCTGTGTAACCATGCGAAAAATGGACACCGGTGAAATTGAGTGGTATGTAAGTACCAATGAACCTATGGGTAAGGCAGGCAGTTATGCCATTCAAGGCAGGGCTGCCCTGTTTATTACAGGAATAAAAGGTGATTATACCAGCGTAATTGGTCTTCCCATACCGAAATTGTATGAGATACTAATAAAGGCCGGTGTAGAAATCAGAAATCTTATTGGTTCATAAAATTGCCTGGGTGTGGCTGCGAAGGAATAACAGGAGGTATTAGCCATAGCCCTGGATAGATTAACCATAAAGGATTGGCCTGAACACGAGAAGCCGAGGGAAAGGCTGTTCAGGCTAGGGCCTCAAGCCATTTCTGACGCTGAGCTCCTGGCGATTCTGCTGGGCACCGGGAACGCAAGGGAGACTGCTTTTGATTTGGCAAAAAGGCTTGTGCATTGGGGAGAGAGTCATTACGGGCCAGGCCTGGAGTTTCTGAAGGAGAGCTCCGCAGAGGAGATTATGTCCCTTTCCGGCATAGGGCCGGCTAAAGCGGCCAGGCTCAAGGCATGCCTTGAAATCTCAAGGCGTCTTCAAAAGGCTGAAGATCACGTGGCAAGGTTTACACGAGTTAGGCACGGAAAGGACGTATACCGGTTGCTAAAGGGCGATATGGAAGATTTGGATCGAGAGCATTTTTGCATAATTATGCTAAATGTTCGAAATCAAATTATCGCCAGGGAAGTTATTTCCGTTGGCAGTCTGGATACGTCCATTGCTCACCCGAGAGAGATATTTAAGAACTGTATAAAGAAGAGCGCTGCTACAGTCATTCTTGCCCATAATCATCCAAGCGGCGACGCGGCTCCAAGTGATGATGATATTAAAATGACCAAGAGAATCATGGAAGCAGGCAAGATTGTCGGAATCCATGTACTGGATCATGTGATAGTTGGCCGTGGCCAGTACTTTAGTATGAGGGAGTCTCTTACCGATTGGTTCACGTGGTAGGAAATTGAGTTTTTTGCAAGTAGAGGGGAGTGGGAGAAGGTGCAATGGCTTTATAAGTATATTACCAGGGATATAGGCATGGATCTCGGTACGGCAAACACCCTGGTTCACCTCAGGGGAAAAGGAATAGTGCTGGTCGAACCTTCAGTTGTGGCCATTCACGCCGAGACTAAAGAAGTACTTGCTGTTGGGACCGAGGCAAAGCAAATGATTGGACGGACCCCTGGTAACATAATAGCGATAAGGCCCATGAAAGACGGGGTTATTGCTGATTTCGACGTAACCCAGACAATGATGCACCATTTTATAAGAAAGACATACAGGCGGGGCCTTTTGAAGCCCAGAGTCATTGTGGCTGTCCCTTCAGGCTGCACTGAGGTTGAAAGAAGAGCAGTGTTAGACGCGGTACTAAGGGCAGGTGCCAGAGAAGCTTTTACCATTGAAGAACCTATGGCTGCTGCTATTGGCGCAGGCCTTCCGGTTAACGAGCCCACAGGCAACATGATAGTGGACATTGGCGGCGGAACAAGTGAAGTAGCCGTCATTTCTCTCGAGGGAATTGTGGCCTCCAGGTCTATTCGGGTGGGCGGAGATGAGATGGACGAAGCAGTAGTGAACTATGTAAAGCGGGCTTATAACCTTCTCATTGGCGAAAGAACGGCAGAAGAGGTAAAGACAACTATCGGTTCTGCGTTTGAACTGGAACAAGAAGAGACTATGGAAATACGCGGACGGGATCTGGTTACAGGTTTGCCCAGGACTATTGCCATAGACTCCCGGGAAATACGCAAGGCCCTTTCTGAGCCTGTGAACTCTATTTTGGAAGGGATCAAAGAAACCCTTGAAAACACTCCCCCGGAGCTTGCAGCCGATATTATGGATAGAGGTATTGTTATGACAGGCGGAGGTTCTATGTTGAAAGGCCTGGATAAGCTGGTCAGCCAGGAAACAGGTATGCCTGTTCATACAGTGGACGAGCCAATGTATGCAGTGGTTCGGGGAACAGGAAAAGCCCTTGAAGAAATTGAGACTTTGAGAAAAGTCCTGGCTTCTTCTAAGCGTTGAAAAGGAAGGATGACACCGGTTGAGGCGGCTGTTTCCCTATAAGAAAGTTATTGCTGCTACTCTTCTTGTAGCCGCCTCAGTATTTTTGATGAACATTACAGGCGGTTCTCAGGAAAGCCCTTCTCTTTGGGAAAGTTTGCTATGGAAAGGGATGCAACCAGGCGTTGATTTTTTCTTGTCGGTCAAGAAAAGGGCCGCAGATTTCACAGCAGTTTTTCAGTCGAAAAAGGGCCTTTTGGAAGACAACCGTGAAATCAAGAGCAAGCTTGAATCATCGGAAGCCCTTTTGTCCCGGCTTCACGATGTGCAAAATGAAAACCAGAGGCTGAGGGATCTCCTGGGATTCAAAGAGCAAGTAGACGGAGAATACAGGGGCGCTGATGTGCTAGGACGGAACCCGAGCCGGTGGTTTTCCACAGTAACTATTGGGTTGGGAAGGGAAGACGGTGTAGAAGCAGACTCTCCTGTAGTTTCGAGGAGCGGCCTTGTCGGGCGGGTAGTCAAACTGGACGGCCAACGGTCCCAGGTGTTGCTTCTGACAGACCCTGAAAGTGGAGTAGGGGCCCTGGTTGCCAGATCCCGGGACTATGGAGTCGTACTTGGAGGCAAAGGCCAGAATAGCCTGACAATGCGATTTTTTTCCAAGGATGCCGATGTTCATGCAGGAGATCAGATTCTCACTTCAGGGGTCGGCAGTTTGTATCCGCCAGGGTTGCTTATTGGTGAAGTGACGGAAGTCTATGTTCCACAACCTGGGCTAGTTAAAGAGTGTTATGTAAAGCCTGCTACTGATTTTGAGCATCTTGAGGAAGTTCTAGTGATGATAAAATGACGAGAAAAGACATAAGCCTGCTTATTATTTGCACTCTGCTGGCACTTCCCGTGCTGCTCATTCAGTATGTTTACCTGGGAGGGGCCAGGGGGCCTGATCTGTTAATTGTTTTGGCGTGTGCCGCCGGGTGGATGACCCCGTGGCCTGTAAGTGGGTTCATGGGGTTTGCCGTTGGACTCCTTCAAGATGTATTGGCCGGCAGAATGCTTGGTTTTTCAGCACTGTCTCTGTCTGTGGCATCTATGTCTATGTCATGGATGCGCGGATTTTTGAATCCTGGTATGATTTTCTCTCCCGGCATAGCTGCAATGGTTTCTGCCTGTATCAGCGATTGTGCATCTTATGTAACCCTTTGGTCTTTAAGAACCCCAATAAATCGGGATTTTTTTCTAAGGGATATTCTACCTTCAACTGCTGCTTGGGCTTTTGTTATGATAGTGCCTTTTTGCTTGATAATCAGCGGGCTTTTGAGTTTGCTTCTGAAGTTGTGGCCAGACAGCGGGAAGGAAAAGGCAGGTCGGATTAGCTATGAATCTCGGTTATAGACGCAGGGGGGAACCATCGGGCAACCTGGCGCCGGGGGAGTTAAAGCGAATCAGAAATGCTTGTTTGGTGATAATCCTTACAAGTTTCGTAATTATCGGGTTTCAACTTTTCAATCTGCAAATAATAAAAGGTGAGCGATACCGGTCCTTATCTGAGGAAAACTACCTTAGGATTACTCCGATTCCTGCGCCAAGAGGAGAAATATTTGACCGCAAGGGAAAGGCCGTGGTCACATCAAGGCCTGCCTTTACCGTGTTTTACTGGTATTTGGATAAGGAAAAGGCTAACGAAACACTACCCCGCCTTTCAAGTATACTAGGAATCGAACTGTCTGAAGTAGAGGCAAAAGTCCAGCAATATTCAGGAAGGTACTTCGAACCTATACCCATTGCCAAAGATATTTCCGCTGAAGTTTATACAAAGATTGTTGAAGATGCCCCGAGTCTTCCGGGAGTGTTTATTGATCCCCAGCCTATTCGCTACTATCCGGAAAATGATCTTATGAGCACTACTCTGGGGTACGTGGGCGAGATAACCGGTTCTCAGCTGGCCGATCCCAAATGGGAGGGCTACAGGATGGGCAATTGCGTGGGACAAGAAGGGTTGGAGGCATATTACGAAGATGTTTTGCGGGGCAAAGATGGTGGGTACCAGGTGGAGGTCGATTACCGTGGAAGGCCTACCGGTAATACGGGCCTTGGTATAGAACCTGAACCTGGCAAGTCAATCCAACTGGAAATTGACTTAGGCCTTCAACGGGCTGTGGAAGAGGCTCTCAGTAAGGCCCTTTCAGTAAATAAGAAAGCCAAAGGTGCTTCTGCTGTAGTGTTGGATACCAAGACCGGCGGTGTTCTGGCCATGGCGTCTATGCCCGGATTTGATCCAAATGTATTGATTTCGGGAATTACATCCAAGGAACTAAACTCGAAGATTGCTTCAGGGGAATGGCGTTTTGCCAATCTGGCTACCACAGGACTTTATCCTCCGGGTTCAGCCTTCAAGATAGTAACAGCTGTTGCTGCCCTTGCAGAAGGAAAGACAAATCCATCTGAGAAGTTTTACGATCCAGGATACCACCCTATGGCTCCCACTCTTGTTTGCCACAGAAGAGGGGGCCACGGCTATGTAGATATAGAAGATGCCCTGGCAGTTTCATGTAACACGTATTTTTATGAAATGGGCAGGCGCTTAGGGGTAGATACCCTTGCAGAGTATTCCCGGGCTCTGGGGCTCGGGCTAAAGACCGGGATAGATCTTTTTGGAGAAAACTATGGCACGGTGCCTAGCACAGAGTGGAAAGAGAAAGCATATGGCGAAGGCAGGGTGGCCCAACCGGAAGTTTTATTCTCAGAGCATATGATGGCAGCCATGGGCCAGGTATTTCACATGTATACGCCTATTCAGATGGCTTCAGTGGTACAGGCTATTACCAACAACGGCGTAAGGTTGAGACCCAGGCTAGCTGCCAGGATCCTTGATTCTGAGAAAAATGTTATTGAAGAGATTGAGCCGGAAGTTGTGAGTACTTTGGATGTTGAACCTGAGGTTCTCATTACCGTTATGGAAGGAATGCTAAAGGTCACTTCTGAAAGTAAAGGCACGGCTTACTGGATCTTTTACGATCTTCCGCTTAAAGTAGGAGGGAAGACCGGCACTGCCCAGAATCCGCTTGGCGAGGACCATGCCTGGTTTGTGGGGTTTGGCCCGTATGAAGATCCGGAAATTGCCCTGGCTGTGGTGGTGGACCAAGGCGGATCGGGTTCAAGTGTGGCAGGGCCTGTGGCCAGAGAAATATTCGATGCGTTTTTGATGTTAAAGGGTCCTATCGAACCGGAGACCAGGCGAGAGTAACCTTGGGGAGGAGCACCAAAATGGCTCAACGGCAGGATGTAGTTTTCAGAGGCACAAAAGGCGGCTTGCAGCTGATCTTAAATGACAGCCAGAATTTCGATACCATAGTTGAGAAGCTTAAAGATCATTTGAAGCGGGCAGAGCTGTTTTTTCAAGGTGCTGATGTGGTATTGGATACAGGAAAACTCGATTTATCTATTGATCAGATTTTGGAGATCCAGAACATACTGGCTTTTCCCCATGGATTGCGCCTTAAGAGAATCATCCATGGAGATCAAGAGCCTCCCAGAAACATGAGGCCAAGGGTGGAAGATGTCGAAAAAAGTCAGAGGACTCTTAAGAGGGAAGCCAGAAATATAGAATACAGGCAAAGGCCCGTGAAAAACCAGGGTAAACCGGTTATTTGGCCGGAGACTTTGCTGTACAAGGGCACCCTCAGGTCAGGTCAGCGGATTACCTATGAAGGCAATGTGGTTGTTGTAGGCGACGTAAATCCTGGGGCAGAGATAAGCGCAACAGGTGACATTGTGGTAATGGGGAATCTGAGAGGGCTTGCCCATGCCGGTGCAGGAGGGGCCGCAGGCGTAGTAGTAGTGGCTTTTAAACTGGAACCCACTCAACTCAGGATAGGTGATGTAATTGGCCGTCCGCCTGAAGACGATCTGGGTACTCCGAAAGAACCTGAAGTAGCAAGACTGAAAGACGGAATGATTTTGGTAGAGCCATTAGACGGAAGTCGTTGGGAGGGAGACCGTTGAGTGAAGCAATAGTCATTACATCGGGAAAAGGGGGCGTCGGGAAAACCACAACCTGTGCGAATCTTGGTGTTGCCCTGGCGTCTCTGGGACATAAAGTAGTCCTTGTGGATGCAGACATAGGGCTCAGAAACCTGGATGTGGTCATGGGACTGGAAAACCGCATAGTATATGACCTTGTTGATGTAGTTGAAGGGTTCTGTAGGCTGAGGCAGGCTCTTATTAAGGATAAGAGGCTGGATGGATTGTTCTTGCTTCCGGCAGCTCAGACCAAGGACAAGACATCAGTAACTCCTGAACAGATGAAAGCACTCATTGAGCAGCTCAAGGAGGACCATGACTACATTGTAGTTGACTGCCCTGCAGGTATTGAGCAAGGTTTCAGGAATGCAGTTGCAGGGGCTGACAAGGCGCTGATTGTAACTACCCCGGAAGTTTCTGCTGTAAGAGATGCAGACAGGATAATCGGGCTCCTGGAAGCTTCAGGATTCGAAAGGCCGGGACTGATTGTAAACCGGCTGAAGCCCAAAATGGTGGCAAGAGGCGATATGATGGACATACCCGACATAATTGACATTCTGGCAATAGATCTAATGGGTGTTGTCCCCGATGATGAGTACATAGTTGTTTCCACAAACCGCGGCGAACCTGCAGCTTTGGCCGCTAATGAATCAAGAGCGGGGGAAGCGTTTAGAAATATAGGACGGCGGGTATTAGGAGAGGAAGTCCCTTTCCTGGATCTCACTGAGCACGAGAGTTTCTGGGAGAGACTAATGAGACTAATCAAGACGAAGTAGGGGGGATATGCTTGTTTGGCTTTTTTAGAAGAAAGGAACAGTCTAAAGAGGTTGCCCGGGACAGACTAAAGCTGGTCTTGATGCAAGACAGGATGGCTATTGCCCCCCAGACCATGGAACAAATGAAAGATGCGGTTATTATGGCAATTTCTAAGTTTGTTGAGATAGACGAAAGTGGCCTAGAATTTGAGTGGAAAGATTGCGAAAGGAAAAAGGCTTTGGTGGCCAGCATACCTGTAAGGGCCCTAAGAAGGAGTGGAAGGGCAAACGATTGAACTGCCCAGCGTCAGGATTGAGAGAAGAGCAGTACGGCGCATAGATTTTTGGCTTTTGGGCGCTGTGCTGTTTCTTGAGATTTTGTCTCTTCCTCTTATAGACAGTGCCACCCATTCAGCAGGCGGACACTATTATGCTAAGAAGCAGGGGATTCTAATAGTTGTGTCCCTGATTATGCTTGGGCTCGGGACTTTCATTGACTACAGGGATTTGGTCCGGTTGTCTCCCTGGATATTAGCAGGGAATCTGATGTTGCTTGCCGCGCTGCCTTTTATCGGCAAGACAGTAGGCGGTTCTACACGGTGGATTCCACTGGGGTTTTTCGATCTTCAGCCTTCAGAGCTTCAGAAACTTGTGACCATCTTGTTTACGGCAAATCTTCTGTGTCAAAGGGATGGCCCGCCTGATTCCTTCTGGGATATGTTTCCCGTTTATGGATGGCTGGCTATTCCTGCACTCCTGATACTTAAGCAGCCGGACCTGGGTACCACCCTTGTAATAATAGTGATTGCCACAGGCACGCTGTATTTCGCCGGTGCCCCGGGGAAATTGATTTTTAAACTTGCTCTTGCAGGCTTAATTGTGATGTTAGTCCTGTTGTGGCTGTATCTTTACGCGGGAGTGCCTGTTCCCATTGAGAAACACTGGATAAAACGGCTCACGTCAGCCCTTAACCCTGAAAAAGATCCTTTGGGTACAGGGTACCAGGTATTGCAGTCCAAGATTGCCATAGGGTCCGGTACTGTGTGGGGCAAGGGGCTTGGCCAGGGGACTCAGAACAGGTTGGATTTCATACCCGAGCAGCAGACAGATTTCATCTTTTCTGTTGTCGGAGAAGAACTTGGGTTTGTTAAGACCCTGGCAGTACTTAGCGTATACGCCCTGCTTCTGTATCGTTGTCTTGTGTCTGCTTTTGAATCACCGGACAAAGAAGGTACCCTGGTTGCAGGTGGAGTCCTTATTATGTTTTTGTTTCAAATACTCGTAAATATAGGCATGACCATGGGTATAATGCCTGTTACCGGCATTCCTCTTCCTTTTTTGAGTTACGGTGGGACGGCACTGATGGTTAACGCGTTTTCCATTGGCCTGGTGCTCAATGTGAGTTGGAAGCGGTACAAGATTTTGTTTTGAATTGCCACTCTCCATGCCTGAAAGCAAGATTTTTGGACTCTGCAATGAATGCCGGAATTTGGACTGATTAGCTCTGGTTTTGGAGGAAACAACGTGAAAGAGGCGGGCAGGGTTATCTCTGTAAAGGGAAATTCGGTGATTGTTGAGGTGCAGAGAAAGGCTGCTTGCAGCAGCTGTGGGCGCTGCGGCGGACACATATCTTTTAGCGGAGATTCTCTTTTGGTTGAGGCTGTAAGAATCGGGGATCCAAAGCCGGGTGACCTTGTGGAATTGGAGATTCCTGACGAGGATTACTTAAGGCTTTGTCTAATGGTCTTTGGCCTTCCTTTGATTTGCGCCGGTGCCGGATACGGAATTGGGTGGGTTATGGGCAGTGTATTGGGTAGCGCCCCGGCCTGGGCGGCAGTTCTTGCTCTGGGAGGCCTTGCTCTGTCCTTTGTTTGGCTAAAAGGTTACGATATTGCCTCAACCCAGGCCAGACGGTATATGCCTGTTGCAAGGCCCTTGGAACAAGATTGAAAGGCTATGGCTGACCGGCTTGTTTTGGAATAAGGCGGGCTCCTGTTTTTACTTTGGGCATGTACCCCTCGTCTGAAAGAGCCGTTACAAGGGATTCGTAAGAGTCTCTGTTTACTGTAAGGTAACAAGGGCCCACTTTCTTTTTCAGATATGGATTAATCTTGGGTGACAGCATAAGCTCATCAGCAAGGTCGTCAGAATCACATTTGAGAAGTATAACGTCCTCGAATTCTATGCGCCCATATGATGTTCCCCAGTGTGCTATTGAATAGGCCACGTTTTGGGGCAATGGGTTTTTGGAATGCTTTTGAAGAAACTGCTGGATAGTCTCAGGGGTATGTCCGTGTAAAAGAGCCCGGTATACTGAGTTTCTGGACAACTTATAGACCATCATTTGGTCAACTTTCGTGACTTCAGCGAAAGCGTCAATAGACCACAAGATCTTCGGTTGGATAGTGCAGGGAACAAGCACTTCGAAATTGGATTGGACGTAGATGCTTGTGTCAAAGGTTTCCTCAGGCCAGGGAGCTACGCCGAAAAGGGCTTTCCCCAGGGGAGTAACCCTGATAGCAAGTTCGCTTCTTTGTGTGGAAACCTCAAGAGCGCCAAGATATTCTAATATGTCCACGAGGTTCTTTTCAGTACGCAAGTGTAATCCATGGGAGGAGTGACTTGTGGACAGGGTATCCATTTCGGTAAGGAGATTGGAGACAGAGATGACTGCACCATCAGGCAAGTTTGCTATGATCCAGAGTATTGTCTGTAAGTCAGAGTCCTGAGACAAGAATGCTTGCTTCCAGTACTCATAAAGATCAGTTCGCCACTGTGAGTAAAGAGTCTCCAGCCATGACGTGGCCTGTGAACCAAGCCTAAGAGTACTGTTTCTTTCATCGCACAGGCTCTTTGACTTTGCAAAGTATACTAAGAAGGCAAGACGCGGCGGATACCTGACCGGGAAAAAGGA
>JAXGOJ010000001.1:0-187702 GCA_040767525.1 Bacillota bacterium | reverse complement strand
AAGGGTAGTGGTTCTTTTCCAGCCACATCGTTACTCCCGCACCAGGCTCTTACACCATAGTTTTGGTTCTGCTTTTCGGGAAGCAGATGTCGTTATTGTTACCCGGATATATACAGGGCCAGGAGAAAGAGAGGATTCTGACGTAGACTCGGACTCCATTAAAAGGGCCATTCAAGACGCAGGGCATCAGTGTGTCTACAAGGTTGATGGTATGAAAGAAGCTTCTTTAATGGCTGCAAACTTGTGTCGCAAGGGCGATACTGTAGTGACAATGGGGGCCGGAGATATATGGAAAACCCACCACATTCTTTCGGGCCTGCTTGGACGACTCGAGTAACCAGTTACCGAACGGTTTCGTACAATGGATAAGACTGCGCTGCTGTGGGTTGCTATTGCCGGGAGTGTGATGGAGATTATGTCGAAATTCGTGATTACAGGCGGAAAGAGTTTACGGGGAGAAGTTAAGGTTAGCGGTGCCAAGAATGCAGTGCTTCCTATCATGGCTGCTTCGGTGATGGCTGATTCAGTTTGTGTTTTGCACAATGCCCCGGATCTTATGGATGTCAGGACCATGGCAGAGATCTTGCGTGGTTTAGGTGTGAAGGTTGAGAGAACAGGTTCAGAGGGAAAAACCCTGTACATTGATCCTACGAATATGCAAGGATGGATAGTAGACGAAATGCTTATGCGGCAAGTGAGGTCGTCTATATTCCTTATGGGCCCTCTTTTGGCCAAAACAGGCAAAGCCCGGGTTTCATATCCAGGGGGCTGTGATATCGGGCAGCGCCCTATAGATTTACATCTGAAGGGTCTAAAAGCTCTCGGAGCGACTTTTGAAGAAGCTCACGGCCACATTACTGCAGAAGCAAAGGACTGGTCCGGAATAGATATTCACCTGGATATGCCATCGGTAGGTGCAACTGAGAACATAATGATGGGTGCTACTATGGCAGAAGGTGTAACTGTTATTCGAAACGCTGCAAAAGAACCGGAAATTGTCGATTTACAAGGATTCTTGAATGCTATGGGAGCCAAAGTAAGAGGCGCAGGTACTGACGTAATCAGAATTGAGGGGGTTGAGAGCCTTAAAGGTGCTGAGCACTTTGTAATGCCTGACAGGATTGAAGTAGGCACCTTCATGGTTTCTGCAGCAATAACTGCCGGTGAAGTCTATGTTGCCAATGCAATTGCCGAACATGTTCAGGCCATTACATCCAAACTCAGAGAAGTGGGCACCACTGTAGCCACTTTGTCAAAAGGCATACTGGTTACAGGTTCGCAACGGTGCAAACCGACGGATCTCAAGACTTTGCCATATCCGGGTTTCCCTACCGATATGCAACCTCAAATGATGGCTTTGCTGTCTGTTGCAGAGGGAACGTCTGTCATATCAGAAACTATCTTTGAGTCAAGGTTCAAGCAGGCGGAAGAACTTGGCAGAATGGGAGCCAAGATCCGTACAGAGGGCAGGACTGCTATAATAAAAGGAGTACCAAGACTATCAGGGGCCATTGTCGAGGCTTCAGATTTGAGGTCAGGGGCATCTTTGGTTTTGGCGGGCCTTTGCGCCGAAGGCAGGACTGTTGTGTCGGGAATCCGGAACTTAGACCGGGGCTACGAGAATTTTGAAAGCAAACTGGCAAGTTTAGGGGCTTACATCAAGAGACAGAATTAGAGGTTTGCCAGGAGAGGCATGAAGCACGGAGATAAGGACATAGGGAGAAAAACAAGGGACAAGCCTGGAGTTTCGGCCGGGACAAGGCCCGGCACACAAAGCCCGGGTTATCCTTGGGCTTTGATTGTTGTGTTTTTCTTGCTGACAGGAGTCTTTCTTTTCTTAAGATCTCCCGTTTTTTCAGTTAAGAATTATGTAGTTACCGGTGCAAGTAGAGTATCTTATGACGAAATTGTGGCAAGGAGCACCCAGAAATCCGTCAATATTTTCGACTTGAAGTTGGACAAGATTCAAAGGGCCATCGAGGCTTCTCCCTGGATTGAAGCAGCCCGTTGCGTCAGAAAACTCCCTGATACTCTTGAAATTCAAGTGGTAGAACGCAAGAGTGTTGCATTTGCGCCTATCGGAAGTAAGATGTGGCTGATTGACAGACAGGGCCGTGTTCTTCAGGAAGACGACGGAGTTTCAGAAGGCCTGATTGCGTTAACCGGAGTCAAAGAGCTTGTTTCACCGGGCCAATTCTTGGACCCGCCCCAGTATGGATGGGCCCTTAAAATTATCTCAGATCTTGGCCCGGTAGCCCGGGAAAGAGTAATTGAAGTTAACGTTGCAGATGGAGAGAGTAAGCTTATACTTGATGATGGATGTAAAGTATTTATGGGGCAGGAGACTTCTGATTCTGAAGATTTAGTGGCAGTATTGGAATCAGTACTAAGTGAGTTGGAACAAGAAGGCAAAATTGCTGAATACATTGATTTGCGCTTTGACAAGCAGGCAGTTAAACTGAGGTAATATGAAAGGGAGGTGAAGGTGTGAGCCGCCGTGGTTCCCAAATAGCTTTAACTCTTATTTTTATATTATTCGGCTTTATGCTTGCCACCCAATTCCGGGCCCGGCCACCTGTAGCCGCAAATGTCCACTATCAGCGAGCAGAGGAGCTTTCTGTATTGCTAAATGCTACTGAGGAGGAAAGGGACAGGCTAAGAGACGAAGTTAAAGTTTTGCGCGATCGTGTAGCAGAAGCTATGGCCGGAGAAAGCCAGGTAAAAGTTTTACAGGAAGAGCTTCTTAAGGCCCGGGTCTTAGCAGGCCTTGCTGAGGTTAAAGGGCCGGGGATTACCGTTGAAATGAACGACGCGCAAAAACAGGCTGCCGCAGGCCAGGATCCTAATTTATTCATTATACACGATGATGATGTGCTGGCTGTGGTAAATGAGTTGTTTGCAGCCGGGGCCGAAGCTATGTCTATTAATGGCCAGCGAGTTGTGGCAACAACAGAAATTCGTTGCGCAGGAGCTGTACTTATGATTAACGGGGTAAGACTCGCTCCCCCCCTCAAAATTCAGGCTGTGGGAGATCCTACTGTGCTTCAAAACGCCCTTAAAATGCGCGGTGGCGTAGTGGACAACCTATCCTTTTGGGGCATTGACGTAAAGATTAAGGTAGAGCAGGAGATTGTTCTACCGGCTTACAGTGGTTCGCTTAATTTCAAGTTTGCAAAACCAGTGCAAAAAGAGGGATCTTTGTGATGTGGTATCTTCTGGCCGCTTTGCTACTGGGAGTCTTGCTTGGACTTAATGTTCCTTGGAAGATTCCTGAGATATTTGCGCGTTACCTGGCTGTTAGCTTGCTGGCAGGCGTGGACACTTCCCTGGGAGGCCTGAGAGCAAGCCTGGAAGGTGACTTTAACACTATGATATTCGTCACAGGTTTTGTAGGAAATACGGTTCTTGCAGCGGTCTTTGTTTATCTCGGGGATGTTCTGGGGATAGAGCTTTATCTTGCTGCGGTTGTAGCATTAGGAGTCAGGATCTTTAACAATCTGGGTGTGATTAGACGACATTACTTACGGGACTTAACAGGAGAGAAAACCCGGGAGAAAAGGCACAACTCAGACTGAAACTGAAGGTAAAATAAAGGTTTTCGTTGAAATTAATAGCTGAGCGGGAGAGGGGAGTTGTGTGACCATGATTGAAGAGCAACCCAGATATGCGAATCTGAAAGTTATCGGAGTGGGTGGCGGTGGCTCAAATGCCGTTAATCGGATGATTGAAGCCGGAATCAAGGGAGTAGACTTTATCTGCATTAACACCGATGCACAGGCGCTGAATCTATCAAAGGCAACCGCAAAGCTTCAGATAGGCCAGAATCTCACAAGGGGATTGGGAGCAGGCGCAAATCCTGAAGTAGGAGAAAAGGCTGCTGAAGAGTCCCGGGATGATATCATGGAACATCTCAAGGGTGCTGACATGGTTTTCATCACAGCCGGTATGGGTGGAGGAACCGGAACAGGGGGAACGCCTATTGTTGCTCAAGCTGCCAAAGAGGTTGGGGCGCTAACCGTTGGAGTGGTGACCAAACCCTTTTCTTTCGAGGGCCGCCGGAGAATGAGCATAGCCCTTCAAGGTATTGAAAAGCTTAGGAGCAATGTTGACACTCTGATAGTCATACCCAATGACAGACTCCTTCAAGTTGTACAGAAAGATGCTTCCATATTGGATGCTTTCCACGTTGCAGATGATGTGCTCCGTCACGGCGTTCAGGGTATTTCTGACCTGGTTTTGCGTTCGAAGTATTGCCAAATCTGGACTTTGCCGATGTCAAGAACGATTATCGATGGATACCGATTTCTGCTTTGATGGGCATTGGAATGGCTCATGGCGACAACAAAGCAAAAGAAGCCGCCATGCAAACATTGCCGAAGGTACATATTGAAACGAAGTAGACAGTGCAAAAGGGGTCTTGATGAATCTCGCCGTAACCGGAGAACACCCTGACAGCAGTATATTTGAAGTCAGCGAGGCAGCAGAAATTATGCAGGCTGCAGATGCTGATACCAACATCATGTTGGCGCTGTTATTAACGAGGAATTCGAAGACACCATACAAATAACAGTTATTGCCACTGGTTTTGACAGCAATTCTGCAAGGAGAACACTAAGATCCAGAGGCACCTGTAAAGATCGGTAAGAGAAATACTTGAAGTTCCGACGTTTTTTTACGGAGGCAAACCTACCGAAAACCGCAGTAGGGGAACCGGTGAGGATAACACATAGTTACATGATTCGCGCCCTTTTCCCTGTATGATTTGATTCAGGAACCAATCGTGGACAGACAGGAATATCCATGTCCATACGGGAGTGATTGGCATTTATGGCTGCGTTTATCTTGATGTGTTATTTGCTGGTAACCTCGTAGTAAATTATGTAATGCTTCACTGGCTGCGAGCAAAATGATGCATTGTATCGCTCACACCAGGAGAATTGCTTTGCTTCCTGTCTGGGTGGATTGTATTCGGTAATGGCTCTTGTGCTCCCCTTCCAGTCCTTCTTCAGTTTACCTGCCAAGTCTTGTTGGTATTTCTTATGGTGGTACCTATCGTATCCGAAAGCCCGGGATGGTCCTTTGTGGTATCGCCGATTCTTTTTATCTTTGTGCAGCCTGGTTGCAGGTATCAATGGGGCTCCGCCTGGGGTGGTTTTGAACTCTCTTGAATCCAGTTTGTCATGGTATATCTGCCGGGGCTCACTGGTGGACCTAGTATTATCTTTATCAATTGTGTGCTTTCAGGATTTTTATGGAGGGGTATTTGGTTTACGAACTGTAAATTTTTGCTTCCGCTTATGCAAACGGAAGCCCCAACCGTAGACAGTATTCTTATTATGCTCACTTGCCTGGTTGATACCGGTAATGACTTGAGGGACCCTGTGTCCGGGCTTCCGGTTATCGTAGTTGATTGGGATTCTCTCAGAAGTATTATGCCTGAAGAAGTGAGTTCCTTTTTTCTATCCACCTGGGATTCAGTCTCCGCGCGGCTCACAGAGACCAACATTGGCAAGAGGTTGAGACTTATCCCCTACGCAAATGTCTGCGGGCGGAGGGGTGTTCTTCCGGGGTTTAAACCCGATGGTTTGGTCTTGGTTGAGAAAAATGGGAATAAGGTCCGCAAGGATGCAGTTGTAGGGGTTTCCGAGAACAGGCTTAGTCCCCAGGGGCTATACCAGGCTTTGTTGCATCCCGAACTTGTTAATATATGAAAACCAAAGTGTTCCAAAAGGGGGTGTTTGCTTGATATCGTGGACTTATATCAAACTAATGATATCTATAAAATGGGCCCGGCTTCTCGCCCGAATCGGCCTTCACGGACGAGTGGATTATATTGGCGGAACAGAAGCTCTTCCTCCTCCTTTATCACAGGAAGAAGAGAGCGTATTGCTGTTAGAATTAAATGAAGGCAATCCCGATGTAAGATCCACCCTCATTGAGCGAAATCTGCGGCTTGTTGTTTATATTGCAAAAAAATTTGAAAGTACCGGGATTCCCATTGATGATCTGGTTTCCATTGGTTCAATAGGCCTTATAAAGGCTGTATCTACTTTTGACATAAGGAAGAACATAAAGCTTGCTACCTACGCTTCAAAATGTATTGAGAACGAGATTCTCATGTATTTAAGACGAACGATCAAGATAAAATCCGAAGTGTCATTCGATGAGCCCTTGAATGTGGACGGTGAAGGTAATGAACTTTGCCTATCGGACGTTAAGGGTACACCTGAAGACTTGATATACAGCGATCTTGAAAAAGAAGATGACAAAGAGGTACTCAGACTTGTATTGAGTAAACTGCCGTGGAGAGAACGGACTATCGTTGATCTGCGATTCGGGCTAAAAGACGGAATTGAACGTACTCAAAAGCAGGTTGCAGATATGCTGGGGATCTCACAATCTTACATTTCGCGCCTGGAAAAGAAAATTATGCAAAGATTGCAAAAAGACATTGTAAGTTTCCAGTAAAACTGTATTCCTTTACCCAAAACCACCTTGTATAACCCCTGGTAATTGAGGCAATACTTTTTATGAGTGAGTTAAGCAAAAACTGGGAATTTACCGGGGGGAATATTGGCGTTGTACAAGGTCGAAATTTGTGGAGTTAATACCAATCATCTTCCTGTATTATCCTCATCAAAGATGCGTGAGCTCTTTGTGGCCAAGCAAAATGGTGATCCCACAGCCCGGGAAAAACTTGTCAATGGGAATCTGAGGCTCGTTCTAAGCGTCATTCAGCGTTTTTCAAACAGGGGAGAATACGTTGATGACCTGTTTCAGGTAGGGTGTATCGGGCTAATAAAGGCCATAGACAATTTTGATCTGGGCCAGAACGTGAAATTCTCCACTTATGCAGTCCCAATGATAATCGGTGAGATCAAACGCTACCTTCGGGACAATAATCCTATCAGGGTATCAAGATCCCTCAGGGATACTGCCTATAAGGCCTTGCAGACCCGGGATTCCCTGGTGGCAAAATTCGGCAGAGAGCCTTCTATGAGCGAGATCTCGCAAGAACTAAAAACTCCGGAAGATGAGATTGTATATGCCCTTGATGCCATACAAGAACCTATCAGCCTTTTTGAGCCTGTGTATCACGACGGTGGGGATCCCATTTACGTAATGGACCAGGTTAAAGATGAAAAAGGGGAAGACTCGGCATGGATGCAGGAAATAGCCATAAATGAGTCCATTCAGAAATTATCCGAGCGGGAACAGGCAATAATAAGAATGAGGTTTTTTGAGGGAAAGACACAAATGGAGGTTGCTCAGGAAATCGGAATTTCTCAGGCCCAGGTCTCCAGACTTGAAAAGGCTGCTCTGATTCAAATGAGACAGGATATGCACGTGTAAAAGGGGGTATGGCCAAATGGGAAAGAAGTTAAGACGGCCTGTTATTGAAGCAGTGCTTTTGGCTGTGGTAGCCGGGGTTATTCTCAGTGCAGGCTGGGTGCTGGCAAGGACTTATGACACACAAAGAGCTTATACTCCGACTAACCTGATCAGGCTGCATATAATCGGAAATTCAGATGATCTTCAAGATCAAGAAGTAAAACTCAAGATTCGCGATGTCCTGTTGAGTACATTCGGAGAGCGTCTTTTAAACGTAACAGATCGGCAAGAGGCTGAGGCAATTCTGACTGTGCTCTTGCCGGAAATTGAAGATACGGTACCAGGGATTGCCTTGTTAACGCGGGATTTTGCTACGGTGTCAGTGCTAAAATCACCAACGGGTTGTTCCCTGACAAGTACTATGAAACCGCCTCAGGTGAATCGTTCTTCTTGCCTGAGGGCTCCTATAAAGCCCTTCAAGTTGTATTAGGTGCGGGCAAGGGGCGAAATTGGTGGTGTGTTATGTATCCCCCTCTTTGTTATGTGGACATCGTGCGGGGAAACATTATCTATGGCGATCTTGAGAAAGGGGCAAAGACAGACAAGGGTGATTATGTATTAAGCCTTGATTTTAAAGGGCTCATCGATGAAGATTCTTTGCAAGAAGCGCCTGTTGAAGTAAGATTTCTTATTGTAGATATTTTGAAAAAAGGCAAGGATTTACTCCCTACGTTTTTGGCTTCGCTTGCCTCAAAATTTACCCATAACCTGCCCCCGGGAACTGAGCAACAGTAAACCTTCTAGGTTATCCACGGCCCCTTCCGCCATATACTGATTAGGGGTGGTTCAGTGATCCGTGCTTCTGATCTTTCAATGCGCGAAGTGATCAACACGTCAGACGGACGGCGGCTTGGCAATATTGTGGACGTTGAGATAGATCTTGCCACAGGTAAAATTACCGCGGTCATTGTTCCCGGACAATCAAAGGCTTTTGGGTTATTCGGACACGGTGACGACTATGTTATCCCCTGGGACAGCATTAAAAAGATTGGTGAAGATGTTATTTTGGTTGAGCTTTCAGACAGGTATCTCAGGAGATCCAACAGATAAACCCCTACTTTACCTGCTATTCATTCCTTGACTTGATGCTTTATGTGCAATAGTCTTGAAGTAGTATGGCAAAGCGAAAGAGAACCAGAAAGAAGAAACTCCAAAAGCAATTTCAAAATGCCGGCCTTGCGATGATTCTTCTGCTGCTTGGCCTTTTACTTCTTTGGCCTTATTTAAGGTCTGCTTTTCTAACTGTGTTTGTTCCCGTAGGCCGGGGAACTCCCGGTGTTCTTGATGAAAAAACGTCTGGATATGCAATTTATGCCGATGGCCAAACAGTGTTAACTGCTCCTGTGGCCGGCTCTATCAAGTTTTTTGTCAGCGACGGTGATCCGGTTAGGGTCGGCGATGTAATCGCTGAAATAGGAGATGAAGATGCATTAGGCGCGGTAAGAGAGAGCCTTCTTTTGGCTGAGGATGACTTGCGCCTGTATGAAGAAAAGACTGAAGGGGAATTCCTGACTCTTACCGGTAGTTTACAAGATTGTTACCAAAGGGCCGTATCCACGTTTTTTCGCATGCAGATTGCACATGCAGCAGGGGATATTCCTGGCCTTATTGATACCGAAGATGATTTCAGTGTTCAGGCCCGGGCCCTTTCGGATAACCGGGCCAAATTGAAGGGCATTGAAGATGAGCGTTCAAGATTGTCCAAAAGGGTTGAGGTTCTACGCAAAGTTACCGCTTCATCCTCTGTCAAAATCCTCTCTCCGGTTTCAGGCACGTTTTTCTCTCAGTTGGTCTCCCTGGATCCGGACATATGTTCTTCTTACCTGTCAGAAAAAGATGCATCAGAGCTCACTGTGCTGGCTAAAGATTTAGCAGGTGCAAGGACATACCGGGTGGAAACAGGCCAGGAAGTAGCTCAGGGTGATTTGATTGGCCGGATCGTTTCCGGCGAGGATGTTAGATTCTTTTTGACGGTGAAAACTGAACAGCGGCCTGACGTTAGAACAGGAGACAGAGTACTTATTGAACTAGAGGACAAGACTTCGTTAGGCGCTGCTATAACCGGGGTAGTAGACGGAAAACCTCCCGGTTATTCCATAATTTCAGGAAAAATCAGCTACGTATCTCCTGATGATTATGTAAGAACTTCATACACGTCCCTGATTACCCGTCGAAAGCAGGGCGTGATTATTCCTGTTAAGAGTCTGATTGAAAAGGACGGGCAATCCGAGTACTTGTAGTTCAAAAAACTTATGCGCGATTTTGCACGGTAGATATCTTAATGGTCAAAGGAGATCAGGCAGTGGTGAGCGGGATCAATGAGGCCACCGAGATCGTGCTAAAAGGGATGGGATTTTTTGAGGGAAGGAGAGTAAGATGATCAGAGCCAATCTTGGGCTGGTTACAGAAACCATCGAAAAAGCCTGCGAAAAAGCAAAAAGAGATCCAGGGTCAGTCCGGGTCCTGGCAGTATCCAAAAATTTTCCGAGAGAGGCCATAGATGAGGCCAGAACTTGCGGTGTTTTATATTTCGGGGAAAACCGTGTACAAGAGGCAAGAAAGAAGTGGGAAGACAGGGTTTTCCAGGGAGCACGATTGGCCTTAATAGGGCATCTTCAGACAAACAAGGCTTCCCTGGCCGCCAGGATTTTTGACGAAATTCATTCAGTGGATTCGGTGAGGGTTGCTCAAACTTTATCAAAGTTTTCCCAGCAATATCGTAATGAAGCTCTCCCGGTCTATGTACAGGTGAATATAGGCATTGATCCCAAGAAGCACGGGTGTTTGCCTGAAGAAACCTGTAAATTGTACCAGAGAGATTTTATCTTTGGATGGAATTAAACTTGCAGGTCTTATGACAATTGCCCCGGTATCCAGGGATGCTGAGTTACCCCGCAAGGCCTTTAGGGAGTTGAGGATTTTGAGAGATAATCTTCTGGCTGATGGAATCCCAGAAGATTACCTGAAGGAACTTTCTATGGGAATGTCATCTGATTACCATTTGGCCATCGAGGAAGGGGCTACTGTGGTCCGGTTAGGCACAGCATTATTTGGGCCCCGAATCTACAAATAGCAGGACCTTCGATGTGGCTCGTGGAAATTATATCCTTGATATTATTTTTGATGGAGGGGGTATTATGGGTCAGGAAGAGATCAAATCAGCGACATTGAGGGCTCCCAGGCTAACACCTCTGGACATCCATAACAAAGAGTTTACAAAGAGTTTTCGGGGATATAATGAAGATGAAGTGGATGAGTTTCTTGACCTTGCAGTAGCCGAATTTGAGCGATACATACGGGAAAACGAGGAACTCCATGCAAGTATTGCCGGCCTTGAAGCCCGGATTGAGCACTACAAGGGACTGGAAGAAACTCTAAAAAATGCCATTGTGCTTGCACAGAAGGCTGCAGATCAGATCAAGGAGTCTGCTGCCCGGGAAGCAGACGCAATTATCAGAGAGGCCCGGCGCCATGCTGATCTAACAAGAGCCGAAGCAGATGAACTTCGGAGAAAGACATATGAGAATCTGGAGACTCAGCGCCACAAGGCTCAGAGATTCAAGACTGAAATCCGTACATTTCTTCAGTCGACATTGGAAATGTTCGATGACAACATCGATAACATGACCCGGGTACTTGAAGATGATGAAAAATATGCTGTTGGTATATGACACTGATTGGAGTTGAGAACATGGGGATTATAGGGATTGTCGGAGGCATGGGGCCTGAGGCAACATGCGATATGTACATGAAGATAATACGGAATACACCGGCCAAGAAAGACCAGGACCACATAAGGGTTATTATTGACTCTAACCCCAAAATACCCGATAGAACTGCTTATATCCTTGGGGAAGGTAAGGATCCCAGGTCGTATCTTATCCAAACTGCCCGGAACGTGGAAAAGTCAGGAGCATCCCTTATTGTGCTTCCGTGTAACACCGCTCATTACTTCCACAGGGATGTTCAGCAGAGCGTGGGCATTCCAGTGCTTCACATGATGGATGAAGTGGCCGGGTATCTCAAGGGAAAGGTGAAGAAGGCCGGCCTTTTGGCCACCAGTGGAACCCTGAAGACCAGACTGTATGAAGAATCCCTTTCTAAAGTAGGTATCGAGACAATCTTACCCGGGGAAGAAGGCCAGAACCAGGTCATGGAAGCTATCTATCTGGTCAAGGCAGGTATGGCAGACGAGGCAAGGAGACTCATTCTTGATCAAGGAAAGAAACTTGAAGACGGTGGAGCTGAGGCCGTTATTGCCGGGTGTACAGAGATTCCGCTTATTCTCAAGCAGGGAGACCTGGGAATCGAAGTTGTTGATGCTACCTTTATTTTGGCCCGGGCAAGTGTAAAAGCCGCCCTGGAAAATTGACGGGTATGGCCCTCATGAAGATGGTTTGGCGTGGGAACGGAGATTACTGGATTGCCTAACGCATTTGGTCCTGGACCAGATGACAGTTTTTGATAATGAGGAGGTGGAGACTTGAAGGCCAGGGTGTTCACCAATGGCAATTTTCGGGTTTCAGGCCGGGATTTGAGGCGAAGAGAAACTCTTGCTGCACTGAACGGCAGGATTGTACGTGTAGGAGATTACGATGAGTGTATGGATGCATTCCCGGCGGGGGCGAGGCCTCAGGTAACAGACCTTGAAGGAAAGACGGTCTTACCCGGGTTTGTTGACAGTCACTTACACCTTTTGAGTCTGGGGCTGGGATTGCGGAACGTATCTTTGGTTGGTTGGATTCAATTCAGGAATTGAAATCCCGATCCGGCAAAGAGCCCTTGAGATCACCGGAACATAGTTGGGTGATCGGCCGTGGATGGGATCAAGACCGGTTCAGAGATAAACGATACCCTACCCGAAAAGACCTTGATGAGGTATCAGAGGGTAGGCCTGTATACATTGTCAGGGCATGCGGGCATATTGCAGTTGCGTCTTCAAAAGCTCTTGAGATGGCGGGTATTAAGCCGGAGCACACAAGATCCTCCCGAGGTGCAATTGATAAAGACGCCTATGGCGACCCCACAGGGGTTCTCCGTGAGACTGCTCAAGGGCTTGTAAAATCGCATATTCCTGATGCGGGCCCGGATATAATGGAAGATGCTCTTAAGAAGGCAATAGAACATGTTTTCTCCAAGGGTATAACTTCAGTTCATACCAATGACGGGCAGGCTGGATTTCCAGGGACTATGGAACTATACAAGAAAGTCCAACATCAGGGGTTCCCGTTGCGGTTTACTGGGATGTTCCCGGGGATTTCCTTACAGATGTGACTGAAACCCCCTTGCGCACCGGAGACGGCGACGACTATTTCAGAATTGGAGCTATCAAGCTTTTTGCCGACGGTTCTCTCGGTGGCAGAACCGCAGCTTTGGAAACTCCGTATTCCGATGATCCGGGCAATAATGGCATACTGGTGGTATCTGAAGATGAGCTCAGGGAACAGGTTTACCTTGCCCATGCTCAGGGTATGCAAGTTGCCATACACGCCATTGGCGATAGGGCTGTTAAAGTAAGTTTAAATGCCATATCATCAGCTCAGTCCAGGCTTCCGGTTAACCGGGCCAGACACAGGCTGGTTCATGTTCAAATCCTGTCACCCCTTCTTATAACCGAAATGAGAAGGGTAGGAATTGTAGCTGACGTTCAGCCAAAGTTTCTTTCTACTGATATGCACTGGGCTGTGGATAGAGTTGGCAACGCCAGAATGCGGTCTTCATATTCATGGCGCACAATGTTGAGGGCAGGTGTGCCTTTGGCCGGTGGTTCTGATTGCCCTGTTGAGCCCCTGGATCCACTGTATGGAATCTATTGTGCTGTAACACGAAAAGACATGGAAGGTGAACCGCCCATTGGGTTTTTCCCGAACGAGAGACTCCCTCTTGATGAGGCCATAAAGATGTTCACGGCAGGCGGTGCTTACGGAGCGTACGAAGAGCATAAGAAAGGAAGCCTTATCCCTGAAAACATGTGTGACTTTGTTGCCCTGTCAGACGATATTTTGACTGTAAGCCCTGATGATATTAAAGGACTTAGGAAACAGTTCTTACAGTGGTCGGAGGAGAAGTGGTTTACAGAATATAGCACAATGCCCAGATTGCAAAGTATATGGCAATTGAGGGACAGCGAGTATAGGGCCGTTCTTTTGGCTGCTGAAAGAAAGAATTCTTCAGGAAATATCTTTATTAGCCAGTCAAGATCAGGGTCAAGGCGCCACAGATCGTTTTGGAATGTCAGAAGATGAAATCCGGTCCACCAGCCAGTGAAATCAAAGGCTGCAGGCAAGGCCAGGAGTATTGTGGCTATGGTGAGTATGACTCCTGCAGTCTTGAAAGATTTACCTGTGATTGACTTGACGGTGTTTAAGAGATGGCCGGAGGACTGCTTGCCTGTCTTTGATGATTTCCCATTTACGGTACACTTGCCTCCGGGTACATATTTACATACCAAAACAGACAGTAGAATTCCCAAAAGAACCAAAACTTCGCAAACGTGCTTCAGCAAAAACCCTAACTGAAACAAAGCCCGTACATCCTCCAGGTGCGTAATTTCGTTTTCTCTGTATAGTGGCCTTTGTATTCCATCTACGGTCAATGTTAGTTGAGGAGTTGATTCGTTGCCTGTAAAATAGGCAATAAGTTTCCAACCCACCTGTTTAAGGTCATCCAGGGACATTTGTGCAGATTTGGGTATGTCTAACTCAACCCAGTTTCCAAGGTAAAAGTCGAAATCCAAGGCTACGGCCTTGATTGAAAACAGTACGTTAAAGCCGGTTAGGCCTAATACGACTAAGGTTACAATGATTGGCCGCATAGTCTCCCCTATGGTTGCTGCGCTTTTCTTCAATCTGCCTTTTCCTTTCTGTCTATGTCGATTCCAGGGGACACCTGCAATACAAGTTTTACATAGTATGCCAGGAGGCCTTGAAACTAAGATTTCAGGGTTTCGCCCTATAGTCTACATTACTTACAGGGCATTTGACAGGTGTGAGGGGAGGGCAGGTCCTTGCAAACCAAGGGCTATATAAAACGTGTATTTCCTGGAAATAACACTCCTAACGGATTCTTCTCCTATTATGACTACATGGTACCGAAGAATGCCAACAGGGTATTTGTGATAAAAGGAGGCCCAGGGGTTGGTAAATCTACGTTCATGACTGCTATAGCACGGGACATGGTGGATAAAGGATATGATGTGGAAATCCACCATTGCTCATCAGACAACGGGTCTATAGATGGGGTAGTGTTCCCTGAAATCGGAGTTGGGATACTCGATGGTACCTGGCCACACGTAGTTGATCCTAAAGTACCCGGCGCAGTTGATGAAATTGTGTGGTTAGGCGAGTTTTGGGATGAAGACTCGGTGCGGGCAAACAAAGAAGATATTTTGCAGGCTCAAAAGGGAGCCGAGTCGGTATTCAGGCGTGCCTACCGTTTCTTGAAAGCTGCTCAAATTGTGTATGAGGATTGGGAGTCAGTCTACATGGAGGCCATGGATTTCGGTAAGGCCAACATAATAGCCAAAGGGATCATCGACAGCAGCTTCAGCCACATAGAGGTAGCTCCTAAACCCGGGTTTCAGCGAAAGCTTTTTGCAAGTGCCATAACACCTGACGGCATGGTGAATTACCTCAACACCATAGTAGCTCCGTGTAAAAAGCGCTATGCCATATGTGGACACCCTGGAACAGGGAAGTCTATGCTGCTTCATAAGGTGGCGTGGGCTGCCCTTGAGCGAGGGTTCTTTGTGGAGACCTATTTCTGCCCGCTACACCCTGAAAAGGTAGAACATGTGGTGGTACCTGAATTAGGGCTTGCTCTACTAAATCCATTGAGCCCCACACTTATGTTCCCGGCCAGAAAGACATTGTAATAGACATGAATAGCTGTCTTGATGACAGCGTAATAGAAAGACACTATCCATATATCGTCCGGGCTCAAGATGAGTTTCTGAGGCTTTTTGATTCAGGCATTTACTACATTGGCCAGGCAAAGCAGTACCATGATGCCCTTGAAAGGTTCTATGCTCCCAACATGGACTTCGGGGGAATTGAGGCACTGCGCAAGAATATACTGGAAAGAATTCTTGTCTATGCCCGTGAAGCAGAGTTAGTGCAAGGAGGAAACGGCGGCCTGGGATACGGGTATAGGTTGGAAGTATAGGTAATCGTGGGCACTGCTTTGCGACGGGAAGATACTTGTGGTGGCATGCGCGTCGCATGCCACCTGGAGCCTTGATGTGAGCGTGGCCATGTAAAATGGCATGTACCACAGTCACTCCTCATCTGAGTCCAGTCCGAACCGGGCTAAGCGGTATGCAAGACTAGCCAGCCGTACTCCTGTTCGGGCAGAACAGCACCGGTTGTATTCAGGTTTTGCCTCTAGGGAAGACTAACCGTGCACATAATGTAAGTCAGCTGAGGTATTGAACGTGGAGTCAGAACGCGGGTGTACAGGTGACATTCATCAAGAACGCAAGTTGAGAAGCCTGGAAGAAACAGTGCGGCAAATATCAGATTCCCTGGAAAGATCCAAAATCGCAGAGTATGTAGACCTTTTGAACCATCCCTGGCGCCTTATATATCTTAATCTGATAGGGCCTTCCAGAGGGGTAAGTGGCTATTGGGTTTACGGTTCTGGGTGCGATGCTTATATACATTCTGACCAGAAGTTTCATATTGGATCTTCCGCTTGTAGGCAATTTCCTGGGGGAACTGGTGTGGATAATACAGCAATACTTGAAGGCAAGACCTTAGATGACCCTGGTTTTCAAAGAGGATTGTGGTGGATGTTGATGTTTTTTTGCCTTTGAGGCGATGCTAACCGCATGGGTGCCCTAGGGGCCACAAAGTAATGACACTACCATGAACAGGGTGAACGAGATGCGAAGAGATGATAGGAGTAGACGGAACGTGAATCGCGGTTTGGATGTTAAAGAGTTTGAAAGCGCTCTGATTTCGGAACTCAATCGCTTGCAGGATGGGTTTGAAGGGATCAAAGAAAAGTCGTTTTCCATGAGCCAGCAAGAATCCCTGGGGATAGAGTCAGCTTACGATCAGCACCCGGCAGACATAGGAACTGAGACTTTCGAACGTGGAAAAGACCTGGGCTTGAAGGATGGGCTGGAGATCGGCTTGGCAAGGGTTCGGGGTGCCCTGGACCGGATAAGGCACGGAAAATATGGATTCTGCCTCAGATGTAAGGAGCCTATCCCTGTGGAAAGGCTAAGAGCTGCACCTGAGGTTGAGTTGTGTGTTCCCTGTCAGAAGAAACAAGAAGTTGTGCCACGGAGCAGAAGGCCTGTGGAAGAACAGGTGATAAAGCCGGGTTTCCCCGATGAAGGTGAAGGCAATGAGGAACAACCAGGGGATGAACCGCCGTTGGAACCATAAGAAGCCATTCCAGTCCGCCGGCTAGACGGCAAACCATGCTGTTACATAAAACACCGGGAACCCTTGCCCCCGGTGTTTTATTTTTTGTATGCTGTAATGAGTGAGAGGCAAATTGCTCACTGATTTTCCAATGATTTAGGTTTAAGTTTAAGTCATGAAAGTAGGGCGCATACTTTGGCATTTTGGATTCCTTTCCTGGGGATTCTGGCCTTTGATCAATTGAGCAAATGGTACGTAAGGTCGAATTTTGCACTTGGCCAATCCCTGCCGGTTATCGGAAAGTGGTTGCAGGTAGTGTACAGAGAGAATGCAGGGGCGGCCTTTGGTATTCTGTCAGGAGCGAGATGGTTTTTTGTTGCAGCTAGCATTATCAGTATAGGGTTTGCTGTTTTTCTCTACCCGAGGCTGGAGTATTTAGGCTGGCATGTAGTAGCGGGACTGGGATTTGTAGCCGGAGGTGCCCTGGGAAATGTTATTGACAGGGTATGCCAGGGGACAGTCACAGATTTCATCAGTGTCAGATATTTTCCGGCAGTGTTCAATGTAGCAGATTCTGGAATAGTCGTGGGTTCCTTTGTGTTGGCAATTGCATTGATCATCTATTCACAGAGGATGAACTAGTAAAGTGACAGACCGCAATATGTCTATTTCGCGATGGGGGCCACAAGAATCCGTCATGAACCTAATTGTACGGGACGATGGTTTGAATGAAAGATTGGATACTTATGTAGCCAAGCAAGTCCCCGGCAGTCTCTCCAGGTCAAAAGTGCAAACTCTTATAGGAGAGGGAAGGGTTACCCTTAATGGCGCGGTGGTAAGAAAGCCTTCTGTGAAAGTGAAAACCAATGATGTTATTGAGGTAAGAATCCCTCCTCCAAGGACACTGAATGTAGAAGCCCAAGATATTCCATTGGACATCATATACGAAGATAATAGTGTATTGGTCATAAATAAACCCAGGGGAATGGTGGTACATCCCGGGGCAGGCCACCGGGAGGGAACCCTTGTCAATGCCATACTCGGATACTGCCCGGAAATCGCCGGAGTAGGGGGGGAGATGCGTCCGGGAATAGTCCACAGGCTGGACAAAGACACAACCGGACTCTTGGTGGTTGCTAAAAACGAACCGGCCCTGAGGTTCCTTCAGGCCCAGATGAAGGCCAGGAAAGTAAAGCGCGAGTATCTTGCTTTGTGCAGGGGATCTCTTAGGCAAGATAGTGGAACAATCAACGCACCTATTGGGCGGCATCCGGTAGACCGCAAACGTATGGCTGTATTGAAGCCCAAGCACGGGGTTATGCTCAGAGGTAGAGCCAGAGAGGCGGTAACAGAGTGGAAAGTTGTGACAAGATTCGGTTGTGCCTATACCCTCGTAATCGCAAGACTACACACCGGTAGGACCCATCAGATTCGTGTCCATATGTCTTATATAGGCCATCCGGTAGCCGGAGACCTTGTGTATGGCAGGACAGGGAGAGAATTGGGACTTTTGGGGCAGGCCCTTCATGCCTTTAGGCTCGGGCTGTTTCTCGGAGAAAGTTACAATGAGTTCCAGGAATTTACCGCACCGTTACCGAAAGATTTTTCCCGGGTGTTACTGAGCCTGAATAATGAATATGAGGAGGAACTTCCTTCATGGTTAATGGTGTAAATCAGAAAGCCGCGGCAGAAAAGGTGGCAAAGACGCTGATAAAAATTGAAGCTGTGGGAGCCAGGCTCCAGGAGCCTTTTACATTGACTTCGGGAACCAAGAGTCCTGTGTACATAGACTGCCGCAGATTAATTTCTTATGTGGCTGAAAGGGAGGAGGCTATAGGCTTTTTGCAGCAACTGGTTGAAGAAACAGTAGACGGCCAGGTGGATGCAATTGCAGGAGGCGAGACTGCAGGAATCCCGTATGCCGCTTTCCTGAGCTGGAAAATGGGCCTTCCCATGCTGTACGTACGAAAAAAGCCCAAGGGGTTCGGAAAAAACGCCATGGTAGAAGGCAATGTTGTTGATGGTTCCCGTGTAATTCTTGTTGAAGACCTAATCTTTGACGGCGGAAGCAAAGTGAATTTCATAGAAGGTTTAAGGAGAGCCGGTTTGGTGGCAAACCATGTGTTTACCATTGCTTCTTATGCTCTGCATGAGGAGTATGAAAGAACTCTGGGTTCAATTGGTGTCAAAGTGTCCTGGCTTACAGACTGGCCCACAATCGTTGACGTTGCTGAATACACAGGATATTTCAGCAAAGATGCAGCATCAACAGTAAGAGAGTTTCTAACTGGCCCCCACAAATGGTCCAGGGCAAGGGGCGGCAAATAGGATTTGGAATAGGAAGAGCCCGTCTCTTCATGACTGGAACTTTCCTGCCCAAGACAAGGTCAAACATACAAGACTATACCGGAGGTGGTTTTTTGAGGAAGCATCCAGTAGTGTACTTGTCGTTTTGCCTGATGGTTCTGGCCCTTGTAATATCAGGTTGCACAGAAGCTCTAAAGAAGGATCCTGTAGCCATCGAACCTTCAATCGAAAAGGATCTCAAGCAAGTTCATCCAGACGAAGACGTGAGCTACACGTTTAATACCAGATTCTCCCTGGGTAACGCGTTGGATAGGGTAGGCCTGCTAAAGAGAATGTCTCTTCCGCCAGGTGAGGCGTCAATGGCTTTCAGCAATTCCATAGGTGCTGTTGAAGGTACCTTGCTTAAGCAGGACTATGAGATAAAGAAACTGGATTTTGAACTTGCCAGGATACTGTTTAGAGACGGCGAAATAACTAAGGAGCAGTTGGACCAAAAAGAAGCAACTTATAACGAGGCTGTAAGCACCTTTAAGGCCTTTTGGGAGTCTTTTGGTATCTCAGATTGAACACAGGCGACAAAGGCGGTTGTCGAACTTCTGAAAGCACTTGTGATGACAGCGAGCCAACCAGAATCCCTTGTTGTAACCGTGTTCTCAAACAGGCGGTTCCGGCCGTTGTTTTTTGAAGAACTTAGTTTACATAATGTATATTATAGGACGTTACAAGTACTTTGCATTTGAGCTCCTTGCCTGATTTAGCAAACCCTGCTATTGATTTTTGCGGTTTTCATTATTTTGAGAGGGTTTTAGGGATATAGCTAGAATATAGATGTTACATTAACTGCAGATCAGAGGCTTCTTTCAAGGCTAGGTTGTACAGGGTCCTGCTTATTCGTGTGGTCGTAGTACGATAAGATTTGGCAAGGAGTTGTTGACTTAAATTGCCGGAGCCCATGAAACTGAGATCCGCCTTGAAGGCAAATATGATTCAGGTGGCTTTGTTTATTGTTGTTTTGGCGGTGTCTGCTCTTGTGGCAGGTTGCCGCGCCCTGGGGCCGGCAACTGCAAAAGACAGTGAAATCTCTGCAATGATTGACCGGATTATCGATAAGGCCGTTGAGACTAGTCTTCTTA
Source organism: Bacillota bacterium (assembly GCA_040767525.1). Lineage (GTDB taxonomy): Bacteria > Bacillota > Sulfobacillia > Fermentithermobacillales > Fermentithermobacillaceae > JAXGPX01. The sequence continues at coordinate 167,499 of JAXGOJ010000001.1, read as the reverse complement.
GTTCAAGGGAATTGGTGTTTTCTGTTAATCATCATGTTGATGATGGGGTAGTCACTCTTTCCGGAGAATCCAGCGACGAAACCATGAAGCGTGAAATTATGCAGCATATATCGGAGATTGCGGGTATTAGGGTTGTAGATGAGATCCTGGTTCTCCCCTCTCCTCCATTGCGTGAAAAAGCTTGGGGCATAGTAACCCACCCTGTGGTTAATTTAGGTGACGCGCCGGGAGAATCAGAAGATAAGCATACGGTTACCCAGGCCAGGCTCGGCGATGTTGTCAGAATACTTTACGAGGAAGACGACTGGTATATGGTTCAAATGCATGATAAATACCTGGGATGGATTTACTCCGGGCATATATCTTTGGGTGACTGGCCACACGTAGATAATTTCTTCAAAGGGCCTGTGGGTATGGTAGTGGCGAAAATGACTCCTGCCCTGGACGGGCCCGATGGTGAGAGTATTTTTGACAAGCGCCTGGTGCAAGGAACTGTTCTTCCTGTATCCTCGGTAATTGATGACTGGTATGTTCTTGACCTGCCAGGAGATGGCGTTGCCTACGTGAAGGCTTCCGACATACAAGAGTATAGCTCTTTTGATCAGGTGTTCAAGGGTCAAAAGAGCTCCCATGCAGTAGTCCAGGGAGCCAAACAGTATTTGGGCCTCCCTTATTTGTGGGGAGGTTGTACTTCCTATGGATTTGACTGTTCAGGCTTCACTCAGTTCATTTTCAAACTGAACGGATATCATCTTCGCAGGGACGCGGATTTGCAGTATATGCAAGGGGATTCAATAACAGACACAAGTAGTCTGCTCCCCGGGGATCTTGTGTTTTTTCAGACCTATGAAAAGGGCCCATCTCACGTTGGTATTTTTATAGGTGATTCACACTTTATCCACTCAGGCAGTAAAGGGGTGGCTATCAACAGTTTGGATCCGGCTCATCCGGATTACTCAGAGGCTTTAAGCCAGAAGTATTTAGGTGCCCGGCGGGTGATTAAGGAATAACAACTTGACCTCATCACCATTACCTGACGCAGGGATTGGGGCATGGTGGACCATAGGACGAAGGCGGTATTTCCTCTGGTCCAGGATAATACCGCCTTGTACTTTATCCATCGGGCCGGCAATTGCTGATCTTAACCAAGCGCTCCTCCTGATGTAGGAATCAGTACGACCTGTCCGGGTACCAGTACGTTAGGATCCGCGATTTGAGGGTTAAAGGCAATGAGTTCATTTAGGCCTACTGCGAATCTTTGAGCTATGGAAAACATGGTATCCCCTGCTTGCACAACGTATTTGCGGCCAGGCGAAGGAGCCGGGCCCGGTCCTGGTGGCCCCGGAGGCACCATATCTCTGGGAATGATTATGATTTCTCCAACAATGATCATGTCCGGATTTCTTACCTGAGGATTTGCTCTTATGAGAACCTCCAGTGATACTCCGAATCTTCTGGCTATGCTGAACATGGTATCCCCTTGCTGAACAACATATTCAGTCCGCTTTGACGGAGGTACGGTAGGGGCAGTATCAGGCGGTGTTTCAGGTGGTGTCACAATGACGTCAGGCAAGGCAATCTTGCATTTCACCGCGATTTTTCGGACCAGGCGTACTTGGTCTGCTTTACGTCTGGTTACCCTCTCTAATACCGCTCTTTGAATAGAATCATGTGCGTGAGGGTCTATCCTAATGTATCCGTTGTCAATTACAGACATGAAATGACGGTGAATGACTATTACGCATTGAGCGAAGTCATCTGGAACCTCTATGGCAACTACGGTTCCAGTACTGTCGATGGCCAGGGATGCCAGCAACTCTGTGCAATCGGTAATTACGAGCCTGTGAATAGAGGCCAGTTCATCTGCCTCGGCAAGGCAATCGTGTTGGCCCGCCAGGTTCAGGCATTTTTCAAGCACCGGAACCAGCTGTTTTTCAGTCGTCCAGGTATAAAGACAAGCCTCATGAAGGGTGCTGTCAGTCATTTCTCCTCTCCCTCCGGATCAACAAAAGTAGGACGTCAAGGTAGCCTCTTCCTCTTTCAGCCTATGTCCGGGAGACGGTTTTGGTTACTTGTTCAACCTGGTATTTACCGGCCCCGGATTTGCCCGGAACCCTGTGCTGATGTCAAATTACGGGATCCGTGTTTGCAACAAGGAATACCAAACTTACGTTTGCGTTTCCCACCGGTTGATGGTAGACTTTCCTTGGAGCAGCCCGTTTTCCAGAGAATTTCAACCAGTGAGGAGAGGTAAACATGAACAACCTAACCTTTCAGCAGGCCAGGGTTCTAGAGGCCATACGTCAATACATTCGGGAAACAGGTTATCCCCCATCAGTAAGAGAACTTGGAGAAAGGTTGGGCCTGAAATCCACAGCTACTGTTCACAGCCATCTTAGGACTCTGGAACGGAAGGGATACTTGCGCAGAACAGCTCAGAAGTCACGGGCTTTCAATCTTGTAGAGAATGCTGAGTACGGAAAGCCCGCTCCCGCTGTAATGGTGCCGGTGCTAGGAATGGTTCGGGCAGGTGTTCCGGTACTTGCCGTTGAAAATATCGATGAGTTTGTTCCTATGCCTCGTTCTTTTGTCAAGAGCGAAAATGTCTTCATGCTGCAAGTGGAAGGTGACAGCATGATCGGAGCAGGTATTTTAGAAGGTGACATGGTCCTGATCAGGCAGCAGGAAACAGCCGAAAATGGAGATATAGTTGTGGCTCTCATAGGTGACGAAGCCACAGTGAAAACTTTTTATAAAGAAAAAGACTCAGTCAGGCTGCAGCCGGAAAACCCCAGACTTGAACCGATAGTATCCAAGGAAGTCAGGATTCTGGGAAAAGTTATTGGGCTATACCGGTCTTTGCACTAAGTTTACGAGTATCCTTTCCACCGGGGAATGTCTCAAAGCACCTCAAGGGCATCTTTGACTTTCAAACAGGCATAAATCACGTGTTCCTTGGTAAGTCCTCCCTGCAAATACGCTGAATAAGGAGGCCTGAAAGGCCCGTCGCAAGTAAGTTCGATGGAAGAACCCTGAATGAAGGTTCCGGCGGCCATAATGACCCGATGAGCATATCCTGGCATTTCCCATGGTTCAGGTGTGGCAAAAGAATCAATTGGTGAAGCCCCTTGTATCGCTCTTGAAAAAGTCCTGAGTATTTCGGGTTCTCTGAGCACTATTTCCTGAACTATGTCTCCCCTCTTATCAAAGGGCCCTGGGTCTACCCTGTATCCAAGTTTGCTGAAAAACAAGGCAGCGAAGGACGCACCTTTCAAGGCCTCGCCTACCACTTTGGGAGCCAGGAAAATGCCCTGGTATACATCCCTGTACCCGTAAGGATTGCTCCCTGCTTCTCTTCCAAGTCCCGGGGCATAAAGAGATCCTGCAATAAGGTCGACGTATTTTTTGTGGCCTACTACATACCCACCTGTGGCAGCCAGGCCGCCTCCAGGGTTCTTAATCAATGAACCTGCAGTCACAGTAACGCCAAGGGTGGGAGGTTCCCAGACATCTGTAAATTCGCAATAACAGTTGTCTACGAATGTTAGGATATCAGGCCATTTCCGGTTCAATATGGCCATAAATTCTCCAAGGCACACCATAGAAATAGTCTTTCGATGAGAATACCCCCGGGATCTTTGAATCAAAACTAACCTGGTTTTCGAAGTGATATGTTCCTCAAGTTGTTTGCTCAGAGAGTCTTCATCAATGGCCCCGGTTTCAAAGTCTACCAGACATGAGGTTTCACGGTATGCTACCCCGAAGTCTTTGAGGCTACCCTCATGTGTTTTGGAATTTGCCTGTCCCGGTGTGTCAATACCAATAACAGGCTGCAGTGTCTCGTAAGGCGTACCGGTAACAGACAAAACCTCATCCCCCGGACGCAGCAGGCCAAAAAGGGCGGTTTTCAGGACATGGGTTCCTGATGTCCATGCAAGACGTACAAGGGAAGATTCCCCGCCGAAAACCTGTGCAAATACTTCCTCTAACCTTTCTCTGCCTGTATCCTGGTATCCGTAACCGGTAGATGGCCACAGGTGAGTAAGGGAGATTCGTGAACCGGCAAAGGCCTCAAGTACTTTGGCCTGATTTGAAAATACGAGTTCATCTATGCTCTTCCAGATTTCCCTTAGTGTTTCCATGCATTCTTGTGCCAGTTCCAGGGTATCTGTTTTTACGTTTAGGTGCTTTGTGTCCAGTTTCAAAACCATCACCCTAAGAGCTTTTTGCTGAAACGAGCAACGTCTGCCGGAGAGAGCCTGCACACTATTCTTGCTCCCTTGTCATCATGGGCCTCTTCAATGATTGTGCCGGTTTGCCTGATTTCTGAAAGTAGATCCCACATCGAATAGGGTATTTCCCACGATACAACTTCAGTACCCGCCATAAGCTTTTGCTCAACAAGCGCAGCCAACTCTTGTATTCCGTAACCGTGCAGGGCCGAAATGTCCACTGAGTTGTCATGTATCTTGGCCGTTGCTTGGCGATTGCCGTCTGAAACCCTGTCGGTCTTGTTGAACGCAATAACCATAGGGCGTTCTCCGGCTCTAGTTCCCTCAGAACATTTTCTACTGTCTCCATCTGCTGCATCCATATAGGTGATGAAATATCCACTACATGAATGATCAAATCTGCTTCAAGGGATTCTTCGAGAGTGGCGCGAAAAGCAAAAACCAGTTCATGAGGCAAACCCTGGATGAATCCTACTGTGTCAGATAGCAACACTGTTTTGCCCGAAGGCAAAGCCCATTTTCTGTCCATGGATCCGGGTAGCAAAGAGCATATCATCGCACAGGACTTCTTCACCGGTAAGGCCCTTGAAAAGCGTGGATTTTCCCTGCATTTGTATAGCCTACCAGGGAAACCAGGGGATCTGTCGATTCTCTTCGTTGCTTTCTTTGCTCCTCCCTAACCTTGCGCACTTTCTCAGTTTCCTTGGAGAGCCAGGCTATTCTGTTTCTTAGCACCCGCCGGTCTACCTCGAGTTTCTGTTCTCCAGGGCCTCTTGTCCCAATGCCTGCTCCCAAGACTTGGACATAACTGTGCCGTAACCTGTAAGGCGGGTGAGTTCATGCCTTCTTGTAGCAAGTTCTACCTGTAGTCTACCTTCCTTTGTGTTTGCCCGTTGGGCAAAAATCCTGAGTATTACTTCTGTCCGGTCCAGGACTGCAGTACCTAGGGTATCTTCGAGATTCTTGGCCTGGGTTGGCGACAGATGTCCATCAATCAACGTAAATTGGGCACCGTGTTCGGCAGCCAGTTCTGCAACTTCCCGGGCTTTGCCTTTGCCAAGGTAAGTGGCAGGGTCAGGCGCAGTCCGTTCTTGTATCACGGTCATTATTACTTCCATTCCCAATGTTTCGGCCAGGCGCAAAAGCTCATGGGCAGACTCTTTTGCACTGAGCACTGGTTCGTCTTGGGTTTTGGCCCGGTGTGTCCTGGTATTTACTGAGCAAATGATTGCCCTTGGTTTTCCGAAATCTGCAGAACTGCTCAAGTAGGTCCCTCCTGCTTTCTTACTGTGCCTGTCCCCATTATACACCACGTCTTATAGGTTAAGGGGTTATAGAAGCTTCCAGTAAGTCACTTGCAGTCACCAGCATAAGATCCTGCCGGCTGAAAAACGAGTCTCTTACAAGACGTACTGCCTGCCTTCGTATGGCCTTTTCCACGAGATTCCTCACCATCCTGGCATTGGAAGGGATTACTTCTTGCGCAAGCCTTTCCCTGATTATGTTTTCAATTGCTATGTGTGAGTCGTCTGAAAACCTGTAATCGCGCTTTTTAAGCATTAAACATGCGATCTGAAGAAGTTCACCCACTGTGTAATCAGGGAAACTCAGATGGATTGGAAAACGCGATCGAAGCCCCGGGTTTGTCTTAAGAAATCTTTCGATTTCAACAGGGTATCCTGCAAGGATGAACACCATGTCTCTTGCATGGTCTTCCATCCCTTTTACAATGCAGTCTATGCACTCTTTTCCGAAGTCTTTTTCTCCGCCTCTTGCCAGAGAATACGCTTCGTCTATGAAGAGTATACCTCCCAATGCCTTGCGTATGTGTTCCCTGGTTTTCTGGGCTGTGTGGCCAATGTATTCCCCCACAAGATCTGCCCTTTCCACTTCAACTACATGGCCTTTATCCAGAAGCCCGGCTTCAAAGAGGAGCTTTCCAATGATTCGTGCAACGGTGGTCTTTCCTGTTCCCGGGTTCCCCTTAAAGATCATATGAAGTATTGTTGCATCCCCCAAAAGGCCGGCTTTAGCCCTTCGTTTTTGGACTTCTGAAAATGCATAGATTTCAAATACCAGATTCTTTACATGGGATAGGCCTATCAGGGAGTCAAGTTCCTCAAGAGCGCTTTCGCCGTCTGGTTGTTGTCTTCTCGGAAACCCCTTAAGTATCTGTTCTTGGGCTTTCTGGCTCTCGTGGGGCCTTGTTCGATGGCTGGATATAACTCTAAGAACCGGCCCGCTGTTGTAGCCTGGAATGCTTCCATACACCAGGATGATTCCTCCCCCTATATCCCAAACTCCCGGCGTGATCATTATACGCATTGGAAAACAAGGTTGACAGCACGTTCAAATTCGAACCTGACATACCGATCTGGATTGGCAAACACATACAGTGCCGATTCCGGGTATTGTATAGTGCCGGAAGTAAAACAACCGTGGCCCCTGACTTCGGCGGAACCACGGCTGCTCAAATTTGACTTACTTAAACGAACGCCGGATGCCTCTTTTTCGGCACCTGTAATGCATGTATTGCGGGGTGCCCCCCTGTCCGGGACTTTTTCGCCGCCACCGGTACTCTTGCGACTCTACCGGAGCGGCCTGTCGTCCTGGCCCTTGTTTCTGTTTCTGCTTTGCCTATCAGTTCTGTTGTCATATCTGAGGTTTGCGTAATGCTGCGGATCCTGGTCGAAAGTGCTTTTGCACCTGTCTGAGCAGAAATGATAGGTTTGTCCCCTGAAATCAGATCTGATTCCCGTCTTATCGTCCCTAACATCCATACCGCATACCGGATCTTTGGGCATGTGCCTTCACCTCCCTATTACGACCGCCTACATGGAGGAGTGTACCCAACTATGCAGCTTTCATGCTCGCGAGGCAGAAGTCTCCTGACAGATCCGAATACTTCAGTCCGGTCAGGGCAGTCACAAAAAGGCCGTGTCGTGCGGCCGCAAGAATTCTGCCTGCTATAAAGGCACTACTTTTCGGACGTATCTTCCTGGGGCGTTCCGGTATCAGCTTCTTTGTCCCTTTGATCTGAAAGATTTACCGGCTTAATAGGATTGATTGTTGAAATCGCATGCTTATAGATAAGCATTTGCTTTCCGTCTACATCAAGGAGCACTGTGAAATTGTCAAAACCTCTGATGAGGCCTTTTAACTGGAACCCATTAACCAAGTATACCGTAGTGAGGATGCCTTCTTTTCTGATCTGGTTTAAGAAACCATCTTGAAGGTTTATCACATTTTTCGCACTCACGTTAGTTCCCTCCAGTTGTCCTCCGATAGTCACATGTATTTTCGGGTTCTACATGCTTATGCCAGAAGCCAGTCATCGATTAGAATTTGGACTTGATTCAACAGTTTGCTCTGAGATGTATGCTTGCCAAATGGCAACCATATTATTCCTTCTTCTCTGGCAAACCATGTAAACTGTCTTTTCGCAAATCGTCTGGTGTTACGCTTCAGAATTTCTTTGGTTTCCGGTTCGGTGATAAGGCCTTCAAGCATCCAGCACACCTCTTTATAGCCAATCCCTTGCATACTGGGAAGATCCCTGGTATATCCCATTTTCATGAGGTTTTTGACCTCATTTATCAACCCACGTTGAAATTGCTCTTCAACTCTGTTCTCGATCTTTTCGTAAAGTTCTTGACGTTTCCACTCAAGGCCTATCATCATAGCATCATATATACTACACCGGGCCTGATGTTTCCTTGCAGAAATCGGCCTATTTGTTGCCTGATAATACTCAATTGCACGTATCACCCGCTTAAGATCGTTGGGATGGAGGCCTTGGTATGATTCTGGATCGATATTTCTAAGCATTTCATGAACAGTAATTCTACCTTTCAGTTTTGCCAGTGCCTTCATCCGGTGTCGAAATTCCGGGTTAGGGGGGGCGTCCTCCAGAGGAAAATCATACAGCAAGGCCCGTATGTAAAAGCCGGTACCTCCAACTATGCAAGGAAGGCGGTTTCTGCTTGAGATATCATTAATTGCTACCCGGGCACGTTGTTGAAATTCTTCTACACTCCAGGCTTCGTCAGGATCCTTTATGTCTATCAGATGATGAGGTACTGTCTTTCTTTCTTCCAGTGTAGCTTTATCGGTGCCGATGTCCATATATCGATAAACCTGCATTGAGTCTGCAGATATCACCTCTATTGGGTATATCCTTGCAAGATCCAGGGCTAATCTGGATTTTCCCGAGGCTGTAGGCCCGGTGACAATGAGAACTTTCGTCAAAATGGATATCCTTCTTTCACCAAGATTGCAGATGGATTCAAGCTCTATTATACCGTACGTTAAAGCCCAAGATGTTGCATAGGGGCTAACGTCCGAAAAATATTTGAATCTCGCTGTAAAGCATTTGGTATACAGTGGGCCTGCCGTGAGGGCAAATCCTGGCTGAGGGATTAAGATAAAGATCGTTTATAAGGGCCACTGCTTCTTCTCTGGCGAGAGCCTCATTTCCTCTGACAGATCCATGGCACGCTGCAGTGGCCAAATGAACTCTTGCAAGAAGCCTTTCAGGCGAGACGTCTTTTTCTGTTTCACCGGAAAATGACAGCAGAATCTCCCTTAGGGAATCTGGAGGAAGTGATTTTCCTAAAATAAGTGGAACCTGGGTTACTGACACAGTTCTTGTGCCGATTGCCCTTGTTGAAAAGCCAACCTTCTCCAGGGCGCCGGCGTATTCTTCGTAAAGAGCGGCCTCTTTGGGCTCAAGGCTCATGATCTCAGGGATCAAAAGTTCCTGTCTGCCGCTTTCCCCATTTAAGAGCGATAGATAGGCAAGGCTTTCAGCAAGGGCATGCTGATCTATGATAAGCAGTGAGTCTTCGGTCTTGGCCAGAACATATGTATTTTCAAGGGTGCCCAAATACTCCCATCCTTGTGGAAGTTCATTGCTGCTGTCCTGGGGATTTGCACCTGATTGGCCACTTGAATCAGGGTGTACCCCAAAGGGCTCTCTGAAGACTCTTGAAGAATTAGTCCCATTTTTCTGCCACCTGGGAATCTTTGCTGTACCACGTGTACCAGGTTGGGCAGGATACGGGAAAACAACCTGTTCACAGGATTCCTTTTCTGAACTCCAAGGGTACCAGGGCGCGGACACGGGCCCCGGTGCCCGGGATTCCTTTAAATGAGGGCCGCTTAGGTAACCTGCTCCCAGGAGGGCTTGTCTTGCACTGTCAGCGACAACTTGACGGAGTTGCCTTTCATTTCTGAACTTTATTTCAGTTTTTGCAGGATGCACATTTACATCAATCTGCTCCGGGGCGATTGTGATCTCAAGAATTACGACCGGGTAGGTCCTTGGAGGTAATAACCCTGAATAGGCAGAATCAATGGCCCATCCCAGTAGAGAGTTTCTTACAGGGCGACGATTTACCGAGAAGATCTGCCGATCTCTTGTCCTTCTGTAGATTCTGGGCATGCCTATGTAGCCCTGGATTCTCACTCCCTGCTCATATTCACAAGAGACTTCCAGCAATGATTGAGCAGTCTCGGGGCCGAAGATGTTTGTAAGGGCATTTTCCAGCCCGTTTCCCGGGGTGTGAAATACCACTTTTCCATGGGATCTCAGGGTAAAGCCAATTGAGGGCCATGCAAGGGCTAGCCTCTCCACTGTTTCAATGACAGCATCCCTTTCCCGGCTTTTGGATTTCATGAATTTGAGGCGGGCCGGGGTATTGAAAAACAGATCCCTTACCGTAATGGTTGTCCCGGCAGGAAGCCCCTTGTCTGTCACTCTTACGACGTTTCTCCCTTCGACGTACAGGGAAACCCCTGACTCAGCCTCCTGGGCTCTGGTTTCCATGGTGAACTTAGAGCATGACGCAATCGAGGGCAAGGCCTCGCCCCTGAACCCGAGGGTTTGAAGATTCTCCAGGTCATTCACAGAGGAAATCTTGGACGTGGCAAATCTCTCAATGGCAGACAGGGCATCTTCCCGGGCCATACCTATGCCATCATCAGAAACTCTTATAAGCTCAAGGCCTCCTGTGAGTATCTCAATAGATATTCTTTTGGCTTTTGCATCTATAGAATTCTCTATGAGTTCCTTTACAACTGATGCAGGGCGCTCCACCACTTCACCTGCTGCAATTTGACTGGAGACCAGAGGATCGAGTTTTATGATTAAAGGGGACATTTATTTACCATGCTCCTTCTCATTTAACTTTTGCTTAAAGGAATACAAGATCTCTAATGCTTGAAGAGGCGTTGTATGATTTATGTCCAGTGCTTGGACTTCGGATATTACTTCTTTGTACTCTTCCGGAAAGGATTCTTGTTGTTCGGGGCTTGAAAATCCAAACAAGAGGGGCTGTCCTGAGATCCCGGACACGGCCAATGAGCCTGTACTTCTGGAAGCCACACTTCCCAGTATCCCTTTCCTGGAACCGGAGCCTTTCCGGGTTTCTGTTTCAAGTCCGTGGAGAATTTCCCTTGCCCTGCTGACAACTTCAAAAGGTAATCCTGCCATATAAGCTACGTCAATTCCAAAACTTCCTTCAGCCACTCCTTTGGTGACTTTTCTAAGAAAAACAATGTCGTCGCCTGATTTTTTAACTGTTACATGATAGTTAGCGATTCCCGGTTTCAAGTCAGAAAGCAAAGTCAGCTCACGATAATGGGTAGCCACGAGTCCTTTGGCGCCTACAGCGTTCTCATTTGCCAGGTACTCTACGACTGCCCATGCTACAGATAGGCCATCGAAAGTACTTGTACCCCTCCCTATCTCATCAAGTATTACCAGGCTTTTGGGTGTGGCGTTTCTCAGGATTCTGGACACTTCGTTCATTTCCACCATGAAAGTGGACTGGCCGAGCACCAGATCATCATATGCGCCTACCCGGGCAAAGATCTTGTCTACGCATGATACTGAGCAAGACTTGCACGGCACAAAAGAACCCATTTAGTATAAGCACTATAAGGGCAGCTTGTCTGCAATATGTAGATTTGCCTCCCATGTTCGGGCCGGTTATTATCAATAAGCTTTCTTTATCATCCAACACAAGGTCATTTGGGACAAAGTTTCCTGGAGGAAGCACCCTTTCAAGAACAGGGTGCCTGCCTTTTTTAATAATTATGGGGCCGTTTTCAGAAATTTCGGGTTTGACGTATCCATAAAGGCTGGCTACTTCAGAAAGACTGCAAAGCACATCTATCTGGGCGACGGCCACAGCGGTTTGCTGAATCTTCCTTATATGAGATTCCACTAGATCACGTAATTCACTAAAAAGCCTGTATTCTTCTTTGAAAAGCCTTTCTTCAGCCCCTAGAATTGATGTTTCCTTTTCCTTGAGTTCAGGTGTAATGAACCTCTCAGCAGAGACAAGGGTTTGTTTTCTTATGTAATTGTCTGGTACCAGGCTCAGGTTTGCTCTGGTTACTTCCAGGTAATAACCAAATACCCTGTTATAACCTACTCTGAGGGATCTAATTCCCGTCCTCTCCCTTTCTCTGGCCTCGAGCTCCATGAGCCATTTCTTGCCACCTGTGGACAGGTCTCTCAGGTCATCGACTTCCTGACTGTATCCAGGCCGGATTAGTCCGCCTTCCATTACGGACACAGGTGGATCATCGACTATCCTTTGCCTGATTGCATTGGTTGCCTCGGGGACTTCGTCTAGATTTCCAAGTATTTTTCTGAGCAGCTGGGATGATACGCCGCTCATTTCCTTTTTCAAAGAAGGTACTTTCTCCAAAGAAGATGCAATTGCTGTTAAGTCCCTGGCATTACATGTTTTATAGGCGATCTTGGTGACCAGTCTTTCCAAATCTCTGATACCGGAAAGTGAATTGCGCAAATTGCTTCTTAGCAAAGAGCTGCTGTAAATCTCGTCTACTGCTGAGAGCCTTTCCTGAATCATCTGAGGTTCTCTCAGCGGGCGTTCTATCCATTGGTTCAATAACCTGGAGCCCATAGAGGTGCAGCATTGATCCAATACCCAGGTAAGGGATCCGTAGACTCCCCCATGAAGCCTTTCAGTCAGTTCAAGGTTTCGTCTGGTTGAGTGGTCCAATTCCAGAAAGGTGTCTTTGAGGTAGAGGTTGGGCTTTTTCAGGTGGCTCAGTTCAACCATTTGAGTGGATTCTATGTATACTAAAAGGCCTGAGATTGCTTTGTGAGCAGCGCGTGATATTTCCCCTAGTTTCCAGCGGGACAAAACTGTGCTGTAATTGTCTTTCTGGAACGTCTCGTCCTCCAGGAAACTCGTAAACACTCCAGGCAGGTTTTTCAATATTGCTTGAAAGAGGCTTGTCCCTTTAAAGCCTACAGGAAACACACATTCTTTTGGCAAGAGACGGGATAGTTCGTCTATGAGTCTGCTTTGAATCAGGTTCCCGTTTTTGTCATCAGGGTCTTCATCAAACGAACACAGCAAGATCTCTCCTGTGGAAAGATCGCATGAACACAATCCCACTGAGTCAATCTGGTACACTGGACCCATGTTGGGGATAGATTACGAGTGACATAGCTCTGGAAGAGGTGTTCTCTGCCCCTTCCCAATATGTACCGGGAGTAATAACTCGTACAACATCCCGCCTAACAAGGCCTTTTGCTGATGCAGAACTCTCTACCTGCTCATATGGCAACTTTATAACCTTTTGTGACAGGGATTTTTATGTAGTCATCGACCGAATGGTAAGGTACGCCACACACCATGGGAGCCCTTTTTCCCTTTCCGGCATCTCTGCCGGTAAGGGCGATACCGAAGTTCCTTGGACCCAATTTCGGCATCTTCAAAAAACATCTCGTAAAAGTCACCGAGCCTGAAAAAGAGTAAGGCATCTTTATACTGCGCCTTGAGGGACTTGTATTAGTAGATCATAGAGGTTGTATTCTTCGGCAAGTTTCTACCCTCCGGTAATTTTATTATTCAGCATATTATGATGTTTAATGCCTCTCACCAGGATTGTGATGTTCATTCAAAGGGCCTTTGAGTACCAGGTACCTGCCTCTTCAATCCTAACCTCAGCCTTATCACCGGTTTCCAGAGTTCTGAGACGTACATACTACAAGTTTGTTGGTTCGTGTACGTCCTCTGGCATGCGCAGGATTTTGGGATCAAGGGGCCGCTTCTACCAGAATTTCCTGGATACTTCCTATAAGAGACAGGTTAATTGTCGTTGTTATTTCGTTTTGAACTTTAACAAGTTGCTGCAGTCTCTGGGACTTAACCTTTCTGGGGATTTGGCAATCCATTCTGGCTGCAGCTTGTCCGGGATCTTGGTGAATAGATAAAAGTAAAGGCGCCGTCAAAACCTACAGCTTTTACAAGGTCAATAGTCTCCTGGAATTCTTCATCGGTTTCCCCGGAAACCTACGATTATGTCAGTTGTGATACAGGCTCCGGGTATTTGAGTTCTTATATAGTCTACCAGTTTCAAATACTGTTCTCTTGTATACCCCCTGTGCATCAGTTTGAGCATTCTATCGTTTCTGATTGAACAGGAAGATGAAAATGCTCACAAACGTGCTCCGGCGTTTCTAATGGTGTTAACCATATCTCTCGAGAAGTCCCTGGGGTGAGAGGTAAAGTACCTTATCCTATTGAGTCCAGGGATCTGATCTATGTCTTGCAAAAGATCAGAGAATCCATAGTTGGTTTTCAAATCCATGCCGTAAGCGTTAACGTTTTGCCCCAAAAGCGTAACCTCAGTATATCCCAGACAGACGAGCTCCTCCACTTCCTCAATGATAAACTGTGGATCACGGGATACCTGAGGGCCTCTTACATAAGGGACAATACAATAAGTACAAAAGTTATCGCACCCGTACATTATGGTCACATACGCGCTGACGCCCAGGACTTTGGCCCGGGGCAGCTTTTCAGGCAGGGTTTGTGTAGAATCACTCCTTCGAGATTCTGATCTTGCAGGAGAAATCGCGGTGACAAGTTTCTCAGACCTGTCATGGAGCACGCGCTCCACGAGTTCAGGAAGCCTGTCAATATGGCCCGGGCCCGTAACGATTTTGACGTACGGAACTCGCTTCTTGATTCTTTCCAGGGTCTCAGGCAGCTGGGCCATGCATCCGGACAGTACAATGACGGGCAGTTTTCCGTTTTTGCACGATGCTGCAATTTGCCCGAGCCTGCTCCATACTTTTGCTTCGGCTGACTGCCTAACCGCACAGGTATTTACAACAACAACATCAGCCTTCTCGGCGCCTGGCGCGGGAGAAAACCCTCTTTCTCTCAGGAGTCCCTCAATGGTCTGAGAGTCTCTCTCGTTCATTTGACAGCCGAAGGTTTCAATGAAATAAGTACGAGATGAATTGTCCAAAACCAATGATTATGCACCCCGTAAATGTATCTTGTGAACATGCCGGTGGTTCTATTTCTCATTATATGAGTGTTTCTGCCTGGGCACAAACTTTGCTTCAGTCTGCCCTGATATCCATTTCCTCAATGTGTAAAACACATTCTTCTACCAGTTCATCGATGGCAAGGTGCTTTTCCGCTTCGATAGCCAATTCCAGACGTGGCTTTATTACAGGATGTTTAGGAACAAAGACTGTACAGCAGTCTTCATATGGCAGGCAGGAAATATCATAGGTTCCGATCTTTTCTGCCAGCCTGATAGTCTCTACTTTATCAAAACAGATAAGGGGCCTTAACACCGGAAAACCGGCGGTATCCTGTATTACATTCAGACTCTCCAGAGTCTGGCTGGCGACCTGTCCTAGATTTTCGCCTGTAAATATGGCCTTGCTTCCAATGTCTCGGCTAAATCTCGTCGCCACCCTCATCATCATACGCCTCATGATTATGACACGATATTTTTCCGGGCAGTTTTCCATGATTTGTGTCTGGATTTTGGTGAAAGGAGCTACGTACAATCTGAGCTTCGGGCTAAACCGCCTTAATACTTTACAGATATCAACTACCTTGTCCCTTGCACGTTCTCCGGTTATGGGATAACTCCAAAAATGGAGGGCGTCTATATCAACGCCCCGTTTCATTGCCATATAACCTGCTACAGGGCTGTCGATTCCACCGGAGATTAGCAGTGTACCTTTGCCAGAAGCACCTACAGGCAGCCCGCCGGGCCCTGGCTTTTCAGCCCAGTAAACGTAAGTGTGCCTCTGCCGAATTTCAACAGTCAGCAAAATATCTGGATTGTGCACATCTACTGCAAGCCCTGGAAGGTTTTTGAGGATTGCTCCTCCGATTTCCCTGTTGACATCAGGTGACTTTATGGGAAAACTTTTGTTTGGGCGCCTTGTCTGAATCTTAAAGGTAAAAGCAAGTCTTGTGGCCATCTCCCCCCAAGAGGAAGAAAGTTCGCCTGTAGCCTGTTCAATTGACAGTATAGAAGCGGCTTTAATCGCATCCAGACTGTTTTCCACTACGAATGATGGGCTAACACCTACAATTCCAGGTATTCCCGAGAGAATCTCAAGATAGAGTTTTTCTTTTTCCGCATCGATTCCTGTGACGTAAAACCTTCCATAGGATTTGGACACCTTGATGCTCCGGGAATGGCAGGCGGTATCATCCATGGCTAAGATTGCAAGTTGAATGTTTTTTTGCAAAGTATCTTCAAAGTATTTTCTGTTTTGGCCTTTGAGGCTATTCAATTTCACCGTAACGTATCAAGAACACCTTTCCATCTTCAATAACTCCTCGGACTGTATTGCCTGAAGTACTTTATCACAATTAACCGGTATTCTGCCGGGGCTTAAGTTCCTTTAAAGAATCTTCTACGGCGGCTATTGTAGTCTCAACTTCGTCCTCTGTGGTAAAGCGCGACATTGAAAACCTTATAGCAGACAAGGCTTCGCGCTCATCTCCACCCATGGCAAGTATCACGGGGCTTGGTTTAGCTTTGTGTGCAGAACATGCAGACCCTGTAGAAACAAATACCCCACGTTTTTCTAGAAAGTGAAGAATGGTTTCCCCTCTGAATCCCGGAAATGAGAAATGGACAATATGAGGTGCAAAATTATCATCGTTTGGGCCGTGAAGGACTGCGTCGGGAAAAATTCGGGTAATTCCTGTAATGAGCCGGTCTCTCAACCTGAAAAGCCTTGCCCTTACTTCATCCATGTCCTTTAGCCACATGTCGCATGTTATGCCGAAACCTACAATGCCCGGAACGTTTTCAGTTCCTGATCTGAGCCCTTGCTCTTGTCCGCCGCCAAAAATCAGAGGATGCATTGGAACCCCTTTCCTAACGTAAAGGGCGCCAATTCCCTTGGGGCCGTGGATCTTGTGTGCACTAACGCTCAGAAGGTCAATTCCCCACTTCGCCACGTCGATTTTAAGCCTGGCAAAGCCCTGGACCCCGTCAACGTGAAACCGTGGCCGTTTTGGGCCCATCTGGGACAGAAGGCCTCCGATGTCCCGGCAAGGTTGTATTGTGCCAACTTCATTTTGAACCAGCATGATTGAAACCAAACAAGTGTCTTCCCTAACCCTGGATATGACCTGGGCTGGATCGACTCTTCCTTTTTCATCAACAGGTACAATATCAATGTCATACCCTGCTTCTTTGAGGTATTC
This sequence comes from Bacillota bacterium, assembly GCA_040767525.1. Lineage (GTDB taxonomy): Bacteria > Bacillota > Sulfobacillia > Fermentithermobacillales > Fermentithermobacillaceae > JAXGPX01. The sequence goes on along the minus strand of JAXGOJ010000001.1, from coordinate 150,743 downwards.
AACTGTAGCCATAATTGAGGGGTGTTCAACAGAGGAGGTAATCACGTGTCTCATCCTGGTACCTGCTGACCTCAAACTTCCGAAAATAGCCCAATTATTTGCTTCTGTGCCTCCTGATGTGAAGAATATCTCGTTTTCACGGGCTTCCAGGAGGGATGCAACAGAACGCCTTGCCCGCCTTACCAACTTCTCCGATTCAGACCCCATCTTATGTAGCGATGAGGGGTTGCCGAATCCTTCTTCTAGCACAAAAGACATAGCCTTTACAACTTCCGGGTAGGGCTTGGTAGTCGACGAGTTATCCATATAGACAAATCCGGGGATTTGCTGGAATTCATTGTTCAACTTCTTTACCTCCATATAGGGGGATACGCTCTTTGTCTTATTTTATCCTTTTTGATACATGTGTCCTCACCCCGGGCAACGGTTTCGGATTTGCACGTCCGGGGTAGAAGCTTTTCATCGCCCTTAACTACAGATACAATTGAAATACAGTATAGGGATTTCTTTATTGGAGTGCATGCCATTGGTCAAGGGATTCGGCAGGGATCTATTCAGCCCCCTGGGAACCGCCATTTCTGACTACAGCCTTATCAAGTCAAATGATCGTATACTCATGGGTATTTCGGGAGGCAAGGACAGTTTGCTCATGGCATGGGCCCTTTCGGATATCAAAAGGCGCTCTCCGGTAAAATTCTCCCTTGAGGCCATTACCATAGATCCAGGTGAACCATGGGAGTATGATGAATCAGGCCTGGATTCCATCAGGCAGTTTCTTCGTGGCATGAATATACCCTATTATGTAATAGCCACAAACATTGCCAGGATTGTTACCAGGCACAAAGGGAAGAAAACCAAATGCTCATTATGCTCCAACCTTCGCAGAGGGTACCTATATAAAACTGCTTCGGATATGGGAATTCCCAAGGTTGCCTTGGCTCATCACCTTGATGATGCTATAGAAACCCTGTTTCTGAACATGTTCTACCAGGGCAAGTTTGGGTGTTTCAGGCCCAAGACGTATCTATCACGGACCCAGGTAGAGGTTATAAGGCCTCTTTTGTACCTTGAAGAAGCCAAAATAGCCAAAGCATCAAAAAGATTGGGCCTGCCGGTTGTTCCTGCCGCATGTTCCGTTACAGGTACTACTTGCCGCCAATCAATGAAAGTGCTGGTTACAAAACTAGGCCATAGCATTCCAGGCCTGAGACACCAGATGCGAAATGTCCTCAAAAGTTACTGGCTGAAGGCAGTGCCCACCGGTGGTGAAGCTTGCTTCAGCGAGTAAGCAGCCTGGACAGGCCTCTAAGGCCCTTCTTTCTGTCTTTTCGTGAAGAAGCCATAACCAGAGCGTACCTGAGGTCTCTTACTTCCCTTACGAGGATCTCAACACTTTCGGTAAGCCTCTGTATTTGCTCTTTTTCTGAGACTTTGCTTGAACAGATTTCCCGTCTGAGATCGAGGAACATTTCTTTTAACGGCCATTCGGGCTCATGGTTCTGAGAGATTCTCTCAAGGCACCCTATCCATGAATACTCTGATGGCTCAGGTAAGTCTTTTGTCAAACGTTTGTAGGTGTTTTGATCGGCAATTGCACTGATTGAGGGCTCCAAACCTGGAGCAAGGGTTGCCCCTTGTTCCTGTATCCGGTTCAATACCACATCAGGCCAGCCAGATTCAGTTTTGAGGCTTAGGAGGGTTACTTCAATTTCGTCATCTGGGATACCCTGCTCCTGCAGGTTGGCGATTACGGATATTGCACCCAAAGAGCTTTTGGGGATTTTGTTGGATGAAGTAATGCCCAATATGTCTCCAAACCGTTTATTTATGTTTCGCATGGTGGATTTGGATAAACCAAAGGTTTCACTTATGTCTGACCAGAAGATTTCTCCCATTTTTCGTTTCCTCCATTTTGGGTTTTCACCCTACAGGCGTATTATACCACGAATGCCATTTACTTACATAACATTTACCTTTCTGCACGCTCTGCTGATTGCGCTGGTTTACGCCCTGAGATTCTTTATGTTAAACTTAACGATGGTAGTTTTTCTTTATGCAATATTGCTGGAGGAAGGTGCAGGAAAATATGAGCGATCTAATGTCCCTTATGCGTCCCCGATCCGTTGCGATAATTGGTGCATCGAATACACCTGGTAAGATTGGCTACGCAGTGGTGGACAACATGAAGTCCTCAGGATTCAAAGGCCACATCTATCCTATCAACCCCAAAGAAGATGAAATTGGGGGTTTAAAAGCGTACCCATCAATCACAGATGTCGGGAAGCCAATTGACGTAGCAGTGCTGTGTGTTCCGGCAAAAGTATCGGTTCCTGTTGCCGAAGAATGCGGCAAAGCCGGAGTAAAGCATATGATAGTAATCACCGCAGGTTTCAAAGAGGTTGGCAAGGAAGGCCGGGAGCTCGAGCAGAAGCTTGCCGAGATTGCCAGCAAGCACGGAATGACCATAGTTGGTCCTAACTGCCTGGGCGTTATGGACACCCATACCCCTTTCAATGCTACTTTTGCGAAAAACATGGCGCTTAAAGGAAACATAGCTTTTGTATCTCAAAGCGGCGCTCTTTGCATCGCAATTTTGGACTGGAGCCTCAAGGAAGGACTGGGCTTCAGCCAGTTTGTGAGTTTTGGTAACAAGGCCGATCTCAATGAGGCCGATTTCGTTGAAATTGCCAGCCAAGATCCTAACACCAAGGTTGTCTGTCTGTACCTCGAAGATGTGGTAGACGGGCCAAGGTTCATTAAGGCCGCAAGAAAAGCCACCAAGCGGGTTCCGGTCATTGTGCTCAAATCAGGAGTGAGTGCCGCAGGTGCCAAGGCAGCGTCATCTCATACAGGCGCACTTGCAGGTTCAGACACAGCATATGAGACTGCATTGCGGCATGCCGGAGTACTCAGGGCATCCAACATGACAGAACTTTTCGACCTTGCAAATGCTTTTACGACTCAACCGATTCCGAAAGGAAAACGAGTTGCTGTTATCACTAACTCAGGGGGGCCCGGAATTGTTGCCTCTGACGCCATTGAACTGGGCGGGCTCCAGATGGCACAGTTCAGTGACGAGACCCTTAAGCTGCTTGAAGAAAAGATGCCTTCTATGGCCAATATCCATAACCCCATCGATGTTATCGGCGATGCACATTACGATAGGTATGAGATTGCCATAAATGCTGCCCTCGCTGATCCAAATGTCGACGCCGCTGCTGTTCTTCTCAGCCCAACAGCTGTCATAGAAGTTGATAAAGTGGCTGAAGTAGTGGTTGCGGCCAAAAATAAGTATCCAGACAAACCTGTAGTGGCAGCATTTACAGGCGGGGCTGCAGTTAAAGATGCAGTTGAGTACCTGAAAGAACACGGTGTACCCTCATATGCATTTCCTGAGCCTGCAGTAGCGACTCTAAGGGGTTTGGCCAGGTTTGCAGAGTTGAAAAAGGCTGTTGAGCATGGAGAAGAATGGGCGTTTGATGATGTAAACAAGGAACAAGTCAAAGAGATATTTGAGAAGGTCCGCAAAGACGGACGGGACCTCCTCCTTAGCCCTGAGGCTGCTGAGGTTGCAGAACATTACAAGATTCCAGCAGCTCCTTCCCGGTTGGCCACGTCAGAGGATGAAGCTGAGAAGCAGGCATCAGACATGGGCTTTCCGGTAGTCATGAAGATTTCGTCTCCTGATATTATGCACAAAACTGACGTCGGGGGAGTCAAAGTCGGCCTTAAGTCTAAGGAAGAGGTAAGGGCTGCTTTCAATTCCATCATGGATAACTCTAAAAAGGCTGTTCCTGACGCTAAGATCTATGGCGTAGAAGTCCAAAAAATGATGGCAAAGGGCGACGAAATCATAATCGGTATGGTCAAAGACCCAACCTTTGGCCCCATGATTGCCTTTGGTTCAGGCGGAATTCTGGTTAACCTCCTGAAAGACGCTTCTTTCAGGCTTGCTTCGGGCCTCACCAAGCGCGAAGTAGATGAGATGATTGCCGAGACCAAAGCATATACAATTCTCAAGGGCTTCAGGGGTGCTGAACCTGATGATATTCCCGCCATTTCTGAGGCTGTAGCCCGTGTGGCTCAGCTGTGCAGGGATTTTCCTGAGATACAAGAACTCGATATTAACCCAATTTTTGCATATCCCAAGAGTTTGAGCGCTCTTGACGTAAAAATCAAGTTAGCGTAAGAAGCAAGTATCTCAGTTGCCGGGGTACCTAGGATTGTTCCGGGCCCCGGCAACTGAAACCGCCCTTCGGGGAAACTTTTCCATATCAGACATTCCATAGGGAGACACCTTTGGTGAAAGAACATCTTCATAGACTGCCGAGGGTGCGTCTCATAGCTCCATAAGCAATGGGCTTCACCCCATTTTCAGTACGAGTCAGGCTTTCGCCAGCTGTTTCATATGCAGGACAGAATCATACGAAATCCAATGACTTCCTATTTGAGCACCTACTGGGTCTGAAAAACTGTGGAAATCAGAGCCGCCGGTTATCAATAAGCGATTTTCCACGGCGATCCTCTTGTATTGTTGCTGAAGTTCACGGTCATGTTCCGGGTGGTATACTTCTAATCCTTGAAGCCCGTTTTGAATGAGCTCACCAAGCAGATCATCGGCCTTCGCCGTCCCGGGGTGAGCCCATATGGCTACACCCTTTGCCCGGCGGATAGCCCTTATTGATTCAATAGGGCTAAGATGGAATCGTTCCGCGTATCCGGGCTTGCCTATTCCAAGGTACCGCTGGAAGGCTTCCTTGATATCACCAACGTACTCCTTTTCAACCATTGCTTTAGCCACATGTGGCCGGCCTACTGACTCTCCTTGTGCCATTTCAAGCACCCGGGAAATATCTATAAAGACATCAAGTTTTCTTAGTTTCTTTAAGATCACGTAGAGTCTTTGAATTCTTGAATCTCTGAGTGTTTCAAGTATCCTAGAGAATCCTTCATCGTCTGGATTAATGAAGTACCCTAGAATGTGGAGTTCTCTGCCCCGCCATTCACTGTTAATCTCGATCCCGGGAATGACTTCAACTCCTGAGGCCGCTAAAGTGCCGTCATTGCAGCAAAAGTACAATCGAGAAAGTTCTTGAAAACCGGAAATAGTATCATGATCGCAAAGAGAAATTGCCTTCAAACCAATTTCCCGAGCCTGAGACACTACCTGGTGAGGTGTGCACTCCCCGTCTGAGGCTGTAGTATGAATGTGAAGATCGCAATAATCAGAATTACAGACGTTCTTGCCCCCACAAAAACTTTGCGAGAGCAGAATGTCAGCAGTCCTGGTATTGCGCATTCTCAGGTAAATCCTTAATCAACTAGTTCCTGGGGCCCACAATAAGCTTAATCGCTGTACGTTCTTGCCCGTCGATCATGATATCTGTACACGCGGGAACACATACAAGATCGACTCCGCTGGGCGCCACAAATCCACGTGCAATTGCCACTGCTTTTATGGCCTGGTTAATTGCCCCTGCCCCTATTCCCTGTATTTCTGCGTATCCACGTTCTCTGACAACGCCAGCCAGTGCGCCTGCTACTGCATTAGGATTTGATTTCGAAGAGACCTTAAGGACATCCACGGATATGGTATCTCGGCGATCTGCGTTAACTAGTCCCAATGTTAACCCTCCAATTATGATAAATGAACTGCGGCAACTGTCAACACGTCACAATTTGGACTGCCGAATCTTGGTGTATTTCCATTCTAATGGTAATCTATGTATTTGACAAGGAGATATTGCGGTATTTCAAGCAATTTTAGCTGTACTGGATCCATGTTTTGGCCACGGTTGGTTTCCAGCTTATTCTCTAATTAGGATTCGCTGGATTTTTTCAGCCTTCCCCAGGGAGTCTATCACGCAGTATACTGCGCACAGCTGTTTTTTGCCTTTAGCAGGCACGTGTCTTACCGGCAATTGAGTTAAGAAATGTTTAAGAATTATGTCACGTTTTACCCCGATTATCCCTTCATAGCTTCCGGTCATTCCTGCATCAGTAATGTAGGCTGTGCCATTTGGCAAGATAAGTTCGTCTGCTGTTTGGACATGGGTGTGAGTACCGAAGAGCGCACTTGCTTTTCCATCGACGTACCAGCCTGCAGCAATTTTCTCAGATGACGCTTCGCCGTGAAAGTCAATAACGATAACCGGAGTGACAGTCCTAAGCATGGAAATCTCACTGTCGAGAACTCGAAAGGGGCAGTCAAAATTTTGAGGGGAAAATACTCTACCGCAAATATTTATTACTCCTACGGTGGTACTGTTCTTGGCCGTAAAAACCCCTGAGCCTCTTCCGGGAATCCCTGGCGGGTAGTTTGCCGGCCTCAGAATCCTTTTCTCGGTGTCTAGAACCGGGTAGATCTCTTTCTTATCCCATATATGATTTCCTGAAGTTATAATATCCACACCGGCAGAAAACAGTTCATTGGCTGTTTCCTTAGTCAGGCCGGCTCCTCCTGCAGCGTTTTCACCGTTAACTATCGTAAAATCCACGTCGTATTCATGAATGAGGCCAGGAAGCAGGTCTCTTAAGTATGAGCGGCCCGGCGAGCCAAACACATCTCCGACAAAAAGCAAATTCATGAGTATACCTCACTTATCAAATACCAGTACTTTTTCTCCTTCGCGCAAAGCAACGAGTTTTCTTGGGCACTGAATTTCTTTCACCTGGTCTAGCATTTCCTGTAAAAAGAATTTAGCAGACCATGAGAAATCCGTTTCTTCGCTGACAGGCGAATCATCCACAGCCGAAAGTACCGGAACATGTTCCGAAATCAATGATGCGGTCAAACTCAGTTCGCCGGTAGTTAGTGATGCTACGTCTCTTTCCACCTGAAACGAGCAAAAATCATCCATGCTTTCCCAGGAGCAATGAACAAAACCGCCTTCTATATCCAACAACCCTAGATATACCTCTATTGACTGGAGATATAGGGCCTGCAGCCTATCACGTTTCGATTTACTGATAGGCCCCTGGCATAGAAACACCAGGCTCAGCCCTCGTTTTGCAGGATCAAACACAGCTCTTGATACCTGGGGAAAAGCCACCAGCAAAGTAGCCAGGATTTCAATGTCTTTTTGGGAAACCCGTTTACGGGTGTTTCGGCGGTTTCCTTTGCTAACACGGGTATTATCAGCCATATAATCACCAACTCCCAGGGCTAAGATAAGGGATTTTTGCATCCCTTATGCCCCAATACTGTTTTCCAAATAAGGCGCCGGAATGATTTCGACCAACCAGCGCCTATATTCGGTGAAATCTTACTTTGCATAACCCACTGCTCTTGTTTCCCTTATGACGGTTACCTTAATTTGCCCTGGATACTCCAGTTCTTTTTCAATTCGTCTAACAATATCTCTTGCGAGGGTGACTGAACCCAGGTCATCTATGCGTTCAGGTTTGACCATTATCCGGATTTCCCGGCCGGCCTGGATAGCATAGGATTTTTCTACCCCCTCAAAGGAATTGGCAATATCTTCGAGTTTTTGCAGGCGCTTAAGGTACATCTCAAGAGTCTCTCTCCTGGCACCAGGGCGCGCTGCCGATATGGCGTCTGCAGCTGCGACTAAGAATGCTTCAACAGACTGTGGTTCAACATCACCGTGGTGAGCTTCGATGGCGCGTATCACATCATGGGATTCCCGGTACCTTCTGAGAAGGTTCACTCCAATGGCTACGTGAGATCCTTCCACCTCGTGGTCCACAGCCTTTCCTATATCGTGAAGAAGCCCTGCGCGTTTGGCCATTGTTACTTCAGCGCCAATTTCCGCAGCCATATTGGCGGCAAGCTGGGCAACCTCAACAGAGTGTTTGAGCACATTCTGGCCATAACTTGTTCTGAACCTCAACCTTCCCAGCAACTTAACAAGCTCAGGGTGCAGTCCATGGACACTTAGCTGTAAGGCTGCTTGTTCGCCCTCTTGCTTAATAATGGTCTCTACATCTTTCTGAGCCCTTTCCACCATTTCTTCAATACGTGCAGGGTGAATCCGGCCGTCGGCCACGAGCCTTTCCAGGGCCAGCCGGGCAACCTCTCTTCTTACCGGATCGAAACCAGAAAGAATTACAGCTTCTGGAGTATCATCGATGATGAGTTCAATCCCGGTAAGAGTCTCAAGGGTTCTGATGTTCCTTCCTTCTCTCCCTATTATCCTGCCTTTCATCTCGTCACTTGGCAGCTCCACAACTGAGACAGTATTCTCCGCAACATGGTCAGCAGCACACCTTTGAATGGCCAAAGCAACTATACTTCGAGACCTTTGTTCTGCTTCTTCCCTGGCCTGGGCCTCAGCATCCCTGATTAGCCTTGCACTTTCTTCTTTGAGAGTATCCCTGACTTCCTGAAGAATCTTTTCCCTGGCGTTTTCTCTTGAAAGTCCGGAAATACGTTCGAGTTCTCTAATGGACTCTTCCTGCAATCCCTCAAGGATCCGTTCCTTCTCGGCAAAAGATTTTTCCTGTTTTGACAGGTTCTCTTCTCTTTGAATCAAAGTCTCTTGCCTTCGCTCAAGAGACTCTTCCTTGTTTATCAGCCTGCGTTCCAGGCGCTGTAGTTCCTGACGCCTTTCCCGCATTTCTTTGTCAACTTCATCCCTGATTTTTTGGGCACTATCCCTGGCTTCCAGGAGAATCTCTCTATGCTTGGTCTCAGCGGCCTTTGTGGATTGCTCCAATATTCTTTTGGCCTCAGTCTCAGCAGATTTGATTTTGGCCTCGCCTATCATGCGGCGCAGTAAGTATCCTGCTGCAGCCGCCAAAACTATACCTAATGCATATAAAATATACGGTAAGAACTGCAAATACTGTCACCTCCTCTGTAAACAGAAAAAGCCGAGCAGTGCCCGGCATACCGGCTCAAATGTATCAATACCTGGCTAATTGAGCCTATTCCCGTATAAATGCACTAAGCCCCAAACCGCAACATGGCCTGAATACTTAACCATAGGCCAATCTACTCCACGGTTTCTGAGTCCAATCAAATTCATGATTATACGTCGGTGCACAAAAGCACTATACATGAAACGTCCAGGTATAAAATCATATAAACCAGTATCACACGCCTACCCTACGTCACCTGCCGGGCCAAATGTCCTGACCACCGAAAGTATGGTTTCTCCGGTGAAACCCCGGCGATACAGCCACCTGGCCAGGCGCTCTGAGTCTTTCAATGTCCATGGCGATTTGCCTTTTGCATACTGCTTTGCGGCAGTATGGGCAAGGCACAGTTCATCCAATCCGGAATATACTTCTTGAACCAATTCTTCTATAAGTTCTTTGCAAAAGCGCCTTTTTTCAAGTTCGTAAAAGCAACGTCTCTTGCCGCACGGGGTGTTACGTATTATAGCCCGCAGAATATCTCTGGCAAGGACTCTATCGTTAAGATAACCCCATTCCTCTAATTTCTCAATACATGCCTGTATATCGCCGGGCATGAACCCTTTCCTCGAAAGCATAAATCGCATTTGACCTGAACTGACCTGTCGTCTTGACAGGATTTTCAGAGATTCATCCATAGGTGTCCTTATTTGGCATCACCGGCACCGGGTTTTGGAGCCTTGGAAGAATCGGCGTCTTTCGGATTCAAGAGAGCCCTGATTTTGGATGCTACTTCTTCACTCGTCTCAGGGTGGTCCCTGAAATACTGCCTGGCAGCTTCTTTGCCTTGCCCCAGGCGAATATCTCCGTAAGAATACCAGGTTCCGGTTCTGGTAAGAATGTTGTGGGCAACGCCTACATCTAAGAGGGAGCCTTCCCGGGAAATCCCTTCTCCGAAAATTATGTCAAACTCTGCATCTCTAAACGGCGGGGATAATTTGTTCTTAACAACTCGCACTCTAGTTCTGGCGCCTATGGTCTCCTGGCCTCGCTTCAAGTTTTCAATTCTTCTTACATCGAGCCTTACTGATGAGTAGAATTTCAGCGCTCTTCCGCCAGGAGTCACTTCAGGATTCCCGAACATTATCCCGATTTTTTCACGCACCTGGTTTATGAAAATCGTTGTAGACTTCGATTTCGACACTACTGCAGTAAGTTTCCTCAAAGCCTGGGACATTAAACGTGCTTGAAGGCCTACATGGGCGTCTCCCATTTCGCCTTCGATTTCGGCACGAGGGGCCAAAGCCGCCACAGAGTCCACTACGACGCAATCAACAGCGCCGCTTCGTACAAGGGCTTCAACAATCTCAAGCGCCTGTTCTCCTGTATCGGGTTGCGAAATCAGCAAGTTGTCTATGTCAACTCCCAACCTGTTTGCGTACAGAGGGTCCAGAGCGTGTTCAGCGTCTATAAATGCAGCAATTCCTCCCGCTCTCTGGGCTTCTGCAATAATATGCAGAGCAACGGTGGTTTTGCCTGAACCTTCAGGGCCGTAGATCTCAACAATTCGCCCGCGAGGTATGCCTCCGATCCCAAGAGCAATGTCCAGCGCCAGGGCACCGGTTGGAATAATGTCTACTGTCATTTTCTGAGAAGCTTCTCCGAACCTCATTATGGAGCCTTTGCCGAATTGCTTCTCTATTTGAGCAACCGCCAACTCTAGGGCCTTTTCTCTTTCCAGCATATATTTCACTCCTTAGAGTCGCCTTGAAACCCTGGCAGTCCTTTCCCAGTCAAGTATAACATCAGCTCCAACATGGGGCAATGGAATTACACATATGTTCGCTCCTTCGTTCGGCCTGGCAATGAAATTCCTGACAGTACCGAGTACACCGGCCCTGTTGGGGTCAAATTACTTTCCATTAGCAGCACTTCTGAGGCCCGCCAGTGCAAATTAAGGGCACTGGCCGATTCATCATGATAATGTGTTATGAAATCAGAAAAGGCTTTTGTCCAGTGATTATAACCGGCATTGCCTTGCTTTCTGTAACCAGTCTGACGTTTACGTCTGGCCACAGTTATGTGGGTTCTAAAAGGTTTGTTTTCTCTGAATCCCAAAGACTCTAATCCTGCTCGCAAGTCCCGGGCCAGTTGCTCAACCTCCTCTTTCCCACGGTCAATTCCTATGTAGAGGACTCTCGGAAGGCCCTTTTCAGGAAATGTTGAGGCTTTCCCAAGGGAAACATCGAAACAGAGTGTTTTGGTGACTGATGACTGAATCACGGTTTGGATATCCGGAATCAAGGATGTCTTAACATTGCTGCCTAAAAACTGCAAGGTAATATGCAAATTGCCTGTTTGGACAAAGCGATAGTCTGGGAAAGTTTTTGTGGCTTTCACGTAAAAAGATTGCAGAAACGTTTTGATACCTGAAGGCACCGGGAGCGCCACAAAGCCTCTGAAAGTGCTTTCCTGCATTAGGTTCACATCCCCTTTCAAATGTGACGTTCCGTCAAAAAACGGTACAATGTGTACAGGGCACGTAAAGATGCATAGGCCTTGGTCCTGGATCTTGAGCTGGGGTGGACTATTTTGTCCACACAAGTGCCCTTTTTGTGGCTAATGCCTATGTAAACCGTACCTGCTGGTTCATTAGCGGTTCCCCCGTCCGGGCCGGCGAACCCCGTAGTTGCCAGTCCAATGTCAGCACCTGCCAAAAGCCGTACGCTTTCGGCCATGGACATAGCTACCTCCTGGTTTACAGCCTCATCCTTGTATACAGCCTCGGGCCGGATGCCTAGGTTTGATACCTTAACACCTGGGTTATAAGCAACCATGCCCATCTTGAAGTACTTTGAGCTACCGGGCACCTCAGTTATTCTGTGGCAGACCAGGCCTCCTGTTACAGATTCGGCTACGGCAAGTGTAAGTCCCTTCTTCCCTAAAAGTCTCCCTATTGTTTCCTCAAGAGTCTCCTCATTCTTACCGTATATGTGATGGCCCAATCTCTGCCGCACTTCTTTTTCCACTGTTGAAATCATGTTCATTGTCTCAGCTTCGTTGTGGCCCCTTGCAGCAATCCTCAGTCTGACCTGCCCTGTACCCGTATATGGGGCCAAAGATGGGTTGTGGCTGGTCATAAGGTCCTTGACAGCGTCAGCGACTCTAGATTCAGGAAGCCCAACTACATTAAGATTTACGTAGTGTATAGGGACAAGATCATGAAAGTGCTGTTTGATAAGAGGGATCACATATGTTTCAAACATTGGTTTCATCTCAAATGGAGGGCCGGGCAAAAGCAAAGCCATTTTACCGTTGAAAAAGACTCCTTGACCCGGTGCCGTACCTGAGGGATTCGGAATAAAAAATCCGCCTGATACGATGTATGCTTGTTTTCTGTCGGAAGGATCACTTGGCCGTTTGCGTTTAGCAAACCATTTTTCAATACTGGCCCAAGCCTCTTCATCAAATACAAGGTTTCGCTTTAAAGCGGATGCAAGGCAGTGGGCAGTCAGATCGTCGTCAGTGGGGCCTAAGCCTCCGGTAGCTATAATAATGTCTGCCCTTTGGATTGAGTCTTCAAAAGCAGAAATAAGCCTTGCCGGATTATCACCGACAGTGATTCTTCTGTACACATTTACACCAATATCTCTCAAGCGGGAGGAAAGATATTGGGCATTTGTATCTGTAATTTCGCCCAGCAAAAGCTCGGTACCTATAGATAAGATTTCGGATTGCACTAATACCACCCCCGAAAAGGAAAAGGAGTTTATACTCCTCCTTTTATTTTACTTCTCCGGATAGGTGGTTTCCTCCATTTCCATGAAAGTTTGCCGGGCAGGTTCAGGTAATCTCTCAAATCTTTACCCGAAATTGATTCTTCTTCAAGGAGCTTTTGGGACAACCTGACGAGAACACCTTGGTGGCTCTTGATAACATTCGATGCCGAGATTTCGGCTTTTTTGATGATATCGTTTGTGGCCTTTGCAATCACGTCAGGTGACATTGTATCTCTGTCCACAACCCCAATTGGTGACATTCCATACATTACGATCCTTTTGGCAATGTCAAGGGCCCTTTGGAAATCATTTGCCGCTCCTGTGCTCCTGGAGCCAAACAGCAGGTTTTCTGCAACGGCTCCTGCAAGAAGAATCTGAATTTCTTCCTCCAGCACTTCTTTGGGATACAGGTACCTATCTTCTTTAGGTGAGTGCCTTACAAATCCCAGGGCGTTTCCCCTTGGGGACACTGTGATCTGGGCAACGGAACCCGGCCTTGCAATTTCCGCGACAATGGCATGGCCTGCCTCATGGGCACACACCCGCCGCATTTCGCTGTCTGCCGGGCGCCTTTCAAGTTTTTCACCTAGAATCACTTTATCCAGGGCTTCCGCGAGATCCCCCGGGGTTATGTTATTTCCCCCTCTGCGCAACGTGCAAATGGCCGCTTCATTGCACAGGCTCTCAAGGTGAGCTCCTGACAACCCGAATGTTTCTCTGGCAACATTATCCAGATTGACCTCCCCAGAAAGGGGCTTGTTCTTCAGGTGAAGACTGAGTATTTCTAAACGGCCCTCTTTATCGGGAAGATCAACCCTTACCGTCCGGTCAAACCGCCCGGGCCTTAGGATCGCAGGGTCCAGTAGATCAGGCCTGTTGGTTGCCGCTATCACAAGAGTTCTGGTACCGGCGTCACATGTCAGGCCGTCCATTTCAACCAGCAGCTGGTTAAGAGTCTGGTCATATTCGAGGTGCCCTGACTGGGCCCCTCGCTTACCTGCCAGAACTTCAATTTCGTCAATAAATATTATAGCTCCGGGCTTCTTACGATCCCTGGCAAGTTTCCGTGCCCTTAAGAACAGGTCTCTTACTCTTTGAGCCCCCAGCCCGGCATAGATCTCGATGAACTCAGAGCCTGAGGCTGATATGAATACAGAGTCAGTGTAATTCGCCGCAGCTTTGGCCAGAAGGGTTTTCCCTGTCCCTGAGGGCCTGTCAGGAGTATTCCTTTCAATGGGCGAATTCCGAGTTTAGTGGCTTTCATAGACACGCAAAAACTCAAGAGCTTCAATCAGTTCCCTCTTCGCTACGTTTTGGCCTCCGATATCTTCCAAAGCTAACGTTAGGGCTCTCTGCTACCAGAGCTCCCACTTTTCGCCTGCCTATATCTTTGATCTGTCCACCTGACGAGTAAAGAAAGTAGCCCAGGCCTGACAGTAAAAGAACAGGCCAGACGTTTACTTCCAGGGCAATAAGGAAGGCCAGAACTCCTATTCCTACGCCCAAAAGTAATTCTTTTTGCTTCATAGTTCTGTGCCTCCTTTTACATCTTTCAGTTTCATGATTTTGTATAGATAGTGGCTTTGAAGACGGAGTTGTACGTAGATTCTGTCCTGGTTCACCGTAAGTTTAAAGTCGTCTATCCCCGCTTCTTCCAATACTGATGTTGATTGCCTGGCCATTTCGCCAAAATTCCCACGTATTCTGGCTTCTTCTACGTAATAGTGAATTGAGGCATATGCCTTTTCCAAAATTTCATCGGGAACATCCTGGACCACTATTTCATAATCTCTGTTACCGAGTGCCGCTTTGACCGTTTCTTCAATTCGTAAATGGGTCAAAGAAAGATCTTCAACATATTTCAAGCTTACCTTAACGACGGTTTTATTCTGAGAAGCAGTAACTTCACTCCAGGCAACGTCAGGATCACGTGCCAGACTCTTTTCAAGGGGCCTTTCCAAGCCCAGGATTCGATAGGAGTAATTGGCAAGGCTCAATATGGATAGTATCACCAGTGCCCATAGAAGCACATATTTCCACCGGATATCTCTTATGGACATAGCCCCGCCTCCCCTCCTTCTGTAAAAATGCAAAATATACTGGCAGTTGACATAAGTATACCAACGATAGCCACGTTGTTCGAAGGTAATAGTTGGGCCGGTAAGAGGAGCATAGCAAGACAACCTGCATTTGCTATAGAGGGCAAGGATTTCCTGGCCTGGCTATGGGCTTTCTCAAAAGAAACGTGCCCGCCTTGTTATGATCAGGCGGGCACTGCAAGCATCCCCACATATGCAGTTTCAACTATAGGATCTGGTATGATCTGGTTAACGGCCTAGGTACTCACTTACTCCCCTGGCCAGCCCTTTTGCAACCGAATCCTGGAACCAGTTTTGCTTCAAGAGATTCACATCATTCCAGTTAGTCATGAATCCGATTTCCATCAAAGCCGCAGGCATGTAAGTGTGGTTAAGCACATAGTACGGGCCGGTTTGAACATCAATAAGCCTGAGGTTTGTTGCGCCTGATACCCGGTTTGCCAGGACTTGGGCCAGTTTTTGGGATTCCCGGGATCCAGTCCGGTAGAAACCCATGACACCCGATACTCCAGGGTCTTTGGGATACGCATTGATATGTATGCTTAGGAAAAGATCAGCGTCCCGGGAGTTGGCAATAGATACTCTGGCGAGAAGATCATCGGCCGGTAGTGGCCAGTCACTGCCTGGCGAATAGTCTCCGTACCTTGTCATTATCACAACTGCACCTTGAGACTCCAGGTAGTATCGCACTTTGGCAGCTATATCCAGAGTGAAGTTCTTTTCTTTGTCTCCCCAGTATGATATGGCACCGGGCTCAGGCCCTCCATGGCCTGGATCTATAACAATTGTCCTCCCCCTCAAAGGGCCTGTACCTCTTGAGATACTGTTTGCCCTTTCAAGGGCAGCCCAGGTCAGTGGGCCCACGATTCCGTCAGGAACCAGGCCTGAGTGTCTTTGGAAAGCAATTACTGCAGATTGGGTCTTTGGGCCGAAAGCCCCGTCGATATAGCCTGGATTGAATCCTGCATTTTGAAGGTATTTCTGCAACATAGCCACATTGTCCCCGTAACTCCCTGTTCGAAGGAGAGGAGCTGTGTAACCTCGAATAGGAACAAGGAGACTCGTCACGAGAAGTAAGACTGTAGCCGTGAGTTTTAGTGGAGCAACCTTTCTGTGTCTAGATTTTGGCATTAATGGTGACCTCCTGCTTCCTTGACATAACGTGGTTATATTAAGATACTACCTGATAAAGAGCGGTTAATCACCAGGAAAAATAAGGTTGTGTTATCTTAGGAGGGACTCATCCAGATGGTGAGAAGGAACGTAGAAGACGTGTTGAAAGATTTGCGTCAGGATCCGAGGTTTTTAAGCTGTATCACTGCCTGGCACCATTTTCCTGCCGCTTTTGGCGATTATCTGGATATTCCTGAAGAGCTGCACCCTTTGCTGAAACAGGCATTGAGGGAAAAAGCCATAACAGCTCTTTATTCTCACCAAAGGGAAGCCTATGATCGCGCCTTGCAGGGTGAGGACATCTGCATAGTAACCCCGACCGCGTCAGGAAAAACCATGTGCTACAATTTGCCTGTGCTAGATGCCATCCTCAAGGACAATCGCGCGCGAGCCCTGTATATGTTCCCTACTAAGGCCCTTGCCCAGGACCAACTGGCGGAAGTTGAAGATATGTGCAAGATGGGAAAACTTTCAATAAAGACTTTTACCTTTGATGGAGATACTCCAACGCAAAAGAGGCGATTGGCGAAAGAAACAGGGCAAATCATAATTACTAATCCCGACATGCTTCACCAAGCCATTCTTCCCCATCATCCTACATGGGTAAGGTTATTTACATCACTGAAATATGTGATCATTGACGAAATGCATAACTACAGAGGGGTTTTTGGGAGTCACGTAGCAAATGTCATAAGGCGCCTCAAGCGAATTTGCCTCTTTTACGGTACATCGCCTCAGTTTATTCTGGCTTCTGCCACAATCGCTAACCCAGGTGAATTGGCTTTGGCGCTTACCGGAAAGCCTGTGGTTTTGATTGATAAAAACGGGGCCCCTGCTGCTGAAAAAGACTTTATCTTTTACAATCCTCCTGCCGGTAAGGCCAACGGTTCATTGAGACAGTCTTCCATAGATGCAGCGTCCAAGATTGGTTCCCGGTTCATAAAAAACGATATTCAAACCTTAATCTTTGCACGCTCCAGGAAGTCTTGTGAACTGCTGGTTCAGTACCTGAGAGATTCATACAACAAGGAACTCGGAAAAAGCAAAATCCAGGGCTATCGTGGAGGATACTTGCCTAACGAGCGAAGGGCTATTGAGAAAGGATTGCGTAAAGGAGATATCATAGGTGTGGCAGCTACTAATGCATTGGAACTTGGAATCGATGTAGGCAGGCTTGATGTGGTGTTAATGGCAGGATATCCGGGCACCATAGCCAGTACCTGGCAGCAAGCAGGCAGAGCCGGCAGAAGACAGGGGAAGTCGGCAGCTGTTCTGGTTGCAGGAGGGTCTCCTTTGGATCAATTCATTATCAAAAATCCCGGTTATTTTTTCGAACAGAGCCCAGAGTATGCTCTCATAAACCCGGACAATCCGTATATCCTTGGGCAGCATGTAAAATGTGCGTCTTACGAGCTTCCGTTCACCGTCAATCCTGATTCCCCTCCTGAACTCGGCACAGTTCAAATTGAGCACATCTTGGAACATTTGGCTGAGCAGAAGATTCTTCATAAGGGGCTGTCCAGGTGGAATTGGTCGTCAGATTCATTTCCCGCGGCGGGTATCAGCCTGCGTTCGGCTTCCAATGACAATTTCGTGGTAATAGACATTACACAAAAAGCGCGAGTTATCGGTGAAGTGGATTGGGCTTCTGCCCCTATGCTAGTTCACGAGCAAGCCATTTATATGCATAAGGGGCGGCAATACCATGTAATCAAGATGGATTACCCTTCTAGAAAGGCATATGTGAAACAAGTTGACATAGACTACTATACTGATGCCAATCTGGCTGTTGGGGTTAAGGTTATTACTGTCGATGAAGTTTCAGGCAACCTTCCCATAACACCTAAATTGGGCGAACTTTCTGTGACGGCCCTTGCAACAGTTTACAAGAAAATCAAACTATATACCAATGAAAACCTTGGATCCGGGGAAATAAGCTTGCCTGAGATGAATTTACATACCCAGGGCATGTGGTTTAGTATTCCCAATGAGATTTCCGGCAAGATTGATCCCCACTTCATAGGCGGGATACTTTCGGGACTGGCTAACGTGTTGCTGAACATTGCGCCTCTTTTCCTTATGAGCGACAAGAGAGATTTGGGAGTTGCTGTAGAGGTTCGTTCTGCATATGACGGAAGGCCCACTGTTTACCTGTATGATTCCTACCCGGGAGGAGTGGGGTTGGCTGAGAAAGCGTTTCACGTCATTCCCTACATTTTGAAAGCTTGTCTTGAGCTTATTTCATCTTGCCCGTGCCGTAAGGGGTGCCCTGGCTGCACCGGCCCTGAACAGGAAGTAGGTGAAGGTATTAAGGCCTTGTCTATCCAAGTCCTTGATGCCATATGTGACGAGGTGCAAGTTTGACTAACAGAGACATTGTTGAAAAACTCAGAAATCTTATCAAGGAGATCCAGTCAAGAGAAGCGGCACTAGGCAAGAATAGTTTTGAGCCTTCTCTTGAGAAACCCTCTTTGACCGGAGGCTTCCTTGTTGATTCATCCTGTGTTTCAGGAGAGGATACTTGCTCGCAATCAGAACCTGAAATCCTGCGCCCTTCCAGGAAGCCGGAGATAATTGAGAAAGAAGGTTATTGCGTATATACTACGGTTTATACTGCCGGCTCCCTTCCCTGGTTCTATCCGCCGCCTTTGGAGACTGTGGTGCTTTTGACAGGAGAAGAAAACCCAGGGGCCATAGTTGATGCACTAAGTTTAAACCAGACGCTTTTTTTGGATCTTGAGACTACAGGCCTTCTTGGCGCAGGTACTGTTTCGTTTCTTACAGGTTTGGGCAGGTGGAAGAAGGACGAGTTTCACGTCCTTCAGTTTCTCTTGAGCGAAAGAGACTGTGAAGCAACCATGCTTGAGGAGATCGCAAGGGAACTTGAGGGTTCTCGCGTTCTTGTCACTTTCAACGGCAAAGCCTTTGATATGCCGGTCATCAGGAACAGATTTATAATGAACGGGCTCATCCACGACTTTCATGACTTTGATAGCCATATAGACCTCTTCTCCCTTGTCCGGAAACTCGGAAAACATCCTGTATATGGGCTGAGCCTGACCGAATCTGTAAAGCGTTTCATCGGTACAAGCCGCGTTGATGACATTCCGGGACATATGATTCCTGCCCTGTACTTCATATACGAACAGGATAAGGACATTTCGATTCTTGAACCGGTTCTGGAACATAACCTCTTGGACATTTTGGATATGGTCGGGCTCTTAAGAGTTCTGGGCTTGACTTTTTCCGGAAAGCACAGGCCTTACGGTGATGCTTCTGCCCTGGCCGGAGTTGGGAGATTTCACTTAAGTCGCGGAGGCCTGGAACTTGCAAGGCAATGCCTTGGGACTTCCCTGGCCTGCTTTGAGGACAGGCCGGCCCACGACAAGAGACGATTCAAAAACATGCGATTACTGGCTACGGTCATGAGAAAGCAAGGTGACTGGGATGCTGCGGCCGGTATTTGGAACCATCTGATAAGCAGGGGTGTTGCAGTAGTTGATGATTACCTGTGGCTGGCCAGGCATTATGAACTTCATGAAAACGACATAATGAAGTCTCTTAACCTCGTCAATCAGTGCGCTGACTGGCTTAAGGAAAGAAAATATCCAGTTTCTAACGCGGTAATGTCCAGAAAGCGGCGACTCGAGAGAATCATATCCAAAATGGCTTTAGGTTCATAGCTGTTATACCCTGTTTTTCCCCCTCATAGATATAAGCAATTGAGGATTTTATTGCCAATGTTTTCCCATTATTCCATGTATGAAGGAGGGTTTGGCTTGCTTATCTACTTGAAACCTGAAATTCGTCAAAGGATTGTGTTGTTCCTTTCTCTGGCACTGGTAGTTCTCGGGGCAAGAGCAGGAGTTTTGGTTTCTGATAAAGGTGCTGCCGCAAAAATCACCCCTTTAACCAGGGTCAATACAGTTGATCCGAATATTGGGGTGGTGGTTGAAGTATTTCAGGCAAAACCGGAGCTTGTGGAAGAGTGCATTGATGTTCTTGAATCAACCGGAATTAAGGCCACCTGGTTCTTGTCAGCCACGTTTTCAGAGGCTTACAGTACCCTGATCAATAAAATCGTGGACAAGGGGCACGAACTTGGACTTTCAGGTACTGACGATAGGTTTATGGACCGGTTAAGCCCTGAGGAAATAAAGGACCGGCTAACACGTGCCCGAGAAACAATTCTAAAATTGGGTACAGAACCTATGCCTTTTTTCTATGCGCCGTCAGGCCGCTTTAATGATGAACTAATAAATACATCTTTTCACCAAGGGTTCTACTCGGTCAAAGGCTCTATTGACGGCAAAGTCTTAAGGGGCAAGGCCGAAAGGGTAATCCCGAAAGTAGGCGGGTCTATAAAACCAGGCGACATACTTGTAATTCATATAGGTAAGAAAGGTATAGTCCCTCGAAGCGAGTACATTGAGAGCCTGGCAACATATCTCAACAGCCAGGGAATTTCTATGGTAAGCCTATCTGCTCTCGTGAGAGGAGTCCGTTGACTTCAGTAAATGACAAATACTCCTTCTAGAAGAGCCCCAGGTGGCGGAAGTGTATGAAAAGCGAAAGCCCCAGGCGTGCCATGAGACGCCAGGGAGTTCTGGGATAAGCCCAGGTGCCTGCAATGAGGTCAGAGTATCCTACTGCCCGGTCACCCAGGCAGAGGGTAGCCTGGCCTACTATTGTTCCTGCACTGCATGGAGCTCTGATTACAGGCGGCAAATCCACTTCTATTCTTAGGCCTAAAGCCCGGGCGGGCACACAAGCTTGCAAGTCTTTTGCGCAGATTACCGGAACGTATTTCTCAGTTGAATGTGACACAGGCAAGGTAACAATGGTTTCGCCTGCCGACGCTGCCTTAGCAAGCCTGTAGTTATCAAAGCCGTAGTCAAGAAGAGTAGATGTATCATACCATCTATCCTCACTGTTAAGGACCACTGCAAGAAGACGCATTCCGTTTCTGGTTGCAGAAGCTACGAGACATTGGCCCGCCTGCTGGGTGGTTCCCGTTTTTACTCCGTCGGCCCCTGGGTGCAGCCAGAGCAGCCGGTTGGTGTTGTAAAGGGATATGACTATATTCTTGTCAGCTTCTACGACATCCTTTTCTTTAGTTCCAACAAGGTTCTTAAAATACGGGTGTCTGAGGCAGGTTTTGGCTATGAGTGCCAGGTCAAAGGCGGTGGTGTAATGATTTGGATGGCTAAGGCCGTGGGGGTTCTGGAATTTGGTGTTTATCGCGCAAGTTCCTTTGCCCTTTGATTCATTAGTTCAATGAATGTATTAGCAGAGCCCTTTCCCATATGCTCTGCAATCGCCCAGGCAGCATCGTTCCCTGAATTTAGCATCAATCCGTGAGGAGATCCTCCAGAGTGAATTTGTCTCCGGTTCTCAGGTTCATGGAAGAACCGGCCTGGGTTGCAGCATCCTGAGATACTTGAATCACATCTTCAAGACGGCCCCGTTCAAGTGCTATGAGAGCTGTCATCATCTTAGTAAGACTGGCAGGATACATTCTATTGAATGCCCGCTTTTCAAAAAGCACTGTTCCTGTTTGCCATTCCAGCAATATGGCCGCTTCTGCAGATACCCGGGGCAGGACAATCTCTTTGGTTTGGGCGCAGGCCTCATGAACACAAGAGCAAAATACCGAAGCCAATACGGCTCCAATACAGCAAAGAGCAACTAATCTTTCCCTGCGGCAATTGACCATAACATACCACCACTCCAGATTCTAGGGAGGATCAAGAACATCATATGGAAAACTCATTGGAGGTATGATGAGGTAGTTACATTTCCTCGTTGTACCGGAATACGAGATCTTTGACAGGCCCCACAGGCCCTCCTGTTCCAAAATCATGGCCGTTTAGGATAATCGTCAGGACCCAGGGCTTACCTGCCCTGACTCGCATTTCTTTTTGGGCAGTAAACTCCAGGGTTTCGTTTGGCCCCATTGTTTTTTCAACCACGAGTTTTCCATCAGATTGCACATTAATCCAGCATCTGACATCTTCATCTGGTAGAGTAGTCAGGGTAATTTCCATGGGAGTCTTGTCGGTCTCAAATAAAGTGACGTCCTGGCCAGGCTCAGATCTTGCGACTTTGACAGTGTCTTCAGGCTCTACCCCGGGTTTATCCGGATCTGGTTCCGGACCGGGTTCCAAAGATTCACCGTTGTTCAAATCGGAAGTTTCATTAGACTGCCCCGGGTGCAGGTAATCTTGCCAAAGCTTTGCAGCTCCCCAGATGACAGCGATCATAAGGGCCAAAATGACAATGGTTGTCACCATACTGCCGTTGGCTTTCCCCCGGCGGCGCCTGGCTCTTCGAACTTCCGGTTGAGTTTTGTACTGAGGTAGCTCACGTCTTTCAGCTATCGTTCCTCCGTTTTTTACTGCCTGCCGGCGGACAATACGGGTTTCTTTTGGCTTTGCACTGATTTCCTGATACATTCGAGAAAACTCAAGTCCGTCCAGAAGCCTAAGAAGTCAGCATAAGATTTAAGAAATACCCGGAAATAGGCTTTTCCCGGAGCTATCTTATCCTCTCCTGCTTCTATTGCCATAAGGTATTTGGAGCGAATTTTGGTTTGTTCTTCTACTTCCTGCACAGATAACCCGAGGTGTTCCCTTTGAGCTCTAATGCGTTCGCCTAACTCTGTCAATTTCCCACGGGTATCATTAATTTCCCCGGCCATGATATTACCTCCCTCCCGCTCATGGCCTCAATCTTGTGATCATCCTCGGGAACGGGCTGGTTTCCCTCACATGCTCAAGCCCGCATAGCCAGGCCACAACACGTTCTATCCCCATTCCGAAACCACTGTGAGGTATTGAGCCATATTTTCGCAAATCCAGATACCACTGGTAATCTGCCAGAGGAAGACGGTGCTCCTTAAGCCTTTCCAAAAGCAGATTGTAATCAAATATTCGTTCTCCGCCGCCTATTATCTCCCCATAGCCTTCAGGGGCCAGGAGATCAGCTCCCAGTACGGTGTCCGGGTTCTTTGGATCCGGCTGCATATAGAAGGCCTTAATTTTTGTCGGGTAGTGAGTAACAAATACTGGCTTGCTGTATTCAGAAGCGATCTCGGTTTCATGGGGGGCACCAAAGTCTTCGCCCCAGGAAATATCCATCCCCTTGCCCTTTAGCATCTCAATTGCTTCGGTATATGTAATTCTGGGGAAAGGCGGTTCAATGGCAGTCAGACTGTCAGGATTTCTCCCGACTTCTTCTAATTCAGACTCACATGTTTCCAGCACTTTCTTTATTACATAGGCCACCATATTTTCTTCAAAAACCAAAAGCTCGTCGAACTGCATGAAAGCTGCTTCAGGCTCAACCATCCAGAATTCGGTCAGGTGGCGGCGAGTTTTTGACTTTTCAGCTCGAAATGCAGGCCCAAAGCAGTAGACCTTCCCAAGGGACATAATGGCAGCCTCATTATACAATTGCCCGCTTTGGCTTAGGTATGCTTCTTCCCCAAAATATTCAGTGGCAAACAATGTTGTTGTGCCCTCACATGCAGAAGGTGTCAGGATTGGGGCGTCGACGTTAATAAAACCTTCTTCATCCAGGAAATCCCGGCAAGCTTTTACGATTTCCGCCCTTATTCTAAGGATGGCCCTTTGGCGCGGGGTTCGTATCCACAGATGCCTTTTATCCAGCAAAAACTCTACTCCGTGTTCTTTCAGGCTAATAGGGTAATCTTCGAATGCTTCGCTTATGATCTGACAGTTGGTCATGGCAATTTCATATCCGCCAGGAGCCCTCGAGTCTCGTCTTACCGTCCCTTGTACTTTCAAAGATGATTCCTGATTCAGCCTGTCCAGTTGCAGGAATACCTCATCGCCTATATCTTTCCGTGAGCCAACACACTGTATTATTCCTGTTCCATCCCGGATTATAATGAAAATGATCTTCCCTGATGAACGTTTATTGTACAGCCATCCTTTCAGGCTAACTGTGCGGTTTTCGTATGAATCTACTTTGCTGACAGTAGTATTATGTATTGCTCCGTTCATGTTTGCACTTCCTTCCCATATCTAGTGTAGCACTGACAGCCATACATGATAAGGGGCTATGGCCCCCCGGTTTGCAGTCTTTGCAGTTCTCTAAGGAGCCTGCCAAGTTCATCTATTGCGCCACCATAACCTGCCCAGTCCCGGTTTCCGAGTTTAGCCTGGGCCTCTGTCCATAGTTCGTTAGCCCGATCTATCAAACCGGCCATATCCCCGAGTTCGGTTTCAGGCCTAGGGGGTGCTTCAGGTACGGCCCCTAATAGCTGGTTTAGGGCATCTTCCACTGTAGTTCCCATGACGACTTTGCCTCCTGCGTACATTAAGACACGTTTGAGTTCAGGTATTTTTACCTTCTCGGCTTGAATATACAAGGGCTCTACATACAGAAAAGACCCGTCCATTGGGATGGTCAAGAGATTCCCTCTTATGACCTGAGATCCGACTTGCCCCCATAATGTCATGGCCTCTGATATACCCGGGTTTTGGGCAATCAGAGACTCTACCTGCATAGGGCCTGGTATGTGCTTATCCTTCGGTAATCTGTAAAGAAGCATTTCCCCGTAGTTATCAGGGTCGCATCTTACTGCCAGCCATGCAGTCATGTTTGGTTTTCCCCGGGGAGTAAACGGTGTAATTTGAATATATTCGGTTGCTGTTTCCCCTGGCAATGCAAGCACAATGAAATAGGGTTCTACCACTTGTTCTTGGTTGCCGTAAATCTCTTTGGGGATTTCCCAATAGTCTTCCTTATTGTAGTAAACGTGAGGGTCTGTCATATGATATGTCGTCAGCATTCTGGTTTGCACAGTAAACAAATCCTGTGGAAAACGGATATGCTTACGTAGATCCAGGGGCATTTCCTCTAAGGGCTTAATCAAATCCGGAAAAATCTTCCGGTATGTTTCCAGTATCGGGTCAGTTTCATCTACGCCGTAGAACGCGATTGTCCCATTGTAAGCGTCAACAACCGCTTTGACTGCATTCCGCATGTAATTCACTCTCAAAACGCTGTCAGGTTGGCTATACGGGTAATTTGAAGATACTGTATAACCATCTATGAACCAGTACAGTCTGCCTTCTGCCAAAACAAGGTACGGATCCTGATCGTAGAGGAAAAACGGGGCGATTGTCTTTACTCTATCTACAATATTCCGGTTCATAATCATTTTGGAATCAGGTGTCAAAGCACCTGATACCAGTATCTGATAATCTCTGAATCGTATCATGAAAGCAAGTTTTCTCAAGAATTTGTTTAGGCCAATGCCGGCATTGCCTTCATAGAAAGTAGGTTCTATTGCCTGAGAATCCAGTCTGGGGTAATCAAATTCAGGTTCTTTTGTGTTGACAATAACATAATGGTTTGTGAGCTCTCCAAAGTACAGTTCAGGCCGGCCAAGTGTAAGATCAGTGGTTGTTTTGGGCGGTACATCCATAAAGTAGAAAGCGGGCATACCATCCCGGGTAACATCCCGGGATGGACTCATTACCAGGCCGTAACCATGGGTGTATTTCAGGTGCAAGTTTACCCATGTTATGGCATCAGGAGGCAGCAGGTTTACGTCGAGTTCCCGAGGCGAAAGCAATACCTGGCGGAGATCTCCGTTCACAGTATACCTGTCAATATCTACGTCGTTGAACCTATAGTACATTCTAATTTCCTGTACCTGGCTGAATGTATCTTTCAGCACCCTGTAATCCCAGAGCCTGAGGTTATTGATAGTCCCGAGATTTTCTGCAATGTCTTCCCTGGCCAGGGAATCATCTGCCGGATACTCGATAATGTTAATCTTGCTCAAGCCGAAAGCATCTCTGGTGAATTGAATGTTTTTCTCAATAAAGGGTACTTCATATGCAATTTCGTTAGGCGATACGGTAAACTGTTGAACAAACTCGGGATAAGCGTATCCTGCAATAAATGACATGACTACAAGCCCCACAGCAGCATATCCTATCCAGCGGAAATTTCGCATGACAATCCCGAGCAAAGAAAAAGCTGCTCCTATCATGGCAGCGACAATTAACCCCTTGTATGCCGGAACCTGGGCATGTATGTCGGTCTAAGAAGCTCCGAAAGCAACTCCTCTTGGGGAATACATAAGGTTCCAGGTACTTATCTTATAGTGCCAGGCTCTCAGGGCAAACAAAATTGCTGCAAGGATTGAAATATGTATTCGCGCCCTCCGGGTTACCAGCATTCTTCTGCCGCTGAAACGAAGATCGCCAAACATAAAATAGACAATTCCTGACAAAAGCAAGGCTGCAACAAAGGCAACCCATAGATGCTGCTGCAAAAGACTTAGAAAAGGCAGGTTAAAAACGTAAAAACCTACGTCTTTTCCAAAAAAGGGATCATCTATGTTAAATGAAGTGGAATTCAGGTGAGCCAGGATAATGTGCCATTGGCTATAGCCGGATAATCCTCCAAGAACTCCGACTACCACTGAAATTATCAGAATCCAGCGAGCAATTCTTTCAGGGGCTTGAATGGGCACGGGCATAATTAACCCCCCCACTATGTTTAGCTCGCGTCTTCCCCAGATAGCCGCTGAAAGGTTGCCAAGGGCTACCAGGAAGAAGATCAGACTTCCTGCAAGAGCCACAAGCCACCTTGCCCTTAACACTGTCCAATACACTGAACTATAGCCTGCTTCATGAAACCATAGGACATCTGTATAGAATTTGGCCAAACCCGTTGAAGCCAGGCTCAGGGCTACAGCTATACCGATGAGAAACCAAAACCATCTCTGGGCAGGCATTCTGGCATCAAGCCCCCTTCTTTTCAGGTTCTAGTCGCAAAGTGTTCGATCCCACATATCCAGATATTCTTCTTTTGTCATCAGTGGTTCAAACTCGTCTGTTATTTCCTTTCCCAGGGTTGCATCGCCCCACAAAAGGTCGATGGCCGTAAGCGCAAGTAGTTTGGCCGGCAGTACATACGCAGTTTCAGGATCATCTACTACATATTCCTCAGAATGCCCTGCTCCTTTGGCTCCTCCGCATGAAGGATGGATGGCAGGTAATACATGCATTATGTCTCCCATATCCGACGATCCTGCACCGTGAGCGCCTGTATCCACCATCTGTTCTCCAACAAGGCCACAGCATAGTACCTAAACACATCGTCCAGGGATTGACAGCTGCGCCTTGGCAGATAACCTGGGATGTCGTCTATTTCAACCATTGCTCAAGGCATCTGCCCCGGCTCTCAGGGCCCTTGTTACTCTCTTATTTGCCTCAATTATTGCTTCAGGACTTTCCTCACGTAAGTTTCCATCCTGACGTCTGCAGGAATGACATTAACCAGATCTCCGCCTTTTGTGATGATTGGATGTACTCTTATATGATCTTCGTCCTTAAATGTTTCTCTTTGCAGGTGGATTCCCATAAGCCCCAGGAGCGCCGCATTAAGAGCATTTATGCCTATGTGGGGCGCAGCTCCTGCATGTGACTCCTTGCCTTTGTATTTGATGAGTTTGCCGATAAATCCATTGGAAGTCCCACCTACTATAACCTTCTTATCAGGCCCCAGAGCAGCCATATGAATCATCATTGCCATATCTACATTATCAAAGAATCCTTGTGCCAAAGCTCTTGCTTTCCTCCGAGGAACTGAATTTTGCCTTCTTTTCTGAGTTTTTGTCTGTATTCTACTTCCACATATTCCTCAGCCGGTACTCCCAGAAAAGTAACCTTACCTGACAGGTATTTCATCGCTTCTGAATCAACAAGCCCAATTGCAGAGCCTATCATGGAGGCTACCTGTCCGTTATGTCCGCAGGCATGTATGCCCCGGTCAAAGGATCTGCATATGGGTGTCCCGGGCATACAACTGCGTCAAGTTCTCCCATAATGCACAGGTTAGGTCCGTCTTTGCCTGAAGAGAGCACTCCTGATACACCGGTTATCCCAAAGTATCTGTAACGTCAAGATTGAGTTCGGAAAAAGCCTTCTTTACGATATTTGAAGTTCTAACCTCCTTGTATCCCAGTTCTGGATGGGCCATTATATCTTGTCCCAGATCAATGATTTTCTTCCGGTTTTTGTCTATCTCGTTAAGAACCGTTTCTTTCAGTTTATCTTTAATCATTGAGCTCTGCCTGCCTTTCCGATTACTTAGCGTACATATACGCTTTTCTATTACCGGCCCGGTGTTTCCTCCAAAGGACTTCAAATAATTTTCGAGCGCCCGGCTGTTTTGGGTCGGGCGCTCGAAAAAGTTTCCCTCTGCAAAAGCAAAATATACGGTTTTTACTCTAACATGGGCATGTCTATATTGCCCCGTTTAGCCGTTTCAATTGCTTTCTCGTAGCCGGCATCGGCATGACGGACGACACCCATTCCAGGGTCAGTATTCAGCACTCTTTTGAGTCTCCAGTCAGCGTCGTCAGTGCCATCGGCTACCACTACCATACCTGCATGAATCGACAGTCCGATTCCAACTCCGCCCCCATGGTGAACAGAAATCCAGCTGGCTCCTGATACGGCGTTTATCAGGGCATTGAGGATTGGCCAGTCTGCAATTGGGTCTGAGCCGTCTTTCATTCCCTCTGTTTCCCGGTAGGGCGATGCCACAGAGCCTGTATCAAGGTGGTCTCTTCCGATTACAATAGGCGCTTTCAGAACACCTTGCCTTACCATTTCGTTAATTTTCAAGCCGAATTTAACACGCTCCCCGTAACCCAGCCAGCATACTCTTGATGGAAGACCCTCGAAGGGCACGGATTTTTCTGCTTTAGTGATCCAGCGCCGTAAACTTGCGTTTTCAGGAAACAGTTCTAGGACTGCCTGATCTGTTTTAAGAATATCTTCAGGGTCTCCCGAAAGAGCAGCCCACCTGAATGGGCCTCTTCCTTCGCAGAACAATGGCCTTATAAAAGCCGGCACAAAACCCGGGTATGAAAAAGCGTCTTTGAATCCGGCTTCATGGGCCTGGCCTCGCAGGTTATTTCCATAATCAAATACTATAGCTCCGCGTTTTTGCATTTCAACCATAGATTCACAATGGCGTCTCATGGACTCCATAGATTGCTTTACATACCGGCCACGATCTTTTTGCCTTAGGGCCAGGGCTTCTTCAAAAGTCATGCCACCGGGAACGTATCCGTTAAGAGGATCATGGGCCGAGGTTTGGTCTGTTACCACATCCGGAATGATACCTCGTTTCACCAGTTCAGGATGGATGTCAGATGCGTTTCCCTCCAGGGCTATTGAAAGGGAGTTGCCTTCATCCAGGGCTTTTCTGGCCATGGCAATAGCATCGTCCAGATCCTTTGCTACTACATCTACATAGCCGATCTCGTGTCGCCTCTTGATACGGGCACGCTCGATTTCAACAATCAACCCTACACCATCGTTCATGGTAATGGCCAAAGGTTGGGCCCCTCCCATCCCGCCCAGGCCAGCGGTTAGGACTAACTTACCTTTGAGGGTACCTCCAAAATGCCTGTCTGCCAGTGATGCAAGGGTTTCATATGTGCCCTGGAGTATTCCCTGGGTGCCTATGTATATCCAGCTTCCTGCAGTCATCTGGCCATACATAGTCAAACCCTTGGCCTCAAGATTCCAAAAATCATCCCAGGTAGCCCAATTGGGTACCAGCATCGCGTTGGAAATCAACACTCTTGGTGCGTACTTGTGGGTTGGAAATACAGCTACCGGTTTGCCCGATTGCACCATGAGGGTTTCCTCGTCTCCAAGATTCCTAAGGGATTTTACTATTGCTTCGTAGCATTCCCAATTCCTGGCTGCCTTACCTGTACCACCGTATACAATAAGTTCGTCAGGTTTTTCCGCGTTTTCGAGGTTATTCATAAGCATGCGCAGGGCGGCTTCTTGCTGCCATCCCTTGCAGCTGAGCAAATTGCCTCTAGGAGCCTTTATGGGAACTTTCATAAGACAGTATCCTCCTTTCGGCTACACAAAGCCCTTTGGCTTTCATTATCTTTACTATGCTCATATCACCTGGATAAACTTCTCTACTATCTCAAGAACTCCTTCAGCAAACCGGTTCTTTGACACATATGGAACATTTCTCTTTACGATCTGATGAGCATTGCCAACAGCCGCTTTCATTCCTGACCACATGAGCATATCCAGGTCGTTGAGTCCATCTCCGATGGTAAGAACCACTTCCCTGTCTATGTTCATGGAACCTGCAAGGAATTCAAGGGCCTTGGCCTTGGATACCCCGAGTGCCTGAATTTCAAGCAAGTGTGGCATGCTCTTAATTACAGTTGTTTTCGGCTGCCATTTTGAGTGCAGTTTTGCTGCCAGATAATCTGCCTTCTCAGGTGGCACCCTCAGGACAATCCCCGTTGGACGCCCTTTGATTTCCTTAAGTGACTCAACTGTCCTGATTGGGTAACCCAAAATTTCCGAGTATCTTTTGGTTTCCGGACAATTCACGTCTGTATACATGTGTTTACCTACAAAGAAGTAAAAAGGGTAACCGAGCCTTTTCAGCTCAAGGGCAATGTCCTGGGCTACCTCTTTTTCTATGGTTTTTTCATAGATTGGAGTTTGTCCCACCCGGGCAATAAGGGCGCCTCCGTTTGCTATTACAGGCTTATCTATGCCAAGGTATTTAACATATTTTTCTGCAGCCCCGAAAGCCCTTCCAGTTGCCACTGTCACTTTAATCCCGTGTTTCCGGCAAGAATCCACGGTTTGTTTCGCTACCTCAATTCCGTAATCATCGGGCCCAATAAGAGTCCCGTCAAGATCACAAGCCAGTAACTTTAGATTGGGTTTTTGTCTTTGCTGGATCACATTTCCCCTCCCATTTTCTTATGGTATCACAAACATCTCAGGTACCTGCCCCTGGGTTACTGCTTGGCAATGTTCATGATTTTGGGGCCTAGTTTCTCTATGATTCTCTGCATTTCAAGGGCTGTTTCCTCAATCCTTCCGTTGTTTTGGATTATTGATATGTAATAGATACGCCGGTCCTTAATCCCAAAAAAGCCTGGCCCGTTCAGTTCTCCGTTTCTATCCAGGAGATACTCCATCAAAGACGAAGAACTCTTACGTTTTCCCCAAAGATT
Source organism: Bacillota bacterium (assembly GCA_040767525.1). Classification (GTDB taxonomy): domain Bacteria; phylum Bacillota; class Sulfobacillia; order Fermentithermobacillales; family Fermentithermobacillaceae; genus JAXGPX01. The sequence goes on along the minus strand of JAXGOJ010000001.1, from coordinate 119,805 downwards.
GATCACCGGAAGCTCCAACCTTGTGTATGTTCCACAGTCTGTAATATATATTTCGCAACGGCCTTTTACAATCTTGATGATGTCTTCATTTTGCTTTATGATAGAAAACCCCATTTCCTGCAAGGTATGCGGTTCTAACGCGAAAGTCACATTCTGTCACCTCTTTTTAATATTGAACCCAATCCGGTATTAACGGTATACTCAAATTCGCGAGGTGGGTTACGTTGGACGGAATATCCCTTTATGCTATACGTCGTGAACTTGAAAGATACCTTCCTATGAAGGTGCAAAAAATATATCACCCATCGGAGAAATGCCTGTTGATTTCCCTTTGGAGCAGGGAATTCAAAAGAGGCCTTGTAATATCTCTTGAACGGAATACCCCTTTTTTTGGGTTTATCAATGAAAAACCTGAGATGCCCAAGATCCCTTCGGGAACATGCCTGGCACTGAGGAACCGCCTTGAAGGAGGTATTCTCCACCGAACACGCCAGGAAGGCCTGGATAGAATCATTTACTTTGATTTTACCGGGTGGGATACTCTTGGGACTCTTCTTGAATATACACTTGTTTTTGATGCAGCCGGAAGCCCTGGTATTGGGTTGACCTGCAACGGAGTCACAGAGGTTGCCATTTCCACCAAAAACCGGCGCCTTCAGTTGGGTGAGAGTTACTATCCGCCCAAATCCGGCAAAGTCAACCTGTTGTCACAGGTAGATTTGTTGGGGGTTGCCGCTGAGATTTGTGTTACAGGACAGCCTGCTCATAGAGGGCTAGTCTCGCGTATAGACGGGATGGGAAAGGATTTGGCTTTGAGCATAGCGGCAAAAATGGGCCTATCAGAGAATCAGCCCTTTACAAAATACCACGCTGGAAATCTGTATGAGAGCCTGGCAGAGATAAAGGACTGTCTCATGAACGGGAGATTTTCTCCTGGAGTGTTTTGGCGTGAATCAGGGGAGCCTGTATTCGGTGTTTTTCCTTTGTACCACTTGAGTCCTAAAAAAACCTTTACGTCTGTGCTTGAGGGTGCAGCAGCATACAAAGACTATCTTGCATATTTTGAACAGCAAAGGGCCCTGGAGGCTCATGTAAGATCTTTATATAAGAAAATTAATAGGAAAGTCGTGTCCAAATTCCTAGCGCAAAAAGCCGACCTGGAGAAATCCCTGGACTTTGAAAACTTCCGGATTTGGGCAGAGCTGATAAACGCAACAGGCGAGGAGCTTCCGGGAGGACATAGCCGGATCAAAGTACTCAACTATTACCGGAACCCTCCTGAGGAAATGTATGTGCCTTTGGACCCCAGGTTCTCATCTGGCGAGAATGCCCGCAGGTACTACTCAATGTTTGCAAAACTCAAGAGAACTCAGAAGGTTTTGGAAAGATCACTAAAGGGCGTTTGCACCCACCTTGAGGGGTTGCGCTGTATTGAGGCACTGCTTGAGCAGGAAAACCATATAGACAGCTTGTCTGTTATCGAAGAAAAGCTAATGGAAATTGCCCTTGAGGCCAACGTACGCCTTCCCCTGGCTAAGCGGAAAACTGATAGGAAATCTCCAAGCAGCAAGAGAGTTTTCTCCTACAACCCTATGGAATCGGTTGAAATAATACACGGTGCTGATGGAGCAATCCTATTTGCAGGCAAGAGCGCACAGGGCAATGAGTATCTTGTAAGACATTTGAGAAAACCAGGTGATATTTGGCTTCATGCCAGGGGTGTAAAGGGCGCCCATGTGCTCCTTCGAGTCCTGCCAGGCAAGGCCCTGACTGCAGGCCTCTTGAACTGGGCTGCAAGTATTGCTGCTCAGAGATCCCAGGCCAAAGAGGCGGGTAAGGTAGAAGTTGATTGGGTTGACGCTGGAAATGTCAAGAAACCCGGAGGAAGTCCCCCGGGTTTCGTAACATACAAAGGTGCTAAAACTGTAGTAGTAAAGACCCTGTGAAGTCGTTTCCCGGGCTTATCAAGCCGCCCTGTAGTCAAATCCGGTAATAACAACCCCCCAAACAATTCAGGAGCCGGATTTCCAGGCGGTTCCCACAAGGCTTTCCAGAGTATCAATGCCTTCTTCAGAACAATATTCCTTGAGCCCTCCCACTATCTTTCTTGGAGCGGCAGGGTCAACTAATATTGCAGTTCCAAGAGCCACAGCCGATGCCCCCGCCATAACAAATTCGAGGGCATCCCGGTAATCAGACACTCCGCCCATACCTATTACCGGTACCGAGACAGCTTGAGAAACCTCCCAAACGCACCTAAGAGCCACCGGTTTGATAGCAGGCCCTGACAGGCCTCCTTTTACATTGCCCAGCACGGGCTTTCTGGACTTGATATCTATGGCCATTCCGACCAAAGTGTTAATCAAAGAAAGGACATCTGCCCCGCCTTCTGTAGCCGCTCTTGCAACTTGAGATATGTCCTGTACGTTGGGAGTGAGTTTTACTATGAGAGGGCCGTTCCAGGCACGCCTCACTGCCCTGGTTGCCCTGTAGCATGACCTGGGGTCAGTCCCAAAGGCCATACTGCCTGCCTTCACATTTGGGCATGAAACATTGACTTCTATAGCAGATACATGTGGAGAATCAGCAAACATGCCGGCAAGCTCAGCAAAGTCATCATACGAGTCAGCGGATATGTTCACTATGATGGGAACACCGAACCGCGCCAGCCAGGGGAGCCTATTGTCGATTACATCCCTAGCACCCGGATTTTCGAGCCCTATTGAGTTTAATAGCCCGGAAGGGGTTTCGCAGGTTCTAGGGGCGGATTTCCTTCCTCGGGTGTAGGGTAGTCCCTTTCACAGTAACAGCACCAAACCAGCTTATATCTGCTGCCCTGGCGTATTCCTCCCCGTACCCGAATGTGCCTGAAGCTGCAATTACAGGGTTATTGATATTAAGGCCGCCTAGATTTACCGACAGATCCATTTTATTCACTCTCCAGGTCAACATCGTCTGCGAGAAACACAGGGCCATCTGTACATACATGATAATACCCTTGCCCGGGGCCGGAAGGCCTGGTGGCGCAACCTTTGCACAGCCCGTAACCACAGGCCATGCGTTCTTCAAGAGAAACAAAAAGGGGAATGTCGCCATTGCGCAAGGTTTGCTTAACATGGTTTAGCATAGGCTTTGGCCCGCAGGCAACTGCAATCACCTTATTTTGGGAGTGCCCATTCCTGACAACATCATCTAAGTGCTTGTTGAGCAAGTCCGTGGCCAACCCCTTAACACCTTCACTGCCGTCTTCAGTTACCAGGTATACCCGGCAGCCTTTGTCTCTCAACCCGATTGTATCCAGGAGGTCTTTGGCCGACTTTGCTCCATAGAAAAGTTTTACGCCTGTTTTCTTTTCCAGGGCTGCCGTTGCCAGAGGAATGAGGGGCGCAAGGCCTGTCCCGCCGGCTACAAGGATAAGTTCGTGTATGCTATCAAAGCCTGCCAAATCAATGCCGTTTCCCAGTGGCCCCAGGATTCTTACACTTTGCCCCGGACACCATTGAGACATTATTTTGGTTCCCCGTCCAACCACAGCCCATGTTATTTCAATGGTTCCACCCCCGGGATCTATTGCCGATATGCTGAAAGGTCGTCTCAACAGGGGATCTCCTGAGTCTCTTACCATTACATTCACGAACTGCATAGGTTTCGCCTGGCCGGCAATCTCAGGGGCATACAACAATGCCTTGTATACTTCGCCCCGCTCACTGCTCACAGAGATTACTCTGGCTCTTACGTCGGCTATTTCCCTGGAAGTCATATGGCCAATCTCCCATCTTTCATGATGACTCTACCACCGACAATAGTTGCATAGGCTCCTCCTCTGAGCCGCCAGCCCGCAAACGGGGTGTTTTTGCCTTTCGACATGAAGTGCCTGGGGTCCACTGAATACTCCCAGCCAGGATCTATGATGGTTATGTCTGCCGTAGCCCCCTCTTTGAGGGATCCTCCTGGCACCCCCAGGATTCTTGCAGGATTCAAACTCATGGTTTCGGCCATTTTCATCCAATCAATCAGCCCTGGCGCAACCAATTTGTCTATTACCAGCCCCACCGCTGTTTCCAGGCCGCTAATGCCAAAGTCAGCATAATCGTATTCCACCCATTTATCGTCAATATGGTGAGGCGCATGGTCACTGGCTATGGCGTCTATGGTACCGTCGGCGAGGGCTCTTTGAAGGGCTTCCACATCTTCTCTTGTCCTAAGAGGTGGATTGACTTTTGTGTTGGTATCATACCCTGTTTCAAGAATCATTTCTTCTGTCAGTACAAGATGGTGAGGTGTAACTTCACATGTAACGTCAATTCCTCTGGCTTTTGCCTGCCTTATCAGGTCTACTGAATTCCTGGTTGAAATATGGGCAAGATGAAGCCGGCCACCGGTGAGCCTGGTTATGAGAATATCTCGGGCTACTATTATTTCCTCAGATTCTCCCGGTACTCCTCTTAAGCCGGACATTGTTGAAACAAGGCCATAATTAATCTGCCCTTCTTTTGAAAGGGATTCTTCTTCTGGGTGATCTATGAGCACAGCATCGAAAGACTTCAGGTATTCAAGGGCGCAACGCAAGAGTTCAGCATTGGCTACGGCAGAACCGTCGTCAGAAAAAGCAACTGCTCCTGCCGCCTTCATTTCACCCATCTCAGCGAGCTCTTTTCCCGCCCTGTCTTTGGTCACTGTACCAATCGGGTATACGCGTACCCGGCCGGCCTTCCTGGCTCTTTCCATAATTTTGGATACCACTGAATCATTATCGCATGCAGGTTCAGTATTCGGCATACATGCGACCGCGGTAAAACCGCCCATTGCTGCAGCTTTAGTGCCGCTTTCTATATCTTCCTTGTATTCAAATCCGGGTTCACGAAGGTGCACATGCATATCGATGAATCCCGGCATTACAATTTTGTCAGATGCATCAAGGATCCGTATGTCTTCTTCAGGGGTTATGTTTTCTGCAACTCTAAAAACATTTCCATCTAGTATCAGCACATCGAGATTCTCATCAGTTTGTGCCGAGGGGTCTATTACCCTTCCCCCCTTGATAAGTAGGTTTTGTGCCATCACTCTCTGCCTCCCAGGATGAGATAAAGAACTGCCATTCTCACAGCCACTCCGCTGGTTACCTGGTCTAATATGACTGATTTTGTTGAGTCGGCAACATCTGTGGCTATCTCCACTCCCCGGTTCATTGGGCCCGGGTGCATGATTATGGCATCATCTTTTGCGTAACTGAGTTTTTGCCTGTCAAGGCCGAAAAAGTCACGATACTCTCGTCTGGACGGAAACAGGCTGTTGGCCTGGCGCTCCAGCTGCAACCTGAGAACATAGACTACGTCTGCCCCTTCCAAAGCTTCTTCCGGCCTTGCATATGCTTTTACACCTAATGATTCGATCTCCGGAGGAAGCAGAGTTGAGGGGCCTGCCACAGATACTTTCGCACCCATCTTGGTAAGGCCGAAAATGTTTGAACGGGCAACTCTTGAGTGCGCGATATCCCCTAGTATTGCCACTTTCAGCCCTCTGATGCCGGCTTTATAGTTCAGCATGGTGAATATGTCCAAAAGGCCCTGGGTGGGATGTTCATGCATACCGTCTCCCGCATTTATAACAGGTATGTCAAGCACTCTTGAAAGGAAGTGGCATGATCCCGAGACGTTATGTCTCATTATCACCAAGTCTACTCCCATCATTTCCAGGTTTCGGGCAGTATCTGCAAGGGTTTCACCTTTTTTCACTGATGAGGTAGCCGCGGAAATAGAGACAGTGTCTGCAGACATGTACCTTGCCGCAAGTTCAAAGGATGTCTTAGTCCTGGTAGACGGTTCGTAGAACAGGGTGCATATTACTTTTCCACGCAGGGTTGGAACTTTCTTGATTGGACGTGAGAGAATCTCTTTCAGGGAGCGGGCCGTTGAAAGTACCGATTCCATGTTCTCTGCCGTTAGTTCTCGCAGAGATAGAAGGTCTTTTCCTCGAAGCGACAAATCTATGACCCTCCTGTTAAGTCAAAATTGGTTCTGGTTTCTATGCTCATACTGTGTCCATGGGACCGGGGTGTTTTGCCTTTAACTGTATGTCTGATTGGATAAATCACCGTTCTTCTTCTGATATGACTACCTGGTCTGCTTGATCAGTCTCCAAGAGACGTACATGAATGACCTCTTTAGGATGTAGGAACATTTTTGCCGACGTAATCTGTTTCTTATAGGTATTTCTCTGTGGCCTCTGTCAATAAGTACTGCCAGCTGAATACATTGGGCCTGCCCAGATCAATAATGGCATCCAAGGCCGCCCGGACAGTTCTTCCTGTGTATAGCACGTCGTCTACCAGTATTACTCTCTTATCGGCAACGTCAAAAGGCAGATGGGTTCTGCCTACGTGAGGCTGATCAAATCTGAGAGTAAGGTCATCTCTGTAAAGGGTAATATCCAGCTCGCCGACGGGAACCTCGAAGTTTTCGCTGTCTTGTAAGGTCCCTGCCAACCTTTGGGCCAACGGTACACCCCGTCTCCTTATTCCCACAAGAACAACGTCGTCTAGCCCCTTGTTTTTTTCAACTATTTCGTGGGCAATACGTACTAGGGCTCTGCGGATCCCGTCCTTATCCATAATTTCAGCCTTATCGATGAGATTCATGATTTCGGACCTCCTCTTTTGCAATCGAAAGATTTTGATTTTCCAGAACAGCTCCAGTTAAGTATCCCCCTGGACATAAAAAGATTCATAAAATGAAAAAGACTCTGCCAGGCTTGCTATCCTACAGAGCGTCTTTTCATCAGGGTTCGCCTCCTTTTTGCCTCGCCGGGCCAAATTAAAGGACGGGCACTATTGACTTGTCCAGAGGAATGATAATGCAAGATAAGGATGGACGTCAAGGGGTATTCAAAGTTTTCAAGGAAACCAATTGGGGAGCCGTCTTTTCATGGCTCCCCTGCTCTGTGATTCTCCCTGGTTACAAGACTACACGTTCGATCCGGATAATGGCTTTGTGGCCGTTAATATTCCATGTATCGCCGCTTTCAATTACAAGAGGCGTCAATTCAAGGTTGTCGCAGAGGGTATCGCCCTTAATGTAATCAACGTGTCTTTTAATAGATTCCAAAACGGCCTTGTTGCTCGAAATGACCATATTGATGTGGTCTGTTACGTCGAACCCACTGTTTTTTCGCATAGTCTGTACTTTTGACACTATCTCTCTTGCAATACCTTCCCAGGCGAGTTCCTGGTCAATTTCTGCATCAAGGATCACAAAAGTATCATTTTCAACCTCCACTGAGAAACCTTCCCTGCCTTTAATCCTGATATCAATGTCTTCCTTATCAAGTTCCACCTGCCTGCCATCAATTGTAACCGGGAATGTGCTCCGGGTTTCAACTATTCTGGCTATCTCAGAAGTATCTATACGGCCCAAAGCTCCTATGATTGCCCTGAGATTCTTTCCGTATTTTGGGCCTGCTACAGGAAGATTTGCTCTCACTTCGTAAGATACGTAGTCACTCATAGTACTCACGTAGGCCACTTCTTTGACGTTGAGTTCTTCTTTTACCAACTCCTCCATACTTCCCAATACTCCCTGATGCTTCTTGTTTACCATTATTTTTCGCAAAGGCTGCCTTACTTTGATCTGCACCTTATTCCTTATGGATCTGCCCAGAGACACCAGAGTGATGACAAGGCCCATTCTTTCTTCGAGTTCAGAGTCTATTAAAGCCTTATTGGCTTCAGGATAGGTTTCAAAGTGCACTGATTCCATGGCCTTCCCCATGGTAAGGTTCAGGTAGATATCTTCCGAGATAAAGGGTGCAAAAGGGGCCATGAGTTTGGACAAGGCCAATAGCACTTCATAAAGTGTACGGTATGCTGATTTCTTATCCAAATCAAAATCGTTGGACCAGAACCGTTCACGGCTTCTCCTGACGTACCAATTGCTTACTTCATCAACAAGAAATGTCCCAATGCTCCTTACGATTTTTGTGAGCTCGTACCCAGGCATATTTTCATTAACCGTCTTAACCAATGTGTTAAGGCGGGAGATAATCCAGCGATCTATTTCGGGCCTATCCTTAACCTGAATATCAATTTCAGCCGGGTCCAGTTTATCGATGTTGGCATACATAGTGAAAAAAGAATATACGTTGATAAGGGTTCCGAAGAAACGAGAGGCCACTTCCCGCACGCCATCTTCATCAAACCTGGTGGGAACCCAGGGAGGTGATACTGCGAGAAGATACCATCTTGAAGCATCAGCCCCGAACTTATCTATGAGTTCCCAGGGGTTGACTGTATTCCCCTTGGACTTGGACATCTTCTGTCCGTGTTTATCAAGAACCAGATCGTTGACCAAAACCTGCTTGAAAGCAGGTTCGTCAAACAAGAATGTTGATATGGCCAAAAGTGAGTAAAACCAACCTCTTGTCTGGTCCAGGCCTTCGCAAATGAAGTCTGCAGGGAAAAGGTCATGGAAATCATCTTTATGTTCGAAGGGATAATGCCACTGCGCGTAAGGCATTGCACCTGAATCGAACCAGCAGTCAATGACTTCAGGTGTCCTTGTCATGGCACCTCCGCACGAACACCTAAGATAGATATTGTCTACGTAAGGCCTGTGAAGGTCCAAAGTTTCAAGGTCAACAGGTTCAGTGGCACTCCTCGCTAACTCTTCCCGGGAGCCTATAGATTGCAGCTTGCCACATTCTTCACATTTCCAGATGTTAAGGGGTGTTCCCCAGTACCTGTTACGGGAAAGCGACCAGTCTACAAGGTTTTCCAGCCAGTTGCCAAAGCGGCCTGAGCCTACGTGTTCCGGAAACCACTTTATTTTGTTGTTATTTGCAATCAACCTGTCCTGGAACTTGGTAGTTTGAATATACCAGGATTTTCTGGCGTAATACAAAAGCGGTGTGTCACATCTCCAGCAGTGAGGGTAAGAATGGACAATCCGCTCAGTCACAAACAGCTTACCGTCACGACGGAGTTTTCTTGTTATCTCCTTATCTGCCTCTTTGACAAACATGCCTGCCCAGTCACTGACAGAATCTATGAACTTGCCCCGCTCATCTACAAGGTGCAACATGGGTAAACCGTATTCCTGGCAGACCCTGTAGTCATCTTCTCCATATGCAGGGGCAATGTGAACCAGGCCTGTACCATTGTCGGTGGAAACATAGTCTGCACATGTCACAAAAAAGGCTTTGGAATCAGGTATCACAAAAGGAAACAACTGTTCATATTCGAGAAACTCCATTTCCTTACCGGAGAACTCCTCAAGAATTTCGGGGTTCTCGCCGAAAATAGCAATGGCCCGGTCTTTGACTACATAATATACCTGGCCTTCATAGGAGACTCTGACATACGTATTGTCAGGATTTACAGCCACTCCTACGTTCGAAGGCAAAGTCCAGGGTGTAGTTGTCCAGATGAGAAGGTTTTCGTTCTCTTTGCCCTTGATTTTCAGTTTGACAGATTGAATCCACGCTCTCTTCTTTTGTATCCCTGGCCCGTGAGATGCAAGAGGAGTACCGCAACGGGGGCAGTATGGCATGACCTTGTGGCCTTCATAGATCAATCCTGCGTCGAAGAACTTCTTGAGAATCCACCACACTGTTTCAACGTAATCATTATCAAGAGTTACATACGGGTTATCCATATCTATCCAATAGGCTATTCTTTCGAGCGTTCCGCCATTGTTTTTCGTAGGCGAAGACAGACTGGCGGCATTTCTTGTTGAAAGGTTCGATTCCGTAATCTTCGATTTTCTGCTTGGACGATATACCAGCTCGTTTTTCAACCTCGATTTCCACCGGGAGGCCGTGGGTATCCCACCCTGCCTTTCGACGAACCGTAGCCTTGCATGGTCTTGTAGCGGCAGACTACATCCTTAAGGGTTCGGGACAAGACGTGATGGATACCAGGAAGCCCATTGGCAGTAGGTGGGCCTTCATAAAATACGAATTGTGGCTTTCCTTCCCGAATGGATACGCTTTTGCCAGATATATCAAGTTCCAGTAGTCAAGGACGGTGTTTTCGACTTCGATCACCGACCTTTTTTGGGTCAACTTGTTTGAAGTTTCCCATGGCGCTCACCTCCAACTCTATAAAAGCCCGGCCAAAATAAAAAACCGCCCCGGTAAGGGACGACAGTTGCCGTGGTACCACCCACTTTAGCCGCGGCCGGTAGACAGAGTTTTCAGCGGTGATTGATTTCAGCATTTAGCTGTATACCGGGCTGACGGCTCACTCTTACGCCCTTTAACGGGGGCAAGGCGGGTTGGCTTTTACTGTGTTTTTCGGCCTACCGGCTCAGGGGTGATATTCGAATGGGCTTAGTGCAGGCTTTTCACCAAGCGCCGGCTCTCTGATACCAGTTCCCATCTACTCGTCCCCGTCATTGCCTGTGGCCGGATAGGCATTTTGCTAATATTACTATATGTTATACCACAAAGTCGAGTTTGATATTTAAAACCGCTGGTGTTTCGTATGATATATGGCATGTTAGATACACTACGGGGTTGAATACTGTCTACTCCAATGTTATGAATGGGGTACCTGATTAAAATCAGTGGTGTCGGGAGCGGGAATCGAACCCGCACGGGATTGCCCATACGCCCTCAAACGTACGCGCCTGCCTGTTCCGCCATCCCGACACGCATCGGTAAATCAGCAAATTATACTATACCTCTCCATTGGGCAGGTGTCAACCGGTTTTGAGCCTGTGAAGCCTGTGTGCAAGCCGTCTTGATTGGAAGCTGTCATGTTTTTCTTACGATATGAGATTAAGCCAACGCTCCATGTTTTCTTCTGCACAATTCCTTCCGGAATCTATCAGTTCCTTGATTTTCGATGGTGTAGGAAAGCCAATATCCCAGACTTCAGGTCGGAGTGTCATAGAAGCATGTTTTTTAAGATGTTTTAACGTTCTTTCTCGGGAAGACAGGCTAAAACTTCTTGTAAGTACAGAAAGTATCCCCTTAACCTTTTGAGGGCGATCTGCATAGGTACCGAGATCCACCGCAAGTACTTCCTGAGCACCCATCCTTCTTACTTCATATGCAGGCACCATATCTTTGACTCCTCCGTCAACCAGCTCATGTTTGCCGAATTTCCTGGGGGCGAAAACCCCCGGCAAAGACGAACTGGCCCGGAGGGCAACAGAAAGAGAAGCATTAGTGATGTATCTCCTGCTCTTATAAGATACATCATAAGACTTTGTATTAGTAAAGACCACAGTATCTCCTGATATCAGATCGCAAGACACGATAGACAAGTGGGTTGGAATATCAGAAAGTTTCTTATTGCCGGTTAGCTTATCAATGATTGTCTCTAACCAACGCCCGTCCAATAGGCCCGAAACAGCCATTGCACTTGAGAGGTTTAATACCAGGTATTCGCCGGATTGGAGCCACGGCACATGTTCATCGAATAGCAATTGCCGGGCTTCATCTCTGAGAGTAGCAGGTGTTTTGCCTGAAGCCCACACACCGGCAACTATTGCCCCCGCGCTTGTTCCAGCTAAGAAATTGGGTGTGAGCCCGTGAGACTCAAGAGCTTCAAGAACCCCGATGTGGGCAAGTCCAAGGATTCCCCCTGCACCAAGAGCAATACCCCAGGTTTTCACTAAAATCACCTCTACTAACACTATGTTTGGTTTTGTGTAAGTGACATGTCTTTTGGAATAACCGGTGGTTTAGAGGAAAAGAGCAATGTCCGGCAAATCATATATTATTTGCATTTAAGTAAAGGGGATTTTGTTATGGTGATGAGAGCAAAGCGTCCTGATAGTTCGCCTCAAAGATTGCTTCAAGCAGGTAATCGCAAAAAAGTCATGGGTTTTGCCGCCCTGAGCCTTGCGATCTTTATGTTATTTTCTCTTTACCTCTCAGGCTGCACACGAGGGCGCAACAGCACCGGGCCTCCTTCTGCGGATCCAGGCTCGAGTCTTGTTCCGGACCCGGCCGAACCTCAAGAGCCAGATGAAGACGCTCTTGAGGGGATGTTTTTGGTTAGTATTGGCAATAACCCAAGTGGCAGGCCTCAATCAGGCCTTTCTGAAGCGGCGGTGGTTTTTGAGGTTCCTGCTGAGGGAGGTATGACCAGGCTTATGGCTGGGTTTGATAAGAAAGTGGAAAAGATCGGGCCTGTGAGAAGCGCAAGAAAGCCTCTTGTTCAAATAGCTGTAGGCTTTGATATTCCTTTTGCCCATTGTGGAGGCTCAGAAGACAGTTTTGAGATAATCAGGGCTCATAAAACAAAGAGCCTGGACGAGATTTATTCTGCCGGAGAATGCTTCTGGAGAAGCAACGACAGGTCTGCCCCGGACAACTTGTATACTTCTATAACTAAGATAGAACAGGGCGCTTCCAGACGAGGGTTTGCCTCTTTTCACCCTGAGTTTTACGCAACCGGGGAATTACAGGGTACACCTGCCCTGGGTGTTTCGTATGCCTTTTCTAACAGTTCGAAGTATCCTAACCTGGTTGAGTATAGGTACGAAGACTCAGGATACATTCGCTTCATCAACGGCCGGGAACATGTGAATGATAAGGGCGAATCAATCGCCCCCAAAACCCTGGCCTTTTTGCAGGTGTATACTGAATATCTCCAAGGAAAAGCCATAGAAGTTGACATGGATGTTACCGGGAAAGGAAAGGCCCTGTTTTTCTCAAACGGTGTAATGTGTGAGGGAACCTGGAGTAAACCATCTTTGAAAGAACCCATCCAGTTTCATATAGGCGATAATGGAGAGGGTTTGGAGGAAGGGTTATTGTGGATTCATCTTGTGCCTGATTTGGCAAAGGTAGTGATTAGAGCCTCATTGGGTGAGTAAGAAAAGAAATCCTGAACCCTGGAATGTTTGCTTTTGGCAATAGATAGGTTAATGCAATTGCAAAGAAAAGTAACTACTCGGAGGTTCTTAGACATGAAAAAAATCAGAGTGTGCGTCGTGGGTTATGGCAACGTGGGTAAAGAGGCGGTAGAGTGTATAAGACAGGCCAATGACATGGAACTTGCAGGTGTGGTTGAGATTCGCAACATTGAAAACCCTGGAGTTCGATTTACCAGGCGGGTTGAGGAGCTGAACCAGGTAGATGTAGCTGTTTTGACCATTCCTTCCCGGCTGATTCCATCGGTAGCCCCCGCCTATCTCGCCAAAGGGATTAATACAGTCGATGGCTACGATATTCATGGGGATTCGATGCTCTTGCTGAAGAAAAAACTGAGCAAGTATGCCAAAGACAATGGCCGGACTGCGGTGATCGGTGCAGGATGGGATCCGGGCACAGACTCAGTTATTCGCATGTTATTCATGGCCATAGCGCCACATGGCATTACCTATACGAACTTTGGCCCGGGCATGAGCATGGGACATAGTGTGGCAGCAAAATCCATTCCCGGGGTTAAAGATGCAATCTCTATGACCCTTCCTACAGGATACGGACAGCACTACCGGGATGTTTACATAGAGCTTGAAGAAGGTGCCAACTTCGATGAAATAAGCGGGAAGATTAAGGATGACCCGTATTTTGTGCATGATGTTACAAGAGTGACCGAAGTTGAGGATGTGGAAAAAGTCAGGGTTACCGGCCACGGTGTGCAGGTAGAAAGAATCGGCAGCTCAGGTACGGCCAATAATCAGTTGCTCGAATTAAGGATGAGGCTTACCAATCCTTCAGCTACTGCCCAGATCCTGATTTCTGCGGCCCGTGCCTCTATGCGCCTGGAACCCGGGTGTTATGTTATGGGAGAAATCCCCCCAGTTGATCTTCTACCCGGTGATCGTGCAACTCTGGTCAAGAATTTGGTTTAACCAGGGAATCTTGTTAGGTTAAGTAGCCTCCGCGCACATAGAGGCTACCGTCGGTATTCCCTATCATGTATCTGTATGGATCAGTCAGGGGTCAATATGGTTCCGGTTTCTCCCCTGACTGCTTCTTCAGCCCTATCTAAAGAAGCGATGACTGCGTATTTTCCGCCATGTTGAATGAATCTTATGATTGCTCTGACTTTCGGGCCCATGCTTCCCTCCAGAAAATGGCCCTCAGCCAGGTATCCTAAAAGTTCAGGTATCTTCACACGGCCCAGCCAAACCTGGCCTGAAGCTGTATAATCCAGAGCTGCGCCATTTACGTTGGTGAGGATAAGCAGGCTATCAGCTCCCAACGACGTAGCCAATCTTTCGGCGCTCAGATCTTTCTCAATTACAGCCTCTACACCTTGAAGACATCCATCCTGGCCCACGATAACAGGAATTCCTCCACCGCCGCTGCATATAACGGCGTGGCCTTGCTCCACAAGTGCTTTTATGGATGGTGTTTCAATAATGTATTTTGGTTCAGGAGAGGGCACAACCCTTCTCCACCCCCGTCCCGCGTCTTCAATCCATGTTTCTCCGTAGTTCCTTACTCTTTCCTGAGACTTGCTCTCACAGTAAAAAGGGCCCACAGGTTTTGTGGGGTTGCAAAAGGCAGGGTCGTCTTTATCCACCAGAGTTTGGGTAATAAGCGTGGAAACAGGTATCTGCAGATTGCGCTTGTTGAGTGCATTCTGCATGTACATCTGTAGCATGTACCCGATCATCCCCTGGCTTTGAGCGCCGCAAATGTCCATTGGCATTTCAGGGACTTTACTTCTGGCTGCTTCGTTTTGAATGAGGATGTTCCCAACCTGTGGCCCATTACCATGTGTGATAATCAGCTTGTAGCCCTTTTGCACAAGATTGGCGAGTTGGACTGCGGTCTTTTCTATGTTCCTTCTTTGATCCATTGCTGTGCCTTTGTCGCCCTTTTGCAAAATAGCGTTTCCGCCCAGGGCAACTACCATGGTGTGCATTGTGTTTGCCTCCAAGAGGTATGTGAGTTATGCCTTGCCAAAAGCCCTTAGTAATGAACGTGCTATTAGATCCCAGACTACTCTGAAGAAATTCCCTTTGGGAACGTGGTCTCTTGCTGTAAGTTCCATCCTCCCTATTTCCTGGCCTTGGCAGGTAAATATTACCTCACCAATTTTCATGCCTTTTTCAACCGGAGCTTCAAGGTTTGTATCAAGAACTACCTCATAGGCCACCTTATCTTCCTTACCTTTTTCGACTGTCGCTCCCAGGCCAATTGGGGCTACTGCATCGGCCCACTTGCCCTTGCCTTTCCACACCCGGGCCTTACCCATGCCGGTGTTTGGTTCTGCCACCTGAACGAAGGCAAAATTCTTGTATGCATAGTCAAGCATTGAAGTCACAAGGGTAGTTCTTTCCCTTTCACCGTCATCAATGGATTTTCCCCGGGCAGACCCTAAGATTATAGCTATTGTAGAGAAGCCGTCTCTGTCTGCCAGGGCAACCATGTTGAATCCTGCTCGGGTAGTAAACCCTGTTTTTAGCCCGTAAACTCCCGGGTAGGACCAGAGCAGCCTGTTTCTATTGAACTGAGTAATGGGCTTCTCGCCTGGAGGGGTATAGGTAAATTCCTTAAGTGAATGGAATTGAAGAGCTTCTGGATATCTTGCCTGGTATGTGCTGACCAGGGTAAGAAGATCCTGTGCAGATAATGAGTTTTCATCAGAAAGCCCGTGGGGATCTACGAAATGGGTATTGGTGAGCCCCAGGAGTTGTGCTTGCTGGTTCATTTTATCCACAAACGAAGTTGCGTTCCCGGAAATATGCTCTGCCAATGCTACACATGCGTCGTTTCCCGATGCAACGGTAATTCCTTGAATCAAATCACTTACTTTTGCTTGCGTTCCGACCAGCAAGAACATTGTAGATCCCCCGGTTCGCCAGGCATCTTCTGATATGGAAACTTCATCATCAAAAGACAGTCTTCCCTGGGCTATCTCATCAAAAGCGATGAATAAGGTCATGATCTTTGTAAGGCTTGCAGGAATCCGGGGGCTGTCAATATCCTTTGACATAAACACCCTGCCTGTCTTGAGGTCTGCAAGCAGGTAACTATCCGCGGCTATTTCGGGAGGTTCCGGTGCCGCAAGTACCGTCCCATAGCCAATAAATAAAGGAAAAATCAGTTGAAAGACAAAAGCAAATACAGATGCGAAAATTAGACTGAAACCTGGTTTCGATTTTGACATGGCCCTCTACCTCCGTACATGTTATACCATATCGAAGGGGAGTTCTGAAATGTATCTTGTGTCATCTTGTTTATGTGGTAATAAATGCCGTTACAATAGTTCAACAGGGAATCTTAGCCTGCATCCCGGCATTCAAAGACTCCTGGCTCAAGGACTGGCAGTGCCTGTATGCCCTGAGATTCTCGGAGGCCTGCCTGTTCCCCGGCCTCCTGCGGAGATTATGAGTGGAACAGGAGCCTGTGTACTTCAGGGAAAAGCCAAAGTGGTTAATTCAGCCGGAGACGATGTCACTGAAAACTACATTTTAGGTGCCTGGAAAAGCCTTTTGATTGGGCTTAAGACCGGCTGTACCAAGGCGGTTTTGAAGGCAAGAAGCCCTGCATGCGGCATTGGTTCAATATATGATGGCAAGTTTCGGAAAACGCTCATTGAGGGAGACGGGGTTCTTGCTGCTTTGCTGAAGGAGCATGGGTTCCTTGTATTTAACGATGAAGATTTCTATAAACACTTTTCGAGAAATCTGTAAATAAAATGGTGCCGAAGGTGGGATTTGAACCCACACAGGCGTGAGCCTACGGCGCCCTGAACACCGCGTGTCTGCCTATTCCACCACTTCGGCACGTCAAAAGATAGTTTAGCATAGGAATTTATTGTTTACAACCGGTATATCCACCTGTATCCCGGTGAATTGTATAAGGAACCGAACACACCTGGAGTGCTGAATGCAAGACCCCGCCATGCCGTGAACCCGGAAGGCATTGAACCTGCCCTCAGCAGGTGGGTGCCCTCCTGTGAGCATCTGTGCTTTCGCTCCAAGGCGACCTGCACTCCGCCCATCAGCGTCCAGGCTCCCTTTGTCACGGTGTTGGCTCAATCTTCACCGTGATTCACGCACACAGCAGGGTGTATTGCCAGGCTTAAGCCTTTTGCAACTTGATTCTATCACTGGTACAGGCCACTTTGCAATAGTCAGAAAATATAGGCATTACTATTTTGCGGAAAGTGTTCCAGGCTAAAGTAAGCATCAGCAGTTTTTGACATCTGATATGATGTTGGCTGGTAAGCAAAAGCGTACTACAATTTAAACCGGAAGGAGTGGGCTTGTGAAAAGAACACGGTCTCTTGCAATGACAGGTATATTAATCGCTTTGTCTGTGATTTTGACCAGATTCGCTTCTTTTAGGCTGGCCATTGGCGGAATAGAGGGAATTCGCCTTGGATTTGGGTCGATGCCTAACATAATTGCCGGAATTGTCCTGGGCCCATGGTATGGTGCAATAGCTGGTGCCTTTTCGGATGTTGCAGGTTTCATGCTAAGCCCTATGGGTGTGTATATGCCCCATTTTACTTTGTCATCGGCACTCATGGGTGCAATTCCAGGCGCTGTGTTCAGGCTTTCGAAGCAAAACAAAGAACGCGCCGCCCAGGCTTCAATTGTTCATCTTGGAATTGCAGTATTATGCGGAACGGCCATTGTATCGTGGGGGCTAACCCCTTATTTTCTCCATGTGATATTCGGGCTTGATTACCGGGTGATTATGCCGCCAAGGCTGGTGGCCGGAGCTATTGAGATAATGACGTACTCTATGGTCCTAAAGACTGTATATAGCCCCGTATCCAGGATTGCCCTTAGAACTCAAGCCCCCCTATAAGAATAATCATTAACAGCCGGCATACATCCAATGTTGCATGCCGGCTTCTCTGCGGCCCTGAGGGGCTGAACCCTGGCTTCAGGCCAATTTCCAATCAGAATAGGGCCAACTGTGCTGTTTCCGACAGACCATCAAATAGGCCGTATTTTCTCATGGCCTCGCATATTTTCTTTCCAAGGCCCGTTCTCTTTCTAAAATCTTCAACAGAGTCAAATTCACCCATTTCTCTTGCCCCGGCAATGGCTGTTGCTGCCTGGTTTCCCAGTCCGGGAATTGAGGTAAAGGGCGGAATCAGTTCGGAACCTTCAGGTATGTACCTTACAGAATGGGACGCGTACAAGTCATGCCGGCCAAAAGCAAATCCTCTTTGAACCATTTCCAGTGCCAGTTCAAGGGCTCCTGCCACGTCTTGTTCTCTGGCTGTAGACCTGGAATTACCGTTGACTTTTTGAATGTATTCTTTCCATTCGCCAGGGTCCAGGTACATAAAGTCTGTGGTTAATGATGCACCTGCAAAGGTAAAGTAAGTTGAGTAATAAGCCAGAGGATGGTGAACTTTGAAATAGGCTATTCTGAATGAGTTTGTGACGTATGCAGCGGCATGAGCCTTGGGGAACAGATAACTGATTTTCCTGCATGAGTCAATGTACCAGTCAGGCACCGATACTGCTTTCATACTACTGATGTCATCGTTAGAAAGCGGTTTTCCCTTTCTTACTTTTTCGGCTATTCCGAAGGCCGTCGCCGGCTTTACTCCAAGTGTCATCAAGTATAAAAATATGTCTTCACGGGTGGCGATCACTTGATCAAGGGTAGCAACTTTGTCCCGGATAAGATCCCGGGCGTTGTTGGCCCACACATCTGTTCCGTGGGAAAGCCCTGAGATCCGGACCAAATCAGAAAAGCACTTTGGCCTTGTTTCAGACAGCATGTTCCTGACAAACCTGGTGCCAAATTCGGGAATGCCAACAACCTTATCCGGATCATCGCCTGAAAACAGTCTGAGGGTTTCAGGATCGTTCATAGGTATTTTAGTGGGATCAACACCCGTCAACTCATGAAGAATTTTGAGTACAGTAGGGTCGTCATGGCCCAGAATATCAACTTTGACAAGGTGCCCGGAAATTGAGTTGTAGTCAAAATGGGTGGTTATGGACTCTGAGTTCCTGTCATCTGCAGGGTGTTGCAGAGGTGTAAAATCAAGAACATCCATGCCTTTGGGTATGACCATGACTCCACCAGGGTGCTGCCCTGTTGTACGCTTTACCCCCTCTATTCCTTTTGAGAGCCTGACTTCTTCAGCCCGCCTGAATACTTTGCCATTGTCTTCGGCGTAATGCTTGACAAAACCAAAGGCGGTTTTTCTCGCAATTGTGCTGATAGTCCCTGCTCTGTATACGTTCTTTTTTCCCAGCAATTCTGAGGCAAACCTGAACATCTCCCCTTGCTCTTCCCCTGAAAAATTCAAGTCAATATCAGGTACTTTTTCTCCTGAAAACCCCATAAAGGTCTCAAAAGGTATGTCCTGGCCGTCCCGTAAGAGCTCATAGCCACAATCGGGGCACTTCATTGCAGGCAGATCAAATCCTGACCCATATGACCCATCCTGGATGAATCTTGTTAAGTGGCATTCTGGGCACACGTAATGAGGAGGAAGGGATTGACCTCGGTAATACCGGTAAGCCGGGCTACCAATGATGAACCCACAGAACCGCGGGAGCCCACCAAATACCCGTCTGCCAGGGACTTTTCAACCATTTTGATAGCAATAAGATATAAAGAGGAAAAGCCGTTTCCAATGATGGCAGAAAGTTCTTTGTCCAAGCGCTGGCGTACCATATCAGGTATATTGTCACCAAATACCTGATATGCCCCTTTTTCCGTGAGATTTCTTAAAATCTCGTCAGAGTTTTCAAGGGTTGGGTAAAAGAAACCTTCAGGGATTGGAGCCAGGTTCTCTACTGAATCAGCTATAGCCTGAGGATTAGTGATCACAACTTCCCTGGCAGCTTCATTGCCCAAATAGGATTCAACTTCCGCCAGAAACTCACAGGTTGTCCTAAAATGCAGGGGAACAGGCCGTTCTCCGTTGTTGCTCATGCCCTTGCCTGAAAGAAGCACCCTTCTGTATATTTCGTCTTCGGGGTCTACGTAATGGACATCCCCTGTAGCTACACAAGGTTTGTTTAGTTTTTTGCTTAAATCGTAGATCTTTTTATTGATCTCTATCAGGCTTTCTTCGCCTGGGACAGCTCCTGTGTCTATAAGGAATGAGTTATTTGTCAAAGGCTGAATCTCGAGGTAATCGTAAAAATTGGCTATTTTCATCAATTCTTTCTCGTCTTTTCCTGCCATTACGGCCTGGAATAGTTCCCCCGCTTCGCAAGCGGAACCAATAATCAAGCCCTCTTTCTTATCATTCAGAAGCTGCCTTGGTATCCTGGGTGTTTTGTAAAAATGTTTAAGGTGAGACAAGGTTACCAGCTCATACAAGTTTCTGAGGCCCTGTTTGTTCCTGGCAAGCAGTATTATGTGAAAGGCTTGTCCCTTCTCATCATCTTCAACAAGGTAACCTTCGAGGCCTAATAGGATTTTAACACCGTACTTCTTCCCCAAGCGGAATGCTTCAGGAAAGGCTTGTACTATGCCGTGATCTGTAATTGCCATTGCGGTGTGTCCCCACCGCGCGGCTGTGGCTATAGCTTTTCCCAGGTCCAAAACTGAAGCCAGGGCGCTCATTTTGGTGTGAAGGTGCAGTTCAACCCGCTTTTCAGGGAATACATCCTGTCTTAATTCAGGAAGAGATAAGCAAATGTCATTGCAAATGAGCACAGGTTCCGAATCCAGCCTGTCAATTCTGGCACGCCCTCTTACCAGGACCCAGGCCCCTTCCTGAATTTCGTCTATCTTCCCTTCTTTGGGGAAGGCCCTTGCATCTACTGAGCCGGATCCATCTGTCAAAACAAAAGAACCGTACATATCTCCTGACTGGGCCTGTTTCCAAGTTATTTCCACTATCTGTCCCATTACCGTCACGCTGTCTCTTTCACCGCCTGATATTTCACTTAGCGGAACAGGATGGGTTCGGATGGCTCTCCCAAGGAGCACACTATCCCCTAGCCGGTCGCGTGTGTATAATTTTGGGTCAGTAGATTTGCTCGTTGTTTCAGTCAGGTGTTTCTGGTGAGTTTCAGAAAGTTCCCAGCGTACTGTTTCCAAGCCAGGATAATTGTTTCTCAGCTCTTGGCCTATTCTCGTCAGACATAGCTCAAAATCATCCAGTGACAGCAACGATGCTTGTTTCGCCCATACCTCTTCGCTATGCACATCAAGGGAAATGGACCAGGCTGCTTCTTCGGTGTTCACAGTTATCGACATTACTTTAAGACATTCTACAATGCGGCCTTCCTCTAAGCCCAGGGCCTGAGCAATATTGCTCAGACGAAAATCCTTACTGGAAGGTGTTACGATAATACGGCTCACTTTACTCCCTCCGGAAATTCTGCATATCTGGCTGCAAGTTCAAGAAGGGCATCTACAATCTCATCGCTCCTTACTCTACCAAGTACTTTGCCCTGGGAGAACAAAATGCCTCCTTCACGCCCGCAAGCAACGCCGATATCTGCTTCCCTGGCTTCACCCGGGCCGTTAACAGGGCAACCCATTACAGCAACTTTAACCGGCACTCTAAGCCCTCTTAGCCCCCGGGCAACTTGTTCTGCGATAGGAATCAGATCAACTTGCGTTCGCCCGCATGTAGGACATGATATTATGTCGAATGAAAAGTCTTGCTTCCATAGACTGAAGAATATCTTTTGCAGTTTCTACTTCAAGAAATGAAGGTTCTGTCAGGGAGACCCTTACAGTGTCCCCTATTCCAAGGGCAATTAATGTGCCTATTCCTGCAGCCGACTTAGCGATGCCCGCAGCCCAGGTACTGCCTCTGTAATTCCTATGTGAAACGACCACTGGGTATATTCAGCCATGAGTCTGTATGCTTCAACAGTATCTCTTACCCGGGACGATTTAAGGGACAACACTATTCCGTCGATTCCGTAATCCTCCAGATACGCCAGGTGTTTTCTGGCGCTTTCCACCATGGCTTCGGCCCCGGCGACCCATAGCGGGCAAGAATGTCTTTCTCCAGAGAGCCTGCATTGATACCGATCCTTATTGCGGCACCCAAGGATTTAGCTTTCCTGGCTACTTTCAGCAATGAATCCCGCCCACCAATATTGCCCGGGTTAACCCTGACTTTATCTGCGCCGGCTTCCATAGACGCCAGTGCCAGTCTGTAATCAAAGTGAATATCTGCAACTATGGGGCATGGCACACTCTCTTTTATCTCGGCAATTGCTTTGGCATCTTCGTTATTAACCACTGCCACCCGAACCATATCAGCGCCGCAAGATACTGCTTTTTGGATCTGGGCTACAGTAGTCCCAACATCCCTGGTATCACACTTGGTCATGGTTTGGATGGATATTGGGGCATTTCCCCCAATGGTTACACTCCCGCACCTAACAGGCGTGGTTTGCCTCCGGTTAAACAAACGAATACATTGGGCCATTCTTATCACCTATAAAAAGCATTAATTATGGCAGACATCTATTTATTTAAGGATTTCTTAGGGTAAACAAGTTTCTGAGTCTACCCTATAAGTCTTAGAATATCTTTGTATGTTATGACGACAAAAAGAATCATTAGCAAAAAAAACCCGATGAAATGAACAAAACTTTCTTTGTCAGGGTCTATTGGCTTTCCTCTGATGGCTTCAATCCCTGCAAACAAAAGCCTGCTACCGTCAAGAGCAGGAATTGGCAAGAGGTTTATCAGGCCCAGGTTTGCAGAAAGGGCACCAATCAGGTAGAGGAGCTGCCCCAGGTCATGTTTCGCTGCTTCCCAAGAAGCTGGCTTATTCCCACAGGCTGTTACTTCGGGGGCAATCTTTCCGATAATCATGCCAATAATACCTGTGATCCAGGCATAAGATACGTAGAACGTTTCCAGGAACCCTTCCTTTATGCCCTGCAAAACGCCAAGGCGTGCAAATGTTACGCCTGACCTGACACCGATGACCCCGTTCCTGATACTTCAATAGGAGTCAGGGTTACGGTTATCACTTCACTTTCTCGTGCTACTGTGATCTTGGTTGGGATTCCGGCCCTGTTTCGGAACCACGGCTACCATGTCCTCCCACTCAACCACAGGGGCATCTTCAACCTGGACTACTCTATCTCCCGCCAGTATCCCTGCATCATAGGCTGGATATCCCGGAACAACTTCTGCAATCTGAGTTGTTGGACGGCCAAACCCGACCAGAGAGAAAACCAGGAAAAATGCAAGGGCGGCCACAAGAAGGTTCATCAAGGGGTCGGCAAACATAATGAGGCTTCTTTTCCCCGGTGGCAGGGAATACAGCAACCTTTCTTGCGGAATATCTGTGTCTTCTTCTTTCTCACTGCCTTCTTCGCCTGCAAACCGCACAAATCCGCCCAGGGGGATTATCCGCCATGAAAAATAGGTTTCCCCTGCTTTTTTGATAGTATCTAAATTTCCAAAACCAACGCTGAATTCGTGTATGTATACCCCTAGTAATTTCCCGGCAATAAAGTGGCCCAGTTCGTGAAAAACAACCAAGATTCCCAGGTATATAAGAGCAAAAATCGTTTCGCGCAAAACGTCACCTTCTCATTATCGTATCTATGGCTTTCCTGGTTTCTGATTCGGCCCATTTGGCTTCTTGCTCCAACACTTCGATTGAATCGGGGCTTTTAGGTTGGTACCTGTCCAGCACTGTCTTTAGTATTGTATATATCTTAGTAAAAGAAACCCTGCCTTGCATGAATTCTCTTACTACGACTTCATCTGCAAAGGACAGTACACATGGAGCTGTCCCGCCCATTTTTCCTGCCTCATACCCAAGCCCAAGGCACGGAAACCGCTCAAGGTCCGGTTCCCGGAAAGTGAGTGTTCCAAGAACAACATCCAAAGCCGGCACTGCTCCTTTTTGCCTTTCAGGGTAGTTAAGAGCAAAGGCTATAGGAAGCCGCATATCGGGCTTGGAGAGCTGGGCTTTCGTACTCCCATCCTTAAATGTAACCAGTGAGTGTACAATACTTTCCCTGTGAATAGCCACTTTAATTTTGTCGTAAGGCACATCAAAAAAGTAATGGGCTTCCATTACTTCAAGGGTTTTGTTGAAAAGAGTTGCAGAGTCAACAGTGACCTTTGGCCCCATGGTCCAAGTAGGATGCCTCAGGGCATCCTGAGGACCGACTTTCTCGAGTTCCTCCTGGCTAAGATCCCTGAATGCCCCGCCTGATGCTGTGAGAATAATGTGTTTTATATCCTGCTTGTTTTCTCCTTCCAGGCATTGAAAAATAGCAGAGTGCTCCGAATCCACAGGTATTATGGCTTTAGGTGTGTCAACAAGAAAAGGCTTTATGATTTCCCCTGCAGATACAAGGGCTTCCTTTCCGGTCAAGGCAACCTGTTTGCGCTTCTGCAAAGAACTGATGAGGGGTTTTATGCCCGCAAAACCGGGAATTGCGTGAAGCACCGTGTCAGCATCTGGAAGGGAGGCTATGTGGCATAATCCATCAGGCCCGGACAATATCTCAAGATTCTCAAGGCCCATAGTCCTCTTGTTGAGATTAGCTTCATGAGCTGCCCGTTCATCCCAGAGAGCAACTTTTCTTACACCAAGGATTTTGGCTTGAATAAGTACCTGCCGCCAGTTAAAGGCTGCAGCCAATCCGACAGCCTTAAGGTTTGGATTATTCAAGATAACATCAATGGCTTGCAAGCCAACGGATCCTGTGGAACCAAGGACAGATACGGTTTTCAGCTTCTTGCACCACCTACATGTGGGATGATTCCTGCAGCCCAAAGACCTATTATCAATATCGCTACAAGAGGCCCGTATATTATGCCGATAGCCCCAAACAACCGGAAACCGATGTAAAGTGAAAAAAGAGTGGCCAGGGGATGCAATCCCATTTCTCTTCAAACCAGCTGAGTTTGGATTACTTGCCTTAGAAACGACACACTGCCGTATAAAACCAAAAGTCCTACTCCCGTCCACAGGCGGCCCCATATAAAATGGTACATTATCCAGGGAAAATATATGAGTCCAGGGCCTATAACCGGAAGTATGTCCAGCACCGCCAGTAAAATCCCAATACCTACTGCGTATCGCGTATTAAGAAGGCTAAGCCCCAGAATATTCACTATCATGGTCAAAAGAACCAAAAGGATTTGGGCTCTTACCACTGCAACAATACCTGACAAAATCGTGTTTTCTACATTCTTGAAACGATCGAAAGTCTTCTCCGGAAGAAGCCGCCTAAATGATTCTGAAATGGTGTCTCTGTCTTTGATCAGAAAATATGTGCTAATGATTGTAAAAACCATGGATATTGAAAAACCGGGTAAGCCTTTTACTACTCCACCTGCTCCTGTAACCACTGCAGAAAGCAGGCTGTACAGGCTGTTCCACTGGTCTTGAGCAATTCTGGCAAGAGGCTCAGGGAATCTTTGCGAAAACTCCCCTGCCCTCTGAGAACATCTCCCAAGATTCTGTTGAACTCGCCGTAATACTCAGGAAAGTACCCGTAAAGATCAGCGATTTCCTGAGCAAGCCTGGTTATACCCCAGGAAAGAATAAGGCTAAGCCCTACTGCCATGAGGAGTATCGATATGAAAGCCGCCCACCCTCGTGTTATACGGGTGCGTTTTGTCAAAAAAGATACTAATGGGTCCAGTAGAAATGCTAAGAAAGCACCCAGGGCAAAAGGAAGAACATAAGGCATTACGTATTTAAGAAACAAGAAAATGCCTATTAGCAAGAACACTATAAACCATACGCTCTTCCTAGTCATAAAGCACCCCTTCATTTCCTAGGACTGAAAAAACACCATATATACTTCTTTAAGCAAAAGGCTGCCTAAACTGGCAAACAAAAGACTGTCAAGCCTATCAAGGAATCCCCGTGGTAACCGGTATTGCTCTTCCCGAGTCTTTAAGCATTGCAGTATCGCTCAAAAGCCGGACTCTACAAGGTCTCCTATTTCAGCCATCACCCCAAGACACGCCTGCTAAAACGCTAAAAAACAAAGGAAGTCCAATGTGCCGGCCCACAAACCGCTTGCAATCATGCTGCAAACAAGGCATAAAAACAGCACCTTCCCAGGACTTCTTTGGACTTATTTTTTGGAGCAATTTTATGCTTTTCAATGCTGTGCCTCCAAAGTACGCCCCTACATCTGTCGCCCATGTAGCCTGAACAACACAAAGGCTCCTCCCTGCCGCCAGGCGCGGCCTAAGAGAGCCTGTGCCGAAAGAACCCACCTATATATATGGCACCTGCAACACCAGTCTGGCTGCCGTTATTCCGAGTTCTGCTGATAATGCCGCTAAGATAAAAGACCCAATAAGAATCGATGCCAGGAAATATTCAGTACGGTTTGAATATCCGGACAGTGCTATTACAGTACACACAGGCCCAAACGGCGAGTATACTTCGAAGCCTGTACCATGGAGCATTTTTCTGTATTCTGTTGAAGAGCATCCTACAACCAAAAGCTTGTCAGAGTAAGAAAACCAATTCCACCTTTATGCAAGGCTCCAAGAGACAGGGGAGCCAGCACAAGAGCAGAAGAATTCTTTCTTTCAACGAAACCACATCCACCCTTTTGCCCGGTACTGAACCTGCGATTACGCTGGGAATACTCGACAATAGATTTATAAAGGTCCACAGAGTGAAATCGAAGCCTGATACATCGGTGAAAACCAATTCCGAATATGCCTTGCCACAAAGAAAAGTTAGACAACCTCTGTTCGCCTGAAGTCCGAATTATAAGGTCGGGATCAGGCACGCCCCGGGTATACAGCAAAGCTGAAAATACTTCTTCAGAAATGTCGTCAGGTATGTTGTTTAGTACCTCTGGAAGCAAAGGCTTTCCTTGCAAGTTCAGGGAGGCATCAAGTATTTCTTGCCTTCCGCCATAGTTAATCGCCATATGGAGTCTCAACCGGCTACCGATAGCCCGAGAACATCCCTGGCTACTTCTGACAAGGGAAACGCGGAGTACAGGCAGAGGCATTTTACGCCACCTGCCAATGGGAATCACCTGAATTCCATTGGCTATAAAAACCATCTTTGTATTTTTGCGTGTAGTCCACAACCAGGTTAAAAAGAAACTGAATTTCATCTCATTATTTTCCAGTTTTCCGTGGAAAAACAAAAAGTGTACAGTAAGGGATCCCGAGATCAACAAGGGCAGGAAGGCACCGCCTAATGCTCTCGACTCCTGCCCTATGCCCTTCATGCCGCTTCAGTACATGTCTTTGAGCCCACCGGCCAGGTACCGTCCTAATAATCCCAACATGTACAGGGATATTTCCCTCTCGTGCCCTGGAAAGCGATGTATTCTTCTTCCGAAGACCTCACTTCCATTACCTCGAGTTTTTGCTGACGTAATGTCATCAACTATTTTTATGTACTTATCCGGTAAGTTTTTGCACCTTATCTTGATGACGCCTGGATTCATCTTCTGAGATAAGCTTTTGTCCTTTTCAGCTTGCTTGATTTCGTCAATGGCATCACGTCGTATATTTCTCACCAACACTTTTGGCTCATTCTGAGTCCTTCTTTAAAGACTTGATAAGGTCCCTGCGCCGGTCTCCTGATAGTGGAGGAATAGTCACACGTATAACTGTACCGTCGTTAACAGGCATGGAAATTTTGAATCGGATTTTTGCACCGCCTTTTCCAAATTACCAAGGAGTTTCTTGTCCCAGGGTTGGATTACAAGGGTCCTTGGAGGAGCGACTCCAATGGAGGCTACCTGGTTTATCGGTGTGGGAATTCCGTAGTAGTCGACTACCACCTTGTCTAATAGCAAGGAATTGTCAGTAGTAGCTCTCGCAAGTGATAAGGTCCTTCTTAAACGCCTCAATTACCTTTTTCATCCTGTCCTCTGCCTGAGTCATCAGGGTTTCTCGTCATGTCATTCCCTCCCCACAATAGTTCCTACTTTCTTGCCCATTACTGCTTTCTCAATGTTACCATAGACATCCATGTCAAAGACGATAAAGTATACGGTTGTCCATACACAGGGTAGTAGCAGTAGCATCCATTACTCTGAGGCGACGGTTAATGACTTCAAGATAATCAAGTTGTTCAAACTTCCTGGCATTGGGATTAAGATTGGGGTCTGAATCGTAGACTCGTCTGTCCCCTGTTTCCCCATTAATATGAGTATGCACCAATCTCTGCAGCTCTTAAGGCAGCCGTGGTATCTGTGGAGAAGTATGGGTTGCCCGACCCTGCACCAGAAATCACTATTCTCCCCATCTTAAGGTGAATGGTAACACGCCTGATATAAGGCTCAGCCGCTTCCCTCATGTCTATGGCTGTCATAAGCCTTGTTTCCAATCGAGGGTTTCCAGCCTTTCCTGCAGAAATTGCATGCAGTTCAAGACCGTGGTAAGCATGCCCATATAGTCAGATGTAGCACGATCCATGCCCTTCTTTTCGCCTCTGGCACCTCGCCAGAAGTTGCCGCCCCCCGACAACAATAGACATTTGGACTCCTTTTTCAGATACATCTTTTATCTGATGGTAAAATTCAGATCAACAACGTCAAGGTCAGTAGAAACCTGTAGAGCCTGCAAAAGCCTCTCCGGAGAGTTTAAGAATCACTCTCCTGTATTTCATCTGTTTCCCATTATTCCCTGAGCCGTGTGCCTGTTCCACCGGACCTCACTGTCCCTCCCAGTTCGTAGCGGGTAAAACGTCCTAACCATGATGTTTTCACCCTAATAGCGCAATGGTTTCGTTTATAATATCCCGTATCTTCTTAGAATCGTCTCTGATAAAAGCCTGTTCTAACAGGCAAATTCCTTCATAGAACTTTGCAATCCTGCCCTCAACGATTTTATTCACAACGGCCTCCAGGCTTACCTTCGGCTTTGGCTTGTCTTTTTCGATAAACATTTCGTGATTCACGAGTTCTTCGGGAACTTCATCCTTGGAAACATATTGCGGATTAGCCATGGCAATATGCATTGCAATTTGCCTGGATATCTCCTGGAATTGGACAGTGCGGGCAACAAAGTCCGTTTCACAATTCAGCTCGAGAAGAACGCCTACCCTGTGGTTGTGGTGGATGTAGGCCACAATTCTGCCTTCTTCTGCAGTCCGGCTGGCTTTCTTAGTTGCTTGAGCCAGCCCCTTTGTCCTCAGCAAATCAATGGATTTTTCCATATTGCCGCCGGTTTCTTCCAGGGCCCTCTTGCAGTCCATCATGCCTGCGCCGGTTCTTGCCCGCAGTTCTTTAATCATATCAACAGTCACTTTAGCCATATTCATCACTCCTCTTGCACCTGGACTCCTTGTTTTCCTTCCAGTATTGCATCAGACATCTTGGAGCATATGAGCTTTACTGAACGGATTGCATCATCGTTCCCGGGGATAACATAGTCTACTTCTTCCGGATCACAGTTGGTGTCTACAATGGCTACTACCGGAATTCCAATCCGCCTTGCCTCCAGGGTCGCAATTCGCTCTTTCCTGGGGTCGACTACAAAAAGGGCATCCGGAAGGCTTTGCATTCCCTTGATCCCGCTAAAATGCTTCTCTAATCTTTCTTTTTCTTTCAGAAGAATGGCGTTTTCCTTCTTTGGCAAGTTTTCCAAATATCCGGTACTTTCCCATTCTTCCAACTCCAGAAGCCTTTCTATTCGTTTCCGGATGGTCACGAAATTGGTCAAGGTCCCTCCCAACCATCTTTGGTTCACGTAGAATTCTCCGCATCTTGTAGCCTCATTTTCCACAGCTTCCTGGGCTTGTTTCTTAGTGCCGACAAAAAGAATACGGCCATTATCCATGGCTATGCTTCTGAGGAAATCATAGGCTTCTTCTATCATGCGGACTGTCTTCTGGAGATCGATGATGTAGATACCATTACGTTCAATAAAGATGTAAGGTTTCATTTTTGGGTTCCAGCGGCGTGTTTGATGGCCGAAATGCACACCCGCTTCAAGCAACTGTTTCATAGAAACGACTGACAATGTAATATACACCTCCGTGGTTCATCCGCCGCCATCACCAAGGGGTACCTTTTCGGGTAGTCACCACGGTATTATGATGGCGTGAGTGATTGATTTTAACCTCACGTAGTATATCACATTCCAGGGAACTATGCGCCACGTATGTCCAGGATCTTTCCTTTGGTAGGGTGTGGAGATTTCTTTTCGCGGTGATTGGCACTTTTCTGTTCCTTCGCGGTTAAAGAACCGCCACTTGCCGAACCCTCACCCCTTCCGGATTCAGCATCGATTCTTGATTCAGCCACCTCAGGGCTTTCAGATACAGCCCTGGCTTTTTCCGTAACTTCTCTGGAGAAGGACAGTGATTGTACCTGTGATTGCATATCACCCTGTCTGGCCGCGGTATCGGCTAATTTTGCGATATCAGGAGACTTTGGAAGTCCTGTCACGGCATCAATTGGTGTCATTCCCTCTCACCCCAATGCTCAATCCTGTGTTCCGGGCAGGTAAACTCGATTGTGTCCATCCGGTTAGTAAGTGTTGTGCCTGGAAGAACCAGTTCGGCGTTGAAATACCCTTGTTTCGATTTTCACGGTTGCTTCTTCCAGAGACACCAATCGTGTATACAGGTACGCTTTTCTTTATCTTCCGAAGAGTATACTCATTCTTTGAAGACGTAGTTGATCAAGGGTCATCTGATTTGCCCTGGGTGAGATTGGACTGCCCGTTCGCTTGATCCTTTCTATTTCTGACTTGAGTGCGGTTATTTCTCTCCGTAGTCTTTCACATTCCCTGCGTATTTTGGGACTGACCCCCACTTCAATTACAGTAGGCACGCCCATGGCTGAGCCTACACAATACGCGGACACCCCTATTCCGGCTCTGATTAGCCCACCTACTATGCGCCCTTTATTTTTTCTCAGCTTGAGTTCTTGTTCAGTTTCCACAATGCTGTGCATTATGGATTCAGAAATCACCACATCTCCATAGGCCCGGATCACAGAGTTTTCGCAAAATTTCCCGGTCACATTGCTTCCGGATTCCACAATTTCTCCAGGGGCATTTATGCCGCCTTCAACTGTGATACTCTGGGCACACGATGCTGAACCTGATAAGTTCCCTGTTATAGTCAGAGATCCCCACGAAGATATGCGGAAACCTTGAAAAACATCCCCTTTGACCGTAAGGTCACCAGGGAAAGAAATATCCCCGGTTTCAGGGCCTATGCTTCCTATAACCTCAAGGCGACCTAAGACTCCGGGCTTCTGCCGGTCAACATATGGAATACCTGACTTTGATGCTATTATGTACTTCCCGTCTCTAGATGGGGTTGTATTGGGCCCGCACCTGAGAATGGGCTTGTTAGCAAAAAACGGAAGTTTCTCTCCTGTGACCGTTAGGCCAAGACTGCACTTGTCAAGATTTCTGACAAATGCCAGAATTGCTCCTGCTCTTACTGCTCCCCGGGCGAGAATCTTCCTCCATTCATCTCTGAAATGAGTGGTTACTGTGAGAGAATCCGGCGGTTTTCCCTGGGATTGGCCGAAATTAAATACTATTCTGGGCGCAAGAGCCCCTCTACCTGGAGGGGCGTCGTGGGGCGGAAGTCCCCAGGCCACCTGGTAAGGTGTATCTCTCTTCCCCAGCAAACATGTGCGAATTGCGGCATTGGAGATACCGAAAACAACTCCATGGGTTTCAAGAGCCTGTCTTATTTCCCTCAGTGACCAGTCTCCTTTACCTGAGAGTTTCAGATAAGCAGACATTTTGTCAGTGGATACAGTCACATCGATACCCTTTCCGTTGCCCATTTGCTGAATCCTCCGCTTTTTATGTATCTATTCCTATAGGTTGGCCGAAAGATAGCCTTTGAGTCTGACTACCGCCTTTGTATGAAGCTGGGAAATTCTAGACGGAGAGACTTTCATTA
This sequence comes from Bacillota bacterium, assembly GCA_040767525.1. Classification (GTDB taxonomy): domain Bacteria; phylum Bacillota; class Sulfobacillia; order Fermentithermobacillales; family Fermentithermobacillaceae; genus JAXGPX01. The sequence goes on along the minus strand of JAXGOJ010000001.1, from coordinate 88,091 downwards.
TTTTGGCGATTTCTTTTACGGTAAGGCCTTCATAATAGTATAGAGCAACAACCAGCCCTTCTCGCTCGGGTAGCCTCTCAATGGCTTTGGCCAGGGATTCCTTTCTTAGAATCCACTCGGCCTCATCGAGAGGGTCAGGAGATTTCTCATCTTTGATCTCCGGCGAACGAAAAGTAGTCTCACTGTCGTTAGGATTACCCCAAATGTCTTCAAGGGATAAAATGGCAGACGATGTTATGTCCCGTATTCGCCGGTTATATTCCTGGATAGATATTCTGAGTTCAGCCGCTATTTCAGCGTCAGTAGCTGACCGCCCAAGGCGATTTTCCAAACTCCTGGTTGCCTCTTCAACAGTTCGATTTCTATGACGGACTGATACAGGAACCCAATCCATAGACCTGAGGCCGTCTATCATAGCTCCCCGGATCCTGGCAATTGCATAGGTCTCAAACTTGACCCCTCTTTGTGGATCGAATCGTTCCATGGCGTCAAGGAGCCCGAGGCTGCCGTAACCAATCAAGTCTCCTTCCTCTACATTTTTGGGAAGGTTTATTGCTACCCTTCCTGCCACATATTTGACCAGTGATGCATAGTGAGTAATTAGGTCATCTCTGGCTTTTTTGTCTTTGAGCATTTTGAAAGCCCGCCAAAGTTCATCAAGTGTTTTTGTGTCTTTGTTATTTGACTTTCTCATGACGTCTCTCCAATCCATCAGTTAGAACAACTTGCGCTATTCTATCCTTGTCTTTTAGGGCGACTGACACAAACATAACTGCCACCTGTGTCTTGTGTTGGCCCCTGGCAAGCACTCTGACAACCTTTGCAATACCAAAAACAGGGCCCCCGGGAATAACAAGCTCAAATTCCATAAGGTCGTCAGGCCTTAGTTTTTGGGTGTCAATAGAAACAGCAGCTCCTCCCGCGGAAAGGTTCAATGTTGAAGAGTGTTGCCAATCATTCTCGGGATTTTCCGATTTTCCCCGTGGGATGCTCCTGTACCAAAAAGGGTAATTGCCCTCTGCACGAAAATCGCTTCTTTTCTGACAGAAATCACCTTTGTTATTCACCGTGTATCACCCTGACTGCTTCAATATTTGCTCTGGTGTCCAGTTCCTCATAAGCAACAACTGATATTTCAGGAACCACCCTTGATGCAATTTCAAATACCTGACTGCGGCATGAAGCCGACGTTAGGAGCACAGGCTTTGGGGCCCTGCGTACGACCTCGTTCATACCCATTTGAATAGATTTCATGATGTTGGAAAGCCTTTCAGGGGACAAAGCAACGTAAGAACCCCGGTCTCCTCTTCTGGTAGCCTCAAGTATTTCTCTTTCAAGCTCCGGATCCAGGGTAGCTACAGGGAACGGCCCTTTGTCAAGCCCTACCTTCGTAGTAATCAGCCTTGAGAGGCTTTCCCGAACCCGCATTGTCAAGTAGTCCGAGTCCTTTGATATTTTGGCTGAATCAGCAATGCTTTCCATTATTGTCACAAGATCTCTTATCGGTACTCCTTCTCTCAACAGATTTTGCAGGACTTTTTGAACATCTCCCAGGGATACAAGATTGGGTATGGCTTCTTCAACACATGAGGCATCTTCAAGTTTGACCAGGTCTACCAGGCGCTGAGTCTCTTGCCTCGTTAAGAGCAGGTGGGCATTTTGCTTGAGCACTTCTGTAAGGTGAGTAGCTATTACAGCAGACCCTTCAATAACCGTATGGCCTGAGACTTCAGCTTCTTCCCTTTGAGATTTGGGTATCCATATCACATCTAATCCGAATGCAGGTTCTTTTCCGGGAATTCCTTGCAGCTTGTTGCCTGACGGGGTTCCCTCAATGGCCATGAGGCGATCAGGATATACCTCACCGGATCCAATTTCAACACCTCTTAGATTTATGCAGTAGGCATTGGGGCCCAATCCGGAGAAATTGTCCCTGACCCGTACCACAGGTATCAATATACCCAATTCAGATGCAAGCTGTCTTCTCACCATGACAATCCGGTCAATAAGGTCTCCGCCTTGAGAAGGATCGGCAACCGGAAGCAAAGCAAGGCCGAATTCAATTTCCAGAGGGTCCACCTTGATGAGGTTCGAAGCTGCTTCAGGACTCTTTTGCTCCTCCAATTCCTTTCTGTAAGCTTCTTCTTTTTCCCCAGCCTCTTGAAGAATCCTGGATTTTTGGACAGACCTGCCGAGAAACAGCCACATCCCTCCAAGGGCCATAAGTGAAAGTTTTGGAAGGCCTGGCACAAGGCTTAGCAGCACCAGTGCCCATCCTGTTATTGTCAGCACTTTAGGTGACGAAGTGATCTGGCTTATGACGTCTGTGCTCAGGTTTTCCCTGGAAGCGCTCCTGGTTACGATAATGCCGGTAGCGCTGGATATTATGAGTGCAGGGAGCTGGCTTACCAATCCGTCGCCTACGGTTAGCAAAGCATACTTGTGCCAGGCTTCAGCTGCGGGCAAGCCATGCTGGAGCATGCCAACTCCGAAACCGCCCAGCAGGTTGACTGCGGTAATAATAAGTCCTGCAATGGCATCGCCTTTTACAAACTTTGAGGCTCCGTCCATGGCTCCGTAAAAGTCGGCTTCCTGCTCGATTGCCCTGCGCCGGTTTCGCGCCTCATCTTCAGTAATGAGTCCTGAATTTAGATCTGCGTCAATAGACATTTGTTTTCCCGGCATGGCATCAAGGGTAAAACGGGCAGCCACTTCTGCGACTCTTTCAGCCCCTTTAGTTATCACCACAAACTGGATGATAACGAGTATGACGAAGATTACAAGCCCTACTACCTCGTTTCCGCCTACCACAAACTGGCCAAAAGATTGAATGATACGCCCGGCCTCGTACCGCAAGAGGATGAGCCTGGTTGAAGACACGTTAATAGCCAGCCTGAACAATGTCATAATGAGCAAGAGGGACGGAAACACAGAAAACTCAAGAGGTTCTTGAGTGTACATTGTCAAAAGAAGAATAGCAATGGCTATGCTGAAATTTGCTGCGATTAAAATATCAAGCAAAAATGCAGGAAGCGGCACAACCATCATGGCCACAATCAGAACCACGAATATCGATACGATACTGTCTCTTCCCTTTCTCAACATCAAGTTCCCTCCACTGCCACCTTACCGGATACCCGGTACACGTAAGCCAAAACCTGGGCAACTGCCTGGTATAATTCTTCTGGAACAACATCTCCCACCTCTACTGCACGGTACAATGCCTGGGTTAAAGGCGGATCTTCCATAATGCAGACGCTGTTTTCCTCTGCCAGGGCTCTTATGCGCAGGGCCAGCTCATTCAATCCCTTTGCCACGACTTTCGGAGCAACGTCTTCGTCAATGTTATACTTGAGTGCAACCGCGTAATGGGTAGGGTTAACCAGGACCACATCGGCAGAAGGCACATCCTGCATCATCCTTCCCATTGCGACTCTTCTTTGCCTTTGCCTGATTGCTTGCCTGACTTCAGGCTTCCCCTCGGTGTCCTTCATTTCCTCTTTGACCTCCTGACCGGTCATCATCAGGCTTTTCTCGTATTCCCACCATTGGTACCCGTAGTCCAGAACACCGATTCCCATGAGCAATATACTTGAATTGATCAACACCTTTTCAATGCTCCCGATTATGACCGAAACCGACCGGGCCAAATCAGTTACCATAAGAAAAGACAGCTGAGGCCATATTGATTTGACAGTGTTCCATGTAAGCAGGCCTACCAAAAAAATCTTTGCAAGAGACCTGCAAAGAGCTTGAAGGGATCTTCTGGAGAAAATCCGCTTAAAACCTTCCAGGGGATTCAGGCGCTTGAAGTCGGGAAGCAATAAGGCAGGTTTTGCCGAAAACCCCACCTGAAGGACTGAAGCAGTGATACCGAATACAGTCGAAGCTGCCATAACAGGTAAGGTTGCAAGCATAAACGTGATTGCCACATCTTTCACAGCTTTAGATGCCCATTCCATACCAGGGTTCGGCGGAGCCGAAGACATCCAAATCTCAGCTGATTTCCTGGCCAGAAATGCAGTGCTGAACTTGAGACTGTACTTGAGAGTAAGAACTGCAAAGAAAATGCTCACTGCTGATGCAAGGTCCTGGCTGAAAAATATCTGCCCCTTCTCCCGGGCCATCTGACGCCGCCGGGGAGTTGCAGACTCCTTTCTTTCCTCGGAAAACAGCTGTAAGTCGATTTCAAAATATCCGGTCATATGCCCATAAGCTTCTAGAAGACTTTCAGGAGATACTCCATGGAAAGTGTGATTTCTTTGGTAAAAACTCCGTAAAATGTTATTGAAGCAGAGAGGATTCCCAATCCCACAGGGTCTTCACCGGCATCCCAACAACAAATACGTTCATCTGTGGTACTGTCCTTGCGATAACGCCCAGGGCAAAGTCGACAATCAGGGCAGAAGCCCATACCGGACATGCAAGAATCAAGGCAGTCCTGAGCATGCCGGATGCGGCTCCCAGTCCTATTTGGGCCCATGCGCGAGGGATAAAAGCAGCCCCTGCAGGTACTATGGCAAAAGATTCAGACAACGCTATTACGAAGAGATGATGGCCGTCAATTCCCAGAAACACCAGGACTATTAAGAGGTACTTGAAAATCCCAAGAATTGGGGACGGATGGCCATATTGAGGGTTAATGACATTGGCCATTCCAAAGCCTATCTTCATGTCAACTATGTGTCCGGCAGTTTCTATGGCGGCCATCATGATAGTACCGCAAAAACCCATGAGCAAACCCAGTACTACTTCCCCTCCGGAAACCATCATGAAGCCGCCTATGGTTTGAGGCGAAGGAGCCACAGGCACAATCGCCCAAAGCATATATCCAATAGCCAGGGACATTGTAACCTTTACGGCCCAGGGCACATACTTGGTTCCAATTACCGGGGCCGTAATGAAAAGTCCTGTAGTACGAAGAATAATCCACAGAAACGGTAAAATACTATCCAGCCAGGTTTCCATTGGCTCCCCCCTTGTCTGTATCTGAAATAGGCCACTTAAATGAGGCCGGGCAGTTTCTGGATGAGTCTTTGGGTGAAATCCACCAAGGTCTTCAGCATCCACCCACCAAAAATCATAATAGACACCATTACCGCTACAATCTTTGGAACAAAACTAAGGGTTTGGTCGTGAATTTGAGTGGTGGCCTGAAATACTGATACCAGTAAGCCAACTGCAATTGAAATCAGCAAACAAGGCATAGCTACCAGAATTGTTGTTCCCAGGGTTTCTTTTCCTATTGAGATAACCTGATCCAGTGTCACCTTGAAAACTCCTCTCATGTTCCGGGCCCAAACCCGTCTTTCAGAACCTATCTGAAACTTCCAATTAGGGATCGTGTGACTAAGCTCCAACCATCTACTAACACAAACAGCAAAAGTTTGAACGGGAGGGAGATCAAGACAGGTGGCAGCATGAGCATACCCATGGACATCAGGGTTGACGCTACTACCATATCAATAACCAAGAACGGTAAGAACAGAATAAAGCCCATTTCAAAGGCGGTTTTCAGTTCCGAAATGGCAAAAGCTGGGACAATTTGAACAAAAGACACCTCTTCAGGCGAAGAGGGCGTCTCAGACTGCCCTATTTCAATGAAAAGAGCCAGGTCCTTTTCACGGGTTTGTTTTAGCATGAACTCTTTGAGCGGTTCCTGGCCTCTCAAGATGGCTTCTTGAGCCGATATGTCCCCTGACGTATATGGAGTAATGGCTACTTCATTGACCTGGCCCCAGGTTGGTGCCATGATAAAAAACGTAAGTAAGAGAGCCAGGCCAATGAGCACCTGATTGGGCGGTGTTTGTTGTGTACCCAGGCCGGCTCTGAGGAACGAAAAAACAATGACTGTCCTTGTGAAAGATGTTGTAAGGATGAGAATAGCCGGGGCAAGGGTTAGTACTGTCAAAACTGCGAGGATTCCGATTGCGTTTAACAAGCCCCCCTGTCCTGAATCACCGTCAATCTTGAGGTCAATACTCGGGATAATGCCGGTAGGTGCTGCAAAAGCATATGATTGGGCACAGCCTGCCAATAGAGCACCTAAGATAAGGCCTATAAGCATGTTCTTGCCTTTGAATTGTCTCGCTCTTTGCGAGACTTTTTCGCCATGAATCGGAGAAGAAGTCACAGTTTCCGGCTGTGGGAGGATCGTCAAGAATTTGCCTTTCAGATACGCTATCTAACTCGTCATTTGTAATTTCTTTCAGGACAGATATTTGGTGATCTGTCAATCCGAGCAAGAAATGAGATTGGCCTGCTTTTACTATACATATGGCCCGGTCTTTGCCCAGAGGCAGAGAATCTATGATTTGAAGGTGTAACCGGGATCCCCCTGGCATAAATCTACGTTTCCGCAAACCAACTGCAAAGAGTGCAAACACAATCAACAGGCCGAGCAAACCCAGTACTTTGCAAAACTCTGAGGCAAGTGAGTATGACTCCATATCTGTGCCGGAAACCCGGCGGGTCCCCCCTTTTTTGTCTGTTAAATAAAGCCGCCTGGGCTGGGCTTTCTATTTGAGATGTTTCAGCGGTTCTTGTTTTTCTGATCTTTACTAAGAATCTCTTGGATTCTCACACCGAAGTTTTCATCGATAACAACCACCTCTCCTTTTGCAAACATCTTTCCATTAACCAAAATATCCACAGGATCTCCCGCAAGCCTGTCGAGTTCGACTATGGAGCCCACTGTAAGGTTTAACAAGTCTTTAACGTAGCACCTGGATTTCCCTAACTCAACACTGATGGACAGGGGAATATCCAAAAGGACATCCATGTCAGAAACGGCCTTTTCAGACCCAGGCTGCATTTCAAATTCCTGAAACTGTGCCACCTGTACCATGGGGTCTTTGCCCGCTTTCTTTGATTCAGGAACCAAAAGTTCATCAGTATCCGGGACAAGGCCGTCTATGGCCGGTTTCGTATCGAAAGCCCCCGTAATATCCCCGGGCTCTACCTCATGGAGGTCTTCAGTCAGGTCAGGTTCAGAGCCGGATTCTTGAACTTCTCTCAACAGGGCTTCTATGTCTTCCTGGCTGAGATTTTCGTTGCTCATGCCTAATAGTCAGCTCCTTCCTAGTTATCTTTTGATCGTGCAATGATTTTTGCGGCCATCCTGGGGCCTATGCGCCCTATGTCGACACTGAACTTGGGTTTGCCCAAAATATGGAGTACAGCAGGATCACCCTTACGGGCATCGAGCTCAATTATGTCCCCTACTTTTAGGGAAAGCACATCCCCCATTGTCAAGGTGCTCTCTCCAAGACGGCAGGAAATTGGTATCTCTACATCCTGAATGGCAGAGACAACGTTTTCACTGTTTTTTTCATCATGGTTTTCGTCCCTTCTGGAAAACCACCGGTAGGCGGAAAAGGCCGGTAATATTGGTTCAAGCAGCGTATAGGGAAGGCAGAATTCTATGTTGCCCGAACCGGCTCCGAATTTCATTCCGACAACTACTGATAAGATGATGTCATTAGGTGCCATGGCTTGCTGGACAAAGAGGGGATTTACCTCAATTGACGAAACTGAGAGACTATGTTGCTCAATGCTAAACTCCTTTAATGTGACAGATAGTATTTCAGCCATAGTTTCAGCTACCCGCATCAGGACCGAGATTTCAATTTCAGTAAGTGTTCTTGAAACTGCCGTAGCGTTTCCGGGCCCGCCACAGAGCCTATCTACCATGGGAAGGGCAATTTGGGGATTGAAGTTTACAAGAACATTTGAAGACAGAGAAGCCCACTGGATCACTGCAACGGAACATGGGTTTGGCAGCTCCATTGCGAACTCTTCATATGTAATCTGATCGACTGATACAACGTTACAATGAATTGCAAGTCTGAAGATGCCGGAAAAATACGATGTAACAAGCCTGCAGAAGTTATCGAATAAGAGTTGAGCGCCTCGCAGATGGTCTTTGGAAAACTTGTCGGGCCTTTTGAAATCGTAAACCCGCAGCCGGGGCTTTACCACTTGTGGCTCTTCGTCACCGGTGCTTTTTGTCATCATCGAATTGATAAGTTCTTCAATTTCCTTTTGCGTAAGCGCCAAACCGTACCACCTCTTCTACGTTACTACTGGATTATGAATTCGGAGAAAAACACATCTTCTACAATTCCGGGGCATTTGGCCTCAATCCTGTCAAGTATGTCTTGCTGAAGGCTTCTAAGGCCTGTTTCGCCTATTAGCTCTTCGTATGTCTTGGACCGCAAAAGAGCGTATATGTCTGTTTTCAATTCCGATACTTTTGCTAGCAGATCTTCACTTTCTCGGGAATCCAAAATCTTCAGATCGAGAGTAACTCTAATGTACTTTCCGGAGTCCATGAGGTTGGTTATAAACTGGCCCAAACTATAGGTAAGAGTCTTACCGGTAGACAACTTGTCACGGTCATTTAAAACCAGCGGAAACCCCGGGGCTCTTGCGGCTACCACATACCCGGCCACCAGTGCTATGAGTACAATCGCTGTTACCAAAACCACTTTCTTCATGAAACATACCTCCGCACTCTGATTCATTACCGGGGCTCAGCTGATGAAAGGGAAGGCCTCAAAATCACTACATCAACTCTCCTGTTCTTTTGCCGCCCCTGAGGAGTGTCGTTGCTATCAATAGGATGGTACTCGCCATATCCTGCAGCCTGGAGGTGCTCCGGTTCCAGGCCGGCCTCCTCTATTAGAAATCTGACCACCTGTGTTGCACGTCCTGTGGATAATTCCCAATTAGAAGGGAACCTGGGTGTGTTGATTGCCCAGTTGTCAGTGTGGCCTTCAACCCTTATAGGATTGTCTACAGTTTTGATGAGTTCACCGACTTTGAGCAATACCTGTCTGGATTCAGCCCTAAGGGTGTCTTGCCCCACGTCAAAGAGGACAGTATCAGCAAACCTGAAAACTACGCCTCGTTCTTCAAGTTCAATTGTGACCGTATCTGCCAGGCCTGACTTTGCCAATTCATCTTCGAATAATTGCCCCAACTCTCTCATTTTGGCCATTTCCTGGGCCAGGAGCTGTGCCTGGAAATCCTGAGGGTCGAAAACACCGTCAGGGGGCGGGGTGATGACAGGGTCAGATGAGCCTTGCATGATTCCAAGGGCCCCCTGAAGGGACGACATAACAGCCTGGAATTTCTTGATGTTGACCACTGACATTGAGAACAACAGCACAAAGAAGCACAAGAGCAGAGTCACCATGTCAGCGTATGTGTTCATCCATGCTGCTTGCCTCGGGGCTTCGTCATCTTGCATCCAGGGTTTCACTTCCAACTACCCCCCTCATCCCAGATGGCCTGGGGATCTCTTCTCTCTGCTTGGGTGCGAGAAATGACTTGAGTTTTTCCTGAACGATTCTCGGGTTATCCCCGGCCTGAATTGATAAGACCCCCTCTATGATTGCTTCCTTTGAAAACATTTCCTCAGTGCTCTTGTTCTTGAGCTTGTTTGCTACCGGAAGGCATACCAGGTTAGCAAGGACTGAACCATAAAGGTTGTTACCAGGGCAGTCGCCATACCCGGCCCAATGGCGTCAGGACTGTCCAGGTGTACCATCATCTGAATAAGGCCAATCAGGGTGCCGAGCATACCAAGGCCGAGCAAAAGCACCCATGGTTTCCAAAACGCTTTTGGCCTGTCTTGTGCCTTTGTGAAATGAATGCAAGTTCAGTCTCCAGGATACTTCGTACAAGTTCTGGGGTTGTCCCATCCACGACCAGTCTGATACCCTTTTGAAGAAAGGATCAGCAAGGGCGTCTGCATCTTCATCAAGTGCCAGGAGCCCCTCTCTCCGGGCCTTATCAGCAAACTGGACTATTGTGTTTATAGTGTCAGGAAGATCCTGATTCTTAGATGTAAATGCGTTCTTGGCTATCGTCATTACTTCCAGGAAAGTTGCCCCATGATAGCTGATAAGCGTGGCAGTCAGAGTACCGCCTATGGTTATCAGGACCGATGAGAAGTCCCAGAATATTGCAAGGCTGCCCCCGTTGGCCATTGCCCATATAAGAAGAGCGAAACCTGAGACTATTCCAATGATAGACGCCCTATCCATTTAGATTCACCTCGTGTAACTATCTCTTCAGGTTAACCAGTTCCTGCAGCAATTCATCGGATACTGTGATAACCCTTGAGTTTGCCTGAAATCCTCGTTGTGTGATAATCATCTGTGTAAATTCCTCTGCCAGGTCAACGTTTGACATTTCAAGTGCAGTAGGTGCAACTGTACCTCTTCCTGAAGTCCCTGCAGGCCCTATGTCTGCAGCCCCTGAGTTATTTGACTCTATATATAGGTTTTTGCCTGCCTTAATCAGGCCTGACGGATTTCGAAAACCTGCAAGGGCAATTTGGCCCAGTATCTGGTTCTTGCCGTTGGAGTAAAATCCTGAGATAACCCCGTTAGAATCAAAGCTATATGATTCAAGAGTTCCTGTAGGCCATCCATCAACTGCTCCCGATTCTACTGTTGTAGGCCCGGCAACCTGGGTCAGGCCGTTGAAGTCCATTTCCACAGTTACTTGATCAGCTCCAGCCGGGCCAAAAGTAAAACTACTGTCTCCTGTCGAAGAAACGAAACTGCCACTGTTATCAAAGCTGACTGTTCCCTGGCCGATTTCAATGCCGGAAAGCTCGGCCGACCAACTCCAGGTGTTTGGGTCTGTGCTCATATCCCTGGTAAAAGTCACAGAAATGCTGTGAGTCCTTCCTAGAGAATCGTATACTGTTACTGCAGTGGTTTTTGAAAAGCCGTTAGATGCCTCTGCGTCAAGGTTCTTAATCCACTGAACGTTGCTCGTTGCCTTTGCCGGCATATTGGAGCCTACCTGGATGGACAAAGGCTCAAGGTTTTGGCCTGTACGGTTAATTGGCAAGTTCCCATCAGGGCGGGAGGGCCACCCAAGAACCTTTCTTCCCTCATAGTCAACGAGTATTCCGTCGCCGTCAGTGGAGAAATTCCCTACCCTGGTGTATGAAAGACTCTCACCGTCTTGCACTACAAAAAACCCATTACCTTCTATGGCAACGTCAGTCAACCTGGAAGTAGGCTGCAGGTTTCCAGGAGTCTGAATTGTGTCAATGCTCGCCACATTTACTCCCAGGCCCACTTGCATAGGGTTAGTACCTCCCCGTTCAGCAGTTGACGAGCCTGAAGGCGAACTTGCCCCCCTGAGGGTTTGGCTGAAAACTTCCTGAAATGTCACCCTGCTTGATTTATATCCAGGCGTATTCACATTTGCTATGTTGTTCCCAATTACGTCCATGCGGGTCTGGTGAGTCCTCAAGCCAGACACTGCGCTGAACAATGAACGCATCATGTCCTGATGCACCCCTTTCTCTTATTGGGTTCCGGCGCTTTCTCTGTCAGTCCAAAGCGCATGGCCTCCCTGAAAGGGTCCGGCCCGGAACGGAGGTCACTTGTTCATGACTACCGCGCTGTCAATCGAAGTGAACAGATTATCTTTCATCCTGTCTTCTGGAATTACAGTAACAACTGTACGGTTCTGGGGGGCTACCAAGAAGGCTACTCCCTCCATGAGTACCAAAGTGGATCTGGCTCCCTTGGCCTGGGCAATATTCATGGCGCTGTTTAGCTGCCCCATATAGTCGCTTTTAGTGCCCTGATTCCATGCACTAAGCCTTTGCTCTGCATGCCTGGAGAAGGTAACATCTGTGCCTCTTTGAGCTTCTTTGAGTGCTTCCAAGAACGCCGGGCCCTGAGGTACAGACTGTCCTTCCGTACCAGAGGGTTGCCTCTGTAAAGCTCTTTGGGTATTCAGAGGATTTACCATCCCATTATTGGTCATGTTCAGCCTCACGTACATCCCCTCCGATCCAAATCAGATTTTCAATGGGTATTTCGTGTTTTCCACAGTAAATCACCAATCTACCCGAAGAAAAACCTGCGCCTTCCACCACTCCCGCAACACTACCGTCGGGTGTATGGGCTTTGAATTCCTTACCGATAAGATGAGCTGCTTCAATAAGACTTTTTCCTAATTGATTCTCTATCACGTAGCTACACAACCAAGATACACTGGTGTTTAAATTCTGCATTTGAGTGGCAGCAGTGAATTGAGCCATTTGTGCCAAAAACTCCGTTTCTTTCACAGGATCCATCGGGTCTTGATACTTCAATTGGGTTAAAAGAATTTCCATGAACTGATCCTGAAGAGGCTCAGCCTGACCCTGAAATTGCTTGATCCGGCTCTGAGCCTGTGCACTTTGGGTTGCCTGGATTGCTGACGGCATTTTCCCACCTCCTTATCCAAAACTCTCATACCCGGCAATCAAATATCCTGGAATCGAGAACTACTGTGCCCCATAGAGGCTTTTCTGCTCTAATGCCTTGTAACCCACCTAACTCACGGCTTTTCTTGGGAATCCTGGTTTGCCTTTTGAGACTATGGCGCGGCTGAGTCAGTTGGTCTTTCATCCCATGGTCGACAAGGAATCCCGATAAGGATAGGCCTCTTTCCGATAGGGCCCGGGCAAGATCTTCATGAGAACCGGAAAGAGCTTTTTGAGTCTCGTAAGACGAAGTAATGAATTTAACCACCACCTCTTCACCCCTTGAAGAAAGCAAGACAGTGACTTTGCCTAAACTGGGAGGGTCCAATTGGAGTTCAAGGCTTTTTGGCAGGTTTGAGTAGTTTTTCCTGCAAGTATTTCTGCAAATTTTTCCACATTCTTTGAAAAGACATGGGAAGGACTATTGACTTCCATTGCTTCGCTATAACCGGGTGAATGGAGTAGTGGCTCAACACCTACCGGGCACGATTCTTCATCGCCTGTGGGGCAATTTGAGCGCCTAAATTCGGGAGATACCCGATTATCACCGGAGTCATCGCCGGATAGTTTCCAGGCATCAGGCTGAGGATTACGGGCCATATCCAAGATTTTCGGATTGGTGCCACTGTCTGATTCTGATCTGTTTAACACCAATGTTTGCCCGTTGTCCTGGGTTTGCGGATGAACATCCTGATGTCTTGATTTGGCTCCGGGCACATCCTCAGGTATTTCAAAAACACAGTCTCAGATACGCCTGAAGCAGCCGTGTCAGCAGTGTTTACCTCATATTCCGGGACTGTCACAAAATCCCGGATAATCCTTACGCCGGCTGTCTCCCACAGTTTATCAAGGCTGTCGTTTTGAAATACTGTGTCTTTGCTAACTTTGGAAACTTCAGGATTCGCCATGTCTATCACGCCCGATTGCATGTTCATTGATTCAGGCAGTGGACAGGGTGAATAGCTTTTTGTTTTGCCAAACACCGGAAACGAATGGGACACCTGTTCAGTAAAGTCAGTATCTGTTGCACAGTCGATGTCAGATCCTGCCTGGATGGCCTCTGGAAAATCAAGGGCATCTGCGACTGACACCTGCCCGACTGCGATTTTCCGGTGATACATCCCGATTACGCCAGCCATAAGGGCGCCAAAATCCATGTTCTCCAGTTCCTCATCTTTCAACAGGGGTTTTGTCTCCGGTAAGCTACTGCCCAACCTGGTTCCCAGGTGGCTACAGTACATGTTTCCATGGGCTCTTAAATCACCTCCTTTGCATTTCTGCTAAAATACACGCTTCCAATTTCGTCAAGTTGCTTGCTCTGTTCCCACCAGTACAAGGCTCTATACCTGGAAATCTGTCTTTCCTTCAGTCGTTCAAGAGCCCTTTTTCCTGGAGTTCGGTAGCAGTACTTCTTCCTGAGCCTTTCTGACTGATCTTTCCTTTTGAGCCAATTCTTCTTTTTTGACAGATATGTATTTGTCAACTACAGCACCGTATCTGAGAAGGGCCTTTATCCGGGGCAAATCAATCTGTCCGGACACTTCCTTCCGCAGACTCGCGCAGTTTTCAAGCCCTGCTGCCGTGGCCATGTTCAAATCATTACGGATAAGATACATGTCTCTGAGGAGGCGGCCCAATTTCTCCTCGGCAACAAATTTATTCAAGTCCCTGACTGCAAGGACTCTTTCCAGCCGAAACTTGAAGTTTCTCAATGATCCTCCCTCAATCCTTATCGGCAGGAATTACCTGATTGAATAGGGTCACCCGGCTTCATTGAATATCCCTGCCATTTGTGAAACGGCAGAATCGAACAAGATCGATTCGTCAACACCTTGTTTTAGGAATGAATTTACTCTTTGTATGTAATGAAGAGCCTTGTCAATGTTTGGGTTCGAACCTTCTACATAGGCGCCAATGTTAATCAGGTCCTCGGCCTTACGGTAAGTAGCCAAAATGCTGCGTATCTCCTGGGCTAAAGATAAATGCTCTTCTTTTGCAACATCGGTCATGAGACGGGATACAGATCCCAGTACATCTATGGCAGGATAATGTCCCATCTGGGCAAGGTCCCTTGACAAGACTATATGGCCATCCAAAGTCCCTCTTGCAGCATCGGCAATAGGTTCATCCATGTCATCGCCCTCAACCAGGACCGTGTAGATCCCGGTGATACTGCCCTTATTTCCTTTGCCTGCCCGTTCCAAGAGTCTGGGCAAATTGGCAAATACTGACGGCGTGTAACCTCTGGTAGTAGGGGGTTCGCCTATGGCTAAACCTACTTCTCTAAGAGCCATGCACCAGCGAGTTATTGAATCCATCATTAAGAGAACATTTAGTCCCTGGTCCCTGAAGTATTCGGCAATTGCAGTGGCAACCCATGCAGCTTTGATACGCAGAAGGGGCGGTTCGTCTGAGGTGGCGACTACTACCACAGATCGCTTAAGGCCCTTTTCACCAAGATCTTTTTCTATAAACTCCCTTACCTCCCGGCCTCGCTCGCCTATCAGGGCAATTACGTTGACATCTCCTGAAGTGTTGCGTGCCACCATACCCATTAGAGTGGACTTACCAACACCTGAGCCCGAAAATACTCCGATTCTTTGTCCTTGGCCAAGGGTTAACAGGGCATCTATGGCCCTGATTCCTGTAGCCAGGGGGTCTTTGATTAGTCCTCGGTCAAGGGGTGCCGGAGGCCGTTCCATTACAGGACAATATGAATCTGCACGCCATGAGGGCTTTTGATCTATTGGAAAACCTAATGCATCTGTAATTCTGCCAAGCATTTCCCGGCTTGCAGGAACCTCCAGTTCACGTCCTGTGGCTTCCACAATAGAGCCTGGTGCAATCCCGTCTAGATCCCCAAAGGGCATAAGAAGAACCCTGCCTGCTCTGAACCCTACTACTTCACCTAGGATGGGTGTCTCGGAATCAGGTATGAGTCTGCATATCTCGCCCATTTTGGTTTTGGGGCCCGCTGCTTCTATCAAGAGTCCGATGATGTTCAGTACCGTTCCCCGGTATGTAAGGGTTTGGGCCATACGTATTGCCTCAGAATAGACTGCGTATTTAAGTTCTGTCATAGAATCCTCCCCTCCCCCAACCGGTTTTTTGCTTCTCCTATAGCCCTTGCAATGTTCTTTATTTGTGCATCTAAAGTTGCATCAACCTGTCCGGCAGGCGTCTCAACTATTACTCCCGTCGAAACCGATTGGTCTCCAATTATTTCTATAGGCCGGTTACCGTATTGGCCTTGCAACTTGTCCTTTCCACCTTCAAGAAGAGCTACCAGCTGAGGGTTAACTCGCAGGGAAAACTGGCGTTCATCTCCTATTACCTCTATTCCGTTGCGGAGCATGGGCAAAATCAGTTCCGGATCATAGGAAAGGGATTCGCCTACAATTTTTTCGGCGATATCCAACACCAGCGCAAGCAGTTTGGGCTCTGATTCTTTAACATACGTTTCAAAAGCCTTTTTGGAAGACTCAAGAGTTTCTTGAGCCTGATTGACAATCGCTCTGGTTTCCTGAAGCCCCTTATGAAAACCTTCTTTGCACCCTATCTTGAAACCTGACTGTTTTGCTTGTTCACAGTATTCAAGATACTTTGACTCTGCATTTTGAAGTATTGAGGCAGCCTCCTTTTCAGCACGTTCTTTTATGAGCTCTGCTTCGTGCCTGGCTTGCCTGAGGCTTTCCTCTGGGTCAACCTGATCAGCTCCCAGAGAAACCTCTTCCGAGACTTCAAAAGGGGGAATCCATACAGAGCGAACATTTTTGTCTTCTAATCTGAATACTCTAGACAACTATCTCATCCCCCACTCCGCGCCCGATTATGATTTCGCCCTGGTCTTCAAGACGCCGTATGAGTCCGACAATGCGCTGCTGGGCTTCTTCTACGTCACGCATTCTAACCGGGCCAAGATAATCTATACTTTCCTTTAGGCTTTCCACAGCCCGGGATGACAGGTTCCTGTAAAACTTGCTTTTGACCTCGTCTGAAGCAGTTTTGAGTGCAAGGGGCAGATCCCGGGACAGGTCCACATCTCGCAAAAAACGCTGAACTGATCTATCGTCAAGGTAAATAATATCTTCAAACAGGAACATTCTGCGTTTTATCTCTTCTGCAAGTTCAGGAGACTCCATATCCAGGGCACTCAGTATGGTTTTTTCAGTTTGCCTGTCTACATTATTGAGAATTTCAACTATGGACCCGATGCCACCGGCCTGGGTGTAGTCATGGCCAACTGTTGAAAGAATCTTGCGTTCAAGCACGCGTTCCACTTCCTTGACTACATCAGGGCTTGTTCTGTCCATAAGAGAGATTCTGCGGGCGACTTCAACCTGCAGATCCGGTTCCAAAGAGGCCAGGATTGTTGCTGATTGCGAAGGTGACAGGTAACTTAAAATCAGAGCTATTGTTTGAGGAGACTCCCTCTCGAGAAAATTTAGAATCTGGGATCCGTCGGCCTTCCGGACTGTGTCAAAAGGCCTAACCTGTAAAGAGGAAGTCAGGCGTGCTAATACATTCTGTGCTTGATCCCTGCCTAGAGCCTTTTCCAGCAGCTTCTTTGCATATTCGATTCCGCCTTCTTCCAGATACTCCTGGGCAAGACACATTTCATTGAACTCTTCGATCACCTGGTCCTTGACATCTTGCTCTACTTTACGGGTTGAAGCAATTTCCAGGGTCAGAACATCGATGTCTTCGTCTCTTAAGTGTTTCATTACCTGGGAAGACAGATCCGGCCCAAGAGTGATTAAGAGTATTGCCGCCTTTTCCCTGCCAGATAGGCCAGATTTATATCCGTTCATCATCGCTCATCCTCCAGCAACCATGATTTGACAAGGGTAGCAACAATCTTGGGATCTGTTCTGGCAATCCTTTCCACGTTTTCACGGCTTTTCTGCCTTGCCATGAGTTCCGGTGAAATGGTGGGAGCAGTTTCAAGAATCGCCTCTGGTAAAGGCACGTGGACTTCTTCACGTTCTCGACGCCTTCGCCTTGCTACAAACAAAATTACCGTTCCTGTAACCAAAGCCGCTCCAACGGCTATTGCATATATGTAAAGTTTCGGAAGTTTTTCCGGCACACCGGTCAGGGACTCGTCCAGTTTCCGGGCCAGACTGGTGTCAAAGAAAACTCCGGTGACCGATATCTGATCTTGCCTTGCAGGGTCCAGGCCCAGGGCAGCAGAAACAGTCTCAGTAATGGCATCTTTTTCAGCTTCATCCAGTTCCTTGTTTACCACTACTGCCACTGACAGCCTATTAACCGAGCCTGGGGTTATCATGGTCTGTGTGATTTTCTGGTTCACTTCGTAATTCCTGATTATGTCAGTACGCTGGTATTGGGATTCTCCCTGACCCGGGGTAGCGTAAGAAGGGATATCAAGCACCTCCTGCCTGAGCCCTCGGGCATAGCCCCTGTACCCTGAAAAGTCTCACTGGCTTCTTGAGTGCTTCTGAGGATTCCCGGGGCTCAGATTCATATTGGGTATCAGTTATTTGGACTTTGTCCATGTTAGCTTCAGTTCGCACCTGGCACACCACATTGCCGGCCCCAGGACAGGCGAGAGCAAAGCCAGCAACCGTCTTTCAAGTTCCTTTCGGTATTGGGGTCAACTCCAATATAGAGTTTGCGGCAAGTCATCCTGGCTTTCCTGGAAATGAGAATGGTCCTGGGAAAGAAGTTTCAAATGCATCTACAACTCGTAACGTTGTCAGGAGTCAGTCCTTCTACAGATCTGGATACCAAATTGACAATTCCCCGAACAGAGGCAGGGTAAGATCCTGGCCCCGGTCTTTAACTAACACAGCCGCAGTTGCGGGCTTGCTTTGTGATACAAATACCGAAGGTTCAGGCAATACTATGTGCACCCGGGCTCTTTCAACCCTGAGACTGCTTGTATTGTTCTTGTAAGTTCTCCTGAAAGGGCTCTTACGTACTGAACTTTTCTTTCAAAGTCAGTGGACCAAATACCGCTTGAACCCATGCTCTCAAACCCTACGATCCCAGACGAAGGAAGCCCCATGGTTGCAAGGGATAGCCTGGTTCTGTGCACCTGGTCCTGAGGTACCTTTATTGTGCGGCCTCCATCGGTTAAACTTATAGGGTATGCCCTGCTTCTCAAGTTCACTTACAATGGCACCTGCGTCAAGCGAGTCCAAGTTTGACCAGAGGGTCTCATAGGAAGGGCCCCTGGCCGAGAAAAACACCAGCAAAAGTAACAGGGTAAGAGCAAGCACTCCTCCTGAGAGGACCACCATCCTTTGAGACTTTGAAAGATTAGCCCAGGCATCCTTAATACCTTTGCTGAGCGACAAAACAGTTTCCGGCATGTCTTACCACCTGCTTTCAGGAACTTTGCCCCTACAAAGGCATTCTCATGATCTCCTGGTATGCCTCAATGCCTTGTTTCTTACAGCAATAACAAGATCCAGGGCAAGGCTGGGCTTCTTCTGCCGCGAGGACAGCTGAATGCATGTCGCGCGTTTCCATCACCAGGTCAATTTGAGATGCCAGAAGTTCTTGGTCAAGGCTTTCCACGGCACTGGAGACTTGCCGGAATAAGTGATTAAAAGAAACATTTGTGTTATCCGAAGCAATATGGTTTCTGACCACATTGTGTTTTGCCGGTCCCGGCACAGGCGAAGAAACGGATCTAATTGACATGTGTATTTCCCCCCGAAAAGCGATAACCTGTTTTTGTCTAATATGTTTTCGCTTCTTTTCTTTGTTTGACCCAATTTTAATGCGGGTACCCTAAATGACAACTCAGGTTCTGAGAATGTCCAAGGCTTTTTGCATCATGGTTTAGCTGCTTCAATGGCGGTGACATTTGCCTCATACGCCCTGGAGGCCGCCATCATGTCCACCATTTCAGTTACAACATCCACATTTGGATAGGCTACATAGCCGTCTTGGTTTGCATCAGGGTGTCCAGGTATGTAGATGTGCTTGAGAGGAGAGGTATCTTCAATCACCCCTGTTACTTTTACCCCTGAAGAAGTGGCTGAAACCTTGGAAGACAGAACATTTCTGAAAGAAGGACGCTCACCCTTGAGGCAAAAACCGCTACTTTCCGGCGATATACTCCTCCGTCCTCTGTTCGGGTGCTCTCCGAATTAGCAAGATTGGAAGCAATAAGATCCAACCGGAACCTTTGGGCTGTAAGCCCTGAAGCACTTTTTTCTATAGCCGAGAAAAGTTTCACTGATTACCTCCTCCCTTCTGAAATCGCCTTTCTCAGAAGCGAGAAATGTGCCGCTAACTGTCGTGAAATTGATATATAGTGGAAGGCATTTGCAGAGACTTCTGCCATTTTTGTCAATGTCCACACTGTTACCGTCAGGAGTAACGCTGGACGTATCTTGATTTACCTGGACAGTCTCGATATTTGGCCTTTGGATATGTAAATGATTAGTTGTTGTCAATGAGGAACAAGGAATCCATGGCGTTTTTGCAAATATGAGCTGAAACTCAAATCCTTCTTCTTGTAACCAGGTGTCTCGCTATTGGCAACATTATTGGCCAGAACTTCATGCCGGAGCCATAAACCATCCAGTATCGTTGCATCAAATTTGTTATACCTGCCATCACACCACTCCTTAAAAAACGAAACCTTCCGCAAACGCCGGAAGGTTATAGATACAGATTGAGTAGCAAAAACCGCCTTTCGGCAACCCGGCTACCATAGTGACCGTCCTAACCGGTCACCTTAGACCCGTGGCTTTGCGTCCCTACCTTCGGTAGATTTGCCTTTGTCGCTTGCGGCAACAATTTCCTATTTGATTGTCACACTTTTCATTCGACGGAAAACCAAGAATTTCTTCTTGTATTATCGACAAAATGTGAATTTCCGTCAGTTTTTATCTTAATTTACCTAGTTCTTCAAGGAGTTTATCATTCAGAACCTTAATATACGTTCCTTTCATACCCAGGGAACGGGATTCAATAACCCCCGCGGATTCAAATTTACGTAGCGCGTTGACTATCACAGAACGGGTTATACCGACCCGATCGGCTACCCTTGAGGCTACAAGAAACCCTTCATTGCCGCCAAGCTCATCAAAAATATGTTTCATTGCGTTCAACTCGGAAAAAGACAAAGTTCCCAAAGCTACCTGAACTGCAGCACGCTGCCTGCTTTCTTCTTCAACGGTCTCTTGGTTATACCGTATCATCTCCATTGCCGTTACCGTAGCTGCATGCTCTGCAAGAATCAAATCTGATGTCTGCAAGTCTCCTGTTGTTCTTGCCAGCACAAGAGTTCCGAGTCTGTCGCCGCCGCCTACTACAGGTACTACTGTGGTAACCTTATCCTTATAAGGGCATGGGTGTCCTTCTTTGAATACACACTTGCCTTTTTCAGGCTGCAGATTCGGCGCCGTGTCCCTGTACATATAAAGCCTTTCGTTGTACGAGGCCGGGAATTCGCTTTCACTCAAAACTTCGTTTTTCATAACCTGGCAATCAAAATCGTCTACGAGCGAGTAACCAAGAACGTATCCAAACTTGTCCAGAATATAAACGTTGCACTCTAGTGAATCCCTCACCACTCTTGCGCTTGCCTGAAAATCAACTTCTGTTGCTGCGATCCGTAATAGTTGGTTCATCTTTCTTGTTTTCTCAAGCAATGTCTGCATTACTACTCTCCCTTTCATGTCACTGGCCCTACAAAATATACCTGGTCAAGTCTTTGTCTGTAACCAGGCCCTTTAGTCTGTCCACCACGTAATCTTTGTCGATTACTACCTTGCCCTCAATGGTGTCTGGGGCTTCAAACAGTACATCTTCAAGCAATTTTTCCATAACCGTATGAAGCCTTCTGGCGCCGATATTCTCAGCTTCCTGGTTTACGGCAAAAGCCATTCCTGCAATTTCTGCTATTCCTTCGGGGGTATATTCAAGTTCGACTCCATCAGTCTTGAGGAGTTCCTTATACTGCCGGGTGAGGGAATTAGCCGGTTCTGTTAAGATTCTGACAAAATCACCTTCTTCCAGGGGATCCAGCTCAACCCTTATCGGAAAACGGCCTTGTAATTCGGGGATCAGGTCCGAAGGCTTGCTTACATGAAAAGCTCCTGCTCCTATAAACAAGATATGGTCAGTTTTCACCGGGCCATATTTGGTTACCACTGTAGTGCCTTCAACTATGGGAAGAAGATCCCTCTGAACCCCTTCACGGGAGATGTCAGGCCCTACGCCCTTTTCCCTCCCGGCGATTTTGTCCAGTTCGTCCAAGAACACTATCCCGAGTTTTTCACACCTTCTTGCAGCTTCTGAGACTATTGTGTCCTGGTCCACAAGTTTGCCTGCCTCTTCCTGGGCCAGGATCTTACGGCTTCTTTGACGAGCACTCTCTTTATCCTGGTCGTTTTTGGCAGCAAACCGCCAAAGAGTTCTTGCATGTTCAGCTCATTTCCTGCATGCCGGTACGTCAAAAAACTCAACCCTTAAGGTAGACGTATCTTCTGCTTCAATCCTGCTTCGCTTGCATCTTCAAACACCGTTTCACTAAAAACTATGACGGATCACCTGCTGCCGCTCTAGGCCTGCCAGGCTTTTCAACCAAAATCCTCCACTGTTATCGTCGTCTTCCTGATGGTAAAGTTGAAAAGCATCTCAAAATTGGATTACGGGCAACTTTTGCCTTTTTGGGCATTGGGCACAAAATGTCAACAAGCCGTTCTTCAGCCTGGATGGCGTACTTTTCTCCTTTTCTTTCGAGAACTTTCTTTTCTGCGGCCTGCTTGCGGCGGCGCTCTCAACAGATCTCATACGATTGAATCCACATCCCGGTATACGTATCCGACTGCCATGAATTTCGGCTCTTTCACAAAGGGGCATTTACGAGTTTTTGCCAAGGCGCCTGCAAATCCTCGGTTGCCTACACCTGTAAGTATATCATCAGAATGTTCTTAGGAACAATATCTTCTGAAAGTCATGATTGCACGCATCTGACAGCCTGTTTCGGAGGAAATTGCACCAGTAGCTCACGTTGTGGCAACCCCCCGCGCCTTTCCCGACGATGACCGCCAACAGCCATCAAAGCTCTTCTACCCTTATTATTGAGATTTGACGAGGGGGGGGTCAGATCCTCCATGGCCGCACCCATCTAGCACTTGCCGGGGAGAGGTAATCGTGGGTATTATCCAGTTCCTCAATAACAATGTTTCATTGTGGTACTTATACACCTTGGAGCACCAGCTTATTTTTCAAAGATTCCTGGCAATGGATGCATCATGTCTGTGAATCTAATCAGGGGCTCTTGCTGCGGCTGTAGCATAGGCTCCCCCGGATCTATGGTATGCAGTTCATCAGGTTCAATAACCTCCCTGTACCTGACCACAAGCAGATGGTCCTTGTCATACAAAGTAGCATAGCCTGGGCTGCCTGAGGATTCTGTCTGTCACCACTCTTTGGTAAGGGATACAGTTGATTTCAGCAAATCGCACCTCTTATTTCCTCAAAGGCCACATCCTTCAACTGTCAAACTGATCAGGGCATCGCCTACAGAGCTGCAAATCCCGCAATCACCGAACTTTTATATGTCTTGCGGACTTTTCTTACAGTTGCCTTCAGAACAGTATGAGTGCTTTCCAAGGTAACCTGCCCATCTCCTGCCATAGCCGCTTTTCCCCCTTGCCTTCACCACCAAGGGACGGTTGTACCTATTATGCTTGAAAGTCCTTCCGTCGATCATCTTTTTATCTCCCCTTCAGAGTCTTCCCGGGTAATACCCGGTTGTTTTTGACTTTCAGGCTGAACACTTGCCCTGGGATGAGCTTTTTTATACACTTGCTTCAAGTGCTCAGGCAATACATGGGTATATATCTGGGTAGTCTTAATGCTTGCGCTTTAACATATCCTGTACCGAGCGAAGATCAGCACCTGCCGGAAAGCAGGTGAGTTGCAAATGAATGCCTCAACGTATGGGGAGAGCATTTGGTAAGATCCAATCCTGCAAGAGACATATACTTGTCCAGAATTCTGCGCACCGATCTTACAGACAACCGGTTTCCCCACCTGTTGAGAAATAGCGGTTTCATTGTAACATGGAGTGAGCCTACCTCGAGGATGTTTCGCCTCTTACCCGGCATGGACCTTTCTCCATAAGCGGTAACCCGGCTTCGAGAGTAGTCAAGAGATTCTAGTGGACCCCAAAGGCACAAACCTATCCTTATCCCTTTGCTGCCCATTACCTGCACAAACCCAGGGAATGATCTATATCGCCAACGTTAGTAGCCGGTAATTCGCTTACGTAATCCAGCCGTAAAGCAGTTCAAACATGGTACTATCTCGTTTCCCTAAAGGTTCGGGTATCAATGACTTCAAGAAAGCTTTCGACTTCTTCGAGGAAAGCACTCTGGGCGAATACGAATGGGTTTTCTGGAGGACACGCCTGAAGGGGATTAACCTGCAATGCGCCCTGCGGGGCAAAAGCGGCAAAAACTTCTGACTGATGAGGATTTCCTTGAAATAGATGAGCCCTTGTATTCTTTGCCCAAGGTAAAGAAAAGCTTGTGGATGTACTCTGGCTTCGGGTCTGAAGGAGAAGTGACTCAAGTACTTTCTCTGCCAGTCTCCCGGGCAATAAAATCGAAGAACTGGCTCAGATCCCTGGCATAAGCCTCAACAGTATTAGGACTCTGAGTCTTTGAAACACCCACTTCCACAAGAAAATCTTCTTTCCACTCTAAGAGAGAGTGTCCCATTGAATCGCCTTCCTATAGGAAAAAGAATGCTGTTTATAGTTAAACCCTAGATAGATCTATGTTATCACTAGCTTTCACAGGTATCAACTAGTTTTCTCAATATTCTTAGCTTTTCTGCCAATAGGTGCATTTGGGATTTGCGCACCGGTACCCTTTAGACTTTCCTTTGGGCTCAATTAAAAAGGGCCCGCATTCGGGACATGTCTTACCCTGTTGCGGACGGTACCACGACACAAAGTCACACTCAGGTGTTGCACCACGCCAAAAGCCCGTCCTTTCTGGACCTTCGAACTACAATATCTCCTTTGCACACAGGGCATAATGCACCAGTTCTTTCTAAAGAATGGTTTGGTATTCTTGCATTCAAGGTATCCTGAGCATGCAATAAACTTTCCATACCTGCTTCGCTTTACAACCATTAGTAGTCACACTTGTCACAATCTACCCCTGCAGGTTCATCCTTTATCTCAACGCTCTACCTCTGTTTCGTGCTTTCTATCTGCTCTTTAAGTAGTACAAAAATCCTCTATGATCTCATTCCACTTAGAAGACGCTTCTTCAACTTCATCAAGTTTCTTTTCCATTTCAACCTTGTAAAACCGGTGTCTACAATTGTAGGAAAGTTCTCTCGTAAGATCATGTCATCAGGCGAAAGTGATTCGGTCAGGAGCAGACGCCTCTTTTCCCCTGTTTACATATTCCCTTTCGATTATAGTACCGCGATTATAAACGTATGTCGAAAGTATACCGCAATTCCGTTTTTCCTCAGGAGGGCTTTGACAGGCTGGCTTCTGTATATCTTAAAAGGAGGTTCGGTAAAATGCTGAGAAGAGTTCAATCTTTTCAAGCAATAACTTCTCATTATCGGAAAGAGGGATAATTTCTCTTTCCTCACCTGCAGGGTATCTTGCCCTTCTTCATAGACTATGGTAAACCCGGGAAACTTGATTCTTGAGCCCGAAATTCCTGAAAGTCTGCTTGTTGGCTTCAATGTTACATGTGACCGTGTCATAAACAGCAGGGGACATTTGACTGGAAACAAATCTTTCCCATATTAGTGTGTATGAAGCTATGTTGATCGGTTTCAGAAAAGGCTTTACATCTGACGGGAGTCGAGAAACGCTGGCGGGCCTGATGGCTTCATGGGCCTCCTGGGCACCGGGCCTGGCCTTTGCTTTTCTGCTTCTTCTCCCGATATATTCTTTTCCGTAGGTCGACCCAATGTATCTTTGGGTTTCTTCCCGGGCCGCAGGTGATATCCGGGTTGAATCAGTTCTCATATAGGTAATTAGGCCTGTGTAACCTGCCTTCCCCAGTTCAACCCCTTCATACAAAGTCTGTGCAACCATCATTGTCTTCCGCACGGGAAAACCCAATTTTCTGGATGCTTCCTGCTGTAAGGTTGATGTTGTAAACGGAAACGGCGGATTTTTACGTCTTTCTTTGGGTATCACCGAAACTACCAGGAATTCGGCACCTTGAATATCTTTCAGAACTGCATCTACGTCAGAACGGTTTCTTAGCTCCTTCTTTTTTCCTTCCAATCCGAAATACTTGGCCTTAACCGTACCCTTTTCACCTTTGAGTAAAGCTTCCAAGGTCCAGTATTCTTTCGGCTTGAAAGCCTCAATTTCCAGCTCACGGTCTACTATTATTTTGAGCGCAGCCGATTGGACTCTGCCCGCGGACAATCCAGGCCTTATCTTGTGCCACAATAAAGGGCTAAGTGTGTAGCCAACCAGCCGGTCCAAAACTCGTCTGGCTTGTTGCGCCATAACCAGATTTTGATTTAGCGGCACTGGATTTGAAAAAGCGTCTTTTACCGTCTTTTCGGTGATCTCGTGAAATGTAACCCTGTTGGCTTCCCCTGGCTCAATACCGAAGATTTCGCACAGGTGCCAGGATATCGCCTCTCCTTCCCGATCCGGGTCAGTAGCCAGATAGACAGCGGATGCCTTTTTCGCTGCATCTTTTAACTGTTTTATCACGTTGCCTTTACCTCTGATAGTTATATACCTGGGCTCAAATCCGTTATCTATATCAATACCGAGCTTGCTTTTCGGTAAATCTCTAATGTGTCCCAAAGATGCTTTTACATCGTACTTTGACTTCATAAATCTTGAAATAGTCTTTGCCTTTGTTGGGGACTCAACAATGATTAACGGGCGTTTGGTCTGCTTCTTCATTCTAAATCTCCCACCTTCTTCTTGCCACTTAACTTGTACCCTGCAGTTGTCATTATGTATTTGCCACCGGGCAGCGACTTCACCATTCCCTTTAACTCCAGTGATGATAGGATAGAAATCACTTTGAATACAGGGATGTAATTCACATTATCACAGATCTCGTCAACAGATTCCCATTGCTCCAGGCACCTGAGTATCAAAGATTCTTCAAGGGACAAAGACTTTGTTTCCTCAGATATGCCCTCCGGTAAATACTCGTTTTCTTTTCTGAGAAAGGATAGCACATCTTCAGCGCATGTTACCAGATATGCGCCTTCTTGTATCAAACGGTTTGAGCCCTGGCATACTTTCGATTTAATGCTGCCGGGTACAGCCATGACCGGGCGTCCGTGCTTAAGAGCCCAATCAGCTGTAATAAGAGCACCGGATTTCTCTCCGGCTTCTATTACCAGGACACCCAGTGACATACCTGAAATCAATCTGTTTCTTTCAGGAAAGTGCCATGGCCTCGGCTGAGTGCCGGGTAAATACTCAGATAGCAAGGCACCGTACTTAGGAATACTATCATAAAGCCCCCGATTGGCCTTGGGATAAACCAGGTCCACGCCCTGGCCGAGGCAGGCAATAGTCCTTCCGCTAGCGGAAAGGGCTGCTTGATGAGCAGTTGCATCAATTCCATATGCCAGGCCTGAAATCACTGTGATTCCAACCCTGGCCAGATCCCCTGCTATTTCCTGAACAACGGCCCTGCCAAGTGCAGACGGTTTTCTTGTACCCACTACTGCAACTGCCATCTTATCCCTTGGGAGTAAGGCCCCTTTTACGAAAAGCACTTCAGGGCAATCAGGCACTTTCCTTAAGTTTTCCGGGTATTCAGGTTCATCCAGGGTGATAATCTTTATTCCAAGCCCCGTACAAAGGTTTGTTACAGATTCGGCTTGCATGATCAGGCTTTCTTCAGGAAAGTTCTTTTGGCCTTTTGGCCAGTTGAGACCCATACCCTGTCCGGCCTTTTTGCGACACTTATCCAGATGAAATGCCAATTTCACCAAAGATTCATTCAAGAAGCCACACATCCCCCAACTGTGTTATGACAATGTTTGATATCAAAGGTAAAATATACCAACCCTCTAAAAACAATAGCATATTTTGATGGAAAAAAGAACCTTATAGAAAAAGATTCATAAGAGAGATGACAGGCGGGAATCATCGAATTGAGAGCCGGTGCTGGACTTGCAAGAATGAGGTGAATGACGTTTTGAGAATCCCAAAACCATGGAAAAGGGTCAAGGATCTCTTTGTCCCTGCCAGGGGACGTTCAGAGCGAGTCAACTTCTCCCTGGGGGAACGCTTTATGCCGGGTAGAGAGGTACGTGAACCGGGGCAAAAAGGCCGGGGCAGGCCGTGGTCCAAGGACCTTGACTCAAATGTAGAGGAGTTGAATAGAATTTTCCATGTTCCTGATTCTTCTGATGTGGTAATAAGGGAACTAACCTGTGCCAATCCCAGGATCCGTGTGATCGCAACCTATATTGAAGGCCTCTCCAGTTCCGATAAAGTCTTCATGTCGGTGCTTCAACCTTTGATGTTACTTTCATCAATACGAGCCATGGATGAACGGGACCCGATTATTCAGATCAAGAACGCTTTATTGGCAAGTGGCCAGGTGGAAGTGAAAAACACAATAGAAGAATCTGTCGAAGCCATTATTTCAGGTGATACAGTTGTATTGGTGGACGGGCAGGACAGGTCCTTAACAGTTGAAACCAAAGGCTGGGAGCACAGAACAGTCCAAGAAGCAATAAGTGAAAGGATTGTGCGGGGGCCCCAGCAAGGTTTTGTCGAAGTGCTAAGGATAAATACTGCCCTGGTGCGTTCAATGATCCGGAGTCCTGATCTGGTAATAGAAGGAATCGAAGTAGGGCGAGAGTCCAAAACCCAATGCGCTATTGCCTATATGGCGAGTATTACCAACGAAAAACTGGTGGCCGAGGTTAGACGGAGGATTGCTTCTATCGAGGTTGATGCGGTTTTGACCAGCGGGCAGTTGGAGCAGTTGATCGAGACCACCCATAGTCTGGTCCCTACTGTAGTCAGTACTGAACGGCCGGATAGAGCCGCTCATTTCATCCTTGAAGGCGCTTTGGCAATCATGGTCTCGGGAGATCCTTTTGTTTTGCTGGCACCTGTAACCTTCTTTGCCTTTATCCATAGCCCTGAGGACTATTATGTGCGATGGCCTTATGGAAATGTTTTGAGGCTTACCCGGGTATTCGCCCTTTTTCTTGCGGTACTCCTTCCCGGGCTCTATGTTGCAATAACCAGCTATCACCCAGAGATGATCCCTACTGTGCTGCTGTTTTCCGTTGCGGCGGCAAGGGAAATGGTTCCTTTCCCCCTTCCTTTTGAAGTCTTGTTCATGTTTTTCGGGTTTGAACTCATAAGAGAAGCCGGAATACGAATACCCTCTCCTTTTGGTGCCACCATAGGCATTGTAGGTGCCCTCCTTGTAGGCGAAGCAGCTGTATCCGCGTCTTTGGTAAGTCCGATAATGGTAATTGTAATAGCCATAACAGGAGTGGCTTCCTTCACGATTCCAAACCAGGAAGTAGGAATGCTCATACGTGTAGCCACGTTCATTTTCATCATTGCCGGATCTTTGCTGGGGCTTTTTGGAATAGTGGTTGTATTGTACATGCTGTTTTGCAGGCTGTTTGCCTTAACCAGCCTGGGTATCCCTTTCTTCGCTCCTGTGGTTCCAAAACAGCCGTCGTCACCGGATACTTTTACAATAGGCCCCTCCTGGGCTATGGAATACAGGCCCAGCTTTTTAAGGACCAAAGACCCCAGAAGGCAGCCTGATACTTCCAGGCAGTGGGATCTCGGTGATACCCCTAACGAACCGACTATTCCCGGAAGTGGAGGCCGGCAGAAATGAACTCGGTCAATCAGGCAAAACAACTTGCAAACCCGTCAATGGCGGCCCAATTTGACGTAGTGAAACTAGGGCACCTTGAATCAAATCAGGTGTCTTTAATGCTGGGATTCTTGCTTTGGACCAAGGTGTTTTTGATCCTCCCTTCGTTCATTATTGCAAAAGTTGGCCCCGGTGCATGGATCACTATTATCCTTTCGGCCCTCCTTGCTTCGGCAGGCTTGTGGGGATGGCTCAAATGGTCAAAAACCACCGGTAATTTGGGCATCGTGCCGTCACTGAGGTTAACGTTAGGCAGAGTTCTTGGTGACACAGTGGCATTGATCATAGCGCTGTATTTTCTTACCATAACAGGGTTAAGTGTAAGGGTGTTTGCAGGAGGAGCAGTCATTGGCTTGCTTCCCGAGTTCCCTATAGAAATACTGATTTTTGTAATAATAGGTGCAGCCATATATTCAGCCTGGTTAGGCCTTGAATCAGTAGGGCGGGCCGCGGTATTCTTCTTCCCCGTAGTTGCAGTGTCAATAATCCTGGTAGCAGTGGGCTCTTACAGGCTCTTTGATCTCCGCCATCTATACCCGGTACTGGGTATGGGAATGCCTGTGTTGCTACGGGAATCGTTGCCCCATACCGGATTATTCGGAGCAATCTCCGTTACTGCTGTTCTCAAATCATATATACGGGAACCGGATAACCTTCCCAGGTGTGCATATCGCGGCCTGGTTATAGCTTCTATCTTTATGGTAGGATCTGTAGTCTTGGTGTCTGCGGTGTTTCCATACCCTGTAAGCACCAGGCAGGTTATCCCTCTGGGCACAGTGGCAAGGGCTGTTTATCTGGGCCGCTTTCTCCAGAGAATAGAAGCCTTATTCACATTTACATGGTTTTTCGCCTCTGCCGTCCATGCAAGCGTGTGCTATATGATAACCCTCATTTTGCTGTGCCAGCTTATGAATACATGGACCTACAGGCCGTTGGTTCCAGGAGTAGCTTCTTTGACTTTTGGCATCGCAGCTTTGCCTCAATCAATTCTGGATGCAAGCCTGCTTCTGGTAAACACGTACGTCACCGCGGGTACCGCTCAGGTAGCCCTTGGCCTGCTTCTGTACGGGGTAGCCAGGGCCACAAACGTAAGCGAGAAAGCACAAGAGATATCCCGGGTACTTGTTAACCAAAACAAGCAAGATCACCTTGCAGAAATCTCAAGAGAGGATCAAGGCTAAAGGAGCATAAAGAATATGGTGACAGGCCCGCTTACAACTACACTTTTCAAGAAGCCAGGAGCGTTTTTGTTTTTGGTTCTTGTCTCTCTTATCATTTTGCCCCTGCATACTTCCGGTTGCTACGGCCGGCGGGAATTGGAAGATATGTCCATAGCAACAATAGTCGGAGTAGACAAAGGTGAATTCAAACCCTTGCTGGTTACAACTGTTATCGCTTTACCCAGCAAGGCCTTACGAGGCGGTATGGGCGGCGGCGGAGGAGGCGGCGAAGACACTCAGGCCACCCTTATCCTCTCTGCAGAAGGCAATACTTTCTTGGACGCGCTTACACAAGTAACCACAATGACTTCCAGGCTGGCTACAACAGCCCATACCCAACTGGTGATAATCGGTGAAGACATTGCCAGGAAGGATGCCGGGGTGATTCTTGATGTATTTTCCCGGAACCTTGAGTTCAGGCATAATACATTGGTCACTGTATCAAGAGGCAGAGCCGTCGAGTTTATCAGGGAATTTAAATCGCCTGAAGAGGCTGAGCCTTCTGAGTATTTGGTAAAGCTCCTGCTAAGCTGCAATTTAGAGTTGGGCATTTGCCCGTTGATTTCTGTACACGATTTTCTCATAGCTTATGATACCTCTGAACTTGAGCCCTGGGCACCATATTTCGCGTTGGCTTCCACCTCCCCGGCAGATGAGAAGGATGTCAGTGAATACTGTAGTTCAAACCAAAAGAGCAAAGACGGCACTTCGTCAGAAAAGCAAGATACAACCATAGTGACTATTCTCGGCGCGGCGGTGTTCAAGAAAACAGGTTCTGAGATCAAAATGGTTGGGGTTCTTGATACCAGGGAAACCATGGGGGTCAACATACTAAGAGGTGATTTTAAAAGAGGTTACATGGAAATTGCCATGCCAAACCAACCAGACAAACATACCACGTTGGCCTTTCACCACTTGTCCACCTCTGTAAGAACTAGTAAGCAGGCAGATGTAGTTTTCGCCATCAGGTTCACAGCCTCAGTTGAAGAAACCACAGCCAGAGAACTCGACGTGTCTCCTGAATACCATGAAAAAGTGGTTCGCACTGCTGAAAGAGAAATGGAATCCCTCTTAACCAGATCGTGGTCAAGACTGCAAGCATTCGACTCAGACGTTACAGACCTGGGCATGACTGTTCGAAAGCATTTCAAGACTCTGCAGGAATGGGATGAGTTTGACTGGCCTTCCAAGTTTAAGGGTGTAAGGGCCGGTTACGACGTCAGGATATCCGTACTTACCTCCGGATTCACATTTAGCCCCCCTTCGCCAAGGTAACTTTTGCCGGTACAAAACACCGGTCAAACCAACCGCTACGGCAAAGATAGCAGAGCCGTGGCTAACTGTGGTATTCTGTACAAGAAATACAGCGAGGTGGGCCTGATGAAACAAAGTGCAGAGGATCATCTCAGAGTACGGAAATTGTACGAATGGGAAGAGGCCAGGCGCTCAGAAGCACAATACATAGCAGGAGTAGACGAAGCAGGAAGAGGGCCCATGGCCGGCCCTGTGGTGGCTGCTGCTGTGATTTTGCCTCCCAGGCCTGAGATTCCTTACATAAATGACAGCAAGAAACTTACTCCCAGGATACGTGAACGGATTTTTGACTCAATTACCGCAAACAGCCTTGCATTTGGTATCGGAATCAGATCAGCAAGGTTTGTCGATGAAGCAGGAATAGTCCAGGCAACTTATTCGGCGATGAAGACTGCCGTAAAGATGCTGGTTCTAAAAGGATATGAACCCGGCCTTGTAGTGGTAGATGGTTTCTCTATACCCGGCCTGGATATACGGCAAGAGGCCGTCATAAAGGGCGATAGTAAAGTAGCGTCTGTAGCCTGCGCTTCAATCATTGCCAAAGTCGTAAGAGACCGGATTATGATGGAATTTGAAGAACTGTACCCGGGGTATGGGTTTTCCGCCCACAAAGGCTATTGCACCAAACAACACATGGTTCTTCTCAATGAGAAAGGCCCGAGCCCTATCCACAGGCGGTCTTTTCAACCTGTTCAGGACATACTGGCTTAAAATTGGCTCAGTATATGGCTATGTCCGAATTTCTATAAGGGCTACACATACTAACCCGGGAAATCAAGGGGCTGCAAACAGTAAACCAAGGCCCGGCCTTTGAGGTGAAGATGATGAAACATAGTGAAGTCTCCCAGTACAGTGGATTTTTTGCCGAGTTTTATGACATTATTCATTCAGGGCTGTCTGACGTGGGGGCCTATATAGAGTTTGGCCATAAGTACGGGCCTGATATTTTGGAACTCGGTTCGGGTACAGGGCGCATCTTGATTCCTCTGGCAAGAGCCGGCTTTACTGTAACAGGTATAGATTTATCACATGACATGATTTGCAGGTGCAAAACCAAGCTTGACCTGGAAGATGAAGCAACCAAATCAAGGGTAGCCATTGCAAGGAAAGACATCACTGAGTTTTGCTTTGAAAAGCTGTTTGACCTGGTGATTGCTCCGTGCAATGTGATTAATCACCTTTTTGAACCCACAAGGCTCAAAAAAGCTCTCACCTGTGCCCGGAACCATCTGAAAGAATCCGGTATATTTATTCTGGATAACAGTATTCCCGACATTCAGTACATGGTTCTCGTAAACGGGAGGGAAAGAGTTTTTGAGTTTGAGCATCCCCTTACAGGAACGAGAATTGTCGACAGGTTTAAAAGCACCTACGATTTCGTAAACCAGCTGGAGCATGATTCGATTACTATTGAAGAATATGATGATACAGGGGCTTTGCTCAGAAAAGCTTCTTGCCACGGCACCATGGCCTACTTTTTCCCAAGAGAATTACGGATGTTCCTGAGGCTATCCGGTTTTGAGATCTTACATGAGCAAGGTTCTTTGCTTGAAGATACCCCAATAACTCCTGAATCAACTGAGATGGTTTTTATCTGCCGGAGGAATGGTTCTTAAGTTTAACTGCATTTTGAAGCAGAATTGCCCTTAACGCTAACTTGCGCTAAAATCCATACTGCCGCGTGTTATGAGCGCTTAACATCTAGCAAGAATGAATTCTCTGGGAGTTGAACAAATGAAGGACCTGACTTCAGGAAACGAGGCAAGAGTTATTCTTATGTTTTCTTTACCCATGCTTCTCGGCAATATTTTCCAGCAACTATATAACACAGTAGACAGTATGGTAGTTGGCCGGCACCTGGGTAAGGAAGCCCTGGCAGCTGTTGGAGCCAGTTTCCCTATTGTTTTCCTTCTAACCGCCTTGACCATGGGAATAAGCATGGGCTCTACAATACTCATTGCCCAGTATTACGGAGCCAAAGACATGGGTAGAGTAAAGAAGACCATAGATACCACCTTTATTTTCCTTTTCTTCGCCGCCCTGGCCGTGACCCTTGCAGGCCTCTTGTTGTCAAACAGCATTTTGCATTTTTTGAAAGTGCCCGAAGACGTGCTTCCTAAAGCCAGGACCTATTTGAACATCATACTTTTGGGGTCAATTGTGATGTTTGGGTACAACACAATAAGTGCCATATTGAGAGGATTAGGGGATTCCAAGACCCCCCTTTACTTTTTGATCCTATCAACACTGGTCAATATAGGCCTGGATCTCTTGTTCGTGATTTCGTTCGAATGGGGCGTAGCAGGGGCTGCCTGGGCAACTGTTATTGCCCAGGGTGTTTCATTTATGACTGCCTTGTGGCATCTAAAACGCCGGTTTGAGATATTCCATATTGACGTTAGAAACATGCAGTTTGACAGAGAAACTCTCGGCTTGAGTGTCAAGATCGGCCTCCCTTCCGGGATACAGCAAACTCTTGTCTCAGTAGGGATGCTGTCTCTTCAGTCCCTGGTCAATGGTTTTGGCAAAGATGCGCTGGCTGCCTATACTGTAGCCGGAAGGCTTGACTCCTTTGCTTCGATGCCTGCCATGAACCTGTCAGCTGCCTTGTCAGCCTTTACCGGGCAAAACCTTGGGGCAAACAAGCCTGAAAGAGTTCGAAAAGGATACCAAGCTTCTTTATTTATGGCTTGTATAATATCCCTGGCTCTTACAGTAGTAGCTCTTACCTTCAAAGAATCCCTGATTGCCGTCTTCAACACTGATCCTGAAGTGCTTTCCATTGGAGGGCGATATCTTTCAATTGTGAGTTTGTTTTATATACCTTTTGCAGCGATGTTTGTTACCAACGGATTACTGCGTGGAGCGGGAGCCACAATGACCACAATGACCTTCACTATGATCTCACAGCTTATTGTACGTGTCCCTGCCGCCTATTTTCTGTCAAAAAGGCTTATGAGCCCTGACGGCATCTGGTGGGCTATACCGACAGGCTGGATAGCCGGGCTATCTCTTAGCGTTAGCTACTACCTGACTGGAAAATGGAAGGAGAAGGTGATTGTAAAGCGTGTTTCCGCAACCTCAGGAGAATAAGTATAAACCCAGGGAGGCAAGATTATCATGGCTGCAGATAATTTTTTCACAAATGAGCACCTTCACAGATTTGAATTTCAGTGTTCTGAGTGCGGGAAATCTTATCCCACAGCTGAACCGCGATGGAAGTGTGATTGTGGCAGCCCTCTCGCAATTACCGGAATAGTGAGTAAGAGCCCTTGCATTCCGGATCCATCAGAACAAGGGATGTGGCGTTACAAAGAAGTCCTACCTCTCTTATCCAGTCCCATCTCCATAGGTGAAATCATGACACCTGTTGTTCCAGTGGAATTGGATGGAAGGGTATTTCACATGAAACTCGATTTTTTGAGCCCTACCGGGTCTTACAAGGACCGGGGTGTTTCGCTGTTGGTTACGGCACTTAAGGCCTGGGGTATTGAAAGAGCCGTTGAAGATTCATCAGGTAATGCCGGGTCGAGTATGGCCGCCTATTGCGGAAAAGCAGGTATTGATTGCGATATATATGTGCCTTCTAATACCTCTCTGGGCAAGACTGCGCAGATAAGTGTGTATGGCGCTAATCTCATCAAGATCCAGGGTTCCAGAGAGGATACTGCCCTGGCCGCCATGGAGGCAGGCTGCAGCATGTTCTACGCAAGTCATAACTGGAGTCCTTTCTTTGAACATGGAGTAAAAACCTATGTATACGAGATGTGGGAGCAATTAGGGCATGAATTGCCTGATGTTATCATAGTCCCGTGTGGTAATGGGAGTCTTGTTACCTCGGCTTATCTTGCTATTGAAGAACTTGTCGGGCAAGGCCGTGCAGCAAAAAGGCCGCGTCTTGTGGGTGTCCAAAGTGAAAAGTGTGACCCCCTTGCCAGGGCATGGGAACAAGGCCTAGATTCAGCGGTCCAGGTCCAAAAGGGCACAACCATTGCTGAAGGAATTGCCAGTGCCCTGCCGGTTAAATCCAAACAGATCCTGAAACATGCGGAAGAAACCAGGTTTGTTCGTTACCGTTTCTGACAAAGATATAATTCATGCTCTTAAAACTCTGGCTTCCCAGGGCATATTCATAGAGCCTACAAGTGCAACCGCCCCTGCAGCCGCAATCAAACTACATGAGCAAGGGCTGTTTAGGGAAAAAGAAATAGTTGCAAATCGAATTGACAGGTACAGGCTTGAAAGCAATGGACAAAGTGTGTAAGTTTTGATCCTTGAGTTCCCTGGTAGTCTCTATTTTGCCAGTTTGCTTATGACCGCCATTAATTCTGTTGCTGTTGCCTCATGGTCTCCGTGCTGAATACCCCGGACTACGCATCCACGAACATGAGTCTCCAGAAGCAGCAGTCCTACTTTGTTCAAAGCAGCTCTGGAGGCAGCCACTTGATTCAACACGTCTACGCAGTACCTATCTTCCTCAATCATTCTGGCAATACCTCTAACTTGGCCTTCTATGCGGCTTAGGCGCTTTAGAATGTCTTCTTTGTTTTCACGAAAAACACGATCTTGGCTGTGCTTTCGATATATATCTCTCACCTTTTCATTATTTTTCCTGCTACAAAAGATGCAGCCAGTACACTTCCAAAAGCTGTTATTTCCGAAACTGCCTCCTGCTCCCCAAAGGACACTGTTACCGGCAAAATAAGCAAGCCCTGATAAAGTATACCATTGTTGCGCAAAGCTCGTTTGGAATCCGGTAGTGACATACCAACGTATGAACCGCGAGCACAAACCGCGAGTAAACATCACCACGATTGCCGGGAAAACAGCCGGAAGAACCAATCCTCCTATAAGGCTGACCATCCTGAGGCAACTACTCCCCCTGCTTCATTCTGTTGTTAATACAATAGGCAAGGACAGATGACACAATTGCAGTCGTACTACCGGTACAATCAACAGTGAACCAAGAGGATTTTGCTTCAAAGAAATGTACCTATGACAAAGGCTGCAACACAAGTCCCGTTGCGAAAACACTGTGCCAGTTGCCCCCAAAAGCGTTAAATGTATCAGCCGCAGCCAAAAGTAAATCTGGAAACCATCCGGCTACTATCAGGTAATCAGGAGTACCGGCGATGCCATACCTGCAAAGGAGCCGCAGGCTATGCCTGCACTTGCAGAGGGAAAAGTATTCCTGCAGATAAAGTCACCAGCCTGATGCAACTGCAGAACTCAGATTGCAACACGAACTCAGCGAATAGTGAGAAATTGCCCGCCGGCTACAGAAGCAAACATCTTCAAAGAAAAAGGGCTTTCAGTGAGCCCTTTTGCCTGCCTTGCCTGATGAAGGCCTCGCCAAAGACTGCAAACATTCCGGCCAGAAGGATCAGGGCCATTGTGAACCCGGTCAGAACATTCCCGGGTATATTGGTATAACGATGCTTACGTACAAATAAGCACCCATCAACACTAGAGCACAAAAGCCGATGGCTGACTTTTTCACTGGTAATTCCCCCTAATTCAAATGGAGACAAAGCCCTTTTCCACAATAGCACATTTCAATTTTCTGTATTCAATTGCGCTGCCAGAGCAAATCCCTTAAATTTTTGGTATAGTACCAGTATGGATAGTGCAAATCGTATGTACTGATCGGAGGAGCTAGCGATGGAAAGCAAGAACTATGAGCGCCAAACTTTCAGGCTGAAAACTGTTTTGAACGAAATAGAAAAGCAAATCAAGAAGGAAAAGATGCCTTGGCTTATCAAGGAAACTCAGTTACCACCCAAAAGACAGCCTGGGACGAGCTTCCCAGTTTTATAACAAGTTTGCGATTTGATTTGAAATATCGACCCAGGTTACGGGGACAAGAGTATTCTGGAAAAATATGCCGCCTTTCACAAAATACTCTGGGAAGACTTGAAAAAATGGCGCTGTCCCCCTGCTTTGCCAGGATCGATTTTTCACCTGTGAATTATCCGGTACCGCTGCCGGTGGCGGGGCAAACAGCCTTTCAGGTAAGGCTAATACATCTTTCAGTACGCAATCCTATTCAGGTGTATATGAGCGTATCATCTCTTCGGGACTCGAAACCACGCGTCATCCCCTTGTCTACGACTGGCGTGCGCAGTATCTGGCATGTTTTTATGATTGTGAACTCGGGGTAAGTATCATATGTGGCTCCGTCGGGGTAGTCTCAGGTGGCTCTTGCTCAAGCGGCAGTTCAGGATATCAAATGGAAAACTGATTCTCATGTTTGACAGCAGTTTGCGAATCGACGACGAGATTCTGCAAGAGGTCCTGGCAAGGAGCAGGCTCAGGAAAACTCCGGACCATTATTTACTATCAACGTGAGCAAAACCGGATAATAAGGGATGAGGCTAATAAGGTGCTCATTGTTCAAAAGTATGCAAGTGGAAAGACCCAAATAGCTCTGCACAGGCTGCTTACCTTCTCTACAGGCAAGGAGAAGTTTGAGCCCAAAGCATAGTAATTTTCTCCCCTAACCAAATTTTCTCCGATTACATATCCGGAGTCTTACCCCGAACTCAGTGAGCATAACGTAGGGCAAACCGCTTTTGTCGACTATGCCCGGGACCGCATTCCTGAGGCTATATACGTGGAAGATGCAAATGACAGATTGAATATGTTCTTTCAAAGGAACGGGAACCGGAATATTCAATCAGGTATCCCGATATCAAACTCAAGTCTTCCCCGAGTATATCTCAACCTGATAAAAACTACCCTGCGTACCTGGAAGAATCTTTGGAGTTTCAAGACATTATTTACAATGGGCTCTTGTCGCATCAAAAAACAGCTTTAGGGACTCATGCGCCGGGAAGTACGGCTATCTTCCCCTTTTCCGCCGGATTGATAAAATCAAGCGCAGGAGTACTATAGCTGCCGGAGCTATCCGGAAGCAAAGGATTTCTGAGATAGAAGCAAACCTTTCTGATGACCCCAAATACGCAGGATTTCTTGAATCAGATCTAAGGGCAATCAGCAGGCAAAGAGGCTGATGAGAAGCCAGCCCTGTGAAGGATCACATTAGGTCCTGGAACTTCGGAAGTACCTGGGATGTTTACCGGCGTTTTTTCAAGGATACTCATGTAACAAGTGAAGTTTTGCAGGAACGAGGGACTATTCCAGCAGATCTTTTTCCATGGGCCAAAGTCTGTACCTGGACTCTTAAGATGCTTAATGCTAGGGTGGTTCCTTACGAGGATATAGCACCCTTTCTCCTTCTCAAAGGACTCTTGGAAGGCTTTCCGGAGCCGGATATGCGTCATGTGATTATTGACGAAGCCCAGGATTACACTATTGCACAATACGAAGTGATTCGACATTCCTTTCCTGCTGCCGGTTTCACGATTCTCGGGGATCCGAACCAGGCCACAAATCCTCACATGAACACAGGCAATTACATGTGCCTTGATGAAGTATTCGGAGATAAGAAGCCTGCTTTTGTCAGACTAAGGAACAGTTATCGCTCAACAAGGCAAATAGCTGACTTTTGCCAGGCCATACTCCCAGGTGAAGAGAAGGCGGTACCTCTGGACCGTCCGGGTTCACTTCCCAAAGTCATTCATGTGGAAAAATGCAATGAGCTTTTGCCCCATATCGAAAACGATATCCATTCGTTACTTAAGCAGGGATTTAAGTCTATTGCCCTAATCTGCAAAACTGCCCCTCAAAGCAAAAAAGTATACAACGAGCTTAAGGCCAGGGTTAAACAAATCCGCCTATTGACCGGAGCAGACCGTTCCTTTCAAACAGGAATAGTAGTCCTTCCTTCATACCTTGCCAAAGGGTTGGAGTTTGACGCGGTCATCGCCTGCAATACCGGAAAAGACCAGTATTCCAGGCCAGGCGGCCAAAGACTTCTATATACTGTTTGCACCAGGGCATTACACAGGCTTCACCTGTACTACACAGGAGAGTCGTCACCGTTTTTGCCTTCTGCCGGCTCAGGGTTATACAAACATGTGAGCAACTAGGATCCCTTGACAGCATATCTAAAAATCGATAATTCCTTTGGTTAGCCGGAACTCAAGTCTTTCGCCGGAACCTGACACAGCGCACAAATCCGTACGAATGCCTGTGATTTCACCGGCAATAGCACTGTGTTTTGAGATGAAATCACGTATTGTGAGCCTCAGTTTCCGGATTTTTCTTGAGTCAATTGATTCTGCAGGACTTAGAAGGGCTCCTTCTTTTCTGTACCTGACCTCAACGAAAACAAGGGTCTTTTCATCAAAAGCAATTATGTCAATTTCTCCGTACCTGGAGAAGTAGTTGCGGCGAAGAATACGGTATTGATTACGCTGTAAGTATTCGCACGCCTTTTCCTCAATTTGAAAACCAAACTCCCTTGAACTTATTCCGCTTCTATGGATGTTCACAGCTACCTCCCTTTAGCTTGTATAATGGTTGAGTAATTTATTGAGATATTGAATCAGTCAAGAACCCTTTGCCTGTATGACAGAGCTTCTGCTACATGTTCTTCCTCTATACGGGCAGAAAGTGCAAGGTCTGCAATGGTTGTTGCTACTCTAATCACCCTGTAGTAGGCTCTGGCTGAGAGTCTCATCCGGTTGTATGCGTCAAAAAGCAGTTTTCTTGCACTCCTTGATATACTGAGCAGAGTAGACAGTTCCCTGGGCCCCATTTCTGAGTTGGTCGAAAAACCAGTACCCTCTAGTCGTTGTTTTTGCAAGTCCCTGGCTGCCGTAACCCTTTCCCTTACCGTGTCACCTGATTCTTCAAGAGAAGCCCCTGACAAATCTTTCACATCTACCCTTTGCACCTGCATGCAAATATCAATTCGATCAAGAAGAGGCCCGTTAACTCTGGATATATACTGTCTTCTCCGGTACTCTGTACAGGTACATTCCTGTACTTCACAACCCCAAAACCCGCATTGGCAAGGATTCATGGCCCCTGCTAGCAATATCCTGGAGGGGAAACGATAGGTTCCTTTAGCCCGGGTGATATTGACAAAGCCGTCCTCTAATGGCTGGCGGAGAGCGTTGATAATGGCAGGTGAGAATTCAGGGAGCTCATCAAGAAAAAGAACACCCCTGTGGGCCAGAGTTATCTCTCCGGGTTTTGGATTTGCACCACCGCCTATCATTGCAGTGGTTGTTACAGTATGATGAGGCGAACGAAAAGGGCGCCTTTTCAGGAGGCCAGCACCCTTTGGCAGCAAACCGACAATACTATGGATTTTGGTTACGATGATCGCTTCTTCTTGGGACAACTTGGACATTATTTCGGGCAGAGCTTTGGCAAGAACACTCTTCCCTGCACCTGGCGGCCCTACTATAAGGAGATTATGCTCGCCGGCTGCAGCGATCTCAAGAGCTCTCTTGGCTGCACGTTGCCCCTTAATCTGGTTATATCTTATTTGAGATGTGGCATTACCCTGTATATCCGGTGGCGATTTAAGAGGTCCGGGAAGAGGCCTATTACCACGCAAAAACTCTGCAACCTCGGAAAGGTTCCGGCTTAGCTGTACGTCACATCCTTCCAAAAAGGATACTTCCCCTTGATTATCCATGGGCAAGACAACCCCTTTGCGTCCTGATTCACGCAAGGCCAAAGCCATGGCAAGCACTCCGGGTACAGGCCTTATGCTTCCGTTAAGGGCTAGTTCTCCGAGAAATCCATATTCTCTGATAAGCAGGTTCGAAGGGATCTGGCGGGACGCAACCAGAAGAGAAACTGCCATTGCCAAATCCAGCTGCGTCCCTTCTTTGTGGAGACCGGCAGGTGCCAGGTTCACTGTAATTCTTTGCGGGGGAATTTGAAATCCTGAATTCTTCACAGCAGAACGGACTCTGTGTTTCGCTTCCCTTACTGAGGTATCAGGCATACCTACTACTTCGAAGCAGGGCAAACCTCCGGATACATCGACTTCGACTATTACACGAAATCCATCTACGCCAGATACAGTTGCACTGAACACGGAAGAAAACAAACCAATACCTCCGGTTAGTCATATTACCTGGCAGGTTAGTTAAAAGGCAGCCCTTGCTTTAGCAGTAATCAACAGGCCCAAAACAGAACTTGCGCCACAGCCCTACAGGCACAACATATCATAACTTACAACTTATGGCAATACTGTTCATCAAAATCGCTTTCTAAACCAGCTTCCTGCCAACAGGATCGATGAGCACAGAAAGCCCCATTCTATCCTTAACCCGCTTGAGCACCTGGGAACTTACCTGGTTTGCTTTTTCCGCTCCTTGCTTAAGTATGCGCGGGAGTTCCCCGGAATCATCATATTGCCTGTACCGTTCTTGAACCGGCGCCAGGGCCTGTATGATCACATCAGCTAGCTCTTTTTTGAAGTCAGCATAGCCTCTGCCTTCAAAATGAGCTTCGATTTCGGAAAAGCCCTTTCCTGTACACAACGAATATATAGTCATGAGATTTGCAATAGCAGGCTTTTCATCAGGCAGGTACACAATTTCCCTTCCCGAATCCGTAACTGACCTGCGAATCTTCTTGACAATTTCATCTTTTGAGTCAGAAAGGCTTATATAACCCAGGGGATCAGGATCAGATTTGGACATCTTTTTCTCGGGATCCTGAAGAGATTTCAACCTGGCCCCAAATTGGGGAATCAGCGGCTCAGGTATTTTGAAGGTGTTACCATAACGACTGTTAAACCTTACTGCCACGTCCCTGCATAATTCTACATGTTGCTTTTGATCGTCTCCGACTGGAACAATATCAGAATCATACAGTAAAATGTCTGCAGCCATTAATACAGGGTAGGTAAACAGTCCGGCTGAGACTGACTCTTTACCTTCTGATTTGTCTTTGAACTGAGTCATTCTTGATAGCTCACCGAAAGTAGCAATGCACTCCAAAATCCATCCAAGCTCTGCATGGGCAGGAACATCTGACTGAACAAACAATGTAGCCTTTTCAGGGTCGAGTCCCGTAGCGAGATAGTAAAGAGCGGTGTCTTTGATTTTCCTGGGTAGCTCCTTTGGATCCTGGTATACTGTAATAGCGTGAAGATCTACGATGCAATAGTAACAGTCATATTCATCCTGAAACCCGCAAAACCTTCTTATTGCACCAAAGTAATTTCC
Source organism: Bacillota bacterium (assembly GCA_040767525.1). Classification (GTDB taxonomy): domain Bacteria; phylum Bacillota; class Sulfobacillia; order Fermentithermobacillales; family Fermentithermobacillaceae; genus JAXGPX01. The sequence goes on along the minus strand of JAXGOJ010000001.1, from coordinate 45,292 downwards.
CAGGTGCAAGAATCCTGACGGCTGAACACCTGAAAATGCTCTTTTCAAGGTTTTGCCCCCTCCTTTTTAATGTTGGACACACAAGTAAATGAAATCAAAAAAACCGCCCTCAAGGGACGGAGTTGAATCCGCGGTGCCACCCCTGCTTCGCCAATAAGGCGCCTCTCATTTCAAATAATGCTCCCAAGCCCATTCACAATGGCATCCGGACGCCGGGCTCTCACCGCCCCCGGCTCGCTTGGCTCCTAGCCAATGCTACTCATCTTGTTCATTGCAATATTTTATTCCATTGATTGTGAACCTAAATCCGGTTCGGCATCATTGTGCCTCATCCCGGGACTTTCCCTGATCATAGGAACTTATACCATATCATCCAGGCCCTTAGCAAGTGGTGGACATTCAAGCAGTCAAGGCAAGTCTCCATATATGAAGAAACTCCGGTTACAGGCATATTGTGAATCCTCCACCCTGTTTCGGCACACTACTATACCATGCACATATTAGGGGCCTTAATCGCATTGATTATCGGGATATACACTCTGTCCTGGGCATGGATCCTCCTGAAAGATGGAAACCGTACAGGTGCATTCTGGTCTTTCCTTCTGGCGATTAGCTCTACAGGCGTGTCTTTGCTTTACTTTATACGCCATGGGTTTTATCCGTAGAGCTCCATTTAACGTCGCACACAGCCAAATAACCGAGCACAGGAAAACTTGCACATACGAAGAAAAAATCCCGGGCTGTTAAACCCGGGTATTACTCTAGCTGTCGCATCTCGGGGGGTGATCTGCGGCAACCAAAAACATCTCATGTAACATAATCGAAACAAGTCCTTTTTTTATGTAGGACCGAAAGACCCATTTTTGTCAAACAAAAGGCCCCTTATCACAGCCATGGCTGCTTGAGTCCTATCACGTACACCCAGTTTTTTAAATGCGCTGTACAGATGGTTTTTTACTGTCTTTTCGCTGATAAACAGTTGTTTTGCTATGGCCCGGTTGGGCATACCCCGGGCAACAAGTTTCAGCGTCTCCAGTTCTCGTTCGCTGAGTTTGCGTATGTCAGAACCCGTTGTTCCCGGACTCTGCAATAGATCACGGACAGCCGAAGTCTCGAATGAAAACATGTTTTTTACAAAAGACCGAGAAATGTACAGATCACCCCTGGCAGCAGCTGTGACAGCAGTGATAACTTGCTCATTGGTGGCACGTTCATCAAGAAATGCAAGAACACCGGCCCTGCAAAACTCCAGGAAACCGGAATACTCCAAATCACAGGCAATAAGCGCAAATTTAGACCTGGGGTGCTTTTCTTGCAGTAAGAACAGGTCATTCAAAAGCAAAGTTCTCTCGGAACCGTTACAATTAAGGATGATAACATCGTAAATCCTTAAAGAACGCTGCATCAAAACACTGTCCAGTGAATCTGCGTAACACAAGGAGACGTTGTCTTCTGAATCAAGAATCCCCTGAAATCCTTTTCGCCATATCGGTTTCTCGACGGCTACCAGTACATTAAGCATGAAATGCCCCCACTGAAAAGGTCTCATATGTATAATCGGGGAAGTGGCCATCTAGATGAGCCCTTTGGCCGATAAACGTTCTTTGCTTTTCTGTAAAGTCTCCATTCCATACTTACCACCGGTTGGTATTGTCTCAGAAATATGAGAAAACTTGCCGTCTCTGAGGAGGTTCCTGACAGGTTCGATGCCGACGAGGACTTCGGTGGCAGGCACAATCCCTGTTACCCCTTGCACAAGTTCGAGATAAACAGCGCTTTCGAAAACTCGGGAAAGCCTGTTTCTGAAATCCTGGCGGTAATCATAGTTTACAGCTCTTGTCAAAGCCTCTAAACCATGGACAGTGCCAGTGCTTTGCACTCCCAAAAACACCTGGGCTCCGACTTCTGCTAACACAAGAGCCTGCTCAAGGACATTATGGCTTAGGAGCATATCCAGAACTAAAACATCCGGGGCCATTTTCAACAGGTTTGAAACACCTTCTTCAATACCGTGGCCAGCAATGTCTATCTGGAACACAAAAGACATATGGGGAGTAAACAGATACTCTGCTCCGTGAGATATCCACACAATATGTTTGCCTGATTTTCTGTTAATCTCTTCTGCCAGCGAGGCAAGGACTGTGCTTTTGCCCGAGCGAGGCCTGCCGCAAATAAGAAACACACCGTGTTTCTTGTCAACGAGCTCGCCAATGATTTCCTGAAGTCCAAGTGATTCCGGCCTGGGTGGAGTCTCATCTACAAAATGAATGATAAGTGCCTGGCCTTTGACAGTTTTTATCAAGTCCACCCTGCATCTTATACCTGGCCCTATGCTGAAAACAAACCGGGCATAACCCCTGGAACCCATAAGACGCCGTTGGAACTCAGGAACCCTTTCATCAATAAACCGGAGAATCTGGCCTTCGGATACCGGGTGATCTCCCAATGGCTCCAGCTCTCCCAAACCAATCCTTGCAAGGGGGCGGCTGCCTCCAGTAATATAAAGATATGAGACATCATGTTCCATAGCCTCATGGAGGATACTCCACAAGGCTGGTTCTAGGCGCTCCCTGTCAGACATGCCGGTACCCCTTTCAATCTTTCTGTTCGTGCCGGGACCAATGTGGAAGATCAACGTATTGCCTCACTATGCGTTCTATCAACCTCACAATCCCTGGTTCCTGCAAATTCTTTCCGCCCAAGTTTCTCAACCAAAACAGTATGGCACCCGATGATATTTCCACCTAGAATATCGGTAAAAAATCTGGTCACCAATAACACAGGTTTCCCGGGTTTCGAATTAAGCAACTTCAGCGCTTCCCTAAAAAAACGGGAAATTGGTTTCCTGGCACCGACCACGAGTCTCGTATTCAAGATGGTTGACAATTCAGTTATGGTTGGAGCCGGCCTGGCATTGGTCAAGATGAGAGTCTTGAACCCCTCTTTGTGAAGATTGTTGAACCATCCGGAGAGTTCATCAGCCACCCTATAATCCCGCCATGGAACCAGGGTGTTGTCCAAATCGGTTATTACAGCTTTGATTGAGTTGTCATATAGCCACTCAAAGGGCAAATCATAAATGTTTTCCAAGTACAAAGACGGCGTCAAAAGCCGCCTCAGAGGCCTCTTCCGGCCTGTACCGTCACTTTGAGCCATTCAACCACCCTTTCCTATATTACCAAAGGATGTCGCTTTTTGATAACACCCTGGGCAACTTCAGGAAACAGTTGTTTCGAGGCCGGCTAAGCTTTACGGCAAATTACAGGCATATGGTTGGCATACTCTGGCCAGTTTGGACAAGGCCCTTTTCTCTATACGGCTTACATAGGAACGGGAAATTCCGAGCATGTTTGCAATTTCCCGCTGAGTTTTCTGAAGAGAACCGTCTAATCCGTAGCGAAGTTTCAAAACCTGCTTTTCCTTGTCATCCAAAACAGTGAATTGGGAAAGCACATTTTCGGCTTGAACCTTGGAAGTCACTATGTCGGCAATATCCGGTTCCTGATCTCTGATAATATCAATATACGACACTTCTCCGTCATCTGAATCAGAAGTCAGGGGCTCGAAAAGGTGAACTTCCAACTTGTTGTTCTTAGTTGCCCTTAGATGCATTAAAATCTCGTTTTCTATACACTTTGAGGCGTAGGTTGCCAGTCTGGTCCCTTTGTCCTGACAGTAAGTGTTAATAGCCTTAACAAGGCCTATACTCCCAATGGATATGAGATCTTCAATGTCCTGGGGATTGGGATCGAATTTCTTCACAATGTGGGCTACAAGCCTCAGATTGTGCTCTACCAGCACATTTCTGCTTCCCATGTCTCCTTTTTTTACAGCATCCAGATGGCGCTTTTCATCATCTTCGGAAAGAGGTAGGGGGAAATGGTTGCCGGTAAGATATCCAAAACAGTTTTGGACTACCTTCAGTAAAACAGAGGCAATATTCAATACTAGCTGGTGCACCCTTATGCTCCCTCCGGTTAAACACAAATTAATAGGCCTATTTGTGTACATCCACATACTATTCAAATAGGCATTGTTCTGTGCGTGTCCCTAAGCGAGCATATCTTAAATTAACTCAAAGGCTCTGTAACGTTTCCCTTTTTTCTTCTTACCAGGACTATTGGGGTTTGCTGCTCCTGATTGCCTGCAGGATTACTGGACATAACTTCTTCAAGCCACACAGGATTCACACCTGCCGAGTATCCTACCGCCCAGGCAACCCCAAGGTCATTGGCATCTACAATGGCAGCCTCGCATCCAAGTTCGCAGGCCATTTCCTGCGAAAGGCCCGAAGGATCCTCCGGCCCCATAATGACGTAGTAATCATAAGGGGGTAGACTCCCCAAGACGTCATCAATCTGCCCTGCATCCTGGCCTGCTACTACATAAAACCAACCCTTACGGCCCAGGAGTTTACCAAGAGCTCCCGCCGCTGCCGCAACCAGAGTACGAACAGATCCGATCTCCTCAAGCAATACCTGCATAGACAGGGGATTGGCCATAGGGGCGGCGCCGCCAAAGGGAATATCTTTCTGATCCACAAAACGCGAAAGAGTCCTTGCCAGAAAACCTGGCTCCACTGCGCCTTCCATAAATATCCGGCCTTCCATAAGCCCTGCAACACATGACGAAAGGGTGGCTACATCGCCAGGCATAGGCTGAGTTACGTATTCCTTCATTGCCTGGACCGGGTTGTTGTCTTCTGTAAACAACCGGGTGTTTACAGGCTCAAGCAAGACATCTGAAGGCGGCACCTTGCCTCTTACAGGGATAGGCGGCAAGTCTTCAAGCCTGCCGAACCCCAATTCCTCCCATGCCTTTCTTAAACGAAGGCTTCTGGGGTATGCCCTTATTCCCAATGCAAGAATTTCTCTAGCTTCTTCTCGCTGTCCTCTGTCGATTAACCCGTTGGTCAAAATATTAAACTCGTGATCATGAAAGTTGGAAGATTCAAGTTTGATGAATTCCCCCAAATGATCTATGAGTTCATCTTCCATTCCTCTTTCTTCAAGAAGGCGGCATACCCTTTTGTAGGCAACTTTGAGAGGATTCTTCTTATTGAACTTCTTGCAGATGTCAAGGGCTTTGGTAAAAGACTCGAAAGCAGATTCTCTGTCCTTTAAGAAGAAATATTGGATATCTCCTACCAACAGGTATGGCCAGGGGTTATCAGGTTCCATATATGATAAACGCCTGGCTGCCTCCAAGGCACCGCTATAGTCTTTGTCCTTAATGAGAACATGAATCAGCAAGCGTCCGCACCGCAGGGAGGGCCGTGTTTTCAAAGCATCGACAAGAATATTCTTTGCCTCTTGTCTTTTCCCCGAGCGCATAAGTTCTCTGGCTCCCATGTATACAACGTATGGGTGATAGCCGGCTCTTGCTTGTTTTGCAAATCCTTTCCGTGTAACTGACTTAAGACCTAGCATATCCACAAACCACAGTGCGTAAACTGCTGCCAAACCCACAGAGGAAGTCCCCTTTCCGTAAAGGCTTTTCTCACAAATGGTACCACATGGGCCTAGCCTGGTCTATCCGTCAGGGTTTCTTTATTGACATAAGAGTAACTGCGCAGCGATTTTCCTAAAAATGGGGGCAGCCAGGGCAGGGCCGCTTCCTGCCCTTTCGGCAAACACACATATTACATACTCAGGAACCATAACAGGACTCCAACCCACGAACCATGCGTGGCTATGGGAAGATGTGCCATCAACTTCTGCAGTTCCCGTTTTGCCTGCACTCCCCAGGCCAGGTACCCATGCAGCTTCTCCGGTGCCACCTTTTTGAGTGGCAAGTACCAGTGCCTCCTGTAAGAGCCGGCACGTTTGGGTAGAACATATTGCTTTCTCATTTGCATGGGGCCCGGGAATAAGAGTGGGATCCCCAAGTTTTCCCCCATTAATCATTGATCTGTAAAACGCGGCCATCTGAAGGGGAGTAACCGTAAGATAACCTTGCCCTATGGAGTAGTTAGCCACATCTCCGGGAAGCATAGAGTAAGGAGCCGGTAATAGCCCCCTTAACTCGTCCGGCAGGGGCACTTCAGTTTCTTGTCCGAAGCCACAAGTCTGTGCCCATTCAACCAGCTCTTCAGGAGGTATTCGTAAGCCAATTTGAATCAGAGCGGAATTACATGATTTAGCTATTGCTTCTTTTGCAGTTACGCTACCATGCCCATTTTCCGAGTGGCCGCACTTGACAGTTGCAGGGCCAACTTGAATCGAGCCTTCACACACAAACAGTTCGCTGGGTTGAATGTACCCTCTTTCCAAAGCCAGGGCTATTATCACCGGTTTCCACACCGAGCCAGGGGTGAAGTCCGAAATGGCACGGTTCACAAAAGGAGCCTCTGCGCAATTCAAGTAGTCTTCCGGCCGGTTCTGATCATACTGGGGCCTGGATGCCATGGCCAGTATTTCACCGGTTTTGGCATCGAGCACAACTACAGCTCCTTTTTCAATAAGCTCTTCATCCAGGATTGTCTCTACAGTGTACTGAATGCTTACATCAATTGTGGTCACAAGGTCTTTAGGGTAATCTCTGATTGAACCAATACGTACTCCTGCTCCAGGCAGTTCCTGCCCCTCTCCGGTTACAAGGGTTCCTGCCCAAGCAGGGTGCCTCCCGCTAATTCAGATTGAACCATCTTTCCAGCCGTTTTCACCAATATTATCCTTTGGATTCATATAGCATTGGCCGTATATGCCCGACAACGTGCCTTGCCAGGGAAAAAGGCCGTATCGTATTTCTTCAGGTATCACTGCCAGGCCGGGTAATGTTCGCAGATACTATGTCTTTTGCCTGGCTGCAGAAATATTTCTAAGGATTTTGGATGGCAGTGCTGACGTATCCAGTACTGACTCCAGCCAGGTTTCAGTCAAACCCGTTGCCAGGGCTGCCTCCTTTGCAAAATCTTCTTTTACTGTTACCTGTGTGGGAAAACAGCCAAAGCTGGATTCCAACAAGGACTGTGTAGTGGGATTTCGTTCCTATCCATAATCCGCCCTCTTGCCAGGGTTACCGAAACGCCCTCTTGTCTTTGAAGAAAGGCCGGTTCTACATAGGAGTTTCCAGTGAATATGGGAGCAAGTTGGTAACGAATGAGCAGGCCCTAATAAGAATGAAAGGGCAACTCCTGACATGAACAGTACCATCTTTATTCTGTCACGTATTGTCTTGCTCCCAATCCCATCTTTCATGAATTACCCCATAAAGGTAAGAAAATCCAGGGCTTTAGGCGATTCCCAGTCTTTGAATCTCCAGGATTGCTCAAATTCCCTTAAGGTATTGACCTTCTCAACACTCGACAGGCGTTGCCAGCTGCCAATTACCTCATCAAGGTCTTCCAAAGACTTCCTGGCTGCCTGTGCTGTTTGCCGTATTTCGTTCATATCTTTTGCCGTATTATTGAGCTGCTGCTTCAACTCGATAGTCTCATGGGCCAGGCTTGCCATACGGGAAAAACCTCTTATCAGAGAAACCACATCTTCTCCAATATGCTGAGAAGACACAATGAGGGCTGAAAGAGCCGTAAGGAAATCATCATCATCTACCAAGGCAGATTCTGCCTTGTCATGGGATTCGGTATCCGGCACCAACTTGGTTTTGCTAACAGATTCGTTTTGTGCATAAAGTCTTCTTTTCATTTGGTAGTATTTCCATCTAGCCGTCAGCCACGAGATACCGTGTTTCTCACCATACTCCTTTTTAGGGCAGCTGTAACAGTCGAACCCTTTTTGAGTACTTCGATTAACAAATGCCAAAAGTTCCGTTCTTTTGCCATCTTTCCACCTGTATCTTGTTTCTTTTTCTGACGTGGCCATAAGCATCTCCTTTCTTTCTTGTAGAGGTCATAGTATGTTTTGCCAATATCCAGGCTGTTTTATACAAACAGACAAAATGGCCTTTGCAATACATAAATGATTGGATACAGCACGGCTGAGATGCAAACCCGGAGGGAAAGTTGATTACTCTATCCCTCCGGGCCACGGCCACAGCTATTGCGTAGTTAAGCCACTGAATAATAACAGTTGTTCATGTCACATAAGATTTCGATCACGAACGATTTTTGCAAGATACCGTCCGAAATCTTTTCTCAGGTCATCCGCCAGGGCCATCTCTACAGTCGCAACAAGAAAACCTTTCGGCTCACCCACATCGTAACGCGTCCCTTCAAACTCATAACCGATTATAGGCTCCTTGTGCGCAAGTTCCTTAACGCATCAGTTAACTGAATTTCGCCGCCTACTCCAGGTTCGAGATGTTCCAATATTGGGAAAATATCCGGTGGCAAAAATGTAACGCCCAATAACTGCAAGATCAGACGGCGCATTTTCAGGACTGGGTTTTTCCACAAGATCAGTGATCTCCCACATCCCATTGGACAAAGGCTTACCGGCTATTACTCCATAGGAAGAAACATTCTCTCTGGGTACTCGCCTTAAGGCTATCACAGGTTTCTTTGTATCCCTATGTACCTCTATCATTTGCTTGAGACATGGTTTAGAAGATACAACAATATCGTCACCTAACAATACTGCAAAGTACTCTTGCCCTATATGTTGTTTTGCACACCAAACGGCATGTCCCAGGCCCATAGGTTTCTTCTGCCTGACATAATACATTTGGCACATACACGAAATACTGTGAACCAGTTCCAGGAGTTCCGTCTTCCCCTTGTCCATAAGATGGTGCTCAAGCTCACTGGAATGGTCAAAATAATCTTCAAGAGCCCGCTTATCTCTCCCGGTGATAAATAAGAAGTCGTCAATACCTGACTGTACAGCTTCTTCAACTACATATTGAATCGTGGGCTTATCCACAATCGGCAGCATTTCCTTAGGTTGCGCTTTAGTTGCAGGCAAGAATCTGGTGCCCAAACCTGCAACCGGAAAGATGGCTTTCTTGACAGGCATTCCACAATCCTCCTTTCCCCAGTCTTCTAAACATATTGTAACCCCAGGGCTCAAAAAGATAAAATACAAACCTTTCGGGCCCGTGCCAATTCCACGGCTTGTTTTATCTCTTCAAACAGAACATAATAACTATGGTGAACAACATGCGAATATCAATGTGGACTGATAGCTATTACCCTTATGTCTCCGGCGTAACCCGGTCTGTAGCAACAAGCCGGGATAGGCTCAACCTTATAGGCCATAGCGTTTCGGTGTTTTGCCCATCTTACCCTGGTGCTACTGTGGAACCCGGGGTATACCGCTTTCCGTCAGTAAAGGCCCCGACAAAACCCGATTATTACGTAGCAATACCTGTAAACCCTAAAAATCTGATTGCTCTGTGGGAACTTTCACCCCAGGTCATTCATATCCATTCACCCTTTAACCTAGGGAAAATGGGATTGAGGCTTGGCAGCCTTCTGGGAATCCCTGTGGTGTTTACCTTTCACACAATGTATGGCAAGTATTCCCATTACATACCCATGATAGGCGAAAAAGCGTCTGATCTGGTTGAAAGCGGGGCTCTTAGAACTGCCAGGACTGCTGATGCCGTCATTGCCCCCTCTTCTGCAATAAAGGCATACCTTCAGGAACACAATGTAGAAACCAGGACCTTTGTGATTCCCACAGGGGTAGATGTTGAGCAGTTTCGCGGAGGGAATCAAACTTACATTAGAAGTACCTTCAATATCCCAACCCAATTGCCTGTACTCCTTACATGTGGGAGATTAGGACAGGAGAAAAATCCTCAAACTCTGCTGCAGGCGTTTTCCATAATTCAAAATACAGTTGATTCTGTCCTGGTCTTTGTTGGTGACGGGCCTCTTAAGGCAGATCTCTTAAGCCTCGCCCGGGAACTTGGCGTTGCCCACAGAACCATTTTTGCAGGCAAAGTCCCTCCCGCTGTTATGCCTCACCTCTATGCCGGATCTGATCTCTTCATGTTCACATCACTTACAGACACTCAAGGGTTAGTTATAGCAGAAGCAAAATCAGCAGGAGTACCCTGTGTTGCTGTTGGAGCCCTTGGCGTAACCGACATGGTGGAAAACGGTGTAGATGGCTTTTTATGCAATAACAATCCTCATGACATTGCCCATAAAGCTCTACTACTTCTTCAAAATCCTGATCTGCTCGGAAAGATGAAACGTAATGCCATGTCTAATGCCAGAAAAGTCTCTATTGAACATAGCTGTGAAAAGCTTTTGGATTGCTATTCAGAAATATATCAGACATGGGAAATAGCCCAATAGTCAGGCAGGCCTTTTCAATCCGCCCTTTCCTGGCAAGGGCTTCAATATATAGCTCAGTGTAAAGGGCTGCTGATCTGTTCCAGGAGAAGTCTTGTTCCATAACATTTCTAACCAAGCTGTTCCAGCTTCGTTTGTTGTTGTATAGGTCAACTGCCCTTGAAACAGCTTCGATGAGAGCAAGAGAGCTGTATTCCTGAAAGACGAAACCACTCCCTGTTCCACTGCCCTCATCATAGTCCAGTACAGTATCTTCCAACCCGCCTGTTTTGCGTACAATTGGAATTGAACCGTATCTCATGGCTATGAGTTGGCCCAGGCCACAAGGCTCAAATCGTGACGGCATAAGAAACATGTCAGAGCCTGCATAGATTTTTTGTGCCAATATGCCGCTAAACCCGATAACAGCGGACATTTTGCCCAAATATCGTTTGCTTACCGCCGATAAAGCCTCTTCATAGTAAGGTTCCCCTGTTCCCAGTACCGCGAACTGCACATCCATTGACAGTATCCTGTGAATGGACTCAAGCAAAATATCCAGGCCTTTTTGATCAACCAGTCTTGACACAAGTCCGATAAGCGGCCTGTCAGATATAGGCAATCCCAATTCCCTTTGGAGGGCGTGCTTATTTTCTTTCTTTCCTTCTACATCTCCAGGGCCGTATACCTTAAATATTCTTGGGTCTGTTCCGGGATTAAACTCGTGATAGTTGATACCATTTACTATACCGTAAAGGTCTTTTCCCCGTTTCCTCAGTATTCCTTCGAACCTTTCGCCGAATTGAGGTGTCTGGATTTCCCTTGAATAAGTAACTGATACAGTGTTTATGACATCTGCATATACAATACCGGCCTTCATAAAACTCACATGTCCGTAAAATTCAACCCCTTCAGGGTTGAAGTAATTGTGTTTCAAGTTAAACAGGCCCAGAGATTCTTCAGGAAAGTTGCCCTGATACCGCAAGTTGTGAATGGTAAAACATGAAGCCGCACCTTCCCACACAGGGTTTTCCTGACCTCTCTCCTTTGCCAGAAGAGGTATGAAGCCTGATTGCCAGTCGTTACAATGGATGACATCCGGGATAAAATTCATAGCTTCACACATCTTTATGACTGCAAGGTCAAAAAAACCAAATCTTTCCGCTTCGTCAGGATATCCATAGTATCCATCCCGGTCAAAATAATGGTAGTTATCAAGAAAATAAACAGGAAGGCGTTTGACTCCTTTGTCACTCTTTGCCTCGATCTGGTTGGACCTGACGATACATGTGGTTTTCCTCTCCCCTACCTGGACAGGAAAATCGGTGATCGTGCTAAACTCTGATATACTGCGGTACCGAGGTAAAACTACTCTTACGTCGTTTCCCTGAAGCAAAAAAGCTTCGGCAAAGACCCTGCCACGTCTGCAAGCCCTCCGGTCTTGGCAAAGGGAGCCGCTTCTGATGATACCAAGAGAACCTTAATTCCTGTGTCAAGCAGCATGAGACTCATCCTTTCTTGGGAACTGAAGTGCAGCCAATTCAGGTGGCGTTGGGTTTATCCATACTCCTGCCCCCTTTTCCAGTCCGCCTCAACATTCAGTCTGGGATACACGTGCATGCCCAGTGATAGTCAGTTTGCTTCTTCGACCGTTTTTGAGGGGAGGCTGTGAACAACCAGATTGCCGAGGAAAGGGACAAGAACATTTCTTCATAACCGTAAAACAGTCCTATTATTTCCTGGTATATCTCTTGCTTCTTCTGCATTCAACAGAAAAAGTAGTTGAGTGTCTCCAGGGACTATGAGCGTCTCAAATGAATATTTGGAGGCAAAGGGGCAAAGAATTACGAATTCCCGGCTCTTTGCAACAACTCTCGGTCTTTTTCGATTTCACGCTCGACATAGTCACACATTATGCATCTACCTGTTTTGCCGCGATACTCTCTATAGCGGGATGTCTCGTTCAATACTTCGGGAGGCATGAACGGAAGACCTATGATCTGAAAATGAGGATGAGCAAGGAGAGTACACCCAAAGTACAATTGCGAAAAACCTGTACATACTTTATGGTACCTTTTGGTCATAAAGGACCAGGTATCGCCTCGTTAAGCATGTTAAATATGACGGTAAATTTTCCTCTGAGCTGCAGCCACCCAGTGTACCGTTGTGCTTTGGAGATTCTATTACAACTTCGTGGGCCCCGACTGCCGGAGTTTCCCAGTATATTGAAGAATCATCTACAATAGGATTCTCTGCAGGGGTAAGATCAATGCCGATTTCAAGAGCATCTCTTACAGGCAGTAAAGCCGGAAACTTGTTTGGCACTACTCGTATTCTCCAGTTAGGCCCGTCATGTGCTCCTTCGTCGCGTAAAGCTGATATTTCGGGAGGAGTCATATTTTCATTACCCGGGCAGAAAGGACACTTTGGATCCAGCTTTGGTGCCACGCCTTCCCCTTCTTGAGCTGACCTGAAATCGTTCGGCCTTTTGGCTCGTTCAGATGCAACAATGGTATAAGTCCCTGAGAGAATGTCGTAACGCAATTCAGGCAAAAGTATCGTCCTTTCTTGGTGGGTTAAAAACCATCTTCGGTGTCAGCAAAAGGGGTAGCCGGCTACCCCTTTTTGCTCATTTCGCCGCTTTATGACAACCAGGCCCTAAGGTGTGTTAGGCCCATTGGCTTTGACTTGTTTGAACACTCCCTGTCTGTACCATCCAGCTTGGCTGTCCTCCCCACCTAGCCCATTGGTAAGGGCTGCTGGGGCCCATACCATCTGTCCTTCCCCGGCTTGAGTACCGGTCCACTGGGGGCCTGACTGTAAGACGGTTGCCAAAGTGTGCCTGTTTGAAATGATTGCGGCTGGGACTGCCATCCGGTACCGGTTTGGTACGATTGTGGCTGCCATGTACCTGCTGCACTATACCCGGCTCCTTGAGTACCCGGTATTCCGTGGCCTCCGGAAACCCCGCCGGAAAAACCACCTGTTGTGGTTTGCATCCAGCTTGGCTGTCCTCCCCACCTGGCCCACTGGCCAAGGCTGCTGGGGCCCATACCGCTCTGCCCTTCGCCTGCTTGAGTACCGGTCCACTGAGGAGCCTGGCTGTAAGATGGTTGCCAAGGTGTGCCTGTCTGAAATGACTGTGGCTGGGACTGCCATCCGGTACCGGTTTGGTACGACTGTGGCTGCCATGTGCCTCCTGAACTATACCCGGCTCCCTGAGTGCCAGATATTACCTGAGCCTCCGGAAACCCCGCCGAAAAGCCACCTGTTGTGGTTGCATCCAGCTTGGCTGTCCTCCCACCGGGTCCACTGGGGCCACAGACTGCTGAGGGCCCATACCGCTCTGCCCTTCGCCTGCTTGAGTACCGGTCCACTGAGGAGCCTGGCTGTAAGATGGTTGCCAAGGTGTGCCTGTCTGAAATGACTGTGGCTGTGAATGCCAGGTTGTTCCTGAGTAGGAAACATTTCCAGGCATGGATTGAGTACTCTGTGTATATGGATTCTGCCCGCCTATCACTGTGCTTTTGCCTCCTGTCTTGGTTGTCTCGCCGGAAACTGATGACAGTATTTGCTGCGACTCCTGGGCTGCATTTTTGAGATCATTTACCGATTGAGCATCTGCTTGCCTGGGTTTGTACCAACCCCTTGCATTTAGGTAATCAAATACCTGTTTAGCTCTGTCTGAGTATCAATTGTGCACTTGCTGAAACGTGTTTCTTAACTCAGGGTCCATTGCTTCCAGAATCGCAGGGCATAATAGTAATTTGAAAGATACTTCTGACCGGTAAGTATATCTTCAGCGATCTCCCTGTCTGTAAGAATGCCCCTCACCGGTAGTTCCAAACACCTGAGACATGCAACCTTTACCTCCTTGCCATGATTAAGTTATGTGGCTTGTAAGCATATCTACATGCTGCCGGCACGTCCTTCGGAGGTTAATAACCAGCCGTCGCAGATCAGGATCCTGCACTTGGTTGAGATAATTGGTAAGTTTCTGGCACATTAGCGTTTCGCCCTTGATTGATTCTGCGAGATACCAGCTTTCGGTTTGAGTAAGCGCCAAAAACCTTCACCTCCTTTCAACAACCATAAATATGATTCCTCCGGACTGTTCCCCGGTATTCGCTGCCGAAAAGCCTTACATAGTCAGAGACCCTGTATCGTCTATTACCATTTGCAGAACCATCTCTTCTTTGCCTGTCATGCATTAATGTAAATAAGATAGATCGTACTACCCTGATGGGCGACCTGAAACTCTGGATAACCTCTCTTGCAGAAACCAGTGGGATAATTGCCAATCTTGGATTCCTGTCCTACTCAAGATCCGGTTTCAGCACCTTTTCTGCTTCTTCCATTGAAACCATTGAGGCGGCTGAATCCTGATCTGTAGTTGGTCAGGTAAGCAGTCTGATCAAAACCGATTACTTCGCCTGTATCCAGTGCAACCTCTACCTTAACCAGGTCAGGATACAGTATTACAGGGGTGGCCTGGCATTTGCAGTCAGATTTGAGGTTGCGGCAAAAACAAACACTGCTCGATTAGGAGGATTTCCTGACTTTCTCCAACCGGTCTCCACAAGAGATTCCATTCCTTTGGAAGCCAAAAACTCCCTGGCAGCCCTTCTTGCAGTCTCTATGTCAACTGTGGCTGTAACTCTGCTCCTTTGATCCATTGCCCACAACACAGCGCCCCCTGCCTTTGCAACGGAAATTGAGACTTCACTCCCGTCAGCTCTTTTTCCGGTAACAAGACACGCAGGAATACCCCCGTCGACATTTTCAACACGAATTGAGCCAAACTGCTCTTCAGGATTAAGAAACCCCAAAGCCACTGCTTTTGCTTTGTCAGGTGAAATCTGAGGGGGGTTCGCCAGGAATTCTTGAGGCAAGGCTGCGGTCCGAAAACGGGCCGTCATATGCAGGGGAAGGGACGCTTTGTATAAGGCTTTCGATTTCAGAAAATCCCCTGAACCAGGCCTCGTCACTAGATGGTGCCAGCAGAAGAAGACTCTCAATTCCCAATATAAAAGATCGTGCACCTGTCTGAGGGCTTTTTGCTGTAGAAGCGCTTATCCCTGTTTCTGCAAGAGCCTGGCAAGATCCTTTACAGAGGTTTCGAGCCTGGCCAGTTCTTGCCATTCAGACTGGGTCACAGTATCACCCCTTGCCAGTTTCTGTGACAAAACCATGGAATAGTCGCCCACCTGAAGCTCGAACTTTTGCACTCCGGATAGATCAACTGTCGTCATACCCATAAGTGATATGTTTTCCTGTGCTGCCTGAGAATGAGACCAGCAAGCCGTCAAGTAAGAAGGCTCTGTTGTGCAAGTGGATGAGACTCTTGCTTTGGCAAGGTTACCTTCAATGTTCTCAACGTGGGAAATCAGATTGAGAATGGCTCGCTGCCTTGCAACTTCACTGCGTATTCTGAGGTGTTTAACTTGCTTATACTGGGCGAATCCGAAAACCAGAGCCAAGACGGCAATCACTGTGATTGCCCAAAATACCCCTTTGTCCTGTCTCCACCGCATAAGACTACCCCTTTCCTTACAAAGTCTCAAAGCCTACCTGGCAAACACATGCTGCCCGATTTGAACTATTATCGACCTTGACCATATCCATGGGCTTACAGGTTTGGAAGGATTCCAGAAGAAGAGCGCTCCATAGGTAGGATCCCATCCGTTCAAAGCAAGTTCGGCTGCCCTCACTTCCTCCGCGGATGGGTTTCTTGTCCATATGAGTCCATTCTCGACCGATTCAAACGCCCAGGGGTCATACACTACGCCAGAGACTGTACTTGGAAACTCCGGGCTCCGCACTCGATTAAGTATCACAGCTCCCACACCGACCTGCCCTGTAAGAGGCTCACCTGTGGCTTCTCCCATGATCAGCCGTGATAGCAGGTTTACCTCGTCCCCCCAGCCCTGGGGAGCAGCCAGAACCCAGGGGGAGGCTGCAAGACACTCTGGGATATCAGTCCTCAAAACCGCACCCAGAAATACTGACAGGGCTAAGACTACAGCAATAAAGAGGTACCTGACGAAGATAAACTTTTTCGACATTTGCCATCCCTTCCCAGCGATCTCTTAGATTGTTAGTCTTAGAGTTCCTGAAAAGGAAGGCAAATTATTCAGAAATGTTTCATCCAGTCTTAATGGCCCTGGTATAGGGCCACGTTCCTATGGTGTTCAGAGAGGGTTCGGGAAAAAGCATGGGTTCCATCGTTCTTAGAGACAAAATAGAGGTAATTGACGTCCGCGGGATTCAGCACCGACTCTAACGAAGACTTACCGAAATTGGATATTGGCCCAGGAGGAAACCCGGCATATTTATAAGTGTTGTAAGGTGAGTCGATTTCAAGTTCTTTTAACAGCAATGTGCCGTTGAATCTTCCAAGTGCATAAAGGACGGTTGGGTCAGCGTCCAGTTTCATGCTGATGTTCATCCTGTTGATATAGACTGCGGCAATTAGCGGCCTTTCTTCTTCCACCATGGCCTCCTTCTCAACAAGAGAGGCCAGGATTGAAGCTTGGTGCACAGACAACCCCTCGTTCTTTGCCTTGTCCCTTAGTTCTTTGGTAAACACCTGTGAAAAGCGCTTTAGCATCATTGAAACAAGTTCTTCTTCCAATATACCTTTACGTACGTTATATGTGTCAGGGAAAAGATACCCTTCCACAGGGTATATGGTTGCCTCTAACTCGCCTGGAGAAACAAAGGAGGATACCAGTTCCGGATTCCTGGCTATCTCCAGGAACCTATCCTTACTGCCAAAACCCCTTTCTTCTATAAGCGACGCTATCTCCTCAACGCAGAGGCCTTCTCTGACTGTAAGGGTATAATAAACTACTTTGCCTTCTACAAGACTTTCAATTGCGTCCCAAACGAATATCCCAGGTTCAAAGCAGTATTCCCCTGCCTGCATCCTCCCATCGGCTTTAAGCCCCCGGGAGATTACCCGAAAAATAAACCGGCTCCTGATAATCTGATTTTCATGCAATATTGCAGCAATGTCTCTGGTCGAAGCTCCCGGTGAAATCTCAACAGATATGGGATCTGAGTTTTTGGGAAGAGGGCACGAACTCCAATATGCAAAAATACAAAGCCCAACCAGGCACAGCAGCATGCCGAATCCCACTGCCATGCCTTTTACCCAAATTCTTGCTTTGCGCCGTCTTCCCCCGGAATTCACTTTCTATCTCATGCCTTCACAAAAGTAATCTGTATTTCAAGCTTCTGGTTCTTTTTCGTCGTCTTCCTCGTCATAGTCTTCAATTTCGATTTCGTACTCTCCAAGACTGTCTTCGATGTCGATTTCCTCAAACGCTCGGAGAACGTCTTCCCATTCATCATCACTGTCTATAGTGACCAGGGTAGTTTCGCCTTCATCTAATGTCTCAACCCGCAGAATAACAAGTTCGGGTTCCAGATTTGCCTCATTGTCTACAGGCATTAAAACTACATACTGACGATCTTGTACAAACAAGTCATCCATGAGAATCCTGAACGTCTCTTCGTTACCCTCTTCGTCGGTTAGCACAACCATATCATCGTAAAGCAATTCTTCGTCGTCATCCATTGGACTTGATTTCCGATCATCCTGATTAGTCATATTATCACTACCCTTCATTCTGCTCAGTATTGCCCAGTCTGCGCAGATAGTTTTCAAGAATCAGAACTGAAGCTGCCTGGTCAATTGTCAACCTTCTTCTTCTTCTCGACATCCCCAAGCCTATCATTTCTCGCTCGGCTTGAGAAGTAGTTAATCTCTCATCCCAAAGAACCACAGGCAGGCCACTTCTTCTTCGAAGCTTTCCGGCAAACCTTACAGATCTCCTTGCTGATTCTCCAATAGTCCCATTCATGTTCTTGGGAATTCCCACTACAAAACCAGAAACGCCATGGGCATGGCCTAGATTGATTATTTCCTCGAGAACCTTCGATTGATTACTGTAAGGTATCATAGCCAAAGGATGTGCAAAAATCCCCAAATCGTCGCTGATTGATATGCCCACTCGCTTCAATCCCAAATCTACCCCAATCAGCCTTCCTTTCGGCACGGTTTTTGATTCTGATTCCAGAGAGCTTCACCACCTCTTCATACGACCTTCAAGCAAAAGCACGGGCAAACCCTGGCACAATACCCGCACAACATACATCTTGACTTATCCACCCTGGCCTTGCCATCCACCATTGATATCGCGGAAAACCCGCATCTTTCCACACATTTGCCGCAACCCTGACACCAATCTTCTACCACCAATTCCTTTGTGCCTGCCATAATCTTAAACTCAAGTTTCTCCCTTTCTTCTTGAGAGATGCCGGAACACAAGACTTTGCAGCCAAATTCCAGCTCAGCCGTGTTCTTAACGCCAACGCACACGCTGTCTTTATGGGGAAATTCCCTTACATAGCAAAGAGCCTCATAGCTGTTGCGGTAAAGATGGCCTCCACCAAGGGCCTTCATTATGTATATGCCTTTACCCATGTAGCGGGCAAAGGCAAGGGCTTCTTCCATGTCCTGCCTGGATCCGTCAGCTATCCCCAGGCCTTCTATGTTCAAAATAGCGAAAATAACATCTACTTCGGACAACATAGATGCCGATTTTACGCATGAGACGTAATGTGTCGAAACCGATACCGCGTCAATTATCCCCTTCTCACGTGCTTCCGCCAGATACTCCAGGGCCTCCCGGTGGCCCTTAAGGGTAAGCCCGGATTCCTGTTCATGCAGCCCAAAGATCTCAACCCTATCCCTTCCCAATTCCCGCCTGGCTGTTTCAAGGCTTGTTTTCATCTCGTCTCTGGATACTGCGTAACTTCTTGAGGATATCACAAGGTTTTGCTCTTTACGCAAGCAACGCAACTGAGGGTACACTCCGTAGAATTCGCTGGTGTCGAAAAAATTGACTCCTGCTGCAAGAGCATCCCTTATTAGGGTTTGACTCTGCTCCATAGACAGGTTGTACTGAGCAGGCCCCATAACTAAAGAACCCATGCAAAACATCGATACATTCAGCCCGGTTTTTCCCAGGAAAGAGTACTTCACAAAACCACCATCTTATTATAAGGGCCCCTTTGTTTGAAAGGGACCCTTACTCTTCATCGTGTGCCGTAAACTATTCGATGGGAACAAGCCTATCTGATAGTTTTTTCATGACATGGGGTAAAGTGGTATATTCAAGTTCTTCAAGTCCAAGCCTGTGAGGTTCAAAAGGCCCTAAAGACCTCATGTAATCGGCAATCTCATTGGCTATCTGTTTGGCTCTGTCGTAAGCAGGATCAGCAAAGAAATCCTGGGGGCCAACCAGTTTGCCATTGCACAACTGGAAACCAAGGCCTACAACACGTGGAGGTCCGTCAAACCGAGTAGGAGTGCTGCTCTCAACGCTAGAGGGCATTAACGGTCCGTGATGAGATCCCCTCATCCACCCTGCAACCAGGTGGGGCCTTGAGAAAGGTTCCAATACCTCTCCGACTGCAGGCATCCCGCTCTGGCACCGTACAATACAGACAGGATCGTCTTTCCCCACATATCTGCCTGCCAAAAGGTTAAGCCTTTGTGTAGATGATGTTGCAGCAATGTCATTCAGAGTCCTCGAATAAACTGATTTAATGCAGTACCGTCCTGGTGCTCCTATGAATACCAGCATGTCGTAAAGCTCTTCAGGGCAGTGGAAAATGACCTTTTTGTGTTCCATAAGATCGTGAACTTCAAAGTCGAATCCTTTATGCATCTTTGGATCAATAACAAGTCCCGCTGTGTTAAACGGGTCTGCAAAAATCTTGTAAAGGGGCAAGTTCCATGCGCCTGGTTCTGTCTTGTCTGCCATGAAGATTACCACAGGTTCAGACGGGCGTTCTTCAAACTCCATTTCAGCTACACCAGGGCCTAAACCCTTTATGTTTCCAGAAAAGGCATCGGACAGCAAGTCTTGTCCCGCTCCATAAAGTTTCAGTTTGCGGGCAACTTCTGTGGCTTTCAGAAACGCATCCCAAGCCAGCTCGTGGATTTCTTTATTATCCACCCCGAGGCTGTGAGTCATTATTAACTCCATATCATCCCCAACATGGGTAACCAGGTAATCTACGAGTAGTCCTTTTCCTTCCTGGGCAAGATGGCCTCTTGCAGCTTCCATAAGGTCAGGATGAACGCTGGAGTGTCCAACGAACCCCCCTACGTCTGCCTTGATAACCGAAAGCGTAATTTTTGGCAATTGGAATCCCTCCGGCAATAATGTTGGAACTAATCTGTTTGCTTTTCCTGGGAGGCAAAAGCATTCCTTCAAATCTGATCAATGCCTGTCACTCTACTACCATACCATTACTATATAGTCAAAGCCAAAACTTTGTAAGCCATTCCCTCTCGAAAGGAGAGCGCCTAACATTATCGCCTCAGGCGGTCTCGACGCCACAGAATTGAAAGCAACATCCCTACAACAAAGCCACCTATGTGAGCCCACCATGCCACACCGCCCTGAGCCTGGACTCCCAGGGAAGCCACTCCTGAAAGCAAATTAGTGAAAAACCATAGGAAAAGAAACACAATTGAAGGCACTTCCACTACAGGCAGGAAAATCCCAATTGGAATCAACGCAAGAACCCTTGAACGTGGGAAATTGATGAAATAGGCTCCGAGCACTCCCGCTACTGCACCGCTTGCTCCAACGGTAGGAACCAAGGATCCGGGGTCCGAAAGGATATGAGCCAAAGAGGCAAATGCCCCAGACGCAAAATAAAACATCAAGTACCTGCCATGCCCCAAAATGTCTTCGACATTGTCTCCAAAAATAAAGAGGTAAAGCATATTACCTATTAAGTGAACCCATCCGATATGTATGAACAGGGACGTGAATATGCTCGTTAAACCACTTGTTTGAAGCAGAGCCTCAGGAGGGAATCTGCCTGGACTGGTTATTACACCAGGGACTACTCCCCACTTAACGATAAATGATTGAAGGCTGGGTTCGCTAAGGGTCAGTTGGAACCCGAACACCAATATGTTGAGCAGGATTATGGCCCAATTAACAAAAGGACGTCCGTGAGTCCTTTGTGTGTCTCTAATCGGTATCATATAGCATCCCTTCTTGTAAATGGCTCGTACTCCAAGAACGCCTTTGCTGCTAACCGAATTCTACTGTAGTTTGTTCAGAACCTCAATCCCGGGCACTGGAAGATTTGGACTACGAGGAGCAGGACTAATCCTAAACCAGAGGTAAATTGGTGGTCCGAATCAAGCTTTTCAAGAATGGGACTGTGAAGATGCTGAATTGGCCATTGTAGAAAGTACCGGGTACGAAAACTGTGTGACTATCGAGAAAATAAACTATCTTTCATCCAACAAAGTTTTGCCACTGTTTCTCAAGGAATTGAGGCACGCCTTCGTTGAATACTGTGAATTATTGAAACAGTCCAATCTTCTTGAGATTAAGGATGCAGAGACTTCTTAGACTTGCACATCACCCAGGTGACGCAATGGACCTAGCTTCCAGTCATTGCGTCACCTTATTACATGATTATCTCTCATCCTAACCATAACGCTCAACATATACCCGTATGAGTTCCTCAAGGATTTCATCCCGTTCCACCTTTCTAACCAAACTCCGGGCATTGCCGTGACTGGTAATATAGGTAGGGTCACCGGACAAAAGATAACCGGCTATTTGGCTGACCGGGTTATGACCTTTTTCCTTAAGGGCATTGTAAACCTTGAGGATAATATCCCTGGTCTCATTTTCCTTTTCAACCTTGACAGTAAAAAACCGGGTTTCTTCAAATTCAGCCATAATTACTTCCCCCCATTCCCATAAATTCTCTCTTTACAGGATATATCCTTTTAGTAGTCAAGGGGCCTTTCAACTTTTGCCCAAAATCTCGCTGCTTTGCTTGCAGCGATTTCCAGGGCTTTGTCCATATCCTGAACGTTCTTCCCGCCTGCCTGAGCCAGGTGTCGCTTTCCGCCCCCTGATCCACCTAGAACTTTCGCACCGCTCCTTACAATCGCCACAGCATCTACTCCGGTGTTTGCAGTGTCCTCATCTACCATCACAGTAAGAAAAGCTTTCTTTGACCTTTGCCTGAGCCAAGAATGGCTATGGAAGCACCCTTATTCTTGAGAAGATCCCCAAGTCTCCGCAATTCTTCAGGCTTCATATCATCTTGACGTGATACAATTACCAACCGGTTCCCTACTTGCACTGCAGATTATGGTCACCAACAAGACTAACAGCAACGTTTTCGACCCTATCTTTCTTCAGAGTCTCAATCTCGCGGTTAAGGACTGCAATGGTATCCTTCATACCGTGAATTTTCTCGACCATCTCGTCAGCAGTAGTCTCTAAAGCCCTTGAAGCATACTTGAGTTTTTGCATCATATTTCGAATACTGAGTATGGCGCTCTTACCAGCAACTGCTTCTATTCGTCTGACACCTGCTGCTATTGAGGACTCAGACTCGATAATGAAAGAGCCCGATTTCCCCTGTTCGCAATACATGAGTTCCACCACAAAGTTCTGAAGAAAACCCAGATATCTCCACTACCCGAACCTTTTCACCGTATTTTTCTCCGAAGAGTGCTATGGCACCTTTACTCTTTGCCTCCTCCAAAGAAGCCTCATAAACAGTCACAGGGACATCTGACATTATCATTTCATTTACAGTGTATTGCACCTGCTCAATATCGTCTTCTAACACGTTTTTCCCATATCTGAAATCAAACCTGAGACGATTATCGCCAACCAGAGAACCCGCCTGCTCCACTTCATCTCCCAAAACCGTCCTTAAAGCTTTGTGCAGCAAATGGGTTGCAGTATGGTGCTGTTTTAATCCCTGGCGCCTGATTTCATCTACCTTTGCACAAACAGCCTGACCAACAATTATACCAGGCCCGGCAGCCTTGACACGGTGGAATACCACTCCATACTGAGTCTTCTCGACCCTCGAGACCGTTCCCAGAATCTGCTTACCTCCTGGACTCGCCAGAACTCCTGTATCGTGTTCCTGGCCTCCGCCGGTGGCATAAAAAGGTGTTTCATCCAGAACGATCAAACCTTCCAATCCAGGCTCAAGTTCATCAAGCCTGGTGTTCTCCCCGACTATGGCCACAACACGTGCCGTGGTTTCCAAAAACGAATATCCTGTGAACCTGGTAGCCGGAACGTCACTTACAAGTTCATGAAGCTCCAAAGCATCAGAAAAAGAGTCCTTGCGAGCTTTCCTGCTTCTCTCCCGCTGTTTTGCAAGTGCTGCCTCAAAATCATCTTCGTCCACAGAAAGGCCTGCATCCCTCGCGATGTCCTTTGTCAGATCTATGGGGAATCCAAACGTATCGTATAGCAAGAAAGCCGCCTGCCCAGGCAATTCTGTATGCCCCAGTTTCTTTGCATCTGCAATCAACTCCTGAGCCCGGGCCTGTCCACCCTCCAGAGTAGTTAAGAATCGCTCCTCATCTCTGGTTAGAGTATCCTTGATATAATCCTCTTTTTCTTTTAACTCAGGATAAGCATCTCCCATCAGACTCGTAACTACAGGTACCAATTGAGCCAAAAACGGTTTCTCAACGCCAAGGACCTTCCCGAACCTGACCGCCCGCCTGAGAATACGGCGCATTACATACCCTCTGCCTTCATTTGAGGGGCGAACTCCGTCTGCAGCAAGAAAAGTGCAGGCTCTTACATGATCAGCAATAACCCTTGCCGGAAATACCCCTTCAGGGCCCTGCTTCCCAAAACCGGCGATTTGCCTTACCTTATCAATAATCGGAATAAAAAGGTCGGTATCAAAATTACTGGCCGCCCCCTGGAGCACAGATCCAATCCGTTCCAAACCCAATCCCGTATCAATGCTGGGTTTCGGAAGTGGGATTACATCTCCGTTTTCATCCCTAAAGTATTGCATAAACACAAGGTTCCAAATTTCAAGCCATCTATCGCAATCGCATTCTCCAAGGTTACAATCAGGACCGCACCTCAAGTTCTCGCCTCTGTCAACTATGATCTCAGAACATGGGCCACACGGGCCGGTTTCCCCCATAGCCCAAAAGTTGTCGGCTTCTCCCATTCTTATTATCCTCGAGGAAGGAATTCCCGCTATTTTCCTCCATAGAGTTCCGGCTTCATCATCTTCTCTGAAAATTGTAACCCACATACGGCCTGGAGGCAGTTCAAGAACATCTACGAGAAACTCCCAGGCATACTCTATTGCATCTTCTTTGAAGTAATCGCCGAAAGAAAAATTACCTAGCATTTCAAAGAAGGTCTGATGGCGCCTGGTAAATCCTACGTTGTCCAGATCATTGTGCTTACCGCCTGCACGAACGCATTTTTGAGAACTGGCCGCTCTTACATATTGTCTCGTATCAAACCCCAGAAAAACGTCTTTGAATTGAACCATTCCAGCGTTTGTAAACATCAAAGTCGGATCACCATAGGGCACCAGGGAGGAACTTGGAACAACTGTGTGCCCGTGACGTTCAAAATATTCAAGAAAAGACCTGCGGATCTCATTTGAGCCAAGATCTCGTCCCAGCTTTTCCACCATATACTTATCCTCCTATGCGGTCTTGCCCTGTCCGGGAAAACTCGCTTCTACTCCGGAATAAATCGCGACAATTCTTCTTCTATCATTTGCGATACACTATCCTCAAGTATATCAAGACTCATAATTGTTGGCTCTGTGTCATGTCTAAGCTTTACTTCGGCACCGCCTGATTTGAGGCTTCGTTGCGAAATAGTAATCCGGATTGGCATACCCAAAAGGTCCGCATCATTGAATTTGACTCCGGCCGATTCATCCCTGTCGTCATACAAAACTTCTATTCCGGCTTTAACAAGCCTTTTATATACTTCCTCGGCTGCCTTTTGTACCCTTTCAGAAGCGCCCAAACATATTAAGTGGACTTGATAGGGAGCTACAGTAATTGGCCAGGCGATTCCCTTCCCGTCATGGTTTTCTTCAAGAACACAGGCAAGCAGTCTGCCTACTCCCATTCCATAGCACCCCATGACTATGGGTTTAAGAGACCCATCTTCAGATTGAAAATCAGCACCCATCGCCTGTGAGTATCTGATCCCAAGCATAAAGGTATTCCCAACCTCAATTCCTCTTTTCACTGCAAGGGGAGTCCCACATTCAGCACACGGATCTCCTTCTCTGGCCGCTGAAAAATCGCCGGCTAGGTCAATTCTGAAATCTCTTCCCGGGGCCACATTTACAAAGTGATAATCTATTTCGTTAGCGCCTGCAATGTAGGAATAATTTGGCGATATGCTACTGTCAGCCACGACTGTAAACTGTTCATTCCCAACAGGCGACATGAAGCCTTGAACCAATCCAAAACTCTTGAGCTCATCAGGAGATGCCAACCCCACTTCAGCCGTATTGAGGAAATTGGCAAGTTTGCGTTCATTTACGTCGAGGTCGCCCCGGATTAGCACCAAAAATGGCTTCTCTTCCCCCTGAGAGAAGTAAACCATGGTTTTTATGCTTGATGCCGGATTGGCCCCAAGGTACCCGGATACAAGGGCAATTGAGTTCTTCCCCGGCGTATGCACCTTTTCAATAGGTACCCGGGTTTCATCAGGTTTCAGATCAGCCTCTTTAAGAGCTGCGTTATTATCAAAGACTGCAACTTCCCGGTTAGCCGCGTAACCGCAGTTTGGGCACAGAATCAAAGTATCTTCGCCTGAATCGGTTACATAGGTGAATTCGTGGGCAAGACTCCCGCCCATCATGCCGACGTCAGACAACACCTTTACTACAGGCACTCCACATGTTTGGCAGATCCTTTCATATGCCCGGCACATATCAGGGTAGTAAGAAGTCAGATCCTCCTGATCCACATGAAAACTGTATGCATCTTTCATTATGAATTCCCTTACCCTCACAAGCCCTCCTCTTGCCCGTGGCTCGTCTCTGAACTTAGTCTGGATTTGATATACCACACAAGGGAGCTGCCTGTAAGAATCGATGAAACGCCGGGCCAGGTCAGTCACAGGCTCTTCATGAGTCATCGCCAGGCACATGTCCCTTCCTGACCTATCCTTAAAACGTGCCATTTCCGGACCGATTTCGTTCCACCTGCCGGATTCTTGCCAGATATCCGCGGGGTTAACCACAGGCATGTTTATCTCCTGGCCACCTATTGCATCCATTTCCCGGCGCATTACTGCCTCAATCTTTTTTATGCTCCGCCAGGCAAAGGGCATATAACTGTAAATGCCTGCCGCGAGTTTCGAAACAAGCCCCGTTCTCAGCATCAAACCGTGTGAGGGCATTTCAACCTCTGAGGGCTGTTCCCGTAATGTCCTTCCAAAAGACTTGCTCAATCGCATAGTGTATGTACCTCCAGTGCCGGCAATTATGCCAAAACTGCGGGGATCCGCTGGATCGAATTTGGCCTTCAACGTTAAAGAAATTATATCTTTGAGACACTCCAGGGTCAATTTTCCCGTATGAAACACAAGCAGGCCAGAGCAAAATGCCTCGGCGGATTGGCATATACTGTTGGCCTGCCCCATGTCTGATCCCTTAGAATATAGATAGAGTCATCCCCGCAGGTAAGTCTTGCAGGACACCGTTAAAAGGCCGGGATGACTCCTCCTTTGTAGTTGTCTTCAATGAACTCCTTTACTTCAGGACCTGTAAGTATATTTATAAGTTTCTGGATGGCAGAATTCTCCTTGTCCTCGTTTCTGACAGCTATTACGTTTGCAAAAGGAGAATCGGACTCTTCAAGGAACAGTGAGTCGCCTGTAGGCGACAGCCCGGCTTGAAGGGCAAAGTTGCCGTTGATTACTGCAATCCCAAGATCCTCCAAAGACCTGGGAAGCATAGCCGCATCTAGCTCGTAGAATTTCAAATTTTTCGGATTACCGGTAACATCATGAACAGTTGCTGAAATGCCCACTCCTTCTTTGAGTTTCAAAAGGCCTGCTTTTTCCAGAAGCACTAGGGCTCTGCCACAGTTTGTGTCGTCATTGGGAATTCCTACTTCTGCACCATCTTCCAGATCAGACAATGAACTCACTTGTTTTGAGTAAATGCCCATGGGCTCAATATGGACTTTTGCGACCCAGGTGATATCAAGTTTTCTTTCAGATGCAAAGCCCTCAAGATACGGAATATGCTGAAAGAAGTTGGCGTCAAGCTGCCCGTCAGCAAGCTGCAGGTTCGGTTGAACATAATCGGAAAACTCGATAATCTTGATTGCGATTCCTTCTTTTTCAAGTAAAGGTTCAGCAAACTCCAGTATTTCGGCATGGGGAACTGATGAAGCTCCGATTTTCAAAGCCTTGGATTTACATCCCGACAACAAAAGGGCCCCTGTCAAAACGAAAACCACACTTAGAGTCAAAACGATAGATCTTTTTTTCAAGTACAACACCTCCGGATGCTTTGTCTCTCCACTCAAATTCGGTTTTCTCCTAAAGTTACTTCCACCTGCATCGCCTGGCAGCCATGTCACCGGCAAGTTGGATGCCTTGAACCACTACTATAAGCACTGCGACAGAGGCTGCCATTACAGCAGGCTGCCATCTCTGGTATCCATACCGTATGGCCAGATCTCCCAGACCACCTCCTCCTATGGCTCCTGCCATTGCAGAATAACCTACTAAGTTGACCGCTGTAATAGATGCACTGGATATGAGGGAAGACAAGCATTCGGGTATCAGCACAAACTTGACTATCTGGTACCATGAAGCTCCCATCGACACACAAGCATCTATAACCCCCGGTTCAACTGTGAGCATTGCCGATTCGGTCACCCGTGCCACAAAAGGAATGGCCGAAACAGTTAGAGGCACCATTGCAGCCACAGGGCCGTACGATGTCCCTGTGATTAACCTCGTAAAGGGTATGATGGCTACCATGAGAATTACAAAAGGAATGGACCTGCCGATATTGACCCAAGCGCTGAGTACCGAATAGACAGCATTGTTCTCCTTTACACCTCGGGGCCCGGCCATAACCAGCCAGATTCCCAAAGGAGTACCTATAAGTTCTGCAAAAATCAAGGATGCTGAAACCATGGCCAGGGTCTGAACTGTTGCCGGCAGCACCAGCTTTAGTAAACTCAGAGTAGACATCAGTGAGTCTGCGCTCAGTACAAGCATCTCAACATCGCCCCCTATGTGCTGCAGTCACACTATCATCTGGTTGATGGTTCCTGAAGGTTCCGGCCACAGGAAATTGGGTTAGCACTCCGTCTCTTATGGATACTTCCCTGGTACAGATGGAGCCCACAAGGTCTATTTGGTGGGTCACCACGAGGACCGTAATTCCAAGCTGCCTGTTAATGTCCAAGACTGCATCAAGAATAGAAATAGCAGTGTCTGTATCAAGGGCCGATGTGGGTTCATCAAGGATTAAGACTTCCGGTTGGGTTACCAGTGCCCTGGCGATTGCGACCCGTTGCTTTTCACCGCCTGACAGCAGTGCAGGCCTGAAATCTTTTCTGTGGGAAAGCCCAACCATATCCAGGAAAACCGACCCTTTGTCCCGGGCTTCTTTCTTGGTGAAACCCTGTATTTCCATGGGAAGCATTATGTTTCCCAGAGCAGTTCTGGAAAACAATAGATTGTACCCTTGAAAAACAACGCCGATTTTCATCCTAACCTGCCTGAGCTCCTCGCCACAAAGGGAGAGAATGTTCTTTCCGTTAAACCAGATCTCACCTGATGTAGGCCTTTCCAGTAACGCAAGGCAGCGCAGCAAGGTCGTTTTGCCTGCGCCTGACGGCCCGTAAATCCCCAGAATCTCACCGGATTCAACTGAAAAACTCACGCCGCTAAGGGCGCTTACAGTTCCTGAAGGAGTATCAAAGGTCTTGTTCAAATCCACAACCGATATCAACTAACACAACACCTCCACGGGATACAAAAATGCCTCCCTGACAAGAAGAGAGGCATAATTTCGTCCCCTTATCTGTCAGAACCGCTATTTTGGGCGGGTCCTGCTGGAATTGGCACCTTCGCACTTTGTACGGGTTGCCGCAGGGTCATTGGGCCAAGTCCCTCTCCTGCTCTGGATAAGGTCCAGCTACTATTCAATTGTTAAATAGATATGTAACACACATGTGCAGGCAGTGTCAACATGTTTCACAATAAACTGTCACCGGACAATGATATTGAATTTTCTTGAGCATCATAGAAGCACGGCAAGTTTATGTTAGGGCTGTCCCCGAATTTCAGGAGATTTGTACAACTACCTTTAGCCCCTCCCCTGACCTGACTAATTCAAATCCACTCTGGGTGTTTTCCAGTGAGAGCCTGTGGGTTACAAGTAGACTCCAATCATGCTGCCTGAGCATTTCAAGTGCGAGAATAAAATGCTTCCTGGCTGCATTCCTGGCTCCTACCAGGGTAATCTCTTTTCGGTGTACTGTTTGAATATCAATGGGCACCTTCTCATAACCCCTGGGCAGGCCGGAAAAATACAGAACATAACCCAGTCTTGCAGCCATTTTCACAGCATCAGTTTGGGCGTCAGGGGAAGAACACGAGACTATAACAAAATCAGCTCCCTGACCGTTTGTGAGTCTCTGAACCTCGTCAATAGGATCTTTACTGCCCGCATCTATGTACTCATCTGCTCCGATCCACTTGGCTAGGATAAGCCTCTTCTTTTTGAGGTCTGAAATAAAAACCCTGGCGGCACCTCTTTTGCGGGCTAAGAAAGCGTGGGTAACGCCTATTGGCCCCGCACCGATAACACACACTGATTTCCCCGGGCCGATCCCGAGTTTATCCTGTCCGTTCAGTACACATGCAAGGGGCTCACAAAGTGCTGCTTGAATGTCATCAAGATCATCAGGCACCTGGAGCATGGCACGTCTTTGCACAGTAAAAGAAGGAATTGGCAACACTTCAGAAAAGCCTCCTAAACCTTCGAACCCTGCGTGTGTTCTGTTAGGGCACATTTGCTCATTACCTGAGAGGCAAAGGGGGCACACCTGGCATGCTACCGGCAGGGGTATGACCCGCATCCCGGGTTTTAACCCAGCCTCAAGAGCCTGATTGGAAACTTCACTGACTACTCCAACGACTTCATGGCCTATCCCGCCCCGGCCGGCAGTCCCTTGTTCCCACGCACGCACATCACTTCCGCAAATGCCGCAAACCCTATTTCTTAAAAGCAGCCCTCCCTCAGGCAAACAAGGTGCCGGGGTCTCCACAATCTTTGTTTGAAAAGGGCTCCTTACCAGCACGGCCCTCATCTTTTTCGCCTCCTGCAGTCCGGATACTCACCGGTTGCTTCAAAACACCAACCTAACAGGTCATACTTATTGATGATTCCCGGGACACAGGCTTTTCAAAATAATGGCCAAAAGAATCCAAATAATCTAAACCAGCCTTATAGCAAACTCGGGGCAAACAGGGGCGCAATACCCGCACAAAATACACTTGTCCCTGTTGTTATGAGCCTTTCCATCAACCAAAGACATGGCCATGTTAGGACAGATTTCAACGCAGCTTCCGCACCCTTTGCAGAAAGCCTGGATAATTAGAGACTTTCTGTAGACTGTCTTTTCAGCCAGTTCATCAGGGACTTGCTCTCCTCTGAAAACTCGCAGATTCATATCAAGCTCGTCTCTGTTAACCATACCTACGGCGACTGAGCTTATACCAGGCAGGTTTCTAACAAAGTTGAATGCGCCTTCTCTGTCTGAAAGCAAATTGCCTCCGCCAAGGGCTTTCATTGCATAAAGGCCCTTGCCTTTAAGAGACGCTTCACTGATAGCTTTCGCCATTTCATCTCTTGTACCGTGCAAAATCCCCAGCCCTTCTTTATTGATTATGGGAAATATCACGTCAATCTCATCTACGTTCTTGCCTGCACCCACGACTTCCACCGAATGAGTGGATATCCCAACTGCCCTCACCATACCCTTTGATTTGCAGTCTACAAGACACTCCAGGGCACCTCTTCTATCCTCGAACACATTTGAATCTACTCTGGCTGCATGGAGGTGGAATATGTCTATTGTATCCCTGTCAAGAGCTTTCCTGGCTTCTTCAACTGCCGACTTCATGTCATCATAAGTTACAGCAGCCGACTTGGTAGCAATCACTACATCGTATTTTTTACCCTTAAGGTAATCCAGAGCTTTTTTGATGTGAGGGTATGTACGGTAACTCTGAGCAGTATCCAGGAAGTTTATGCCGCTCCTAATACCTTCTTCAATGAGTCTTCCGCCCTCCTCCGGGGGTAAGCCAAACTGGCTGGGCCCCATGGGAAGGACACCGAAACACAGTTCTGTAACGTTTATCCCTGTATCACCGAGTAGATGATGCTTCAATTTTGATTACCTCCGATTTATTGTTCTATTTGAAGATCTCTTGTGTCTATTATAATGAAAGTGCAGACTCCTATGTAGTTCGCTTTAAAGGAATGATCCCGTGGGCTTGATTTCATCAAACATACATACAAGGTGCATAGTGCATATCGATGCCGATGCTTTTTTCGCAGCTGTGGAGCAAAAAGACAATCCCGAACTTCGAGGAAAACCTGTAATCATAGGCCATGACCCTACGAGCCGGGGAGTTGTATCAACCTGCTCCTACGAAGCCCGGGCCTTTGGGGTCCGGTCTGCCATGCCAGTGTCTCATGCATACAGGCTGTGCCCTCACGGAGTCTTTGTGAAACCCAGAATGAAAAGATACCAGGAGATCTCACAGGCCATGTTTGACATTTTCGACAGGTACTCACCTCTGATTGAAGAACTGTCTATTGACGAAGCATTCATAGATGCAACCGGCGAAAACGGAGTAAAAATGGCCTGCCGCATAAAAAAGGCAGTAAGACAAGAACTCGGAATAACAGTAACAGCAGGGGTCTCGTATTGTAAATACCTTGCCAAAATCGCATCAGACATGGCAAAACCTGATGGCCTCAAGGAGATTTCCCCAGGTGAGGCCTATGAATTCCTCTCGGACTTACCCGTATCCCGGCTTCCGGGAATCGGCCCAAAGACCGGGGCAAAACTCGTTTCCATGGGAATAGCATCAGTAGGAGTCCTCAGGCAGATGCCCAAAAACTGGTTTGTAGAAGTGCTGGGGAAAAGGGGTTTGCGAGTTCTGGACCTATGCAACGGAATAGATCATGATCCGATAACTCCGTCACGGGAGGCAAAATCAATAAGCGAGGAAACTACTTTTGCCCAGGATATTGCAGGCAGGAACACTCTTAGACTCCACCTGGCGGCTCTGAGTCAAAATGTCGCTTTCAAATTGCGAAAATCGGGCTTGAAATGCAAAACAGTAGGCATAAAACTCAGATTCGAAGATTTTTCCACAATCACACGAGAACATACAGTTCCTGAGCCTATTTCATCTGACCCGGACATGTTCAAGGAAACCAGTGCTCTTCTTGACGCTGTTTCGTCACCAAAAGCCGTGAGGCTCTTGGGAGTCACAGCCAGGGGATTACTTTCTGGCCATAGGGTTCAACCGTCCCTCTTTACAGGCAATATATCTTCATGGGATGTGGTTTCACAGTCCATAGACGATTTACGGGTGAAGTACGGCAAGCCTGTGCTTTTTCTCGGGGCTTCCTTACAACCTAGATGCCCAAAGCAAAAATAATGCCCCCGGCCAGGGCCAGGGGCAAAACCATCAACAGCTTTCGTGATTGCAGCCTATCTTTCAACAATAACGGCTATTCCCATTCCGCCGCCGATGCACATTGTAGCCAGGCCCTTCTTAACGTCTCGTTTGAGCATTTCATGTAATAAAGTAACAAGAATCCTGCTTCCGCTGGCTCCGATAGGGTGTCCTAAAGCAATGGCGCCCCCATTGACGTTTACCCGGTCAATCTCAAGTTCCAGCTCTTTAATGCCTGCCAGGGCAGTGGACGCAAAAGCTTCGTTCAACTCAATCAGTTCAACCTGATCAATTGAAAGCCCTGCTTTTTTCAATGCCTTGCGGGTTGCCGGAACGGGCCCGGTTCCCATTATTTCGGGAGCCACACCTGCCGATGCATAACTTCTGATTGCTGCAATAGGCTCAATTCCGAGTTCTTGAGCTTTTGCCGAAGACATGACTACCACAGCTGCAGCACCATCGTTAATTCCTGAAGCGTTCCCGGCTGTCACAGTGCCGCCTTTCTTGAAAGCAGGGCGAAGTCGTGCAAGTTTATCAATAGTGGTGCCAAATCGTGGATGTTCATCCTGGCCAAAAGTTACAGGATCACCTTTTCTTTGTGGAATTTCCACAGGCACGATCTCGTCTTTAAACCGGCCGCCTTTTATGGCCGCCTCTGCCCTGTCTTGACTCAAAGCTCCGTACGCATCTTGCTCTTCCCTGGTAATAGCCCACTTCTCGGCCACATTCTCCGCAGTTATACCCATATGGGTATCGCCAAATACGCACCAAAGCCCGTCAGTGACCATGGAATCCACCAATTCTGCATTGCCCATTCTGTATCCATACCTTGCCCTAGGCACAAGGTACGGTGCCTGGTCCATGTTTTCAGTTCCACCTGCCACGATTATGTTGGCATCACCTGCTATAATAGCCTGAGCTGCAAGAGCTATAGATTTTAAGCTTGAACCACAAACCTTATTTACAGTCATGCACGGTATTTCTGCAGGGAGCCCAGCGTAAAGAGCTGCCTGCCTGGCAATATTCTGCCCCTGGCCTGCCCCAAGGACATTTCCCATGATTACTTCATCGACAAGAGAGGCTTCAATCCCTGCCTGTTTTACCGCATTTTGAATCACAGCTGCACCCAGCCGGCTAGCCGGAATATTAGACAATGCACCTCCAAAAGTACCTATGGCGGTCCTAACAGCACTCACGATTACAGCTTGCTGCATTACTATCCCTCCCTCAGCCTGCCTGTCGCCCAATTATATACCTCATTGGGTCTACTTCTTCCCTGAGTATCCTTAATTCCTCCCTGGTAGGTGCCAAAGAAACCTCCACTTCATGTTCCCACAAAAGGGCAAATCCGGTATTGTTAATGATGTCTTGTTTCGTGATTCCCGGATGGATTGTCTCCACTTTCATCTGGCATGTTATTGGGTCAAAGCCCATTACACACAGATTGGTAATGACTTTGTAAGGGCCCGTCCCTGGTGGAAGCCCCGCTGCTTCCCTTGCGCCAGCACCTGAAAGGTATCCAGGTGTGGTAACAAAATCCACCTTTTCAACAAACCGCCTGGGATCATGGGGCGAAATCATCAGAGTTCTCCAGCATAAAGATGCCAGGTCATTGGCTCCGCCAGACCCAGGAAAACGAACTTTTGGCCTTTGGAAATCGCCGATAACTGTGGAATTAATATTGCCGTACTTGTCAATCTGAGCTCCGCCCAGGAAACAATAATCAATAAGGCCTCGTTGGCATGTTTCCATGATTTCAGGCATACTTGAAGCCATAATGGCCCTATAAAATGTGCGGGAGTCACCTACAGATATGGGCATAGTCGGCAATAGGGGCCCCACTCCTCCTGCCTCAAACAATATCATCAGGTTAGAAGCATGGGTCTTTTGGGCAAGCATGGCTGCGGCACAAGGAGCTCCTGTTCCTACGACTACTGTAGAACCATCTTCAAGAATTCTTGAGGCAAGGCAAATCATGAGTTCCATCGGATTATAATCCATATAGAAACACCCTCCTTCAATGACACTTGATAAACATACAACGAAAACCAAAACACCTCATGGCAGGTTAATTCTTCCTATTTGAGTTCAAGGCTACGTAACTGTCCCAGCCTTTCCTCTCCACCACAAAGATCAAGGTATTCGCCAAAGTCCAGGGTTCCAAAACGTATTTGGACAAGAAAGGTTCAGGGTACTCGCGTGTCCGTCTGCAGAAAGCCATTCCTTCAAATGATCTTCATCTGAAAAATACTCATACGGCATGTTTCCCGGAAAACTCCCGTACGGAACGTGACAAACTGCGTCTACACAGTAATAGGGAATCAAAGTCTTTGAAGGTTCCTTCCGGATCTCATCATTTTCGATTATCCTTTCGGCTGAAAGAATTACTTTCCTGGCTGCCCTTGCCACATCAAAATCTGATACTGTAATCCCGTCAATCTGAGCGTTGCCGTGCTTGTCAGACCTGTGTACATGGATAATGGCAACATCAGGGTAAAGGGCAGGAAGGGCCAGCAGTTTCTTTCCTGTAAACGGACAGATCATTTCCTTGGCCGCACTGTATTTGAACGTATCCGTACCAAACATGACCCTTGCAGGTATGAAAGGAACTCCCATTGCAGCGGCTCTGTATCTCCATGCAAGAGCAGCATTGGTCCATTCACATACCTCGATCTTCGCTTCTTCGAACAAGTTCCGGGCAACCCTCGAAAGCCCCCTTGCCTCCAATCCAACAACATAAGCTACATCCACTCTGTTCAGAACTCCGCCTGCAGCCATTATTTGAAAGTCGTGGGTAGCAGTGTGCCCGGAAAGCCCCAGCTCTCTTTTCCCCTGCCTCAGGATCTCGTGAAGGACGGCTGTAGGGATGCGATTGGTCCCAAAACCGCCAATAGCCAGATAATCCCAGTCTTTTACAAATTTTGATACAGCCTCGCCTACAGTCATTAACTTGTCACTCATTACTCTGGACTTGGATCGAAAATGAGCCCTTGCCTTATCCGGATCAGGATCAGTGAAAAGTCTCCCAAGGCCTGTATTGCTAATGGCAAACTCTCCCATGGGCGTATACCTCCTTCTTAGCAACTAAGAAGCAAAATCAATGCCACCCGCCTCTTGATGGGTTCAAAAAAGAGAAAAGGAGGCCTACACCGTGTCTGTGCTGCTAAAGAACGATTTTTCGTTGAATCTATTGGCAAGACGTTTTGGTGGTTGCAGTGCAGATTACACCGGGCTCATGCCAGGGTGTGAAATATCTTTCGCTATTGTGAAGTGTGATGCACAGTAGCATCAAATCCGGTACTTCTTTATCTTCATCTGGAGTGTTCGCCTTGAAATTCCCAGGTACCTGGCGGCTTTAGTACGGTTTTGATCGAACATGTCAAGGGTTTTTACGATTCTGCTCTTCTCAATTTGATTCCAAGTATGTTGCTTTAATTCTTTCAGACTCAATTCCTCCGTAGAAGTAGAAGGGCTCATAAGAGATTCTTCTGAACTAATGCCCGGGGTCAGCTTTGCTCCTTCGTCCTTAAGACCGGCCAGGTGCCACTCAGGGTCATAAAAAAATGAGGGCAAATCGTTCTTGCCTATGACATGCCCGTCGCACAGTATTGAAACCTGCTGCATTATGTTTCTCAACTCCCTTACGTTTCCCGGCCAGGGGTACGAAACAAGAGTGAGTATGGCCTCATCATCGAGTTTTGGCACCGCCCTTTTTTGCTCCAGGGCAAATTGCCTCAAGAAGTGTTTTGCCAAAACAGGTATGTCTTCTTTCCTTTCCCGCAGTGGAGGGATTGTAATGGGGATTACTGCAAGCCTGAAATAAAGGTCTTGCCTGAACCGGCTGCAACGGACCTCTGTGGGAAGATTCTTGTTTGACGCTGCTACCACTCTCACATCCACAGACAACCGCTGTGTACCTCCAAGGCGGTCAATCTCCTTCTCTTCGAGTGCTCTGAGAATCTTAGGCTGCATTGCCAGAGGAAGCTCACCTACCTCATCAAAAAATATGGTTCCGCCCTGGGCAAGTTCAAACTTACCCGGTTTGGTCCGGCGAGCTCCCGAAAAAGCTCCTTCTTCATATCCAAAAAGCTCGCTCTCAAGCAAGTTCTCAGGTAAAGCAGCACAATTGACGGGTACAAAGGCCCTTTCCGTCCGGGGTGAAGCATAGTGAATTGCCCTGGCAAAAATCTCCTTTCCCGTGCCGCTTTCACCTTGAATCAAAACAGGAACATCACTTGCTGATACTCGCTCAACCAATGAAAACAGTTCAAGTATTTTCGGTGAGACAGTTACAATGTTCCTCAAGTGAAACTTGTCTTCCGAGCTCCCGCCTTAATCTGGGTGACTTCTATGGATAGCCTTGGAGTACTTCATGGCTCCCTCAACCAAAGCCAACTCATCAACATTGAAAGGCTTTGTAATGTAATCGTGGGCTCCCGACTTCATAGCTTCTACCGCAGTTTTCACTTCCCCGTAGGCTGTCATGATTATCACCGGGCCGTGGTATCCCCGGGAACTGAGACGCTCAAGGATTTCCAGTCCCGTTGTATCCGGGAGCCTGAGATCAAGCATAATGAGATGGACATCCTGTTTGCCGGCTATTTGAAGCCCCTCGCTTCCGGTCATGGCACTCAGAACATCATAAGAGCCCCCCAAAAATCTCCCGGAAAAGCCAGGCAATATTGACTTCATCATCTATGACCAGTATTCTCTCCTGCATAGATACCTCCCACACTGCAATTGCGGCCTAATACAACTAATCTACAATCAGGAAGAATTGCCCCGGGCCTCTACTACCGGCAGTCTGATGAAAAAGCAAGTGCCCTGGCAAGGATCTGATTCAACCTCCAAAACCCCTGGTGCTCGTAAATAATGCGCTGAACCGGGAAGCTGAGCCTGTTCCGCCTTTCCTTGTTGTGAAAAACATGTCAAATATCAGCCCACTGTGCTCAGGAGGTATACCAACGCCGCTGTCTCTAACCGTCACTGTTAGGTACTTGGAACCTGACTTCCAGTCAACACGTACCGATATGGTTCCTCCTTCAGGCATTGCCTGGATTCCGTTCAGGAATAGGTTCGTAAAAGCTTGAACCAGATGGTCCCGGTCACCCATAATGCCGGGCGTGGGAAAAGCAGGGCTAAAATCCACCTCTACATTATTCATCCTGGCGTAAGGGGATATAACATTGCACGCAAGTTTAAGAATTTGCACCAGATCCACTTGAAACATACGGGGTTGGGAAAAACGGGAGAAATTCAGCAAAGATTCAATGGTTCTGTCGATCCTATTGATTTCGTGACTGACTATCTGGGAAAACTCCTGCAAGAATTCGGCGTCATCAAGGCGGTCAGGCACAAGTGAGATCGCGCCTTTTACAACTGTAAGTGGATTTCTTACTTCATGGGCAATTGCGGCAGCCAACTCTCCTACTGCAGCCAATCTCTCTATGCGTTCCAACCGCTCTTCCTGGGCTCTGGCCTCTTTCAAATCTTCCAGGATGATGATGTACCCATGGCTGTCAGGGTCTTCCTGTGAACCAGGCATCTCATGAGATGTCACTGCAGTAGATACCATAGTCACCAGTTTGTCCGCTTTACCTACCTTTACAGAAACATTCACAAACCTGTTTCTTGCTCCTTCCACTGAATCGTAAAGGGCAAAATGGGGGCAAACTCCGATTTTTTCTAGCATTTCCCTGACAGACATTCCCACAAAGTCTTCCTGTGGCCTGTCCAATATGTCTTTAATCCCCGATGAGACAAAATTTATGACTCCTGCCGGCTCAACCAAAATTACAGCAAGACTCAGGCTATCAAGAAACAGTTGCAGATACCGTTCCAGTTTCTCAAGCCCGGGTATGATGCCGGAAGTATTAGGATGGCCGGAATCTCTGAACAGCAAGAGCCGTGATGCAAACAGCAAGAGCCCGGTAAGCCCCAGCAGGGGTTCAATACTTTCTGAAAAGAAAACTTCCCTTGCCCCCATCCTTATCTGGGCATATACATCTTCCAGAGTTTCATTGGCCCAGACAAACCCAATAGATTCACCATTACGGATCAGGGGCCGCATGCAATTCATTATCTCGCCCCGGACCATGGAACCCACTCCTACAGTCTCTTTCCCTGTCTTCATAGCCTGCCATCCAAGATGGCCAGAGTCCAGATCTAGTCCCACTTTGGAGCCGAATCGGGTGCTTGGCCCATAGGCAACGATTGCCTTATGGTATTTGGAGTAGTATCCCACCCCTATCCCCCGGTAAGATGATGCCACAGTATCAACAAAGGGCCCCAGGGCTCTGTTAAGAATCTGAATTCTATTGTTTCCACAGGCTTTTTCGCCAGCACTTTCAACCGCTACAAGGTCTGTGAAGGTACCGGCCAGGTAAGAATCCAGGAGCCTTGTAATGCCAAAGAGTTTCTCGGCTTTCTCCTCAATAAGCGCCGCCTCGGCCTTTTGAATGAGAAGATACCTGGATTTCATTCTGTCTTCACATCCATACTACCTACGTATTCATCACTCAGAGAACTGATCAAAAGCGGGTTTGTGGCCCTCGGGCATAGCACACCTGTACATTTTGCCTCCGGAAAGTTCTGTAAATGCCTTCTTTGCACCTAGCAAGGCCTTTTCATTTGTCATAAGTTCAAATCCGGCCTCTGCCAGGATTTTCGCTGCTGTAATCATACCTTTATGACCTATCCCCATGCCGGCCTGGGCAACATATTGCCATGAATGGCCCGGTGTTCCAAATGCGTTGCAGGCAGTGCGGAACTGGGCTGTAGGACAACACCAGCTGGCATCTCCCACATCAGTGGACCCCTTGGAATCTTCAATGATCTCGGGCCTGGGTAAAACAGTATTATGAAGAGGCCTGTTCCACAGTTCTTTCGGAATCCTGGCACCTTGCAAAGCCCCTTCACGCTGTGCCTGAGTTACCGTACGGGTAATTTCCCAGGCAAAAGCCTCATCGTCCGGCCCAAACTCAGGGGGGCCAACTCGCTTCATGCACTCTTCCAGCAAATCCTCTAGCACGGAGTTTGGCAAAACATTCCAGATCGCCTTGATCATCTGGATTTCACACTTTGTATCTGTCATGAGAGCAGCGCCTTTGGCACAACGAATTACTCTTTCGTAAAGATCGTCAACTTGCTCCCGCCTGGGAGATCTAACAAGATACCAGGCTTTTGCCAAACCAGGTACCACATTGGGCTGCCCTCCCCCTTGAGTTATTACATAGTGAACCCTGGCCTCCAGGGGCATGTGTTCTCTCAAAAACTCAACGCCCATGTTCATGAAGCTGAAGTGCATCAAGAGCGCTTCTTCCGTTATGAGGATCTCCTGCAGCATGAGCAGTCCGCCCTGTAAAAATGACGTTCATAGCATTGTTTGCAAGGGATGATCCTGACCATACCCTGTTTACGGATCCGGGGTGCCATGTTAAGCACGCATCACATTCACTGAAAAGGCCATCTCTGGCCATAAATGCCTTTCCGCTGAAGTTCTCTTCAGCAGGACAACCAAAATACTTTATGGTGCCAGGCAAGCCTCTGTCTGACAGCTCCTTCTTTAGCCCTATTACACCCCCAAAAGCACCTGCACCGAGAAGATTGTGACCGCAACCATGCCCCGGTTTGCCTTTATCCAGCTCTTTTCTTACAGGAACGGTTTTCTGGGATAGGCCTGGAAGAGCATCGTACTCACCCAGGAAGCCAATAACAGGCCGTCCCGTGCCCCAGGTGGCAACAAAAGCCGTGGGCATACCTGCTACACCCTTTTCAACAGAAAACCCCTCCTGCTCAAGAGCCTGGGTAAGGCATTCAGATGACCTGTGTTCATGTAAGCCAACCTCTGCAAACCGCCATATTTCGTCGGAAACCCGTATAATATCCCGCCTTCGTTCTTCAATGTAATGAATAGCATGTCTTGCCTTCACACCCACTGAAAATGCCTCCTTTAGCATAAGACTCTGCACATAATCCTTCTCCATTCAATGCAAAGTCTCCTTGTGCCAGATACGGGAAATACTAAGGTCAGCAAGAAACAATTTGAACACTTGTTGCCGGTATTGAAGATGAGCCTGAGTCTCTCGGAAGAACAGACAGGGCCATGACGGTAGAACTGATAAGAAAGCGTTGCCCGGTGTCAGACACACTTAAAGGTGTACAAGTAATCTCTGTATAACAGGTAGAATTGCGTAGAAGAGATTATTACTTTGACACCATCCACTGGCGATAAGGTACAATAGGCGCGAGGTGGCAATACGGTGGTATCACGAGAAAAGAAACTTGATGCCCTATACACATTCAGTGTAATGGTAATTCAGAATCCATTGTTTAGTTACCTGTTAGGCTATCTCGCGGGACAGATAGACCGGGTTCACTTTGTAGAAGATCTCTCCGGAGCCGACATAGCGATAAGACTATGCATAAGGCGGAGTGCCCTCTGGCCCAGGGAGCCATTTCAGGCGACTGTCAGAGGGGTGTCCATGCCCAGCCCTCTTTCGTTGGTGAGGGCCGTAAACAACGATGACTCTCAAATATGCGTCTTTTTGGATTTCGATAGTGCACATGAAGCGGCCTGGTATCGTGAGGTCTTACTCCCTGATGTGTCGTATATTAAGGATGCCGCAGAAGCAGCCCGTGAAGAGTCTGACAACCTCAGGCGGGAAATGAACAAGACCCTTGATATCTACAGAGAATGCAAAGCAATGCTTAACACAGGCCCCCCTGAAAAGAAAGAGGAAATGAGTTTCTACATTCGGCTTGCAGAACAGCAGCTAAGGAGCCTGAGCAGCCAGCTCGAAGATCTAAACAAGAGAATGAAGGAACTAAAGGGATCTTAGGAACGGCATACAGGGAAAGGGATCGAGTAAGTCAGCCCTTTCCCTGTACTTGTAGTCTACCCGGGCTTACTCACTCAGCATATATTCAATCACAAGCCTGTAAGTCGCCATAATTCCCTCTTTGTGGGTTCTTTCGTGGGCGTGAGAAGCGTCCACTCAGGCCCTATCAAACCGGCCCTAACGTTGGCTCCCGCCGCAGAGCAGCACTGGCATCAGAACCGTAATAAGGGAAACACATCAACTGCATAGGGTATATCATTGTCCTTGCATAATCTCTCAAGGCGTCTTCTAAGATGCAGATCATACGGCCCCGACGAGTCTTTAGCGCAAACAGACACAGTATATTCGCTTCCTAAGAGCCCGTCTCCTACACATCCCATGTCAACAGCTACCATTTCCTGAACGGAATCAGGAATTCCATAGGATGCGCCATGGCCGACCTCCTCGTAATTTGTAATGAACAAATAGGTATTATAGGCCGGCTTCAGTTTTCTTTCAGCAAAGTGCCTGGCTGCCCCAAGCAAAATAGCGCATGAAGCCTTGTCATCCAGGTGCCTCGATTTGATAAACCCGGAACCGGCCAGTTCTACCCTGGGGTCAAAGGCCACAAAATCTCCCGGGCGTATACCCAGGGCAAAAGTATCATCTTTGGATTGAACTTTCTCATCAAGGCGAACTTCCATGTTCTCCTGATTTCTTTCTAAGTTAGCAGATTCTTTACCGTACACGTGGGAAGAAGCCTTAGTGGTTAGCACGGTGCCTGTAAAAACATCACCGTTCATTGTTTGGATTGTTACCCTTTCACCTTCAATACTTTGCCAGGCTACCCCTCCAATAGTAGCAAGCTTTAGGCGCCCGTTAGCCTTGACTTCGTATACCATGGCCCCCAGGGTATCAACGTGAGCTGAAAGAAGCCTCTCGTTGCCCCTTTTACTGCCCGGGATAGATACGATTAAGCCACCTTTATTGGTCACGTGAGTATCGTAGCCAATGATATCAAACTCATACTTTAACCAGTCCAAGGCTTCTTTTGTGTTACCGGTTACGCTGGGAATCTTCAAAAGTGCCGTCAGTTTATCTATGACATAATCAAAATCAGGGTTATTGCCGTGCTTTGGCTTGGTTTCCATACGATCTCCTTCTTTCTCACCTGTTAAGCGGCCAATGCATGCCTTGGCTACAGTCTGATTTCCTTCGTCGCACTACCTGCTCTGCCAGAACGAGCTGTTATCACCACGGGATGTCCGGCTTTGGCTTTGACAATCCAGGACACTTTCTTCTTATGGTCGCCTCCGCCTGCTCTACCTCCAAGATGGCCCAGATCTTCTTCGGGTTTGCCGGCGACCAATTCAGAAAACACAGGTCCTGAATTGTGGATTTCCTGGCCATCCGGACTTTTTTGGGTTTCCGGTGCCAGGCAAATTTCTGCTGTTACAGTCTCAGCTTTATTCATCTTAAGTGCCACAAAAGTACCGTGAGAGGGCAGATAACCCTGGTTTTTCACAACTGCATCTACCCGGTACAAGTCATTGCCCAGGGGCACTGGCACCACCTTTTCTATAACAAGCTCAGGGGCCATTGCGGCCATACTTATGCAAAACAAGCCATTCTTTTTGCATTCTTCTCCTAAAAGACTCGGCGGCGGGTTTTGCCTTCCGAATTTCGGCTCCCACCCCCCGATTTCTACATCACCGAGCTGAGGATGCTTGAACTTTTTCCAGTTGATGAAAAGGCTGCCATTCATAACCTGATCGTTCCATCTAAGAAGGGCCAGCTCCTCTTCTTCTCTTTCCTTGTTAGACAGGGTCCGGTACTCATGGGAAGGCCTCTTTTTCAACCCTGCCCGTCCACGCATATCCCATAGCTCAGTGGCAAAGGAGACTATTCCAAGGGTCTCATAAAACCATTCAAGGGCACTGCCAACTGAGGGCTTCTTCCGGTCAGAGGTGAACCACTCGAAAATCGACTTGCAGGGGTATCCTGTAATGTCCTGTGCGACCTCACCTGCAGCAAGGTATATCTGCAAATCTCCCGGATCCATGGCATCATCCCTTTTGGTGCAAAAAGGCCTCAGTACATATCCGCCGTAGGTATGATACGCCATTGCCACGGCGATATTTGGATGGGAAA
The DNA here is from genome assembly GCA_040767525.1 of Bacillota bacterium. Classification (GTDB taxonomy): domain Bacteria; phylum Bacillota; class Sulfobacillia; order Fermentithermobacillales; family Fermentithermobacillaceae; genus JAXGPX01. The sequence continues at coordinate 1,535 of JAXGOJ010000001.1, read as the reverse complement.
CAAAAAACTCAGCTACGGCTTTCATCTCAGGTTCTGAGAAGGGATAGTCACCTGAACCTCGTTGACGGGTGTATACAGCCCAATTGGCAGGAAAATTCCTGTTAAAATCCAGGCCATGTTTCTCAGGGGCCTGTTTCACAGTAAGGTGCGGGTCAAATTCTTTGACTAATCCCTCAGTGTAAACATGGTAGTAACCGGTTCTGGGCAGCTCATGAGGCCTGCGCTTGATCATTAGCCGTGGGTCCTTATCCGATACTTTCCAACCCCCGTCAGGATCCTGCACTCGCATAGTCAGTATCTTACCGTCACCGTCTACGTCTTCGGGATAAAGGCCGGGTTTCTCATCGCAGGTATCAGGCCATTGCCGGAGACTGGATCTCAACATATATGGCGTTGTAAGATAATACTCGGCACCGTCAACGGCTATTCTGGGTACGAAATAAAAGGCTTTTGTGTCCAAAAGAGAAGTGATACTGACATCTTTCCCGTAGTTTTCAAGGAGATGGCTTATAGTCCATAATACTGTCTCGCACCCTGTGACTTCACCGGCATGGATATTCCCGTCGGCGTAAACAGCACTTTTATGGGCGGCAGGGCCTGTTTTCCTATTGGTCACCTCAAGCATCCATATGTCTCTGCCTTCAGAAGACTTGCCTATAGACTCGAGAACACATAGATCAGGGTGAGTTGAGGCGCAAGACTGCAAGAAATCCGATATTTCCCGGTATGTGTGGTACCTGTCGAATGAAATGGCCATTCTTATTCCCCCTGCTATTTCAATATGACCTGAGAAATCGAAGTTCCCGCTCTTTCACATTTTGCCAGGATACTTACGGTTGTGCCCTCTTGAGCCCTAATCACCCATTCAAGATGCTTCTTCCTGTTCAAAGAGTCTCCAAAGGCATGGCTCGTTCCCGTTGATGCCAGGCCATCCAGATGGCCTATATCCTGAGACTGCTTTCCCGTGATGAACTCTACTCCTAAACCCAAAAGTTCCACATTAACCGGTCTGGCACGGCCAACCTCAAGGGCCTGGGCACAAATGTGGGTCGGTTTGTATCCTTTGTTCTTAATCGAAACCGCAACCTTGTATATGTCCGGGGCGATCTTCTTGGCCAAAGGAGGTTCTACCTCCAATTCCGGAAGGCAAGCTGCGTGATACAGCGTAAACAGACAATTCTTATGGCATTCGCCTTCAAGATACTGGGGCGGCGGGTTTGCCAAAGTGAACTTTGAATTCCACCCTCCTATTTCCACAAGTCCTAATTGGGGATGATTGAACTCGTACCATGGTATAAATCCCCGGCCTGAGAGTTCCCTATCATTCCATTTAAGAAGATTCAGCTGGGCCTCTTCCGATGCACGGGAAACACCGAAAAGTTCATTGCCGGCCCTTACAGAGGCATCCCAGAGTTCTGTGGAGAAAGTGATAATTCCCATATGCTCATACAGCCAATCCATAAAGACTCCTTTGAGTGCCTGGCTCTTGTCAGAAGTATACTCCTGGTAAGTAGAAACATGATGTTACCCGGTAA